>DATMOB010000140.1:0-48474 GCA_035568455.1 Granulicella sp.
CAATGTTCTAAGGGCGGGACACGCCCGGTTAGCCTGTGAAGTGAATGGCGAGGTAAGCCGTCAGCAGCAAGAACCCACCGAAATGGCCGCTAGGCGGCCATCGTAGGAATCCCCTTCCTTTAGGGAGGGGAGGATGTCAAGAATGGCTGTGACGGTGGCTGGCTGAGTCTCTTTCGATGGGCCTCGGGCGTCGATGTCCCCTCTCGGGCAATCGTCGGGCGGGCTGTGGATGAAATCCGCGCGATAATGGAGCAAGGTTGCCGGCTGCAGGTGAATTGGGACTGACGACCTGGAGGATGCTTGGAGCTTCGCGGGTCGAGAATGCCACAAATACCGCAAATATGTGTTGTAGATTCCTCTCTGCGGTCAGGGTTGGCCGCTTCTCAGGATAGTGGGTGGCGCGCGCGGATTCGGTCATCGAAGCAGCCGGGGCAGGGAAGAGTGAGTGCGCTGACGGGGTTCAGTCTGCTCTGCTGCATGCTACTGCTGGGCGGCTGTTCGCGCCTTCACCCGAAGGCGGCGAGTCAGTATGTCTATGTCAGCGCGAAGCAGCAGACGTTGCGCGATCGTGTGGCGGCTGTGTCGAACCGCACGGGGACGGTCCAGAACGGCGACAAATTGAAGGTGCTGGAGCGCGGGCGGCGCTTTCTGCGCGTCCAGGCAGAGAATGGCGGGACTGGCTGGATCGAGGAGCGCACGGTGGTGACGCAGGAGGTCGATGACGCCTTCGCGACGCTCGAGCAGGAGCACGAACACGATCCGGAGGTGGCGACTGGGGTGGTGCGGGACGAGGTCTATCTGCACCTGACGCCGGGGCGTTCGACGGAGAAGTTTTATCGCCTGGCGGAGGGCGACAAGCTGAGCCTGATCCGGCGCGCGACGCTCCCTAAGAACGGTGGCGTGAAGGCCGGAGCGCTGAAAAATCCGCGGCAGGCGGCGATTCCAGGTGCGGCTACCGGCATTGCGGGGGCACTAACAGCCCCGGCTGCGACGCGCGAGGGGGCTTCCATCGAGAGTCCGAGTGGAGCTGCGACGGAGGAGGCAAAGAACGGGGAGAAGCCCATTCCGCCGGTTGCAAAGCCGGGGGATGCAGGATTGGCCAAGCTCGCCGCTCCGGCGGGGCCGGCTGCGATGGGTGAACCGGTACCCCCGGTGATGGAAGACTGGTGGCTGGTGCGCGACGGCAAGGGACATACCGGATGGATGCTGAACCGCATGATGGATGTGGATGCGCCGGACGCGCTGTCGCGCTATGCGGAGGGGCAACGCATCGTCGGCGCCTATGTGCTGGCCACGGTGAACGATCCCGAGGCTCCGCAGGAGAACAAGAACATTCCTGAGTATGTAACGGTGCTTGCACCATACAAGGCCGGTTTGCCTTACGACTTCGATCAGGTGCGGGTGTTTACCTGGAACCCGAGGATGCACCGCTACGAGACGGCGTTTCGAGAGAAGAACATCGAAGGCTATCTGCCGGTGGAGATCAAAAAGATGCAGGATGTGAACGGAAGGTCGGTGAATGCGATGACTCCGTTGCCTGCGTTTCAGTACAGGCTGCTCGCGGCGGCGGCCCCGCCGGTGATTCCGGACGCGGAGACAGGCGCGATCGTGCCGGGCCCGACGCTCACCAAGACCTACCGACTGGAGGGTAATGTGGTGCGGCGGATGCTGGCTCCGGGGGAGGTTCCTGCGGAGGTGGCGCATCCGGAGGTTGAGATGGACAAAAAGGCCAAGAAGAAGCGGCACTGATCGGCTGCGCTAAGGTGCTGCTGGGTGTGGGAGAGCGGCGCTGGCCTGGGGGCTCTGCATGGGCACGCCGCCGCCCGCTTTCAGGCGTAGAAGGCGGCGATGGCGTCGACTACGGTCTCTTGTTCGTCCTCGCGCAGCTCCGGATAGATGGGCAGAGCGAGGACCTCGGCGACGGCCTGCTCGGTGGCTGGGAAATCGCCGCAGCGGTTGCCGAGCGAGGCCAGGCTGGTCTGCTCGTGCAGCGGGACGGGGTAGTAGATTTCGGTGCCAATGCCGCGTTCGGAGAGGTGCTGACGCAGGGCGTCGCGGCGCGACGCGCGAATGACGTACTGGTGGAAGACGTGGCGCGCGCGCGGGTCGGTGAAAGGCAGGGTGATGCCTGCGGCGGTACCCGTGTCTCCCACGGCTTCGGGATTGTGTTGGACGGCCAGGCCGGCGGCGGTGAAGAGGCGGTCGTAGGTGGCGGCGCGGTCGCGGCGCTGCTGGTTCCACTGCGGCAGGTAGCGGAGCTTGACCGAGAGGACGGCGGCCTGGATGCTGTCGAGCCGTGAGTTCCAGCCTATCTCCTCGTGGAGGTAGCGGACACGCATGCCGTGGGCGCGCAGGATGCGGGCGCGGTCCTCGATCGCGGGGTTGCTGGTGGTGAGCAGGCCGGCGTCGCCGAAGGCACTGAGGTTCTTGGTGGGATAGAAGCTGAAGGCGGCTGCGTCGCCCAGGGCGCCGGCCGGGATGCCGTTCCACTCTGCGCCGAAGGCCTGAGCGGCGTCCTCGACGAGGGCCAGATCGAACTCAGCCTGGAGACCGGTGAAGGCGTCCCAGTCGGAGCACTGTCCGTAGAGATGGACGGGAAGGATGGCCTTGATGCGGCCGGCGCCTTCCGAATCGCGATCGGTGGCGAGGGCGCTGGCGACGGCTGCAGGCGACAGGTTGAACGTGAGTGGGTCGATGTCGGCGAAGATGGGCCGGGCTCCGCAGCGCAGGATGGCGCTGGCGGTGGCGAAGAAGCTGAAGGGGGTGGTGACGACGGCGTCTCCGGGGCCGACGCCGGCGGCGGCGAGCGCCAGCCAGAGGGCATCCGTGCCGCTGGCACAACCGACGCCAAACTCCGCGCCACAGGCGGCGGCGGCGGCGGATTCGAAGCTCTCGACCGCAGGTCCGAGGATAAATTTTTGGGAGGCGCAGACGGCTTCGATGGCCTCCATCACCTCTTCGCGGATGGTGGAGAACTGGCGGCTGAAGTCAAGCATGGGCACAGGTTGGGCGTCGCGGGTAGGCACACTTCGATGGTACATCGCGGCGTGGGAGGGCTCCGGGGAGGGTGCGTGTAGCTGCCAGCCAACCACCTGGGTTGCGTGGACGGTTGAAAGTTGCTTCAGTTCGCCGTATTGTGGTGAGGTTCGGAGAAAAGCAACGCTCACTCCTCGCGCGCACGACATTTTTTGCAGCTCACATACGTTCAAACAATTGAATTTCGAGGAGATCGGCACATGGACTCAAAGCCGGCGCAGAACATTCAGGACACGTTTCTCAACACGGTCCGCAAAGACAAAAGCCCCATAACCATCTATCTGGTGAGCGGCGTCAAGCTGACTGGGAAGATTCGCTCCTTCGACAAGTACTCGGTGCTGCTGGAGAACAACAGCCAGGAGCAGTTGATTTTTAAACACGCGATCTCAACGGTCGTCAGCGGCCGCGCGGGGATGCACCTCGACACCCGCCCCGAGCGAACGGGGGAGAAGCCGTCTGAGGTGCGCAGCAGCGGATCGTCCGCTGCGGGCCACGCCGCTGCCTCTGGCGGAAGCTCGGGCGTCGAGAGCGCCGGCGCCTCGGACCGCTAAGCGTTGAGCCGCGAGATTCAGGCCGGTCCATCTGTGTCATCCGGTCGCAGTTTGGTTGCCGCCGCGGAGGCCGCGGCGGCAGAGCAGCTTCGCCAAAGTCAAGCGGAACGTGCCGTCCTTGTGTCGGTCGAGTTCACGGGAGAGCGGCGCAAGCTGACTGCTGCCGCGCGGCAGGCGCGGAGGTCTGCTTGGGTGGGACTGCGGGCGGACGACGATCAGGATAACCACGACATCATCGATCAAGAGCACGACGGCCAGAGCGCTCTGAATGGCCGTCGCGGCGCTCAGGACGCATCGAGCGCCGAGGCCGCGAGCCTGGGCCCCGGATCAGGAACCGGCACGCGCACAGGCCTCGGGCTCGACGCCCAGCTGGGCTTCGACGCCGCGCTGGAGGAGTTTCAAGAGCTGGCTCGCAGCGCTGGAGCGGTGGTGGCCGCGACCGTCATTCAGCACCGCGCGCGGCCGGATGCTGCGACCCTGGTGGGGCTGGGCAAGCTCGACGAGATTGAAGGCATCGTGGCCTCGACGGACGCGTCGGTGGTGCTGTTCGATCATGATTTGACCCCCTCACAGTTGCGCAATCTGGATCGCAAGCTCTCCTGCCGGGTGATCGATCGCACGCAGTTGATTCTGGATATCTTCGCGCGGCATGCGCGGACGAGGGAGGGCCAGCTGCAGGTGGAGCTGGCGCAGCTTGAGTACCAGTTGCCGCGCCTCGCCGGGCAGGGCAAGGCGATGTCGCAGCTGGGCGGCGGCATTGGCACGCGTGGACCGGGCGAGACCAAGCTCGAGACCGATCGCCGTAAGATCAACCTGCGCATCGACCACGTCAAGGCGCAGCTCGAGTCGGTGCGCCGCATCCGCCGCCAGCAGCGGCAGCGGCGCGAGGCTGTGCCGGTGCCGGTGGTCGCACTGGTGGGCTATACAAACGCCGGTAAGAGCACGCTGTTCAACACGCTGACCGCTGCGGGGGTGCTCGAATCGGCACGCATGTTCGCCACGCTCGACCCGAAGTTGAAGCAGCTGCAGCTGCCGTCGAAGCGCAGGATTCTGTTGTCTGATACGGTGGGCTTTATCCGCAACCTGCCGCATACGCTGGTGACCAGCTTTCGCGCCACGCTCGAAGAGGTGGAGCGAGCGGAGATCCTGCTGCACGTTCGCGACGCCTCAAGCCCGATGCTCGAGGAGCAGAAGGCGCAGGTAGAGAAGGTGCTGGGGGAGCTGGACGTCGCGCAGAAGCCGGTGATTGAGGTGATGAACAAGATCGACCTGCTAGCGCCGGAGGAACGGCTGCGCGTGTCCTCCGGACAGGGAACGGTCGCGGTCTCGGGGCTCACCGGAGCTGGGATCGAGGAGCTGCTGCGGGCGATCGATGATGCTCTGGTCGCCGATCCTCTGATCGAGGCCTACCTGCGCGTGCCGCAATCGGAGGGATCGGTGCTGGCGTCGATCGAGGCTGGAGCGGTGATGGAGGAGAAGCGATTCGAGGGCAATCTGGTTTATTTCAAGGCTCGAGGACCTGCGTCGCTGTTGCACCGCCACAAGAAATTCTGGGAGCGGACGGCGTAAACGGGATGCCATCTCCGCGCATCCGGCAAGCTGCTGCAGCGCGACTCATGAGGAGCGCTGCAGGGAGCGCGCGGAGCGTGGTTGAATTAATAGGAACAGGCCGCCTGAGGGGGAGCGGAGGTGGTGTCCCCTTTCACGCGGCCTGTGCGACCCAGATCATCGGGTCTGTAGATGCTTTTAGTTTAGCGGAAAAAAGTAGAATGTCAACTGGATCCGGGGCGCCGAGGCGTTTGTCCGGGAAATGGACAGTTGCTTGATTCGATTATCGTTATGTATAGCTGATAATCGTCAGCGCCCAGATTGACACTTCTTTAAAGGCTTTGTTAGAAATAAGAGTACGCGGAACGATCGCTTTCCAAGATTTGTTACCCATCTCCAATCTGGAAGTCTGCTTTTACCCGGCGGACGTTAGGACTCCTGTACGGCTTCGGCCGGCCCGATCATGACTGAGATACTCGATCAACTTGGTGGACTTGTGCTCGGCTCCGTGCCGACGATCCTTCTATTTCTTCTGCTGATCGTGGCGTATGGTCTGCTGGTGCGTCGTCCCCTCGACCGTACTCTGGCCGAGCGTCGCGCGCGCACTCTGGGCGCGGTCGACAAGGCCAAGGAGGCGATCTCCGCAGCGGAGGCTCAGACTGCGGCCTATGAGGAAAAGTTACGCGCCGCGCGGGCGGAGATCTACCAGGCTCGCGAGCAGCGGCTGAAGGCATGGGCCGCAGAGCGCGACCAGGCTATCCAGCAGGCGAAGGCAGCGACGCAGGAGCGGGTGCTGGCAGCGCGTCAGGAGATCGAGCGAAGCGTGATGGCGGCCCAGAAGGACATCGAAGGCGCAAGCGCAGCCTTGAGCGCGCAGATTCTGCGTGCGGTGCTGCCGGCCGGTGTTCGCTCCCGTGAGGAGGTCGCCCAGTAATGAAGCTCTCCGCAATGAGAAAGATCTTCCTCGCCGCGTTGTTTGCTGGCGTTCTGTTGACGCCGATGCATGGCCTGAGAGCGCAATTGGCGCCTGGCCACTATGCCGCCGCTGCGACGCAGTCGCCTGAGTCGGCCGAGCGTGAAGTGGATGAGAACGATGCCTATCGCCACTCGGCCATGGTGAAGAAGGTCGGCTCGATGATGGGGCTGAACGCCGAGCAGGCGGGCATGGCGTTGGAGGTGTTCAACTTCGCGATTCTGGCAATCTTTGTCGGTTGGCTGTTGGCCAGGATGCTGCCCAAGGCATTTCGTAACCGTAGCGGTGTCATTCAACAGCAGCTGGTCGATGCGCGTTCGGCAACGGAAGAGGCTGGTGCACGGTTGAAGGGCGTCGAGGCGCGGCTGGCGAAGCTGGATGATCAGATTGCCGCGATGCGCGCGCAGGCGGAGAAGGATTCCGAACTGGACGAGCAGCGCATCAAGGCGAGCGTCGAGGACGAAAAGAAGAAGATCCTGGCCTCGGCAGAGCAGGAGATTGCCGCAGCGACCTCCATGGCGCGCCGGCAGCTGCAGCAGTACGCTGCAGATCTCGCGATCTCGCAGGCAGCGCAGAAGCTGGTCGTCACCGCCGAGACGGATCGTCTGCTGGTGCAGGCGTTTGCGCAAAGGCTGGCGGGCGAGGGCTCAAAGGATGGACAGAACTGATGGCGGTCGTTACTCTTCGCTACGCACGGGCCTTTGAGCAGGTCGTTACGGGAATGCAGCTCGATCCGGTTGCCGCATTGCGGCAGTTGCAGGACTTCTCGGGGACGCTCGATGGCAGCCCACGGCTGCTTGAGGTTCTGATGGATCCTTCGATGTCGAAGGAGCAGAAGCTGAAGGTGCTGGATGCGATTGCCGGGAAGATCGGCATGCTGCCGCAGGTCCGGAACTTCATCGCTGTGATCACCGACCATCAGCGCCTGCAGGAGCTGCATGAGATAGTGTCCGAGTATGCAGCGCTCGCCGATCAGCATGCTGGCTGGATGGATGCCGAGATCACCAGCGCGCGTCCGTTGAACGAGGCCGATCGCGCCGAGTTGGAGGCGCGGGTGGGTAAGCTTGCTGGCAGCCGCATCCGTGCGACCTATCGGGAGGACGGCTCCTTGCTGGGTGGAGCGATCGTAAAGATCGGCTCGACGGTCTATGACGGCAGCGTTCGTGGGCAGCTGCAGCAGTTGAAGCAGAAGTTAGTGAATGCATGAGGTTCGCGCGGCTGCGCGAGTGCAATTGGGGCTCCTCAGTACAGATTCAGATAGATTGATTTGACAAGCATTTAGATCTTTAGATAGACAGAGACCGGGTAAAGAGACGACATGGCACAGATCAGGGCGGATGAAATAACAGAGCTGCTTCGCCAGCAGATTGAGAACTACGAGCAGCGCGTCCAGGTGGACGAGGTGGGCACGGTCATCTCGCTCGGCGACGGAATTGCCCGCATTCATGGGCTCGACAAGGTGATGGCCGGCGAACTGATTGAGTTCCCCCACGGTGTCGCCGGACTGGCGATGAACCTCGAGGAGACGCAGGTGGGCGCGGTGCTGCTCGGCGACTACACCGAGATCAGTGAAGGCGATCAGGTCAAGCGCACCGGCCGGATTATGTCGGTGCCGGTGGGAGAGGCGATGATCGGCCGCGTGGTCAACGCTCTGGGCGCTCCCATTGACGACAAGGGACCGATCAACACGACGGAGTTTCTGCCGGTAGAGCGTCTCGCTCCTGGCGTCATCTCGCGGCAGTCGGTGCGGGAGACGATGGCGACGGGAATCAAGGCCATCGACACCATGATTCCGATCGGCCGCGGTCAGCGCGAACTGCTGATCGGCGACCGCCAGACGGGCAAGACCGCGATCGCGCTGGACACGATCATCAACTCGGCGAAGAACGACCTGATCTGCATCTATTGCGCGATCGGTCAGAAGCGGTCGTCAGTTGCGCAGGTCGTCCAGACCTTGGAAGAGTACGGCGCGATGGCCTACACCATCGTTGTGGCTGCGACCGCCTCCGAGCCGGCACCCATGCAGTACCTGGCACCGTTCGCTGCGACCGCGATGGGCGAGTACTTCCGCGACAAGGGTAAGCACGCGCTGGTGATCTACGATGACCTGTCCAAGCACGCCGCCAGTTATCGCGAGATCTCGCTGCTGCTGCGCCGTCCGCCGGGACGCGAGGCCTATCCGGGCGACGTTTTCTATCTCCACTCCCGTCTGCTCGAGCGCAGCTCGAAGCTTTCGGATGAGCTGGGCGGTGGTTCGCTGACGGCGCTGCCGATCATCGAGACCCAAGCCGGCGACGTCTCGGCTTACATCCCGACCAACGTGATCTCGATCACTGATGGCCAGATCTTCCTCGAGACCGACCTGTTCAACTCGGGCGTTCGTCCCGCGGTCAACGTCGGTCTGTCGGTCTCGCGCGTGGGCTTCTCGGCGGCGATCAAGGCGACCAAGCAGGTGGGTTCGACGCTGAAGCTGGATCTCGCGCAGTTCCGCGAACTGGCTGCGTTCTCGCAGTTCGGCTCCGACCTCGACAAGGTCACGCAGAATCAGCTCGCCCGTGGTCAGCGCCTGACCGAGTTGCTGAAGCAGCCGCAGTTCCAGCCGCTGGCGGCGGAGAAGCAGGTTGCGATTCTGTTCGCCGGCGTCAATGGCCTGCTCGACGACGTCGAGGTGAAGGACATCATCGCCTTCGAAGCGGGCTTCCATCCGTATATGGAGTCTGCGCAGTCTTCGATCCTCACCGACATCGCCAAGAAGAAGGCGCTCGATGACGATATCAAGGGCCGCCTGACCGCCGCGATCAAGGAGTACAAGCAGAACTTTCTTGCGGGGCTGAAGGACAAGGCGGCGGTACCGGCGGGCGCGAAGTAAACCATGGCAAACGTCCTCGATCTACGGCGCCGCATCCGCAGTGTGAAGAACACGCGGCAGATCACCAAGGCCATGAAGATGGTCTCGGCGGCCAAGCTGCGCCGCGCCCAGGAGCGGGCGCTGTTGGCTCGTCCCTACGCCCAGATGTTGGCGAATGTACTGGACTCGCTGGTGCGCCGCACCGACCTCTACAACGAGCAGACGGGTGAGATCCTGCACCCGCTGCTGGTGGAGCGCGAAGAGAAGAACATTCTGCTGATCGTCATCGCTGGGGACAAGGGCTTTGCCGGCGGCTTCAACTCGAACATCAACAAGGCGGCGCAGCGCTTCATCAACGAGCGCTCCGCGCAGGGCCAGAACATCGATCTCGAGCCGATTGGCAAGAAGGCGATCGGCTTCTACAAGAGGCGCGTTCCCGCGGCCAACTACGAGAAGATCGAAGAGCGATACGACAACGAGCTCTCGACGCACTACGAGACAGTTCGTCATCGCGCGGCCAAGATCGAGGTGACCGGCGAGCATCCCGACCTGCTGCTGAGGGCCGAGTTCGAAGCGGTGTCGCGTCTCGCGCATTCGGTGGTCGAGCGGTACGAGCGCGCTGAGATCGATGCGGTCTATCTGGTCTACAACGAGTTCAGGTCGGTTATTTCGCAGCGGGTGGTGGTCGAGAAGCTGCTGCCCATTCGCAAGCTTGGTTCGCACGAGATCACCGTCATCGAGGAGATGAGCGAGGAACAGAAGGAAGCTGCTGCACGCGCCGCGAAGTCGGAGCACATCAGCATCCTCGAGCCCGAAGAGACGGTGATGGAGCGGGAGGCGAAGAAGTTCGGCACCGCCGAAGTGGATTACATCTTCGATCAGGCGCCGGAGCGGCTCTTCAAGCACCTGATGCCGCGCTATGTGGCCACGCAGATCTTTCATTCTCTGCTGGAGAGCGTGGCCTCCGAGCATGCGGCGCGTATGACGGCCACCGATGCTGCAACCAAGAACGCCGGCGATCTGATCGACTCGCTCTCGCTGACCATGAACCGGGTTCGGCAGGCGGCGATCACCAAGGAGATTATCGAGATCGTGAGCGGCGCGGCGGCTCTGTAACCGGAGTTGCGACATTTGATGTAACCGAATTGCATTGTGAAACGGAATTTGCAATTGCTGTAACCGGAGAGGCAACCGCTCTCAACGAGAGACAAGAGACTATGGCAGAGAATATCGGAAGAGTAATCTCGATCAGCGGCCCGGCCGTTGACGTTCAATTCGAAGAAGCGAAGATGCCGCCTATCTACCAGGCGCTGCGCATCGTCAGTGAAGGCTTCGACGTTCCCACGCCGCTCGACGTAGTCGTAGAGGTGCAGCAGCACCTGGGCGAAGGCCGCGTGCGCTGCATCGCGATGGTCGCGACCGAGGGCATGGTGCGCGGCATGAAGGCGATCGATACGGGCGCGGGCATCACCGTTCCCGTGGGCCGCGAGACGCTGGGCCGGGTACTGAATGTGCTGGGCGAGCCGGTCGATGAGCTCGGCCCGGTCAACGCCAAGGAGCATCGGCCGATTCACCGCCAGGCGCCGCGGTTCGACGAGCAGTCGACCTCGGAGGAGATGTTCGAGACCGGCATCAAGGTCATCGACCTGATCCAGCCCTTCATGAAGGGGGGCAAGGTCGGCCTGTTCGGCGGTGCCGGCGTGGGCAAGACCGTCATCATCCAGGAATTGATCAACAACGTCGCGCTCAAGCATGGCGGCTTCTCGGTGTTCGCCGGGGTCGGCGAGCGTACCCGTGAGGGCAACGACCTGTGGATGGAGTTCCAGGAGTCGGGCGTTATCGACATCAAGGACTTCTCGAAGAGTAAAGCGGCGCTGATCTATGGCCAGATGACCGAGCCGCCGGGAGCCCGTCTGCGCGTGGCCCTGACCGGCCTCACCATCGCGGAGCACTTCCGTGACGAAGAGGGCGCGGACACGCTGCTGTTCATCGACAACATCTTCCGCTTCACGCAGGCCGGATCCGAGGTCTCGACGCTGCTCGGCCGTATGCCGTCGGCGGTGGGCTACCAGCCGAACCTGGCCACCGAGATGGGCGAGCTGCAGGAGCGCATCACCTCGACCAAGAAGGGATCGGTCACCTCGGTGCAGGCGGTCTACGTTCCGGCCGACGACTTCACCGATCCAGCACCGGCGACCACCTTCGCTCACCTCGATGCGACGACCTCGCTCTCGCGTCCGCTGTCGGAGCTGGGTATCTATCCGGCCGTCGATCCGCTGGTCTCGACCTCGCGCATTCTGACTCCGCGCATCGTCGGCCAGGAGCACTACGATGTGGCGCAGGGTGTGAAGAAGATTCTGCAGCGCTATAAGGAGCTGCAGGACATCATCGCCATCCTCGGCATCGACGAGCTGTCGGATGAGGACAAGACCACGGTAGCGCGCGCGCGCAAGGTGCAGCGCTTCCTGTCGCAGCCCTTCCACGTCGCCGAGATCTTCACCGGCATCCCCGGTGCGTACGTCAAGATCGAGGACACGGTGCGCAGCTTCAAGGAGATCATCGAAGGCAAGCACGACGATATCCCGGAGCAGGCCTTCTACCTGAAGGGCGGCATCGAAGACGTGCTGGCCGCAGCCGAGAAGTTGAAGCAGACGGCATAACCTATGGCACAGACAGCAAATACGGTGACAGAGAAGGGCGCGGGGCTGCTGACGGTACGGCTGGTGACGCCGGACCGTCTACTGCTCGACGCCACGGCGGAGGCGGTCGATCTGCCCTCGATGTCCGGCTATCTCGAGGCCCTCTACGGGGCCGCGCCGCTGCTGGCGGAGCTGGGTGCCGGCGAAGTTCGGCTGCGTGGCGGATCCGCCGGCGACCAGAGGTTCTTCGTCGCCTGGGGCTTCGTCGAGGTGCTGCCGGAGCGGGTCACCATTCTCGCGGAGACAGCACTGCGTCCGAACGAGATCGATCGCGCCCAGGCGGAGCAGGAGCTTCGCGAGGGCGAGAAGATGTGGCAGCAGGCAGGCGACGATGGCGAGAGGTACGACAAGGCCAACGCGCTGACACGTCAGGCCGAGGAGAAGATCGCTTCCGCGGAAGGCAAGAGCCTGTAGCTCCATTCGAACACTCAAACTAGAAGGCAAAACAGAGAGAGGCCCGGCGATTGTGCCGGGCCTCTCTCTGTTTGGATTGATAAGCCCGGGTCAGCGGGTGGTGACCATCGGCAGTTCGATATAGCTGGCCTCGCTGGCGGAGTGATAGATGTGCTGCGTCGCCTTGCGGTAGTCGCCGGGCTTGGCATAGAAGATGTTCGGGACGAAGGTCTGCGGGTTGCGGTCGTACAACGGGAACCAGCTTGACTGCACCTGAACCATGATCTTGTGGCCGGGCAGGAAGACATGGTCGGCGGTGGGCAGGGCGAAACGGTAGAGCTCGGGCTTGTCCGCGGGGATGGCAGAGGGGTGCTCCAGGCTTTCGCGGTAGCGGCCGCGGAAGATGTCGGCGGAGATCATCAGCTGATAGCCGCCCATCTTGGGATCTCCCGCGACCTCGTCAGGGTAGACGTCGATCAGCTTGACCACCCAGTCGGAGTCGGTGCCGGAGGTTGAGGCGATCAGGTTGGCGATGGGCTCGCCGCCGATCTTCACCGGCGCTGTGAGCGTTGCCGAGGTGAAGACGGCGACGTCGGTGCGACCGGAGGCCTCGCGCTGGTCGTCGCTCAGCCAGTCGGGCCAGGTGAGGCCGTTGTCGTAGCCTACAGGCTGGATGGGGCGGGCGCGGAAGGGAACAGGCTTCGCCGGGTCGGAGATGTACTCGTCGAATGCGGCCTCGGTGGCGGTCGGCGGATCGAAGCTGACGGAGTTGGAGGCGTGGAGGTAGAGGCGAACCGGCGGCTGCGCGCAGGGAGCGGCGCCGGGCGCCTGGGTGCAGGCGATCGGCCAGGACGGCAGTTTGAGCCAGACGTTGCTTCCCGACTCGTAGGCGTTGACCGGAGCGATGGGCTGGGCGATAGGCTGCGTGGGCGTCTCATCCTTCAGATAGCGAGCCAGGAAGGGCGCCAGGATGTTCTGGCGGAAGTAGAGCGAGTTGTCGGCTGGGAAGTTCAGATGGCCGACCGAGCTGCCCTCGGCGATGGCGCCGCCGTGGTGCCAGGGGCCGATCGCGAGAAAGACCTTGTCGTTGCTGGTGTCCTTGGGCTTGAGCGCGCGGTAGACCGCCATCGCTCCGTAGATGTCCTCCGCGTCCCACAGGCTGTCGACGAGCAGGGTGGGGACGGTGACCGGCTGGGCGGCGAGGATCTTGTCCATCGCCTGATCCTGCCAGAAGGAGTCGTACGCCGGGTGAGCGGCGACCTTGCGCCAGAAGCCCATCTGCTCGAGGCCGCGCTGCCGGGCCAACTCGCCGGCCGAGCCCGCCTGCATGAACATGTCGTAGTCGTCGAAGTTCGAGGTCCACCACCTGGCCGAGTTGTCGCGCGTTCCGTCCTGCTCGTAGATGTAGGGCAGATTCTGAGCGCGGAATGCCCCGTTGTGGAACCAGTCGTCGCCGCGCCAGCCATCGACCATCGGATTCATGGGCACGGCTACCTTCAGCGCAGGGTGTGGGTGCACCAGCGCGGCCAGCGTGGTGAAGCCGTCGTAGGAGATGCCGATGATGCCGACCTTGCCGTTGGACTCGGGGATGTTCTTCACCAGCCAATCGATGGTGTCGTAGGTGTCGGTGGAGTGGTCGACGGGGGTGGGATTGAGCGGGCCGCGGAAGGGCCGGTTCATCACGTAATCCCCCTCGGAGCCATACTTGCCGCGCACATCCTGGATGACGCGGATGTATCCGCCGTCGATGATGACGTCGGTGGCGTTGTCGTAGCCGTAGAGGCTCGATGCCAGGTGCGAGCTCTGGGTGTTCGCGGTCAGCTGGGCCGCGCTGTAGGGCGTCCGAGTCAGCAGGATCGGAGCGTTCTTCGCTCTCTTGGGAATAAGAATGATCGTGTTCAGCTTAACCCCATCGCGCATCGGGATCATGACGACGCGGCGCGTATAGTTGGCGGCGTCGGCGGGGATCGTGATCGAGGCCGGGCTCTCCGATGGGAGCGCAGGATACTGCGGCGATGTGTTCTGGGCCGCAAGCGAGAGGCTGCAGCCGAGGGCTGCGGTGGGAAAGAGGGCCAGGCAGGCGTGCAAGCGAGAGTGCATCATGTCCTTGGAAATGGATGGGATCGGCGCGAAGCTCCGCGACCGTTGAGAGCAGCGGGATTGCCGCGTTGACTGCGAAGCTATCACCTTCGTCTGGACTGGACAAGGATTTCCAGTCAGCCTGCGGTGACAGGGATAGGAATTAGCCTGGCTGGTTGCCGAGGTGGGTGGAGGCGATGGCGATGGCGGCGATCGCAGCGGTCTCAGCGCGCAAGATGCGGGAGCCGAGGGTGACGTGCTGCCAGTGGTGTGTGGTGAAGAGCGCCATCTCCTCCGGCGTCCAGCCGCCCTCAGGGCCGATGGCGAGGGCGTGGGTGATGCTGGCGGGTTGAGAGTCTTCGTCCCACCCTTCACGGTGGGACTGTGAAGGATGGGGCACCCGAGCATCCTGGCTGGCGCTGGTGAGGGCTGCGGTGAGAGTGATCTGTTGTTCGGTCTCGCTGAGCAGGATGCGGGTTGCGGCGGTCTCGCGTTCGAGCGCGGCTTTGAGTGGCGCGGGGTCGGCGATCTCCGGGATGTCGGTGCGGCGGGACTGCTTGGAGGCTTCGAGCGCGATGCGACGCCAGCGCTCCACACGCTTGGAGGCCGTCTGGGCGAGGTGCTTCTCCGTGCGGCGCGCCAAAATGGGCGTGATGCGAGCGACGCCGAGCTCGGTCGCCTTCTCGATGGCCCACTCCAGGTGATCGAACTTGAAGACGGCGAGCAGGAGGTGTAGGGGAAGGGCGGCGTCGGACTCGAGCTCCTCATGCAGCAGGAAGGCGACCTGGGTCTCGCTGGCGCGGGTGATCTCGGCGCGGTGCAGGAAGCCGCCGGCGACGACGTCGTAGATCTGGCCGGGCTCGGCGCGGAGAACGCGAGCCAGGTGTGCGGCCTGATCGCCGGTGAGGGTGGCGGTGGTGGAGGTCCAGGTATCGGCGATGAAGCGGCGTCTCATAGGGGCAGGGAACAGGGCAAAGGCAAGGGAGGTGCGATGACGCCGATCAGGGTTTGGGGATGGTCAGCGTGACCGGTGACTCGCGGTAGAACTCGATGGTGAGCGTGGCGGACTGGCGCTGGTCCCAGACAATCTTAGAGATGGGGAACTGCAGCATCACGACGCCTTCGGCGCTGTGGCCGGGAGCGATGTTGCTCTCGCGCAGCAATGGCGCGCCCGCCATCGGCTTGAGCGCGGGAAATGCGGTGAAGATGGTGTCGAATTCGCCGGTCTCGATGGCGCTGGTCTTCATCTGGCTGCCATCGGAGGTGGTGAGGGTGGCGGTGAAGTCGTTGAGGTCGAGGGGCAGCTTCAGGGGGTTGTCGATGTGCACATTGGCCAGGACGTAGAGATCCTCCTCCGTGCTCGGCCCCTGTCCGACGACGTGGCTGCCGTTCTGGAAGTTCTGTTTGGCAAATACCGTCTTAGCCACGTAGACGTCGGTGTGGGTGATGGCGAGCTGAGGCTTCTTATAAGGGAAGAAGTAGGCGAGCAGGCCAGCGGCGACGACCAGAATTGCGAGCGCCAGCAGGATGGGCAGGGCGAAGTGGCGGCGTTCGGGCTGGGCGAAGGTTAGGTCGGACACCGGTCTAGAATACCGCTTCTGGGGTGGCTCTGCTGCTGCTTTTGGCTTCAGGCGCGTTGCACGGCGTACTCATCGAGCAGGACGGAGACCAGAGCGGCGGTGGGAACCGCGACCAGGGCGCCGACCACTCCGGCCAGCGAGGTGCCGAGCAGAAGGGAGACCAGGATGGTGAGGCCGCTGAGGTCCACGCTGGACTGCATGACGCGCGGAGTGATGAAGCCGCTTTCGACGTTGACGTAGACGAGGTAGAAGATCAGGACCTCAAACAACTTGGTCCAGGAGTCGACGGCGGCGATCACGCTGACCAAAGTCATGCTGATCACCCCGCCCGCCACCGGGATGATGTTGAACAAGCCCATGAGCACGCCCAGCAGGACGAAGTAGCGCACATGAAAGATGCCGAAGGCGATGGTACTGCAGACGCCGAGGATGAGCATCAGCAGACCCTGGCCGAGCAGCCATCTGCTCATCTTGGCCTCGGCCTTGCGCAGGGTCAGGTCGAGGCGGCGGCGCGGCTTCGTGTCCAGCAGCGAGAGGAAGAAGCGGTAGGCATGCTCTCCTTCGAGCATGAAGTAGAGGCAGAGGAAGGCGGTGGTGAGCAGGTCGAAGACGTGCGACAGCCACTCGGGAATGGAGGTGAAGAGATAGCCGGCGGTGGCCTCGATGCCGCCCTGGAATCGCTGTGCGGCGGTGTCGATGCCGAGCTTATCGGCTATCGGGAGGTGTTTGATGCGGGCCGCCACCTGGGGAATCCGCGCGGGCAGGTCGTTGAGGAACTGGCGGAGATCGCGCAGCACGGGCGGGAGCGCGAAGAAGAAAAATAGCGACAGCAGAAGGCCGACGCCGAGGATCAGGAGTCCGATGCCCAGTCCGCGCGAGGGATGCCAGCCGCGAATCTTGAGCCCGCAGATCCGGTTGACGATGGGCGTGAGGACCACCGCGAACAGAGCGCTGACGTAGAGAATCTCAAGCTCTTTGGCCAGCTTCCAGGCGAGTCCGAGGGCGATCAGCAGCACAAAGAAGAAGACGATGTTGCCGCGGCTGGCCGCCGGAGCTGGGGAGGCGGCCACGAGCACGGGGTGGCGGGGCTCGCTCGGTTGGTTGGGCTCGCGCATCTCGCTCCTAGGCTGGTGTGATCCTCAGATTCCCTCTGAGGTTACATCAGCGATCAGGAGGTTCGATAGAGCACTGTGAGGAACTGCTGCACGGTCTGTTCGGGGGTGAGGTTCGCGGTGTCGACGGTGTGTCGCGCCAGGCGGCGATAGAGCGGCTGACGAGCGCGAAAGCGAGCCTCGGCCAGCGCCGGGTCGGCGAGTACCGGGCGATCGATCTCTTGCAGTACGCAGCGGTCAAATAGGGTAGGGAATGGGGCGTCGAGGAAGAGGGTTGTGGTGCCGGGGGTCTGTTCGAGCAGCAGCCGGTTGGTCAGCGTCTCCGGGGTGCCACCGCCCAGCGCGAGCACGATCTGGCTGCGGCCGAGCGCAGAGGCCAGGGCGCTCGATTCGAGGCGGCGGAAGTGGGCTTCGCCGTGACGGGCGAAGATCTCGGGGACGCGGAGGCCGGCGCGCTCCTCCAGATGCGCGTCGAGATCGAGGAAGGTCCAGCCCAGACGGGCTGCGAGCAGGCGGCCGACCGTAGTCTTACCTGCTCCCATGAAGCCGGCGAGCACGAGGCGCCGCAGGCTCGCGGGAGGTTGTTCGGCGGGGTGAGGTTGCGCCGGGGCCTCGGCCTCGGTTTGGATCGTCTGGTTGGTCTGGATGGTTTGCATCGCGTCTCCCTCAAGTTTTGGTGCTGCTGTCCGGTGCTTGCCGCAAAGTAAAAGCCGCAATCCCTGGGGATCGCGGCTCGGAAGGTTCGAAGGTCTCTGAGAGGTTCAGTATTCAGAGATGCATGCGAGAACTCTGCCGGCCGCAGCGAGGCGCCAATAGCAGAACGCAAACGAGACGGGCTGGAGGTTCGTCAACATGCTTTATTTAAAGTACACCGGAAGCTCTTCTTCCTGCAACCCTCATGCGCCTCGGCTTCAGCCGGACTGTCGATTCGATCCGGTCGGTTCGGCAGGCGATATGTCGGAGCCGTCGCTGGACTCGGCGTTGAGCTGGCTCTGAATCTTGCTCCAGACCTGATCGCTGGGCTCTACGTCGTTGGCGGGTTCAAAGAGCGAACGGGCGTGTTCAGCGATGTATTCGAGGTCTCGGACCAAAGCAGCGGAGTCAGGATTTTCCTTGAGAAAGGCCTGGAATCGTGGATCGTCGCTGACGCAACCAGTGCCAGTCGCGAAGAACTCAGGAAGGCGCTCCTCGAATTCGGCGGGTGTCATTTTCTCTTGCAGTTTATCGTTCATTAGACGACTTCCTTGGAGGTACCCGGCTGGAGTGTGGAATCTGGCTGGCGCAGCAGTTCACGAAGCTTGAGCCGCGCTTTATGCAGTTGCGATTTGCTGTTCCCAGTGGAGCAATCGAGCATGCTGGCGATCTCATTGTGCTCGAAACCTTCAACGTCGTGGAGGACGAAGACCATGCGGTAACCCGGAGGAAGCGAGGCCACGGCGCGCTCGAGCGCCACCCGGTCGATCGAACCGGCGAGTTGCGGGTCGCGGCTGCCGAAGTCGCGCTTCGGCGCATCCTCTTCGGAAGGATTGATCGTCTCTTCGAGCGAGACCAGGTTCAGCCCCTTCTTACGCAGATGCATCAGCACCAGGTTGACCGTGAGCCGGTGCAGCCAGGTGGAGAAGGCGGACTCGCCGCGGAAGCTGTCGAGTTTGCGGAAGAGATGGAGGAAGGCCTCCTGGGTCATGTCCTCGGCTTCCGACACGTTGCCCAGCATGCGCAGGCAAAGCGTATAAACGCGGCGCTTGTGCAGAGCGTAGAGCTTGGAAAAGGCGTCTGGGTCACCGGCCTTGGCGCGCTCGATCGCTTCTGCTTCACCGGCAATCGGGGGATTGCGTTTGAAGAGGCCTGAGTTCGGCTTTGCTGTCGATGCTGCTGCAGAGGGTGCGCTGTTTGGAAATGCGTCCAGATTTGTCGTTTCCTGCATCCTTCGATCTTACCCCTGTTCACAGCGCCGGACCGCGCCAAAAACGCGCAGGAAGGCTGTTGTCGATTGTTGCCGCAACAGCGTCAGATGCGGTCGAGAGCGATCGTGGTTGTGCGCGTCGGCTAACTGCAGGAGAAACATGGTCAAGAGCCGATAAATCTAGCATACAGTGAGCGGGCGACCATAATGTCGGTTGTTCCCTGCACGATGGCGCGACCGTCGGCGAAGAGGGTCAGGGTGTGCGGCGGACGCTCGAAGCGCAGCAAAAGATCATTCGAACGCAACCCGCGCAGATCGGCGTGGGCGGCCAGCCGCTCATGCATGGCTTTGAGATCCACCGGGCGATGGTGCTCGTGGATCTGCACCGAGTTGCGGCCGCAGAGCGTGATGTGCGGCCGGCCGATGCCGGCCAGATGGGTGAAGCTGCGTTCGCTGCAGACGCTGCAGCCGGGGCGGGGAACTGCGGTGGAGATCTCGGAGCGATCGCCGCTCCACAGGTCGAGGGAGAGCAGCGAGCGGCGCATGAGTCCAGGCTGCCGGGTCAGGAATTTCAGGGCTTCGGTGACCTGGATCGAGGCGGCCAGATTGACGGCGGTCGACAAAATTCCGGAGGTGTCACAGGTCTCGACCGGGCCGCTGGGTGGCTTTGGGAAGATGCAGGCCAGGCAGGCGGTGGGCGCAGCAGTGGACGAGCCGGCGGTCGAGCCTGTGGACGGGGCAGCGGTCGAGCCAGCGGGCGGTACGGTGGTCGGGGCTATGGGCCAGCCCGCCGGAGCGGGCAGGATGTTCATGGTGGCCGCGTAGGCGCCGATGGCGGCGGCGTAGATCCAGGGTTTGCCCTGCTGGACGGCGTAGTCATTGAGCAGGTAACGGGTCTCGAAGTTGTCCGTCGCGTCGAGCACAATATCGGCGGGGCTCAGCAGTTCGGCGATGTTGCCGGGAGCCAGATCGGCGATGTGCGGGTGAACGGAAACCGAGGAGTTGAAGAGCGCGATCTTGCGCCGGGCGGCCTCGGCCTTGGGCAGGGACTGGAGCGCGTCGGCCTCATCGAAGAGCACCTGGCGCTGCAGGTTGGAGGGCTCGACGAAGTCGCGGTCGATCAGGGTCAGGGTGCCGACGCCGGCGCGGGCGAGCAAGGAGGCCGCTGCGGCTCCGGTGGCTCCGCAGCCGACCACGGCGACGTGCCCGGCTCCGAGCAGCCGTTGCCCTGCGGCTCCGATGCCGGCGAACAGCACCTGGCGGGAGTAGCGGTCTTCATCGGCAATGGGTTCGAACGTGGGTGCAGGAGACGAGGATGACATAGAGAATTCAGAGGTTTCGGGCAGGCCGGAACGAGACGAATCAGCCTATCCTTCGTAGTATAAAGAGTGCAACCGAGTTCAACTTGCGAGAGATTGACCTGGCCACGGCAATTTGCATCGTAGTCAGGACAAGAAAGCCTTTGGGTCGGCCGAGCCTCACCTTTGAGGCTGCTGATCCGTCGAATGGGTCGCCGTGTTCTCAGCCGGGTTCGATCTCAGACTGATAATTTGCGATGCTGTTGTGTGGTACCAGGAAAAGGGATCGACGGGTGGTTGTGCAGAGGCGTGGCATGAGAAGGCGAGCGGAGTTGCCCTGGGTCCCAGGTATGCAGCGATGCGTCGTCGCGCTCATCTGCGCGATCGGAATCGGCGGAGCGGTGTCTGCGCAGTCGCAATCTACCGCCCAGACCACGACTCAGACCCCCTCGGCGCAGCAGACGCAGCCCTTGCCTTCCCCGGCTACGGGAACCTCGCCTGCGCAGACCAGTCCGGCCCCAACGCAGACCGTGCCCCAGGGCTCGCAGACCGTCACCCCGCAGCAGCCTCCTTCCCGAGGGAGCGGAGCGGCGCCTTCTCAGGGGACGACCAACGTGCCGATGCCAGCAGCGACCAATGCGGAACAGAAGACTGTGGCCGAGGAGCCGGCGCTGGCCACGACCGTGTGGCAGTGGCAGGGACTGCGCATCCGCGATATCCGCTTCGAGGGCGTCACGTTTGCGGAGAGCGACCCTCTGTCGAAACAGATCCGCGAGCAGGTCGGACACCCGCTCGATCCGCAGACCGTTCGCCAGAGCCTGCGCCGCTTGTTCGCGACCGGACGATACCGCGAGATCGGCCTCAGCGGAGAACGCGAGGGGGACTCCGTGACTCTGATCTTCACCGGAACGCCGCGCTACTTTGTAGGCCGGATCGAGATCAACGGGATCAAGGACGATCGGCTGGCCTCACTGCTCGAGTACTCGACCAATCTCAATCCCGGTACTCCCTTTACCCCCTCCGCCGTGCCGGTCGCGGCGGATCTAATTTTGCAGACGCTGGCGCAAAACGGCCATTACCAGCCAAAGGTCACGGCGAAGACCACCCCGGACGATGCAAACCAGCAGATGAATGTCAGCTTTACCATCGAGATGGGCCCGCAGGCGCGCATCGGCCAGGTGGTGCTGACGGATGCAGATCCCGGCATGTCGCTCGACGAGTTTCGCAACAAGGCCAAGCTGAAGCGGAACAGCAAGGTAACCCGCGACACTACGAGCAATGCCCTCACACGGCTGCGCAACCAGTACCAGAAGAAGGATCGGCTGGAGGCCACCGTGACCTTGCAGCAGTCCACCTATGATGCTCCGAGCAAGCATCTCGACTACGACTTCCGGGCCAACCAGGGGCCCATCGTCAAGGTGGATATCGAAGGCGTGAAGGTTTCGCGATCGCGACTGCACCTGCTGGTGCCGGTGTACGAAGAGGGCACGATCGACAACGATCTACTCAACGAAGGGCTCTTCAATATTCGCGATTTTCTGCAGCGGCAGGGCTACTTCGACGCCCGGGTCACCTATAAGGTGATCGGGGAGGACACGCCGAGCGAACACATCGTCTACTCGGTGGATCGCGGCCTCAAGCATAAGGTGACTGAGGTGAGCTTGAAGGGGAACAAGTACTTCGAGACCGATCTTTTGAAGGAGCGGATGCAGGTGCAGAAGGCCGACGCGTACCTGCGCAGCGGACGCTATAGCGCCGAGTTGCTGAACGCGGACGTACGGTCGATTCAGTCGGTCTATAACGCAAACGGCTTCAGCGACGTCAGAGTCACCACGAACGTGCGGGACGTTGAGAAGACCCCTGAGGGGAAGCTTCTGAAGGTTGCCGAGATCAAGGTTCTGATCACGATCGAGGAAGGGCGGCAGCAGAAGTTCGGGCCGGTCGTGCTGACCGGCGTGGACCCGTCGCGGCGCGACACTGTGAAGGGATTGCTGAACGCGTTGGAGGGGCAGCCATTCAGTTTGAGCACGCTGTCGGGCGACCGCGACACGGTGCTCACTTACTACCTCAGCAACGGCTTCGATCAGGCGCATGTGGAGATCAAACAGACTCGCGACCCCCAGGACGCGAGCCGCACCGACGTGAAGCTCAACGTCACCGAGGGACACCAGGTATTCATCAAGAATGTTCTGATCTCCGGCGATAACCGCACCAAGTCCAAGGTCATTCAGCGCGTCGTCAAGGTTCATCCGGGCGATGCTCTGGATCAGAGCGCGCTCTTGAACACGCAGCGCTCGCTCTACAATCTCGCTCTGTTCAGTGAGGTGAACACCGCTGTACAGAACCCTGCCGGCGATGCCGCTCAGAAGAACGTCCTGGTGCAGTTGAGCGAGGCCAAGCGCTGGGACGTGACCTACGGCTTCGGCTTCGAGGCGGCGACCGGCACTCCTCAGGAGGGGCAGATCTCGGCGGCGTCGGCGATCCAGCTGGGGCTGCCGCCGAACCAGACCTACACACAGAGCGGACGCACCGGGGTCAGCCCCCGAGTCTCGCTCGACGTGTCGCGCCTGAATCTGTTCGGCACGGATAAATCGCTGACCCTGCGTACCACCTATGGTCTGCTCGAGACCGTCGCCACGCTCAGCTTCAACAATCCGCATCTGCTCGGTTACAAGAATCTGACCGCGACCGTCTCCGGCGGTTATTCGAACGTGCAGAACATCACCACCTTTCAGGCCTCGACGTTGCAGGGCGGCTTCCGCGTCACCCAGAAGTTCCGCCGCGCGGATACCTTCATCTACGACTTCCAGTACCGTAGAGTGGCGGTCAACCCGGCCACGCTGCAGGTCTCCGCGAATCTGATCCCGCTGCTGTCGGAGCCGGTGCGTGTGGGCGGCCCTGGAATCACCTGGTTTCACGACACACGCGAGCCTAGCCCGCTCGATGCGGCGAAGGGATCCTATACCTCAATCTCGGAGTTCATTGCCACCTCGAAGTTCGGCTCGCAGACCTCCTTCAATCGCCTGGACGGGGCCAACTCGAGCTACTATGTGCTGGGCAAGCGGAAGTATGTTTTGGCGCGCAATACCCGCATTGGAGTGGAAAATTCCTTTGGTCCAAACCCGAATGCGAGCAACTCGGCTTGCGCAGGGATTTTGCTGACCACCAACGCGAGCTGCAATGCCGTCCCCCTGCCGGAACGCTTGTATGCGGGCGGAGCGAGTTCGCATCGCGGCTTCGCCATTAATGGAGCTGGACCGCGCGACCTGCAGACGGGATTCCCGGTCGGCGGCTCGGCCGTCCTTGTCAACACCTTCGAGTTGCGCATGCCGCCCTTCGCTCTGCCGTATGTCGGAGAAAGCCTGAGCTTCGTGCTGTTCCATGACATGGGCAACGTCTTCCAGAATGCCAAGGACATGTTCCCCAGCTTTGTGCGCTTCAAGCAGCCCGATGAACAGACCTGCAACAACGTCTCGGGCTTTATCGGCACCTGTAACTTCAATTACTTCTCGCACGCAGTCGGCTTGGGCCTGCGCTATAAGACTCCGGTCGGACCGATTCGTGTCGATTTCAGTGACAATCTCAACCCGCCCCGCTATCCGGTAATCTACGACTTCAATGGAAGCCTGCCCAACGTGGGCCAGGCCAGCCACTTCAACTTCTTTTTCAGTATCGGACAGAGCTTTTAGCGGGGCGGCTTCTCTATCGCTCGGCAACACTGGACTTCGCTCGGCAATAGTATTTCAAGGATTTTTGCGATTGCGATGAGTGGTATGGGACAAAATTCGGCGATGCTTGCGGCCGTCGCGGTCATGCTGCTGATGGGCAGCCCGCATGCGCTGGCGTCGCCGCGGTTGCAGAGCACACCCCAGCCCCCGTCCTCCATCCCAACGGCGCAGCCTCCTTCGTCCGCGACTCAGTCCACACCCGAGTCCGTTGAGCCGCACAGCCACGCGATCGATCGCGTGGTCGCCATCGTCAACGGCGATCTGATTCTCGAAAGCGACGTCGATGAGGAGCGCAGGCTGGCGGCGTTCCAGCCCTATAGCAGCACTGCTGGAGTCTTTTCCCGGCAGGAGGCCGTCGATCGGTTGATCGACCGGACGCTGATCCTGCAGCAGGATGGCGAGCAGGCCCTGCCGCCGCTCACCGACGCGGAGGTGAACGCCGATATTCTCGAGCTGCGCAAGGCCATCTTCGCCTGCCGCCAGTACCACTGCGAGACCGAAGTCGGCTGGCAGAACTTTCTCGTCGCCAACGGGTTCACCGACCAGGAGTTCAAGCTGCGCTGGCGCGACCGCATGGTGACCCTGCGCTTCATCGAGCAGCGCTTCCGCATGGGCATTCGCATCGAGCCCGCCGAGATCGAGGAGTACTACGAGAAGACCCTGCTTCCCGAGTACGCCAGCCGGCATATGGCTCCGCCGAAGCTTGATGCCATCCGCGATCGCATCCATGAAATACTTCTGCAGCAGCGGGTGAGCAGGCTGCTCGACGACTGGCTGAAGACCCTGCGCGCCTCGGGAGACGTGCAGATGGTGAAGTCTGCAGGAAGAACGCGATGAGCATTCCAGATACCCAGCACACTCCGACAGAGCAACCTGTGGCACGGCAGGAGCCTTCCCGAAGCGTATTCGCGAGCACCACCTTTCGCGTGATCGCAGGCACCATCCTGGGCGCGGTGCTGCTGCTTGCGGTCGGGTTCAGCGTCTTTGCCTGGTACTCGACTACGCCGGACTTTCAGCGGCGCGTCAGCCAACGGGTCGCGCGCATCCTCGAGGACGCAACCGGGGCACGGGTCGAGCTGCGCCACCTGAGCTTCAATCCGTGGCGGCTCGGGATCGAGGCTGACGGCCTGGTGCTTCATGGCACGGAGCCCGCCGGCGAAGCCCCTTACCTCGCCGTGGACAAGATTTTGATTCGCGTCAAGATTCTCAGCTTCCTCTCGCACACCACTGGCACCGGACTGGCGTCGCACATCGGTCTGAGCCTTCTGCGCGTCGAGCATCCCCAGTTCCATCTCATCATCGACAAGGACGGCAAGACCAATCAGCCGGTGCCCAAACACCCGCGCACCAGCAAGACGCCGCTCTCGGATACGCTGCTCGACCTGAAGGCGCACCAGGTGGAACTGGACGACGGCGTCGCCCTGCTCAATGACCGGGCGATCCCGTTCAACGTGGCAGCGCGCGATCTGGACGCCGTGGTGAACTACCTCCCGGCCACCGACCGCTACGGCGCCACCGTCGACCTGAACGATCTGCGCACCAAGATGGAGATGAACCCCGAGGTGCAGTCCAGCCTGCATGCAGGAGTTGAACTGGGCCGCGACATCTTGCAGTTGACCCGGCTGGAGTTCTCCACCGGCAAGAGCACCAAGCTGATCGCATCGGCCTCGCTGAGCAACTTCGCCAATCCGCAGTGGCAGGCGACGATCGACGGCTCGCTCGAGTTGAAGCAGCTGTCGCTGCTCGCCAACGTCGCCGGTCTGGAGGCGGGCACGGCCGACCTCGCGGTGCGCGGCCATAACTGCCAGATCGCTCCTGCGGCGGCGCAGAAGCGTCCGCCATTCTGGCGGCGACGTCATCCGCAGCCGCAGAATCCGCCCAGCGTGAAGGTGCTGCCGCCCGATCCGGACTGCCAGGCAGGATACCTGCTGGTGGGAGACATGAAGCTGCACAAGGGCTCGTACATCGACCCCTATGTGCGCCTGCACGACATCGACGGCAGCGGTCATCTGCACATCACCCCGACCGACCTGCTGTTGACCACGCTCACCGGGTACCTGCCGGGGGGCGGTAGCGCCGAGGGCGACCTGCGCATCACCAACTGGCTGGGGGAGGTTCCCGCCAACGCTCCGGCCAGCTCCCCGACCACGGTGGCGGCGGCCAAGACCGCCAATCGCACCGCGGCCATGGTTAACGCTCCGGCTCCGATCACCGGACCGATGACGATCAGCCCGGTGCAGCCGGCGCACGCCTACCTGACCGCGACGGCCAACAAGATTCCCCTGCGCACCATCATGGAGGTCACCGCGCCCAAGAACTACGGCGACCTGGGATTCGACACCGCTGCGAGTGGCCCGGTGAAGGTGGAGTGGGGCGGCCCGGCCACCGACGTCGCGGACACCGTGCAGGTCGATGGCGACCTGACCTTCGCCCCAACCGGGGTCAAGAGCCCAGGCGCCTTGAGCAACATCCCCATCACCGGGCAGGCGCTTGCGCACTACGACGGCAAGACCGAGGTGGTGCGCATTCAGCGCATCGCCCTCCAGACGCCGCAGTCCAGCTTGAACGGAAACGGTGTGCTGGGAGTGAACGTCGGCGATCCGCTCACGGCGCTGCAGGTTGATCTGACCGTGCGCGATCTCTCCGAGTACGACCAGCTGCTGCAGACCCTCGACTTCGTGGCCAACGGGAAGAAGGGAACCGCGGGCATCCCGGTTGTGCTGCACGGCAGTCTGGAGTTTCAGGGCGTGGCCTCCGGACCGATCCTGGACCTCGATTTGAAGGGCCATCTGCAGGGCGCGCAGGTCGCGGTGAAGGTGGGCACGGCCGCCGACATACAGATCGACTCTCTCATCGCCGAAGGCGAGTTTTCGCCCTACAGCGGCCTGGTGGTGGCGAGCTCCACCATCAAGCGGGGAGCGGCGGTGATGAACCTCGGCGGCACCTTCAGGCCGCGCAAGGTGCTCTCGCGGAGTCAGGTCGCAAGCTACCTCTGGGATGACGGAATGGCGGTGGACACCAACGTGCAGCTGGCGAATGCTCCGCTCGTCGATGCGTTGCAGATTGCCGGCCAGCAACAGAAGATTCCGGTAACCGGAACCCTCAACCTCAACGCCCATGCGGCCGGACTCTTGAAGACTCTGGGCGGCAGCGGCACCCTGTCGCTGGCGAACGGCGTCGCTTATGGCGAGCCCTACCAGTCGCTCAAGGCCGACCTGGTGGTGCAGGGGCGAGACTTCGAGGCCAGCAATGTGCAGGCGCGGATACATGACCAACAGATCACGGGCAACGGCGGCTATGATCTATCGAACGAGCACTTTCACGCGCACATTCAGGGCAACAACCTGCTGCTGTCGAAATTCCAGACCGTCCAGAGGACAATTGCCTCGATCGACGGGGCGCTCAGTCTGGTCGCGGATGCCAACGGCACCATGAAGGAGCCGGGCCTGACCGCGAAGCTCACCGTGGCAAATGTAACCGAACGCGGCCACCCCGCAGGAGACCTCGCCGCTGATCTGCACAGCGCGGGATCGATGCTCTATCTGACCGCACACTCCCGACTGGTCGGAGCCGAGCTCGGCGTCACCGGTGAGACGCAGTTGACCGGCGACTACCAGACCCAGGCCAAGTTGACCCTCGCCGGTTTCGATGTAGGCCGGCCGCTGGAGCTCTATTCTCCGAGCACGATCAAGGCCTCCTCCGCGATCGACGGGGTGGTCGCGATCGACGGTCCACTGAAGACGCCCCTCAAATTGAACGGAGCCGCTACGCTCAACAACTTCGGCATGACCGCCGAGGGGATTGTGCTTAAGTCTGCGGAGCCGCTTCGTCTGAGCCTGAAGAATGGAATACTGACACTCGATCAGTTACATATCACGGGGCAGGATACAGACCTCCGAGTCGGCGGAACGGCGCAGCTGTTCGGCTCCAGCGATCCCAACGGCGGCCCGCTCGGCTTGCGCGCCAACGGCAGTGTCAGCACGACGCTCGCGCATACCTTCAATCCCGCGATCCTGTCCAGCGGCAAGGTCGAGTTCGCGCTCGCCGCACTTGGCCAGCTGCACCAGCCCGCACTCCGGGGTACGGTGCAGATCGAGCATGTCAACGCCGCGTTCGACGGCGTTCCCAACGGCGTCACCGACATGAACGGCACGCTGGTCTTCAACGAGGACCGCCTGCAGGTGCAGAATCTCACCGCGACCACGGGCGGCGGCAAGCTCGCGATCGGCGGCTTCCTCACCTACCGCAACGGCCTCTACGCCGACCTGACTGCCACCGGCGACGTCGTCCGCGTTCGCATGTACGGTCTCAGCGCGACCGCGAATACCAGCCTCCGGCTTCAGGGAGGGCCGGACAACCTCCTGCTCAGCGGCAACCTGCTGCTGACCCGCTTCGGCATGGGACCGGATGTCGACTTTGCGGCGTTCTCCTCCAGCGGCGACGTCAGTACCCCTCCCGACCCGAACTCCCTGGCCAACAAGATTCGCCTCGAGCTGCGTGTGACCAGCTCGCCGCAGCTGGACTTCCAGAACTCCTACGCGAAGCTGGCAGGCAGGGTCGACCTGAACCTGCGCGGCACCGCCGCTGAGCCCACCATTTTGGGCCGGATCCAGATCACCGATGGAAGCGCCACCTTCGCCGGAACCAAGTACCAGCTGCAACGCGGAGAGGTGTACTTCTCCAACCCCGTGCGCATCGATCCGGTGATCGACGTCGATGCCACCGCCCGGGTCGAGAACTACGACATCACCGTTGGTCTCCACGGCACCGCCAAAAATCTGAAGCCTACCTATCGCTCCGAGCCTCCCTTGAGCCAAGCCGACGTCTTCAGCCTGCTCGCGCTGGGACGAACCCAGGAGGAGGCGCAGCTCTATCAGGCGCAACAGTCGCAGGCCGGCGTCGATCCAACCACGACCGCCCTGCTCGGAGGAGCGCTCAACGCCACCGTCAGCAACCGTGTGCAGAAGCTCTTCGGCGTCGGCAGCGTCAAGATCGATCCCGCCTTCGTGGGCACGCTCGGTAACTCCTCGGCGCGCATCACCGTGCAGCAGCAGCTCTCGCAGCAGGTCACCCTGACCTACGCCACCAACGTCAACGAAACCGCCCAGCAGTTGATCCAGGTGCAATATCAACTCACCCATAATGTCTCGATCGTTGCTACCCGCGACGAGTCCGGTGTCTTCAGTGTGGTCTACAGAATCCGACGGCAGTACCGATAGTGGTACTTGATGCGGCCGGCCAAAGCCCAGCCGAGCGCGAACACATTCAAAAGGGGGAGCGATGATCTCTGAGATATGCAAGATAGCTGCGAGCCTACGTCGTAGTGTTCGCCTGTCCGGACGCGTGACACTGGCGATGCTTTTGTCCTTGGTGATGTTGCCGGCCGTGACGCCCGGCCTTGCCAGTGTCTCCCGCGTGCAGGCCACCGCCGCCGGCACCCCCGCCAATCCCACCGACGCCCAGATTCAGGCCGATGTGCTCAAGGCGCTCAACAACAAGCGCTTTGGGAACGTCACTGTCTCGGTCGCCAACGGTATCGTCACCCTGGCGGGCACCGTCGACCTCTACAGCGCCAAGCTGGACGCCGATAACCGCGTCCATCATCGCAAGAATGTGCTGGGGGTGGAGAACCAGATCACCGTTGCTGGCCCGGAGATCGATGAGGCCACCCTGCGCGACAAACTCGCCGAGAAGCTCGCCTACGACCGGGTCGGCTACGGCACCACCGCATTCAACGCGCTCACCATCGGCGTTCAGAACGGAGTCGTCACCCTCGGCGGTGTCGCCTATGGCCCGCCCGACAAGGACTCCGCACTCAGCCTGGTGGCCAACACCCCCGGCGTCAAGGACATCGTCGACAACCTCGAGGTGGCGCCCGTCTCGCCCATGGACGACCGGATCCGCATCGCCGAGGCGCGCGCCATCTACGGCGCTCCGCAGCTGAACCGCTACTCGCTGGACCCGGCCAAGCCGATTCGCATCACCGTGGTCAACGGCAACGTCACCCTTTCCGGCGTGGTCGACAGCGTCGCCGATAAAGAGGTTGCCGGGCTGCGCGCAAACACCGTCCCGGGCGTCTTCAAGGTGACCAACAACCTGCAGGTGGCCGGAACTTCCGCAGAGAAGGGGAGGTAGGCTCCCGACTGGGCGCCGATGCTTCGGGATTGTTCCGCATTCATCTCCATTCATCTACGATGGAAGGATGAGTTCGCTCGTCCGTAACACCATCGCGACCCTTGAGATGATCAAGTGGGAGCACAGCATCTTCGCGCTTCCCTTCGCTTTGACCGGTGCCATGCTCGCGGCCGGCGGCTGGCCTGCTCCGCGCACTCTGCTGCTGATCGTCGTCTGCATGGTAGCGGCGCGCACCGCCGCCATGGCCTTCAATCGGCTGGCCGATGCCGACCTCGACCGCGACAATCCCCGCACCGCCATGCGCGCGCTGCCCGCGGGGACGCTCAGCCGCGGCTTTGTGCGTGGCTTCGTCGTGGTTTCGTCCTTGCTCTTCTTCTTCGCTGCCGCGCTGCTGAACCGTATGACCCTGGAGCTCGCTCCCATCGCGCTCGCCGTCATTCTCGCCTATAGCTACATGAAGCGGATCACGCGCTGGTCGCATCTGGTACTTGGCCTGGCGCTCGGCATCGCACCCTCCGCCGCCTGGATCGCGGTGCGCGGCACGTTCGATCCTCGCATCCTGGCGCTCACCCTGGCGGTGCTGCTGTGGGTGGGTGGCTTCGACGTGCTCTACGCCTGCCAGGACTTCGAGCACGACCGCCGCGCTGGTCTGAACAGCGTGCCCCAGGCATTCGGCATGGTCGCGGCCTTCTGGATCTCCCGTGTCATGCATCTCGGCATGCTGTTCGCACTAGTCTGGCTGATGCAGTTGTTCCATCTGGGCCGGCTGGCGGGGGTAGGCATCGCCGCGGTTGCCCTGCTGCTCGCCTACGAGCACTCCATCATCTCGCCCGGGGACATCCGCCGCATGAACGCCGCCTTCTTTACCCTGAACGGCATCATCTCGGTCGTCTTCTTCGGCTTCGTTGCCGCCGACATCCTGCTCCGGGCGTAACGCCGCATCACAGCAGAAGACCCGCCAATGGCGGGTCTCTCGCGGTCCTGGTAGAAGTTATCAAGAAGGACTAAGGCCGTCCGTGCTCGTGTCTTACCTTGTCGGCCTGCTCCTTGACGGCATTCTTTACATGTTGCGCGGCGGTCGTGACGCGCTCACGGATGTTATGCGCGGTATCCTCGGCGCGTGCCTTCGTCCCTGCGCGTTGCTCCTCGACGCGCGCCCGGGTATCGCTGCCGACGGTTTGCGCCGCATCCTTGGAATGACCCCAGGCTTCCTTGGCCGCTCCCTTCACCTGGTCCGCGGCGCCCGAGTCAGCCATCCGCTGATTGCCGACCGCTTCCGCGGCTGCCTGTTTTACCTTGCCCTTTAGTTGATCGATCTTGCCTGTTACTGTGCTCTTGTTCATGGCCCAACTCCGTTGGATGTGATGTGCTCGTACGATGGGTGTGTGCGCTTTGCTCCTCCGCTCGCCTCCGGCGGCCTCAGAGCGCCCGTCTGCCCTGTAAGAGGTTGAAGATGAGGACGATCACAGCAAGCACCAGAAGAATATGGATCCAGCCGCCCAGTGTGTAGCTGCTGACCAGTCCGAGTACCCATAGAATGAACAGAATGATCGTAATGGTCCAGAGCATATGCTTTGCTTCTCCTGATCCGCCGGGCAATGCGTTCTGCCCCGACGGACGATCTGCTCGCAAATACTTCAGGTGATATGTTGCCGATACGCGGAATCTGGTTGCCAAATCGGGGGAAATGGAGAGGGAGACAGTGGAAGTGAACGAGGGCGGGACCAACAGGATGCATCTCCAGCGAGTCGCGATTCAAGGCGAATTGGGATCAAACAGTCACATGGCGGCACTGGCGATGTTGGGCGACGTCGACCTGGTGCCCTGCGCCATCTCCGCCGACGTGTTCGACCGCCTCCTGGACGGCAGCGTCGACGCGGCCGTCTTGCCCATCGAGAACAGCCTGCACGGCTCGGTCGCGGAGCACTACGACCTGCTGCTGCAGCATCCGGTGCGCATTACCGCCGAGAGTCTGCTGCGCATCCGCTTCCACCTGATCGCCATGCCCGGAGTCGCCCTGGGCGATCTGCGCCGCGTCCTCTCGCATCCGGTGGCGCTGGCCCAGTGCCGCCGCTTTCTCACCCAGCATCGCCAGCTCGAGGCGGTCGCCTTCTACGACACCGCCGGCAGCGTCAAGCACCTGATGGAAGCCCAGCTGCGCGACGCCGCCGGCATCGCTCCGGAGCTCGCCGCCAGCCAGTACGGCGGCCAGATCCTGCTCAGCGGACTCGAGGACCACGCCCAGAACTTCACCCGCTTCCACCTGCTGCGGACGGCGACCAGACCGGCTGGCGCGAGTGGCGGCCTCGGCCCGGCCGCCGACTCCGCCGAGGCCGCCTGCAACAAGATGAGCGTGGCCTTCTCCATCGACCACCGCCCCGGTACCCTGGTCGCAGCGCTACAACTGCTCGCCGAGGCCGGCGTCGACCTCAGCAAGATCGAATCGCGGCCCGTGCCCGGCCATCCCTGGGAGTACGTCTTCTACGTCGACCTCCGCTTCGACCGGGTCGCCCGCGCCGAAGCCGCACTCGCTGCCCTGCGCGCCCACTGCCGCATGGTCAAGGAGCTCGGCCGTTACCAGGCCGCCTGAGCCCTGGGAGGGCAAGGGGCACGGATAGCGGCCAACACGCGGCGCTGCTGGCGCAGCAGCGGGATGCTCCTCAACTCCATCCTCGACCTGAAATGGGCCTGAAAATACCCCGTCTCTGCTGACCTCAACTGCTCGAACCGCCCGGTGCAGACTCGCATGCCGGGTGGGCAGGGGAGAGTAGGAAACTGCTCCACAAGACTGGACCCATCCGACGGAAGCACCCCGGACAGGACGCAGGGGGGCACTGAAGCGCCCTTAGGCAGATGCCGAGAGGTGACGGTCCAAGGCCAAATCGGCATCCAAAAGCGCAGCAGGGAACGGAGGCAGAGGGAAGACAAGGAGGAACTGCGTCCTTTCTTTATTCTGCGGCATCGAATAGCATGAAAGTTGATAGAAGGACACTCAATGCAAAACGACTTCGTAAGCATCATCAGCCCCAGAGGCGCAGAAGAGTCCGGTGAGAGCAGCAGCAGCGCGGCAGATAAGAACCCCTTGCCGGTGCTCCCGGTGCGGGATACAGTGCTCTTTCCCCATGCCGTTCTGCCCCTTACCGTCGGCCGGGAGAGTTCCATCCAGCTCATCCAGTCCCTCGGCGAGGGCAAGACGATCCTTGTGGTGGCCCAGCGCGATGCCCGCCAGGACTCGCCCGTCGGCACCGATCTGCACGCCGTTGGCACCCGTGCGACCGTCCACAAGGTCGTCAAGATGCCCAACCAGAGCCTCTTTGTCTTCACCGAAGGCACGGAGCGCGTTCACCTGGGCGAATACACCCAGCTGACCCCCTTCATGATCGCTGAGTACGAGACCATCGCCGAGGGTCACGCGGCGCCCACGCCCGAGATCGAGGCGATGCAGCGCAATGTCGTCAGCCAGTTCCAGCAGATCGTCACCTCCTCGCCCACGCTCTCCGACGACCTCCAGACCATCGCCATCAACATCGACGACCCTGGCCGCCTGGCCGACTTCATCGCCTCCTCGCTGCCCTTCCTGACCACCAGCGACAAGCAGGAGCTGCTCGAGACCGCCGACGTCCACGCCCGCATGCAGCGCATCAACAAGCACCTGGCCAAGGAGCTCGAGGTGCAGCAGCTGCGCAACAAGATCCAGACCGAGGTCCAGGACTCCGTCCAGCAGTCGCAGCGCGATTACTACCTGCGCGAGCAGCTCAAGGCCATCCAGAAGGAGCTCGGCGACCTCGACGACTCGCAGAAGGACATCTCCGAGCTGCGCGAAAAGATCGAAGCCGCCGGCATGCCCGAGGAGACCAAGAAGGACGCCCTCAAGGAGCTCGGCCGGCTCTCCCGCATGAGCCCCATGGCCGCCGACTACTCCCTCACCCGCAACTACATCGAGTGGCTCGCCGTGCTGCCCTGGTCCAAGTCCAGCGCCGGCGAGATCGACATCCTCAAGGCCAAGGAGTACCTCGACGAGGACCACTACGGCCTGCAGAAGGTTAAGGACCGCATCCTGGACTACCTCTCGGTCCGCCGCCTGAAGCCCGACATGAAGGGCCCCATCCTCTGCTTCGTCGGACCTCCCGGGGTGGGCAAGACCTCGCTCGGACGCAGCATCGCCCGCGCCCTCGGACGCAAGTTCTCCCGCATCTCGCTGGGCGGCATGCACGATGAGGCCGAGATCCGCGGCCATCGCCGCACCTACATCGGAGCCCTGCCCGGCCAGATCGTCCAAAACCTGAAGCGCGTCGAGACCAACGACCCCGTCTTCATGCTCGACGAGATCGACAAGCTCGGACGCGACTTCCGCGGCGACCCGGCCAGCGCTCTGCTCGAGACCCTCGATCCGGAGCAGAACAACACCTTCCGCGACAACTACCTCGACCAGCCCTTCGACCTCTCGAAGGTGCTCTTCATCTGCACTGCCAACCAGCTCGATCCGGTCCCCGCGCCGCTGCTCGATCGCATGGAGGTCATCGAACTGACCGGATACACCGAGGAAGAGAAGACCCAGATCGCTTTCAAATACCTCATCCCCCGCCAGATCAAGGAGAACGGCATCGACCCCGCGTTGATCGAGTTCACCGAGGAAAGCGTCCACCTGATCTCGCGCCACTACACCCGCGAGGCCGGCGTTCGTAAGTTCGAGCAGCAGATCGGCACCGTCTGCCGCAAACTCGCCCGCAAGATCGCCGAAGGCCGCACCGAGAAGCTGGTGGTCACCCCCGAGGTCGTGCACGAGTTCCTCGGCGGCATCAAGGTCCGCGTCGACACCGAGATCGCCGAGCGCACCAAGCGCGCCGGCGTGGTCGTCGGCCTCGCCTGGACGCCGGTCGGCGGCGACATCCTCTTCATCGAGGCCAACAAGATGAAGGGCAAGGGCGGATTCACCATCACCGGCCAGATCGGCGACGTCATGAAGGAGAGCATGCAGGCCGCGCTCACCTGGGTCCGCTCCAACGCCGCCGCGCTCCACCTCGAAGAGGACTTCACCAAGGACATGGACCTCCACATCCACGTCCCCGCCGGAGCCATCCCCAAGGACGGCCCGTCTGCAGGCGTGACCATGGCGACCGCACTGGTCTCGCTGCTCACCGACGTCCCCGTCCGTCCGCTTACCGCTATGACCGGAGAGATCACCCTCAGCGGAAACGTCCTCCCGGTCGGCGGCATCAAGGAGAAGTTCCTCGCCGCCAAGCGGGCCGGCGTCCGCGACGTCATCCTGCCCACCGACTGCAAGCAGCAGGTCGACGAGGACCTCACCCCCGACCAGGTCGAAGGCATCAACATCCACTACGCCGCCCGCATCGAGGACGTCCTCAGCGTCGCCCTGCCCAAGTCCGAGGTCGAAGCCATCCTCGACGAAGAGGTCCGCGAAGAGGTACTGCACTCCAGCGTCTAACCCCAGCAGCAACCAAGAGGCAAAGGGCGGCCGGATCTCGCATCCAGCCGCCCTTTCTGGCTACTGGTGAGTCTTGAGTCCGTCCCATAAACGTGTCATCCCGAGCGAAGCGCAGCGGAGCCGAAGAGCCTGTCCTGAGCATGCCGAAGGAACTGCGGCTTGCTTGGGTGGCAACAATGTTGGAAAGTCGAAAGCAGACTCAGCTCGCTGGCAACCAGTCGTGGAACTCCCCCCGCAAGCGCGGTATCCTCATTGGTGTGCGAATTCATCTGCTCTACTTCGGCATGCTCAAAGACCTCTTCGGCGCCGAGCGCGACACTCTGGAGCTGCCTCCAGGAGCGCGTGTCGCCGATGCCCTCCGCATTCTCCGCTCCGGCGCGTCTAATCCCCAGAGCGGCATCTGGGACTCGCTCGCCGTGGCGGTAAATCGCGAGTACGCTGCCTCCTCCACCCCGCTGCACGAGGCCGACGAGCTGGCTCTTCTGCCCCCCGTCAGCGGCGGTTTAGATAACGATCGAACCACGAAGGCTGATCTCCGATGACCGTGCAATTCTTCCGAACCGTCATCCCCACCACCGAACTCGTCGAGTCCCTTAAGGCCGGCGAGGACGGCGCCGTGGTCGTCTTCGACGGCATCGTGCGCAACCACACCCGCGGCCGCCGGACCCTCTTCCTCGACTACGAGTCCTACGAGCAGATGGCCCTCGAGCAGATGCGCTCGCTCTCCGCCCAGGCCGTCGACCGCTTCGGCGTCCGCAACATTGTCCTCGTCCATCGTCTTGGCCGGCTCGAGATCGGCGAGACCAGCGTCCTGATCGCCGTCGCCTCCGCCCACCGCGGCGCCGCCTTCGAGGCCTGTCGCTGGATCATCGACACCCTCAAAAAGAGCGTCCCCATTTGGAAGAAGGAACACTTCGTCGACGGTGCCGTCTGGGCCGACGGCGAGCCCTTCCCCGAAGCCATCGCGATCGCCTCCTCCGCTGCACCCGGCCCGGTCGGCCAGCGATGAAACCCGCCGGCCCAGCCTTCGGAGTTGTTCCTCGCCCCGTCGTCTGGGCCGGCCTCCTGCTGCTCGCCCCCGCCCTGCTTGCACAGGCCCCGATCGAGCGCAAAGCGCCCCCCGTCCCCACCCTCACCGTCCAGAGCCGCCTGGTGAGCGTCCCCATTAACGTCATGGACGAGCACGGCGCCCCCGTCCCCAGCCTCACCCTCGACGACTTCACCCTCTTCGAGGACGGCCAACCGCAGAAGATTGCCATCTTCGAGCGCGACACGTCCGCGCCCCTCTCCATCGTCCTCGCCATCGACGCCAGCGAGAGCGTCCTGCGCGACGAGGGCCTCGAGCGCAACGCCGCCAAGCACTTCGTCAAGGCCCTCGTCCGCCCCCAGGACGAGCTCGACCTGATGGAGTTCGCCGACACCGTCCGCGAGGTCGTCTCCTTCACCAACGACCCCCGCCGCATCGACGCCGGCCTCTCCGAGATCCAGCGCGGCGACGCCACCGCCCTCTACGACGCCATCTACCTCGCCTCTCAACGCCTCGGCGAGACCCACCCCGGAGGCTCGCCCACCCGCCGCCGCGTCGTCGTCCTCATCACCGACGGCGGCGACACCGTCAAAGGCTCCCGGTACACCCAGGCGCTCGAGCAGGCTCAGCGCGCCGGCGCCATGGTCTACTCCCTCATCATCGTCCCCGTGTGGGCCGACGCCGGCCGCAATACGGGCGGCGAGCACGCCCTCATCCAGATGGCCAACGACACCGGCGGCAAGTACTACTACGTCACCGAGCCCAAGGACCTCGAACCCGCGCTCCGCCACGTCTCCGACGACCTCCGCACCCAATATCTGCTCGCCTATTACGCCCCCGAACGCACCCGCCTCGAGGGCGATCGTGACCCCTCCTCGCGCACCATCACAGTCAAACTCAAAGACCCCGCGCTCGAACAAAAATGCGACCTCCGCTACCGCAAGGCCTACTACCCTAACCTCAAGTAAGCCCGCCATAGCAAACATCTGCCCCCTGAACTGTCATTCTGATGAGCGGAGCGCAGCGGAGTCGAAAGAGGCTGTCCTGAGCCTGTCGAAGGAACCTGTTGTTTGTTTGCGCTGGCAACAGCGTTGATAGCAGGGTATGTAGCAACCTTCGGATTCAGGCTCCCTCCCGCGTCTCGCTTGACACCTGCACCCTCGACTCCTAGGAACGCGCTCGACGCAGCCGAAGGCGACCTTGAAGCAGGACACTTCCCCGACCACACCAACACCACGCTGCCCCAACTCGCCACCGACCTCAAGCGTGAGGCCAGAGCGCTGCGGTCCACTGGCTTCAAAGCGTGATCTACCGGCTGAGCAGGCAAGCACGCCAGGACCTACTTCCTATCTGGAGCTACATCGCTGAAGACAATGAGCCCGCCGACCGTCTCATCGATCTCCTGATCTACCACTTTGAATTGCTGGGAAAAAATCCTGAGGCTGGCCGCCGTCGGGATGAACTACGGAAAGGCTACCGTAGCTTTCCCGTGGGGCAGTACGTCATCGTCTTCCGCCCAGGGATGACGGCATTCGGATCATGCACATCGTCCTCGGCAAACGCGACATTGGTTCTCTCTTCGGCGCTTACTCCCGTCCCATCGCCGTCTCGTCCGGAAGGAGCGCCGGGCTTCCGCCTGTAGCCAGGGCTCTTGTCGCGCTCTCGTACCGCTGTCCGACTTTCTAAGCTTTACCTTTAGAGGATGCTTCTAACTTACGGCAAGCAAAGAGCCTACGCCGTAGTTCGTGCCCACTAAACGCGGCGGCGCCGCAGGTAGCGGTTGACCAGTCGCTCCACACTCGAGGAGGGCAGGAACGAGAAGGCCAGAAAGGCCAGGGTGCCAAGAACGAAGACCAGAGCGATCGGGCCCAGCGTCGCCCACACCACCCACGGATGTTTCAGATAGATCTCCATACGATCAACTCCTGCTCCATTCTAACCACCGCGAGGGCCTCTCCTGCTATCCCTCTCCTGCCGCGCGGCAACGTAAACTGGGTGGCGAGGATAGCCAGATCATGAAGAAGTTCGAGTTCGCCCACGTCGCCGAAGGCATTGCCCGTCAGGCTGGAGCCCTGCTGCGCGGCTTCTACGAAAAAGGTGTCGCCACCGAGTACAAGGGCGACGTCGACCTGGTCACCGAGGCTGACCGCGCCAGCGAAGCCCTCGTCGTCGAGCGCCTTAACGCTGCCTTTCCCCGCCACGGCATCTACGGCGAAGAGGGAACTCGCGACCGCCTTGAGGCCGAGTACCGCTGGTACGTCGATCCGCTCGACGGCACCACCAACTTCGCGCACGGATTCCCCGCCTTCTGCGTTGTCCTGGGCCTCGAGCATCGCCCACTCGGCCTCAGCGAACAGGCTGACGGAGAGATCGTCGCCGGCGTCACCTACGATCCGCTGCGCGACGAGATGTTCGTCGCCGAAAAGGGCCGCGGAGCCTGGCTCAACGGCCGTCAGATCAAGGTCTCGAAGACCGCCCGGCTCGCCGAGTCGCTCACCGCCACCGGCTTTCCCAGCCACAAACGCCACAGCAGCCCCAATATCCACTTCTACCAGCAGATGACGCTGCGCTCCCACGGCGTCCGCCGCGCCGGCTCGGCCGCGCTCGACCTGGCCTACGTCGCCTGCGGCCGACTTGACGCCTTCTGGGAGTTCAACCTCAACCCCTGGGACACCTCCTCCGGCGTCCTCTTGGTCCAGGAGGCCGGCGGCACCATCACTCACTTTGACGGCAGCCGCTTCACCCTGGACAGCCGCGAGGTGCTCGCCACCAACGGCCACATCGCAAGCGAGATGCAGCACCTCTTCGCCGAGATGTTTGCCGGCCGCAGCCTCGACCCCATCCCCACCCCCGCCGAGTTCGCCGCCGCCCGTCGCTTGACGCAGAAGAAGTAGCCCACAAGCGCGAGCGAGCCCTTCTGGTGGTTGTTGATGGCGCATCATAGGAGAGGCTTCGACCCGGAGGCAAGAATGATCGACGGGCGAAAGGGCTGAGATTTTAAGGGGGACCAGTTAGTGCGAATGTCAAAGGTTTGGCCGCTTTGCGGACTGCTCGTGGGGCAGTTTGCGGCGTTCGGATTGTGCCAGAAGAGTAATGCTCAGGTAGCTGCGCTGCATGGGCGCGTCGTTGATCGCAGCGGGGTGCCGGTTGCTGGAGCCAGAGTGATCGTTGCGCTGGGTGCGACGGAGACGGTGGGAAGTTCAGGGCCGCACGGAGAGTTCTCCATAGCCGCACCTGCTGGTTCAGGAGAGCTGGTGGTACGCGCCTCGGGTTCGAGCGAGACCGCCGGAACCGCCATGGCCGCAGCGCCGGTTCACGTTGCGCGGCCGGATCTTGGGACGGAGCTTGAGCTGGTGCTCGCTCCAACGGCGGTTGCCCAGCAGGTAACGGTGACGGCGACGCGGTCTGGCGTTGAGGTGGGCGAGTCGGGCAGAACGGTGGCGGCGCTGACGGCCGAGGAGCTAAACGACTATCCGGCGCTGACGCTCGACGAGCGGCTGCAGCAGAAGGCAGGCTTCCAGCTGTTCCGGCGGTCGGCGGGTTGGATACAGAACCCGACCAGCCAGGGAATCTCACTGCGAGGGCTGGGATCGACAGCGGCGAGCCGCACCCTGGTGCTCGAGGAGAACGCTCCCCTGAACGATGGGTTTGGTGGATGGATCCACTGGGACGAACTTCCTCCCGAGGCCACAGAGGCGGTGACGATCGCATCGGGCGGCGGATCGGACCTGTACGGATCGAGCGCCCTGGGCGGCGTCATCGACCTGGTTCCGGGAAGGCCGGAGGTTCCGCTGGCCGCCTTGAGTCTGTCGGAGGCTGGGCAAGATACGACCTCGGCCAGCGGTCGCGGCGATCTTACCCAGAAGCGGGGCCAGGGCGGATGGGGCGAACTGGCAGCGGGACAGATCTTCCGCACCGACGGCTACATCCTCACCGCCCCCGCCGTCCGCGGGCCGGTGGATATTCCGGCGAATGTGCACTACGAGAACGGCCGTGTGGAGATCGACCGCGATCTTGGCATGGGCGCAAAGCAGAGCCGCACCTTTCTGGTGGGCAATGTGCTTAACGAGGCGCGAGGCAACGGAACTCCGCAGCAGACCAACGGAACCCGGCTGTGGCGCTATCTCGCGGGAGAGGACTGGAACGCTGGGGATCGGGTGAGCGGGCGAGTTCGGCTGTTCGGCAGCGACGAGGCGTTTCGCCAGACCTTCTCGTCGCAGAATGCGGCGCGAACGGTGGACACGCTGACCCGCGCCCTGCGTGACGAGACCCAGGATCTGGGGGCGTCGGGCGACGTGTCGATTCACCTCCACCACGCGGCGCTGATCGCGGGCGCGGACGTACGCGACATTCGAGCCACCGATGCGGAGACGCCGATCGCCGCCGGGAAGCCCTCGGGATTGCAGGATGCGACGGCGCGGCAGCGCTTTATCGGCGGGTTCGGTGAGGCGCTGGGCGAGTGGCACGGCTGGTCGGGCGCCGCCTCGCTGCGCGTGGACGGAGCGCAAAATCTCGATGCATCGACGCTCAACGTCACCAGCGGAGGCGCAGTGACGCGAACGGCCGTCCCCAACCGGTCAGAGGCGATTCTGAGCCCGCGGCTGGGGCTGTCGCGACGGCTGGGATCGCAGCTTACGGTACACGCCTCGGGATATCGGGCGTTTCGCACACCGACCATCAACGAGCTGTATCGCACGGGACAGGTTGGGCAGCAGACGACGCTGGCTAACGCTCGACTGGTCTCGGAGCGAGCGACGGGCGCGGAGGCCGGCGTGAACTGGACGCCGCGTGCCGGCGTGCTGCGGTTGGACGGAACCTACTTCTGGACCGAGATCAACCGGCCGGTTTCGGCGATCACCCTGTCGGCCACCGGAACGGCCATCACGCTGATTCGCGAGAACCTGGGGCAGATCCAGAGCCAGGGACTCGAGCTGCAGGGGCATCTGGGCGAAGACCGCGCGGTCTCGCTGGACTTCGGCTATCAGTATGCTCACGCGGTGGTGACGGCGTTCTCGGCGCAGCCTTCACTGGTGGGAACCTGGATTCCTGAGGTTCCGCGGCAGATGGCGACCGCGCAGCTGCGGGCGCAGAACCGCCGGCTCGGTCTGCTGACGCTGGCCGCCCGCGAGAGCGGCAGAGCGTACGACGGCAGCGCGAACACCTATGAGCTGCACTCGTTCTTCGTACTCGATGCCTACGGCGAGCGGAGCTTCGCGCCGAACTGGGTGGCATTCGTTGCGGTGCAGAATCTGCTCGATCGACAGATCGATGTAGCCAGGACGCCGCTGCTGACGCTGGGAACTCCGTTTACGGCGCAGGGCGGGGTGCGGTTTCGCTGGGGCGGGACGACGGTAAATGAAAACCGACGGTGAATTGAAGCGGTCTAGCTGCAGGCGACACAGCCTGCAGCTAGCTCTCAAAACAACCTGCGCCAGCGCTTTCTCCCCCACCCTGCTGCTGGTAGAATCTAAACTCGCGGCAATACAATTGGCGTTGACGGCTACAACCTAGGAGAGAAAGTTTTTATGGCATATGTAATTGCGGAACCGTGCATCGGAACGAAGGACTCAGCCTGCGTCGATGCCTGCCCGGTGGATTGCATCCACCCCAAGAAGGACGAGACCGGTCACGGCGAAGCCGACCAGCTCTTCATCGACCCGGTCGAGTGCATCGACTGCGGCGCGTGCGTCCCGGTCTGCCCCGTCTCGGCCATCTACGCCGCTGACGACCTTCCGGAGAAGTGGGCGAGCTTCCAGATCAAGAACGCTGAGCACTTCGGCCGCTAGCCGCTCAGATCGTTGGGCGAGCCCCGATCAAAGGCTTGATCTCCGGGCACCTTCAATTCGAATGAGACTCCTGTGGAACGCGCAGCCGGACCGGCTGCGCGTTCTTGTCATGAAGACGTCCACCAGGTAAGGCACTCCCATGATCCAGAGGGTCGGCGAAGCCATCGTTCTGCGCACCTGGCCCTTTCTCGAGGCCGATCTCCTCGTCAGCCTCTTCACCCGCGATCAAGGCCGCATCAAGGGAGTCGCGCGCCACGCCCTGCGCTCGCGCAGGCGCTTCGGCGGCGCGCTTGAGCCGATGACCTACGTTCGCGCCAGCTACGTCGAACGCCCTCGCCAGGAGCTGGTTCGGCTGGATGCGTTCGAGATCCTCTCCTCACCACTCTCGCAGCCGGTCGACTATGCTCGCACCGCCGCGCTCCAACTCATCGCCGAGGTTCTTGAAGAGGCGCTGCCCGAGCAGGCCGCTGAAGATACTGTCTTCCGCCTCGCCCTCTCCATTCTGGCCGAGCTGCAGGTCGGCCGCATCTGGCTCCCGATCACCTACTTCTGCCTGTGGATGAACCGCCTCATGGGCTGGATGCCGGAGCTGGGCCACTGCGTCGTCTGCGGCGAGCCGCTCCGCCGCCAACAAGTGCCTGGAGGTAGCGCCCAGGGGAATCGTCAGGTCTGGTACTCCGCGACCAGCGACGGCGTCACCTGCTTCGACGACCGCCGTCCCGGCAGCACGCCTCTCTCCGCCGCCGCTGTCGAGACCGCCCAGCGAATCTTCCGCGGCCCGGTTCGGGATCTTGCCGCCGAGGACTGGCCACCCAACCGCGTGCCCGACCTCCGCCGCTTCGCCATCGAAACCCTGGAGCGGCATCTCGAACATCGCCTGCAGAGCGCCCGCGCTTTGGACCGCCTCTAGCCAAGCCGGAATAGGGTGGAGAGGCGGAAGGAGCGAGCAAACAGCCACACACGATAGAATCGTGAGATCAAATCGGGAATATCGAAAAAGATGGCAATCGCCGAAAAGAAAAAAGCTCTGACCTTTCAAGATCTGTTCTTTACCCTCCAGAAGTTCTGGGCGGACCAGGGCTGCGTTCTGCAGCAGCCGTACGACGTCGAAGTCGGCGCGGGCACCATGTCGCCCGACACATTTCTGCGCGTGTTGGGGCCGAAGCCGGTGCGCATCGCTTACGCGCAGCCCTCCCGCCGACCGGCCGACGGCCGCTATGGCGAGAACCCCAACCGTCTGTTCCGCCACACCCAGCTGCAGGTGATCCTGAAACCGCCACCGGTGCGCATTCAAGAGCTTTATCTTGAGTCGCTTGCGGCGATTGGGATCGATCTGCGCGAACACGACCTCAAGTTCGAGGAAGACAACTGGGAGTGGCCCGTGGGTGGCGCCTGGGGAGTCGGCTGGCAGGTTATGCTGGACGGCCTCGAGATCAGCCAATTCACTTATTTTCAACAGTGTGGCGGTATGGACCTCGATCCCATCTGCGGCGAGATCACCTACGGCCTGGAGCGCATTGCCGGTTTCCTTCAGGACGTCGATTCGATCTATGACATTGTTTGGGCTGTGGAGCCAGATACCGGAAAACAAGTCACTTACGGCGAGATGCGGTTGGCCGAAGAGGAACAGTTCTCTTCCTACGGCTTCGACTACGCCGATGTCGCCAAGCTTTGGGAGCACCTGCATCTCTATGAAAATGAGTGCCTTGCGCTGCTTGATCAGGCGAAGGCACTGGGCGAGGAGGAGAACGTGGAGTTGCAGCGCCGCAAGCGCTTTCCCGTCCTCGGAGCCTACGAGTTGGCGCTCAAGTGCTCTCATATCTTCAACTTGCTCGACGCCCGCGGAGCCATCTCGGTAACCGAGCGAGTTGGGGTGATGGCGCGGATTCGCACCCTGGTGGTAGGCGTCGCGAAGGCCTACGCGGCCCAGCAGCAAGCCGTAAACGCTTAAAACAGTCTTGTTCTAGCAGGAAATTTGTATGGGCGGCGCGGACAAATACACGCGTTTCCATGGATGAGTTTGCGAATTGTACGAGCTCCGTGCACGGGGCGGGAATTGAGTAGAGCGAATGGCTGAGTTTCTGTTCGAGATCGGGTTGGAAGAGGTCCCTGCGCGCATGATCGCCGGCGCGCAGGCGGAGTTGGAGCGCCGCGTCGTTGCCCTCCTGGAGCGGGAGCGGCTTGTCGTCGCGGGTGAGAGGCCGGCGGATGCTCCGGCTGGGGTGAAGAGCTTCTCCACGCCGCGCCGCCTGGCCGTGTGGGTCGCCGATGTAGCCGAGCGGCAGAAGGATCTCTCCGAGGAGCTGCTGGGGCCGTCGGCCAAGATCGCGTTCAAGGATGGGGTTGCGACTCCGGCTGCAGTGGCATTTGCGAAGAAGGCTGGGGTTGCTGTTGGAGCGCTCCGGACCGTCGAGACGCCGAAGGGGGAGTATCTGGCGGCGACCTCTGTGAAGCCGGGTCGGGCTGCTGCCGAGGTGATCGCGGCGGAGCTGCCGAAGGAGCTGGCGCAGATCTATTGGGCGAAGAATATGTACTGGCGGCCGGGCAAGCCGGAGCGCTTTGTGCGCCCTGTGCGTTGGCTGCTGGCCCTGCTTGGCAGCGATGTGGTTCCCGTGAGTTTTGCGGGCTACGACGCTGGCAGGCTGAGCTATGGCCACCGGGTCCTGGCGGGAGCTGAGCCGGTTGAGATGGCATCGCCGGGTGACTACGAGGCGGCTCTGTTGAAGGCGTTCGTTGCGCCGGATGTGGAGGGGCGGCGGCATACGATTCGCAAGGCGCTTGATCGCGTTTGCCGGACGATTCCGGATGCCCGGTGGCGTGAGGATCACGAGCTGGTCGACAAGCTGACCCACCTGACGGAGTGGCCATCGGTGATCGCGGGCGGCTTTGATCCGGAGTATCTGGCGCTGCCGGAGGAGGTCCTGGTGACCGTGATGCGGGACCACCAGAGCTACTTCGCGGTGGAAGATAAGTCCGGTAAGCTCGCGCCGCACTTCCTCGCCGTGCTCAACACCGTGGCCGATGAGCAGGGTGAGGCGGTCATTCGCCATGGCAATGAGCGGGTGTTGCGTGCACGATTCAACGACGCTCGCTTCTTCTGGGAGTTCGATCAACGGACTCCGCTTAAGGAGCGTGTGGCGCTGCTGGAACACGTGACCTTTCAGAGGGAGTTGGGGAGCTACGCGGCGAAGACGCAGAGTATATGGAAGTGTTGCCAGAGGCTAGTCGGTCTCATTGAAGCCCGCGGGCTTGTGGTGAACTTCAACGCGATTCACGACGCGGCCATCTTATCCAAGACCGATCTAACGACGGACCTGGTTAAAGAATTTACGGAGTTGCAGGGGCAAGTCGGGGGCTTATACGCGCGCGCGCAGGGTTATAGCGAGGCGACTGCCGCTGCGATCTATGACCAGTACCGGCCGGTTTCGATGGAGGCGCCAGTTCCCCGGACGCTGGAGGGCTCGGTGCTGGCGCTTGCGGACAAGACGGACACCATCGCCGGCATGTTTGGACTGGGACTCGAGCCAACCGGATCGAAGGATCCATTCGCGCTGCGTCGTGCGGCCAATGGAATCGTGAAAATTCTGGCGGAGAGCGAGCTCCCGCTGACGTTGCGGGATGTGGCGGCTGCCGCCTCCGATGAGGGCGTGCAGGCGCGCGTGCTGGGCTTCTTTGCTGAGCGCCTGGAGTTCTATCTGCGGGAGGTACGGGGCCAGGCATACGACGTCGTCAAGGCGGTGCTGGCTGCCGGAGCTGAAGATGTGCGCGATGCCGTGGCGCGGGCCGAGGCGGTGACGGCGGTTCGCGGAAGCGAGGACTTCACCGCGGTGAGCGCCGCGTTCAAGCGCATGAAGAACATCCTCGCTCAGGCGGACGAAAGCGGCATCACCGAGACGCGTGTCGAGCTCCCGCAGCAGGCGACCATCCATCCGGCGCAAAGTGCATTGCACTCTGCGGCAGTCAATGTGGGCGAGAGGTTTGCGCGTCTTTCTACTACACGGGAGTATGGAGCGGCGCTCGAACTGATGGCGACGCTGCGCCCGGAGATTGATCGCTTCTTCCAGGATGTCATGGTGATGGATCCTGATCCGGCGGTGAGGGAGTCTCGCCTCAACCTGCTGCGCAGTCTGGTGCAGACCTTCTCGCGCGTCGCAGACTTCTCGGAGATCGTCACCGCGGGATAGATCGCAGCGGTCATTTTCTCTTCTACTTCAGACCGGGACACGTTGTGGTGTCCCGGTCTGATGCATTTTTGCTGCGAGCCGATGAAGGCTGTGTGCCAGAAGTGCACAACAGGAGCGGAGGAGAGAGAGCAGATGATCCGGCAGACGATTCATTGCGATATATGCGCAGCAGAGAAGCAGGCAAGCAGCTATTGGCATGTCGCGTATGAGCAGGGGGAGATCAGACTGCGGGGGTGGGAGGCACCTGCCAAAGACAGCATCTGTTGGGCAAAAACGCCGTAAGCTGGCCAACCCATCCTTTTCCTTTTCAACACCGATTCGGTGTTGAAAACACCATAAGCTGGCCGAAAATCCATCGTAGCGCCATAAGCTGACCCAAACTACCAGGCCGGAGGCTTAGGAGATACCGACGTTGTTGCACGTTCTCGACGTAGGTGGCGCGAACCATATTGACGGGCACAAGCTTCTACGAAGATTGCAATCGACCGGTCCGCTCTATCGCTTCCGCTAAGCGTCATTTCCTGAAAGGAGGACCGTTGGCCCTCCTCCTCTTCTCTTCTTGGCAATGAGGGGCTTCAGAAAACGGACAGCATCCACAGGCAATCCGTCGGGATATGAGTTTCGAGAAGGAGCCATGCGCAACGGGATCGCCTAGCGGATCGGACGTCCTAAACGTGCTTTATTGTCCGTTTCTGAGGCTCCCCTGTAGATCGGAGGGCGCTCGGATGCGGAGCGCTCGCTCCGCTCGAATCTCGATGCTACGGCGATTCGAGGAGATCGATGTCCTGATTGCGCACATTGCCAACCTTTCGATTCGCGGAGTGGATCAGCAGTGCGGTGTCAGGAAAAGGCCGGAGCAGGTGAGTGGGCGGGCGCTCCACCTCGCCGCGATCGAGCCACTCGTCATAGTCCCGCAGCCGGAGAATGGCCGGCATGCGATCGTGGATGGTGCGCATGGCGGTGTTGGCTTCGACGGTGATGACCGAGAAGCTCTGCAGCCAGTCCCCGGCGGGACTCTTCCATGCGTCCCAGAGTCCGGCGAAGGCATAGATCGGCTGGTCGCTCAGGGTGAAGCGGAAGGGCAGCCTGTCGGACTTGCGCCACTCGTAAAAGCCGAGACCGGAACCAGGCAGCGGCGTTTGTGGAGAGGCGACCGCCAAAGGCTGCTCCTCTCGAGATTGTCGGCGCGGGCATTGAAGGTGGCGCGCTTCGGATCCGGACCCGCCGAGCCGAAGCCGACCAGGCTCCCAGCGCATCCCGACCAGTTCGCGGGCGCGCCCGTGTCCCGCCCCTGGCGAATGATGGGCTGCATGGTGCTGGGGGCGATGTTGTAACCGGGCGGCGTGGGATCGTCGTTCGCCGCGGTCGCGTGAAACCACTCTGCAATCTCGTGCTTGTCGGCTGTTCTGTAGTAGCGTCCACAGATAGGCTCTCATCAGGGTACGGCCGAGCTGTCCATTCAACCTAAAACAGCGAGCAATAATGGTTGTCACGACCTTCTCGGGGGAACCTCAAGAAAAGGAATTTTATGTGCGTTTAGGACCTTGCGGAGGCAGCTTCGACCTCTCGTGACTCATCCCCATTATCTGGGGCCCCTTCAGAAAACGGACAATACAGCACGGTAAGGCAGCTTTCGTTGAACCGTCGGAGCACCATGTCGCGCCCCATTCTCAATTGAAACCGGATTTCGTGAGACTCATGCCCCTCGGCCGGTGCCGCTTCCGGTGCCAGCGTCTATCGCACGTAGGTTCTCCCCCTGACTCAAGCCGGGTCCCGCTCCCGAAGCTTCGCGGCAATGACGCAAAATATGTCATGGACAAGCGCTTCGTGATCGAGAGGCTGCGCCAGCACAAACCAGAGCTCAAGGCTGCTGGAATCGTTCATTTACATGTATTCGGATCGGTAGCGCGCGACGAAGCCACGTCGGCATCGGACGTGGATCTCATGGCTGATTTCGACAAGCCAAAACAACTGACGTTGGTCAAAGTGGCAAGCCTGCAACACCGCCTCAGCACTATCCTTGGCAGGGAGGTTGATTTAACTTCGGCCGAGTGGATGCGTGAACGGGTAAGGGAAAATGCCCTTCGTGAGGCCGTGCTTGTCTTTTAGAGGTTGACCCAAAGGGCATGGATTACCTACGACAAGGGA
>DATMOB010000141.1:0-15479 GCA_035568455.1 Granulicella sp.
CAACTTCATCCTCAGCCGCATGGAGGACGGCGCCGACTACGCCACCGTGCTCGCCGACGCCCAGCAGCTCGGCTACGCCGAAGCCGACCCCTCCGCCGACGTCGACGGCTTCGACGCCCGCGCCAAGCTCTGCATCCTCTCACGCATCGCCCTCCACTCCGAGCTCGACCCCGACCAGGTCCACACCCAGAGCATCTCCAGCGTCGAGGCCATCGACTTCGCCTACGCCCGCGAGCTCAACTCCACCATCCGTCAGGTGTCGACGGCGCAGCGCGAAGGCCGCCTGGTCCACGCCCGCGTCGCTCCCATGCTCGTCCCCCGCACCTCGCCCATGGCCTGGTCCCACGGCACCCAGAACATGCTGGTCGCCAGCGGCCGCTTCGGCGGCGACGTCGTCTTCTCCGGCCACGGCGCCGGCGGCGAACCCACCGCGGTCGCCGTCGTCTCCGACCTGCTCGCCGTCTCCCAGCGCTCCCACGCCGTGCATCTGCCCGTCCGTCGCCGCCAGGTCACCAGCGAGTTCCTGGCCCCCCACTACCTCCGCTTCGTCGTCGACGACAAACCCGGCATAGTGTCCGCCATCTCCGGCGCCCTCGCCAAGGTCAACGCCAACATCGACTCCATCCTGCAGAAGCCCGGCCACCCCAAGCACCGCCTCCCCTTCGTCGTCACCACCGAGCCCTGCCTCACCTCCACCATTACTCGCGCCCTCGCCTCCATCGGCAAGATGGACTGCATGCTCGAACACCCCCTCTGCCTGCAAATGCTCTCCCTCGAAGACGGCAACTAGGACCGGAAGGGTACGGCTTCAGCCTTGCCGCAAAGACCGCCAAAAATAAACGTAGGTGCGGGCTCCAGCCCGCCCCCACATGCCGGGTGCCCGATTCTTTGCGGCCTCGTCGCAAAGGGTGGGAGGGAAACCCTCCGCCGGGTGTCCCGTCCGCGGCGCAGCTGATCGGGGTTCCCGGCGAGCGTTCTTTGCTCGCTGGGGTGATAGAGCGCCTAGAGTGAGCGCAGCGAGACCGCCGGTAGCTCGCCCACCCACTCACAAGCTGTCATCCTGAGCGAAGTCTCTCAGAGAGAGACGGAGTCGAAGAGCCTGCTGTCTGCTCGCAGCATCGCACCCCTGCGCAGGCCCCAGTATTTGTTCCCCTCCCCGTTGCTTTGTTGTTGCTTTTGACGATCCCCGCCCTCATCCTGAACACGGCGCACAGCCGAAGCACCCCCAAAACTCAGCCGCAGAAAGAAAGGCCCCACCACGATGAAGCTCTGGCTCGCACTTCTCCTGCTGAGCGGAACCGCGCTCCACGCCCAAGCCCAGCCCCAGTCACAGCCCGATCTCACCCCCGTAGTCCACGTCGACAACCCGCCCAACACCCCCGCGCAGCAGGCCAAGCACTACGTCATCCTGGTCTCCCTCGACGGCTTCCGCTACGACTATCCCACCAAGTATGGCGCGCCTCACCTCCAGTCCATGGCCGCCCTCGGCGCCAGCGCCCCCGACGGCATGCTGCCGTCCTTCCCCTCGCTCACCTTCCCCAACCACCTCTCGCTCGTCACCGGCCTCTACCCCGAGCACCACGGCATCGTCGGCAACAGCTTCTATGACCCCGCCCGCAACGCAACCTACGTCTACGCCAACTCCGACACCAACTCCGACGGCAGCTGGTACTCCGGCACCCCCCTCTGGTCCCTCGCCGAGCAGCAGGGCATGCGCTCCGCCTGCCTCTTCTGGCCCGGCTCCGAGGCCCAGATCGACGGCAAGCGCCCCTCCTTCTACCTCCACTACAACGACCATCTCGACGATGAGACCCGCATTGCCCAGGTCATCGCCTGGCTCAATCTCCCACCTGAACAGCGCCCCCACTTCATCACCCTCTACTACTCCAACGTCGATCACATGGGCCACGCCTACGGCCCCGACTCCGACGAGGTCCGCGCCGCCGTCCACCACGTCGACGACATGATCGGCGAGCTCCAGTCCAAGCTCGCCACCCTCCATCTCCCCGTCGACCTCATCGTCGTCGCCGACCACGGCATGGTCACCCTCAAGGGCGACCCCATCAACCTCGGCCAGTTCGCCCACCTCGACGGCATCCACACCGAAGGCTCCCAGCTCTACCCCAAGACCGAGGCCGAAGCCGCCCGCCTCTACGCCGAGTTCAAGTCCCACCCCGACCCGCGCTTCAGCGTCTATCGCCGCGCCGACCTCCCCGCCCAGCTGCACTTCAAATCCAACCTCCGCGAAGGCGATCCCGTCATCGTCCCCAACGGCCCCTACATCCTCACCACCAACCCCGGCGGCCATCGCATGGTGGGCAGCCACGGCTTCGACCCCAGCACCATGCCCGAGATGAAGGCCATCTTCTTCGCCGACGGCCCCGACGTCAAGCCCGGCGCCAAGCTCGCCCCCTTCGAAAACATCAACCTCTACCCCCTCATCACCCACATCCTCGAACTAAAGACCCCGCCAATCGACGGCAAGCTGAACGTCCTGGCGCCCGCCCTGGAACGGAAGGGCACGGATTCAGCCGTGCCACAAAGCCGCTAAAAAATAAATATGGGCGCGGGCTTCAGCCCGCGCCCACTCCGCCGGAATCCCAGGCTCTTACACCTGCGCAAACCCTCCATCCACAAACAGCTCCACGCCCGCGACATAGCTCGCATCCTCGGACGCCAGAAACACCGCCACCTTGGCAATCTCATCCGGCTGTCCCACCCGGCCCAGGGGAACCCCCGCCGCCATCTGCGCCAGAAACGCATCGCGATTCTCCCCCGCGATCTTGTCGATCGCCGGCGTCTCGATCGGCCCCGGACTCACCACATTCACCCGGATCTGCCGCGCCTTCAGATCGTTCGTCCACGAGCGCGCAAACGACCGCACCGCCGCCTTGGTCGCCGAGTACACACTGAACGCCGGCATGCCCTTAATCGACACGATCGACGCATTCAGAATCACCGATCCGCCATCCGGCATCAGCGGCAGCGCCTTCTGCACCGTAAACAGCAGCCCCTTCACATTGGTGTCGAAGGTCCTGTCGAAGTGCTCCTCCGTGATCGCACCCAGGGCGGCAAACTCGCCCCCGCCGGCGTTGGCAAACACCACGTCGACCCGGCCCTTCTCCCGCTCGATCTGCGCATACAGCCGGTCCAGATCGTCCAGCTTCGACGCATCCGCCTGCACCGCCGTCACATTCGATCCAATCGTCTTCACCGCGGCGTCCAGCTCCGGCTGCCGCCGACCGGTGATGTACACATACGCGCCTTCAGCCACGAAGCGTTGCGCCGTAGCCAGTCCAATCCCGGTGCTGCCACCGGTCACGAGTGCGATCTTTCCTTCCAGTTTCCCTGCCATTGTCCTGCCTCCGGTTTTTTCGCTATTTTGTACCGCACAGTAAAGATGTGGCCCGCCCGGGAAACGCTTCTCGATTTCTGTACTCAAAAGTATAAAAATTGCATCCAAGTAGACTATGAGGGTGCCCCAGACCACCAAGCCCCAGACCACCAAGCTCAAGACCACGAGCACGGAGACCGCCAACTCGACCCCCAAGCCCGGCCGTCCGCGCTCCTTCTGCGACCAGGCGGCGCTCGAGGCCGCCATGCGGGTCTTCTGGGAGAAGGGCTACGAAGGAACCTCGCTGACCGACCTCACCGAAGCCATGGGTATCAACCGCCCCAGCCTCTACGCCGCCTTCGGCGACAAAGAGGCCCTCTTTCTCAAGGCAATAGAACAGTACACCAACGGCCCGGCCTCGTACCTGCGCCAGGCGCTCGCGGAGCCCACCGCCTACCGCGTCATCGAAGCTCTGCTGCGCGGCTCCGTCAAGCTCCTCGGCGATCCCCACAACCCCCGCGGCTGCCTCTCTGTCCAGGGCGGCCTGGCCTGTGGCGCTGCCGCCGAGCCGGTCAAGCAGGCCCTCGTAGCCTGGCGCAAACACGGCGAGGCGGAGATGGTGAAGCGCTTTAGACGCGCCCGCGCCGAAGGCGATCTCCCCGCCGAGCTCGATCCCCACGATCTCGCCCGCTACATCGCCACCGTGCTGAACGGTCTCAGCATCCAAGCCGCCAACGGAGCCACCAAGGCAGAGATGACCCGCGTCGTCGAGCTCACGCTGCGCTCGCTCCCCACCCAAAATCTCTCCAAAACAGTTTAAGTCCGTGTCATCCTGAGCGGAGCGCAGCGGAGTCGAAGGACCTGCTGTCTGCGCGTAGTGGCACACCGGTGACCATTAGGAGTCGAATGACGCAACCAGAATATTCCGGATTTTGGCACTGGTATTTGACCAGACGCATAAAGAGCCAGTGGTGGAAACTTACAATCGCCTCGCTTGCACTCTTTGCATGGTTGAGATTTCTCACCTCACATGACCCGAAAGTCAAACCGCTCGTACAGTTCAGGCACAATCCGCTCACGATCGCATCCTGGGTATCGCTTTACTTCTACAACGAGATCCTGGATTTCATGCAATTTCGAGTAGAAGCGCGAACGGGAACCCGCTGCGATACAGTGAATCGGCTTCAGCGACAGAGCCGTCTTCCGGAAAATCTACAAGACAACATTTGGCGAGGATCCTATTACCCTCTACTGGCGCTACCGCTATAACTACATCGCCTTGTTTCTTTGCGCTGCCTTCTGGTGGCTTCGAAGCCTTTAGATTCGCTGTCCCAGCCCCAAAACAAAATAGGACGAGCCGCCAAGGCCCGTCCTATCCTGTCTTTCCTACAGCCAGCCTTAGTACTTCGGCATCGTCGGATCGATCTGCTCCGCCCATGCCAGAATCCCGCCCGTCAGGTTCGACACATTCGTGAACCCCGCGCTCTTCAGCACCAGCGCCGCCTTCTGGCTGCGCGCCCCCGAGCGGCAGTGCACCACGATCTCGCGATCCTTCTCCGCCGCGATCTCCCCCAGCCGGCTCTCCAGGCTGCCCACCGGAATCAGCGGCGCGCCCAGGTTCGCAATCGGGTACTCATGCGGCTCGCGGACGTCGAGCACGAACACGTTCTCCTTCGCGTCCAGCTTCTGCTTCAGCGCCTTCACCGAGATCTGCGGAATCCCGTCGACCGCCGCCGCATCCGCCACCGCCTGCGCTCCCTCGAGCGGCCCCATACCAGTCGGCTTGGGAACCCCGCAGAACTGGTCGTAGTCGATCAGCTCCGTGATCGTCCGGTTGGTGCCGCACACCGGGCACTCCGGATTCTTCCGCAGCTTCAGCGTGCGGAAGTTCATCCCCAGCGTCTCGATCAGCAAGAGCCGCCCGATCAGTGGCTCACCGATGCCCAGGATCAGCTTGATCACCTCAGTCGCCTGGATGACGCCCACCAACCCCGGCAGAATCCCCAGTACGCCGCCCTCGGCGCACGAAGGCACCAGCCCCGGCGGCGGCGGCTCCGGATACAGGCAGCGATAGCACGGCCCTTCCTCGGTGCCGAACACGCTCGCCTGCCCCTCGAAGCGGAAGATCGATCCATACACATTAGGCTTTCCGCTCAGCACGCAGGCATCGTTCACCAGATACCGCGTCTGGAAGTTATCCGTGCCGTCCGCAATGATGTCGAAGTCCTTGAAGATCTCGAGCGCATTCGCGCTGGTCAGCATGGTGTTGTACTTCACCACGTTCAGGTGCGGATTCAGCCCCTTCAGCATGATCTCCGCCGAATCCACCTTCAGCTTGCCCACCGTCGCGGTCGAGTGAATCACCTGCCGCTGCAGGTTGCTCGCATCCACAGTATCGAAGTCGACCAGGCCCATCGTGCCCACGCCCGCGGCCGCCAGATACAGCGCCAGCGGCGCGCCCAGCCCGCCCGTGCCCACGCACAGCACCCGCGCGGCCTTCAGCTTCTGCTGCCCCTCGTAGCCCACCTCGGGCAAAATCAGATGCCGCGAGTAGCGCGAAATCTCTTCATTCGAAAGCTTCGGAAGCTCCGCCTTCGTACCCACAGCCGGAATCAATGTTTCAGTTGCCATGATCATAATCCTCTCGCTCGCCCTCTCGGCGAGTACCTGAGTGTTCTTCTTGCCTTACAAATGTCGGGGGATTTGAAGCGATCAGGAAGGGTTACAAACAACAACAGCCGCCGGCAATCGACGGGATAATGGTGAGCTCATCCTCGGTAGCGGCCGCGGTCTCGTCCTTCGCCGGCAGATAGCGGATGTCATCGTCGTTCAGGTACACATTCACGAACGAACGCAGCTTGCCGTCCTCCGTAAACAAATGGTTGCGCAGCACAGGGAAGTCCTGCGACAGCTGCTCGAGCGCTCCCCCAACGGTCGAGCCGGCGACCTCTACGGTCTCCTTGCCGCCCGTATAGGTGCGCAACGGTGTGGGGATGTGAATCTTCATTCTTGCCCTCTCTCTACCTTTCCATCTCTAAAGCGTCCGCCGCTTGCACGACGATCGCTTCATCCTCAAACGCCTTATCCTCTTCGCTCGTGCCCCGAAGCAGGAACGAGTTGGTCGTCGTCGCCTTGCCCTGCTCTACACTGGTGATGACGTAGGAACATCCCATCCAGTGAGCCTCGGCAAAATCCGTCTTAGACCATTGTGCCGGATGATCCGGGTGCGAGTGATAAAACCCCACAATATCGAATCCCAGACCCCGCGCCTGCCGCTGGATCTTCACCAGCTCCTGCGGTGCGATGTTGTAGCGGTTGTGCGCCGAATCCGTCCGCGTGTTGCCCGCCCGCACAATCAAGGATACGCTGTTGCCCACGCCCGGCTCACTCCGCCCCAGCAGCACGCCGCAGCACTCGTGGGGATAGGTCTCCTCCCCATGCGCCCGCAGCGCCTCGTAATCGCTCTTGCTGATCTCGATCATGCCGGCTCCCCCTCCGTCCAGAAGCGTTCGCTCAGATACTTGTCCGCCGAATCCGGCAGAATCGTCACCACCACCGCCTCCCGTCCCGCCACCGCCTCGCGCTCGCCCACCTCGACCGCCGTCGCCACCGCGCCCGCCGCCGAGACCCCGACCAGCAAACCCTGCCGACGGCCCAGGAACTTCGCCATCTTGTACGCCTTCTCGGTCGCCATCTCCCGGTTCTCGTCCGCCAGATTCGCGTCGTAGATGCGCGGCACGATCGCCGTCGCCATGTGCTTCAACCCCTCCAGCCCGTTGAACGGAGAGTCCGGCTGCATCGAGATGCACTTGATCTCCGGATTCAGCTCGCGCAGCCGCCGGGTCGTCCCCATGAACGTGCCGCTCGTCCCCAGCCCGGCGACGAAGTGCGTGATCCGCCCCTCCGTCTGCTCCCAGATCTCGTTCGCCGTCGTCCGGTAGTGCGCCCGCCAGTTGTTCTCATTGCCATACTGGTCGGCATAGAAATACTTGTCGGGATCAGCAGCAATCAGCTCCCTGGCCTTGCGGATCGCCCCATCCGACCCATCCGCCGGGTTGGTCCACACCACCTGCGCCCCATACGCCGCAAGGATATGCTTCCGCTCCGGCGACACGTTCCCCGGAACGCACAGCGTCACCGGAAAGCCCAGCGCCGCACCGAACATCGCATACGCGATTCCCGTATTCCCGCTGGTCGCATCGAGCAGTCCCCGGTCGTCGCCCAGCAACCCGCGCTCCTGCGCGTCCATCACGATCGCCGCCGCCGCCCGGTCCTTCACCGAACCGCCGGGATTGGCCCACTCCGCCTTGCCCAGAATCTGGACGCCCTCGAGCCTCGGGCTCAAACCCTCCAGCCGCAGCAACGGCGTATTCCCCACCCGATCAAGGATTGTGCTGCCGAGCTCGGCCCGCTTCGCCACCGTTTTTTCTACTACACTCATCAAAAAAATACCTTGTCCTTCTGCAACCTGGCCGAAAATCGGCCTCCGCGAGTCAGATGCCGGACCGTCTTCCCGCGGCCTCCGGACCGCCTGCGGGGTCGTGTCCGTCTGGGGCCATGGTCGAAAAAGCTGCCCTTTACTAGGCTTTTTCCCGGTTCTGGCCATCGCTCGTTACGTTCGCACCGGGGGCTCCTCTGCTGCTCCCAAGGCCTGCTCCCCGCCCCGTGTTTGAAAGCGGACTTGGTTCTGTGCGACAGTTATCAAGTCTACCCTTATTGAAAACTATGGCCAAGAAGACCTCCCAGCGAAGCTTCGACGACGTACTCACCCTCCTCGGCAGCCAGCGATTTGATGTAGCTCCGGCCCCTGAAGGTTCGCCAGCCGGTTCGCCAACCGCTTCCTCATCAGGCGCCGCCCGTCCCGCCCGCGCCTTCCGCGTCACCAAATGCGGCTGCGCGGCCGAGATCGCCGAGGCCCCCGCCAACTCCGACAGCTCCGTTCTCCTGCTCGCCCGCCCCGGCGTTCTGCTCAACGGCGAGATCTCCCGCCTGCTCGACCGCGGCTACCAGAAGTTCCTCAAGTCCTCCCACCTCGAGATCCCCGCCACCGCCGACCACCTCCGCGCCCTGCACAGCTTCACCGAGGAGTTCAACCAGGCCGTCGGCGCCACCAGCCTCTACAACCAGTCCCTCGGCACCACCAGCGACAGCTACCTCTACGACCGCGTCCAAGGCCGCGAGTAGCCCTCAGCAACTGAAATCTCAGGCTCCTCGCCAGACCGGTCTACCTCCGCAGACTCGCTCGCCTTCTGCCAAAGCCACTCCTTTTGTTGTCCACGCTGCTTCTCAACCGTGATCCCAGCCGGGGTTCCCATCCTTCGCAGCCTCACCGCGAAGGGTGGGAGGGAAGAAACCGTAGCAGGGTGCCCCATCTTCGCGACAGCCTCACCGTCGCTAAGCTGGGCATCGAGCGCCAGCGAGACCGGTATCGGATAAATAGAAAGAGCTGCCATAGAGCGCAGCGGAGTCGAAGGAGCCCGAGAATCTCCACACCCACATCCCGCTCGCGCCTTTCCACCAGGACGCCGCCTTTCTGAACGTTCTTCAGAAGAGGCCGGGTGCCCCAAACTGCGCAGCCTCACCGCAAAGGGTGGGAAGAACGAACCACGGCGCAAAAGACAGCAATTTGTCCTCGCTAGCCACACATTCTGCCATCTTCTACCGCACTTTTCGCGCAAGACTGCGGCAAATCGTGCCTAAGAAACAGGGCTGATCGCCGAAGCAACAGGCATCAAAGCCAAACTCTGTCAAAATTCGCCAACAAAGGCCCACAAAAGCAGCAGAAGATGGGGAACAGCGGCTTATCCGCGAAATTCAGCCACAAAGCACCAGAAACGCCAGCGATTCTGCCCACGAAACAGGCACAAATGCCCGAACAGATTTCGCCGTCTGTCCGCTTCGCGCCTGCTACTGACTCGCCAACAAGGCCGTCGTGCTAGGGGGAGGACGACGGCTACTCGCCGGCGGCCGTCGCGTTGCCCAACTGCGCCATCGTGATGCGCAGGTACTTGTGCGGGTTGACCGGGGTGTTGCGGATGCGCACCTCGTAGTGCAGATGCGATCCCGTAACCCGTCCGCTATGACCGACATAGCCGATCACCTGGCCGCGCAATACGGTCTCGCCCGGAACCACCGCGAAGCCCGACATGTGGCCGTAGCAGGTCAGTATGCCGTGGCCGTGATCGATCACCACCATGCGTCCGTAGCCATTCACCAGGCCCGCGCTCTTGATCGTGCCGTCGCCGGTGGCGTGGATCGGCGTCCCATCCACCGCGGAGATATCGAGCCCAGTATGAAACTCACCTTCACCGTTGTTCAGCACCGGATCCTGGCGCTCGCCAAAGCTGCTGGTAATCGGTCCCATCACCGGCCACAGCGTGGGCACATCGGCGTTGCCGGCGAAGCCGTCCGCGGTCAGGTCGTTGAGCTTCGACAGGTGACCGAAGTCCGGTCCTGCCAATGCTTTAGCGGTGATGCCGCTGATCGCCGACTGGCGCAGAGAATTGAAGGTGTCGAGCGATTTGTAATAGCTGTCGGCGCTCAGGGTGCCGTCGGCGACGCCGGAGGAGAGGGGCGCGGTGGCCACTGAGGCCGCCTTTGTACGGCCCCCGGCAACATGACCGCTGGTCAGAGCCAGCTTGCTCGAGGTCAGACCGTAGATGGCCGAAACCTCGCTCGCCAGCGATCCCAGAGACGCGGCCTGAATGTCCTTCTCGTGCAGCGCCCGCTCCAGATGGGCGTTGTTGGCCCGCGCTAAGTCGCGGTCCTGCCGCACTTGATTGAAGCGAGACATCTTGATCAACATGCGCGAGTAGGATCCCGCCAAGCCCGTGATGGTAAACAGACCGATCACTGCCACTCCCACGAAGATGTACGCGTAATGCAGCGGCACCGGCACCTTGTTCAGGGTGCCGTCGGTCTCGCGGCTGACGAAAAGGATGTAGTAGCGCTTCTTAAACACGTTCACCTAAAGGTTCTGTTGTCACCAGTTTACGGAGAAACAGGCAGTTTTTCGTCAAGCCGCTCAATGATGCCCTTCAAATGGCTGCAGGGAATGCCCTTTGCGGATCGCCATTCGAATTCGCGAATCTCTTAGATTCCATTCGATCTTACTATCGACAGGATATGCAAGCAACCGTATCAGATCACACATAACAAATCAGTAAAGGTAAAATATGGGGCCGCAGCGTAAAATATGGGGCCGCAGCGGCGCCACGCTGTATTCTGCTCAGAGTATGCAGAAGGTTGGCGGGGAACTCGCTTTGATTCAACAGATACGCCGGGACTCGGAGCGTCGTGCGGGGCCGGGCGTCTCGCTCGGCATCGGCGACGATTGTGCCGTGCTGCGCCCTCCCCGCGGCCACGAAGTGCTGGTTACCACGGACTTTACGCTCGAAGGCAGACACTTTCGCCGCGACTGGCACTCGCCCGAGTCAGCCGGCCACCGCACCCTCGCTCGCGGGTTGAGTGACCTGGCCGCGATGGGCGCCCGGCCGCTCGCTGCCTTCCTTTCACTGGCCCTGCCGGCCGCCACCCCGCAGGCATGGATCACTCGTTATTTCAGTGGCTTACGGGACCTTGCCGATCGCTACCAGGTGCCGCTCGCGGGGGGAGATACGGCGCAATCGCCGACTGAGAATGTACTGGCGGATATCGTTCTGGTGGGCTCGGCGCCGCGGGGCACGGCGCTGCGGCGCTCCGGGGCGCGGTCCGGCGACCTGCTCTACTGCACCGGCAGCCTCGGCGGGGCAGCGGGGCAACTGCTTTCGTTGCAAGAGGTTGGGAGGAAGCGTAAGGACGCTCTAGGACACCCGCAGCTGTTTCCCGAGCCGCGGGGGGCGGTGGGCGAGGCGCTGCGCCGACGCGGGGTGGCGACCGCCTGCATGGACCTGAGCGACGGCCTTTCGAGCGATCTGCGGCAGCTTTGCGATGCCTCGCAAGTGGCTGCTGTTGTGGAGCTTAGCAAGATTCCGCTGCACCCCTGGGCGGACGGCAGGATGGATCTGGCGCTGAATGGGGGCGAGGACTACGAGCTGCTGTTCGCGGCGCGGCCGGGGACGCGGGTGCCGCGCCGGATCGCGGGCGTTCCCATCACCTGCATCGGCTGCTTCACCTCTCCCCGAGGAGTTCCTCAAGTCACTCAAATAAAAGCAGATGGGTCGAAGTCGGAGATGCCGCGCGGGGGCTGGGAGCACCTTCGTACATAGGCATTTGTGGGCGGTTGCTGTGGAATTCCGCTTTAAGCCGACGTTTTTCCGTCTTTAGCCACATTTCTCGGCATTTGTGGATGATTTCTGGCATCTGTGGCGATTTTTGGTCTTCTTCTGGAGAGCTCGGTTTTGATTCCTGTTGGTTCGAGTAACCATTACCCAAAATGTGCCGCAGAAGTGGTGCAAAAGACCACAAAATGCATGGCAAACGTGGACATCAGACTGCATTTTTTCGCATTGGCCCGCGCCCTGCGGAGAGGGTAATCAGGTTACCAGTGGTTACCCTGCCCTCGGCGCGCTCCCCGTCCGATCGGAGCCCTCTCGGTGCCGCCAACATTTTTGCTGTATGTCTCTGTCAGATCGGCCTTTAATCCATTCGCCTTGGGCTGTTCGCGTGGCGGGGAAGGGGCGGGGTAGACTTTGGGCATGCGCGACGCTACCCGAATTATTCGTTCTACGCTCTCGCCCGCGGTGGCGGGCGAGCCGATGCATCATGGACCGGTATTTGCCGCTCCTTTTCATACGCCGGGCGATCCGTCCGGGGTGGCGTATAGCTATGCGCGGTCGCATAACCCGACGTGGTCGGCTCTGGAGGCGGCGATCGCTGAGATGGAGGCTGCGTCGGGATCCGGGTCTGGGTCGCTAGTTGGCGAGGGCGCCGGGTTTCGCGCTCGGGCGCTGGTGTTTGGGTCGGGCATGGCGGCGGTGGCGGCGGTCTTTGGGGCGGTGCTGCGGCCGGGCGATGTGGCGGTGCTGCCCACGAATGCGTACTACGCGGCGCGGACGCTGATTGAGCAGTACTTTGTGCCGATGGGGATCACGCTGCGGATGGCGCCGACGGCGGGGCTGGGGAGGGCGGCTCTGGGCGGGCTGTTTGAGGGGGCGAAGCTGGTGTGGGTCGAGACGCCGAGCAACCCGACGATGGAGGTCTGCGATATACGGGCGGTGAGTGCGGCGGCGCGGCGGGTGGGGGCGCTGGTGGCGGCCGACAATACGACGGCGACGCCGCTGGGGCAGTCGCCGCTGGCGCTGGGGGCGGATTTTTCGGTGGCCTCGGACACCAAGCTGATGACCGGGCACAGCGACCTGCTGCTGGGGCATGTGGCGGTGCGGGAGGGGGCGGTCGGCAGGGACGGGAAGGATTTGTACGAGGGGCTGCTGCAGTGGCGGACGCAGACGGGGTCGGTCCTGGGGCCGATGGAGGCTTGGCTGGCGCTGCGGTCGCTGGCGACGCTGCCGCTGCGGGCGGAGCGGTCGGGGGCGAATGCACTGGCGATCGCGCGGTTTCTGAAGGGCCGGGCGGAGGTGCTGGAGGTGTTGTATCCGGGGCTCGAGGAGGATCCGGGGCATCGGGTGGCGGCGGGACAGATGCGTGGGTTCGGGCCGGTGCTGGGCTTTGTGCTGAAGGATCGGGAGGCGGCGGAGAGCTTTCTTGGGCGCTCGCGGCTGATTACTGTGGCGACCAGCTTTGGCGGGATCGCGACCACGGCGGAGCGGCGGGCGCGGTGGGGGCATGATGCGGTGCCGGAGGGGCTGATACGGCTGTCTGCGGGGTGCGAGGCGATCGAGGATCTGCTGGAGGATTTGGCGCAGGCGCTGGCGGGGCTGGAGTGAGTCGGAATGATCTGAGGCGAGGACGGGGATGGCTTCGGGATCAACGTTGCTGCTGGCGCGATGCTTCAGGCACATGCAAGAGCGAAGTTCCGGGAATCATGGTTGGTTCGTGACCGCGGCGTTCGCGTGGTGCTGGTAAGGCTCAATGTCCATTTCGTCTGTCGATCGGGTGGAGGAAGGAGATGCGTTTGCTCTGAGAATCCACATGCCCTTGGAACCGAGGCCGACAATCTGATTGGCTATCTCCTCGGTTGTGGCTATGGGCGCAACGGTCAGTGAGAATCGCTCGTCGTTCGTGGAACCGAGTAGGTCCATTGCGAGGCCAGCCTTGGGGTCGACCGTGCTCCTCATCCACATCGTCAGGTGCATGCCCAGGTCGACCATGCTTTGTCTGCTTCCGAAGCGGAAATCGCGATACGAGTGGGTGAGCAGGACTCTTTGACGGGGTGACAAATCACCCGCGGTCAGGAGGATCACACTGCCCTCGTCCCGGATCGAGTAGCCGGTTCCCTCGACGGCCTTGAGCAGGGCGGATCTCGCGTCGACATGATGGAGGTTATAGGAGTGCGGCGCCTTGGAAAGGGCGTTGAGATCCTTGCCTAAAGCGACTCCGATGGGTAGACGTGTCTGGAATCCGACTGCGCGGATCAGATCAAGCGGTGTGGCCTGAGCGCACTTGAAGGTGACGCTCCTCGCAGGATTTCTCACGACGATGGGCGCGTACTCGGGCTGCGGGAGACAGCCCGCAGGGACGATGCCTTGCCCCCCACATGGGAGCGCAGTGGAGAGCGGCGAGAGCGATCAGGGTGGCAAGTCTACCCATGGCAGGGCCTCTCCAGTGATTGGACACCGCGAAGATGTCTTCTGATCCCTGGAAGCTTTTGCAGAACAACAGGCGGTGTCGTTCCCGGTTCGGGCTTCAGGGACTGGTCCTGCACACTAGTGTCCGGTTGACGTGCTCGCGTCCACCAGTAAATCCCGTGTTTACCATCGATTACGACGATTTGTGGGTGTCCACGATTTGAATGTGGGTGTGCCGGTTTGCGATGCTTTCGGGGTCAATCCATCCGGAGGGCCGGATGAACGTGGGCAAGACGCTGTTTGCACAGGTAATGGAGTTTGTGCCTTGGAAGACCTTCGGACGCATCATAGAACGGCATCAGGGCGATGCTCGTGTGCACACGCTGGGCTGCGCCGAGCTGTTTCGCATTATGGCCTTCTCCCAACTGACTTGGCGTGAGTCGCTGCGCGATATTGAGGCCTGCTTGGCGGCCAATCAGGCCAAGCTGTTTCACATGGGGATAACCACGCCGCCAGCTCGTTCCACTCTGGCTGATGCATTAAACCTGCGGGATTGGCGTATCTACCACGCACTGGCGCAGCGGCTGATCATCCGCGCCAGGGAACTCTACCCCAGGAAAACTCGGTGCTGGAACTCGATGCCAGTGTCTATGAGCTGGATTCAACCACCATCGACTTATGCTTAAGTCTGTTCGACTGGCACCGTTTCGCTCCACCAAGGCAGCCATCAAGCTACACACCCTGCTGGACCTACGCGGCGCGATCCCCGCATTCGTTCACATCAGCGACGGTAAGCTGCATGATGTAAACGTACTTGATGTTTTGTCAGTTGAGGCCGGTAGCTTCTACATTATGGATCGCGGCTATGTGGATTTTGCCCGCCTGTATGCGTTGCATCAGACGGGCGCATTCTTCGTCACCCGCGCCAAGGCGGGTATGGATGCCCGGCGGGTATACTCGCACACCGTAGACCGCGCCAGCGGAGTGATCTGCGATCAGCGCGTCATGCTCAACGGCTTTTATTCGGCCAGGAACTATCCGGAGCATCTGCGCCGCATTCGCTTCAAAGCCCCAGAGACCGACAAGACGCTGGTGTTTCTGAGCAACCATCTGCGGATCAGGCGATTCTTCGCAACCAGTGAAAACGCCGTCAAGACGCAGATATGGTGCGCCGTGGCCCCCTATGTGCTAATCGCAATCGTCAAGAAGGAACTGAACCTCGACGCATCGCTGAGGACAAAAGAAAGGGGCCATCTGTGTAGGCCACTATGCCGTATCTCCAAATCTTTCAATCAGTTGCTATCTGCGTCTGGTCTCGCTTGCGCTGAGGGGCTTCGGTTGTGTCATCAGGAAAGCAGTATCCAAATGAGCACGGGAGAAATGATGGTCGCCATTCAATTTGAATATCAGGGAGACTTGCACTGCAAAGCAATGCACGGTCCCTCTGGAACCGAGCTCAACACGGACGCCCCTAAGGACAATCAGGGGCGCGGCGAGAGCTTCTCGCCCACAGACTTGGT
>DATMOB010000142.1:0-6616 GCA_035568455.1 Granulicella sp.
CCGACCTTGTACCCCAGCTGCGCCAGCGCCACCGCCAGATTGACCGCAACCGTGGTCTTACCCACTCCGCCCTTGCCGCTGCCTACCGCCACAACGTGCGCTACGCCCGGCAACGGCTGCGGCCCCTGCGGTGCCTGTGCTCCCATGTGTCCCATAAACTCTCCTCGTACCACTCAATTTGTCCTCCGCAGAGCGGAGACCAGCTTCAATGCCTTGTCATCCTTCGCGAAGCAGAGGACCTGCTTCTTCTCTTCGCTTTACAGCCGCCAGCCATCCGGCAGCGCGGCCCGCCATTCCTTCTTCCGCTGCGTCTCCTCGGCGCGCATCTCGCGCCGCCGTCCCGCATCCTCGTGCCGCCTCTTCTGATGCTCGGTCTCAGGAATCAGCTCCGGCACCACCAGCCGATTCCCCGTCTGGTCGACCGCCACAAACGTCAGGTACGCCGACGACACATGGCGCAGCTTCTGCTCGCGCACATCCTCGACCATCACGCGCACGCCGACCTCCATCGAGGTGCGATATGCGCGGTTAACGCTCGCCTTCAGGATCAACAGCTCCCCCACCCGCACCGGGGCGACGAAGTCCAGATGATCCATGCTGGCGGTCACCACGATCGCCCGCGCGTGACGGCTCGCGGCCATCGCGCCCACCAGGTCGATGTACTGCATCAACCGCCCGCCAAACAGATTGCCCAGCGCATTCGAGTCGGCGGGAAACACAATCTCGCTCCGCTCCGCCTGCGACTCCGCCACTGTCCTTCCAAGCACCGTTTCACTCATTCCCACCAGTCTAAATCCCCCCGCTCGACTCCCTACTCCCTATTCCCTACTCCCTGTACCATCATCCCTATGGACAAGATCGCCGCCCTCAACGGAATCCTCGAGCTCGACCCCACCAACGCCTTCGCGCGCTACGGTCTGGCCATGGAGCACCTGAAGCTCGGACACATCGACGCCGCGCTCGCCGAGTTCGCCCTGGTCCTCGAGCACAACCCCGACTACGTCCCCGCCTTCCAGATGTCGGCCCAGACGCTGGCCCGCAACCACCGCGCCGACGAGGCCGTGGTCATGCTCCAGCAGGGCCTCGCCGCCGCCCAGCGCACCGGCAACAGCCACGCCGCCAGCGAGATGCAGTCCCTGCTCGACGACCTCACCGCCGGGCGTTAACCCCGGGAACAAGCTACACGTTCCATCCGGGTACCGCATCTGCGCAATCCCCGCGCCGAGACCGAAAGCTGGTCTACACTACCTCTGATGAGCTCGCTCCTCGACTTCCTGCGGCCAGATACGCCGCACCTCCACCACCTCTCTCCGCCAGCGGCCATGCCCGGCGGCGAGATCGAGGTGTACGGCACCCATCTCGGTCCGCAGAACGCGAGTCTGCCCTCCGTCACGCTCGGCGACGCCGACGCCAGCCTCGTCCTCGCACGGCCCACACAGGCCATCGTCCGCATCCCCGAGGGCAGCATCCCCGGCGACCTCGTCTTCCATCGCAACGGCTCCTCCAGCAATCCCCTGCCGGTGCGTGTCGCCGTGCCCATGGCCGAGAACCTCCATCCCGTCGCCAACCCCGCCGTCGACCGCAACGGCCGCGTCTTCGCCACCTTCTCCGGCGCCCGCGGCCAGCAGATGCCGGTCTCCATCTTCGCCATCGATCGCGACTTCCAGATCCGCCCCTTCGTGCGCGACTTGCTCAACCCCACCGGGCTCGCCTTCGATCGCGCCGGCTACCTCTACGCCAGCTCGCGCGCCGAGGGCACGGTCTACCGCATCTCCCCCGCCGGCGCCGTCTCCACCTACGCCGAGGGCCTGGGCATCGCCACCGGCCTCGCCTTCGACGCCGAGGGCAACCTCTACGTCGGCGACCGCTCCGGAACCATCTTCAAGATCGGCGCCAGCCCCGCCGACGCCCACGACCCCCTCAATACCTTCGTCTTCGCCACGCTCGAGCCCTCGATGGCCGCCTACCACCTGGCCTTCAGCGCCAGCGGCACCCTCTTCGTCACCGGCCCCACCACCAGCTCCAACCAGGCCATCCACGCCATCGCCCCCGACGGCGCCACCACCACCTTCTATCAGGGCCTCGGCCGCGCCCAGGGCATGGCCTTCGACGTGGACGACAACCTCTACGTCGCCGCCTCCCTGCAGGGCCAGCGCGGCATCGTCCGCATCACCCCGAACCGCGAGGCCTCGCTCGCCCTCTCGGGCTCCGACCTGGTCGGCCTAGCCTTCCTCGAAGACGGCTGCGCCGCCCTGGCCACCCGCGACGCCCTCTACCACGTCGCCCTCGACATCGAAGGCCGCCGCCTTCCCTAACCCATAGCATTACCCCGCACTTGCGAGAATCAGACCTCTCGCAAGAAATAAGAGACGTCATCTCGACCGAAGCGACGGACAGCGTCATCGTCCGTCGCGCAGTGGAGGGACCCCTGTGTTTCGCCCTTGCTTTTGCTCGTTCTCGACCCCGATCCTGATCCCTGATCCCTCGTCCTTCCATCGATTACACTTAGCTCCAGGGCTTCCCCGACCGTTTCGACCCTTATGATCGCTGAAATTATCGCCGCCGGCTCCGAGATGCTCACCCCCTTCCGGCAGGACACAAACTCGCTCTACCTGACCGCCGCCCTCAACGAACTCGGCGTCTCCGTCGCCTTCAAGACCATCGTCGGCGACAACCTGGAGCACCTGACCGCCGCTGCTCGGACCGCGCTGGGCCGCGCCGACATCGTCCTGTTCTCGGGCGGGCTCGGCCCCACCGAGGACGACCTCACCCGTGAGGCCGCCGCCGCCGCCCTCGGCCGCCCGCTCCACCGCAGCCCCGAGCTGCTCGCCGGCCTGCACACCCGCTTCGCCGCCCGCCGCATCCCCATGCCGCCCAACAATGCCAAACAGGCCGACGTCCTCGAAGGCGCCGAGATCCTCGACAACGCCCACGGCAGCGCTCCGGGCCAGTTCCTCGACCTCGAACTTGATCCCGAGCAGTACCCCGAACTCGCCGGCCAGCGCCGCATCGTCATCCTGCTTCCCGGCCCGCCCAAGGAGCTCAAGCCGCTCTTCGACCACGCCTGCAAGCCTCGGCTCGCCGCCCTGCTTCCCCCGCGCCACCTGGCCAAGCGCCTGGTCCGCATGGCTCTGATCCCCGAGTCTCAGGTCGACGCCCGCACCGCTCCCATCTATAAGCAGTACGCCGACGTCGAGACCACCATCCTCGCCCACTCCGGCGAGATCCAGCTTCACTTCCTCTGCTCCAAACCCACGCAGGAAGAGGCGGAGGCCCGCGTCAACGAGCTCACCGGCGCCATCGAGCAGGAGATGGACGACGCCATATTCTCCGCTCAGGGCGAGTCGCTCGAGGAGGTCGTCCTGCTCATGCTCGGCCTGCGCAACCTCTCCCTCGCCTGCGCCGAGAGCTGCACCGGCGGCCTGCTCGCCGAGCGCCTCACCGCCGTCCCCGGCAGCTCGCGCTACTTCCTCGGCGGCGCCGTCGTCTACTCCGACCACCTCAAGACCGTCTTCGCCGGCGTCCCCGCAGACCTCATCGCAACCCACGGCCCGGTCAGCGAACCGGTCGCCCGCGCCCTTGCCGAGGGCATCCGCGCCCGCACCGGAGCCTCGCTCGGCATCGGCATCACCGGCATCGCCGGCCCCGGCCCGGGAGCTCCAGGCCCCGATGAGACCAAGCCCATCGGCCTGGTCTACATCGCCGTCGCCGACGCCGCCGAGACCCACGTCAAGGAGCTGCACCTTCAGGGCGACCGCGAACGCATCCGCTGGTGGGCCTCCCAGCACGCCCTCGAGATGGTCCGCCGCAGCCTGCTCTAGTTGTTTGTCATCCCGGGAAGCTTTGCCCCCGGGATGCTCTTTCTCAGCCAGGAAGTTTTTTGGTTGTCACTCCCATTCCATAACCCAGCGGAGGAATCTGCTGTTCTGCCCCGAACTCAATCCCCCGGCCCGTGAAAACTGAACCACTCACAACGATCTCCGCTTGCTAGACTTACACCGAAACTGATAACAAAGATGCAGCGATGAATCCCTGGCTTCTCTCCATCCCGCTCGCCTACCTGCTCGGCTCCATTCCGTTCGGGTACCTGCTCGTACGGATCTTCCGCAAGCAGGACATCCGCGCCACCGGCAGCGGCAACATCGGAGCCACCAACGTCGCCCGTTCCGGAGCCAAGGGTCTCGGCCTGGCCACCCTGGCGCTCGATCTCGGCAAGGCCTGGCTCGCTGTCTTCCTCGCCCAGCGCCTCGGCGCCAATCTGCCCAACCCCTACGATCTCGCGGTCGCTGCCGGGGCCGCCGCCATCCTCGGCCACGTCTTCCCCGTCTGGCTCGGCTTTCGCGGCGGCAAAGGAGTCGCCAGCGGACTCGGCGTCTTCCTCGCACTCACCTGGCCCAGCGCGCTCTGCCTGCTCGCCGTCTTCCTGGTCGTCTTCCTGATGACCCGCTTCGTCTCGCTCGCCTCGATCGTCGCTGCCGCGGCCTTCCCGCTCTTCGGCTTCCACTTCGTCGCCGCGCGCTCGCCCATCGTCATCGCCGGATTCCTCTTCATCCCGCTGCTCATCATCGTCAAACATCACCAGAACATTCGCCGCCTCCTGTCGGGCACGGAGAGTCGCTTCGGCAGCAGAAAGGCGGTCGCTTGAGTCGCATCGCAGTCCTTGGCGCAGGAGCATGGGGAACCGCGCTGGCCATCTCGCTCGCCCGCCGCGGCGGCCACCAGATCAGCCTCTGGTCGCACTCCCCCGAGCTCGCCCAGATCATCACCGAGACCGGCCGCAACACCACCTACCTTCCCAACGCCGCCGTCCCAGCCGATATCCAGGTCACCGCCGACCTGCCCGCCGCCATCTTCGAGGCCGACATCCTGCTCTGCGTCACCCCCTCGCAGCATCTGCGCGGCATCATCACCGACATCGCCCCCCTGCTCACGCGCGACCAGGTGCTGCTCTCCGCCAGCAAGGGCATCGAGGACGGATCGCTGCTGCGCATGTCGCAGGTCATCGCCTCGGTCACGAATAACCCCGTCGGCGTACTCAGCGGACCCTCCTTCGCCCAGGAGGTCGCCATCGGCAGCCCCACCGCCATCGTGGCCGCCGCCTCCGACGGCGTCCTCGCCCAGACCATCCAGCGCGAGTTCACCAGCCCCTCGCTGCGTGTCTACACCAACGACGACATCGCCGGCGTAGAGCTCGGCGGAGCCCTCAAGAACGTCATCGCCCTGGCCTCCGGCATCGTCTACGGCCTGGAGCTCGGCAACAACTCGGCCGCCGCCCTGATCACCCGCGGCATCGCCGAGATCACCCGCCTCGCCGTCGCCTGCGGCGGCCGCCGCCAGACCCTCGCCGGCCTCTCCGGCGTCGGCGACCTGGTCCTCACCTGCACCGGAGCCCTCTCCCGCAACCGCGCCGTCGGCATCGAACTGGGCAAGGGCCGCCAGCTCCCCGAGATCCTCGCCAGCATGCACGGCAAGGTCGCCGAGGGCGTCCGCTGCACCACCGCCGCGCTCGGCCTGGCCGCCCGCTACGGCGTGGAGATGCCCATCACCGAACAGATGGCCGCCATCCTGCACCACCACAAGAGCCCCAAGGAGGCCATCCGCGAACTCATGACCCGCCCCGGGCGCGACGAGTAGCTGAACCTCAGCGGAACCTCAAGGGAGCCCTTTTCGTGAGCTCGAATGGCTTCGCACCAATCGCCAACTCCGATGCACGCATCCTCATTCTCGGCACCCTGCCGGGCAAAGTGTCCCTCGCCCGCGGCGAATACTACGCCCAACGCAGAAACGCGTTTTGGCCCATCATGGAAGAGCTCTTTGATATTCCTGCCGCCGGGCCGTATGGGGAACGAACCCGCCAACTTATGCAAAGTGGAATCGCTCTGTGGGACGTGTGTGCCTCAGCAAGCCGCGCTGGAAGCCTGGACGCAAAGATTATTTTGAAAAGCGTGGTGACCAATAACTTCGCCGCGTTCTTCCCGGCACATCCCAACATTCGGCTGATCTGCTTCAACGGTGCCACGGCAGAGCGGCTGTATCTGCGCCTGGTGCAACCAATGCTGCCGAACAGCGCCCAAAACATCGCCGGTCTCCGACTGCCTTCGACAAGTCCCGCGCACGCTATTGCGTCCGGAAAGAAGCTTCAGGCATGGCGTACCGCAATCCGCGAATAGGCAAATTACTAACCGATCTACGAGTTTTTCTTCCCCTGGCTGCGCAAGCTCCTGAACTGAAAGGCTTTTCGGCCTCCAACCTTTGGCGCGCGCGAGAAGGCAGCCAGGCGTCAAGACATGCGTCGCTCCTTACGCAATTGCAATCAGTCCCAACGCCGGTATCCTTATTGCCGTCTTACGACAATGATCAGTACCGCGAAGTTGCAAGTCGGCTTGTAGAACGCAACAGTGGCACCTACCATATGAGAGATAGGGGCGACACATTTCCTGCGTCCGCCCGCTTCCAACCATATCTGCAAGGGAGCAATGATGGTCGCCATTCAATTTGAATATCAGGGAGACTTGCACTGCAAAGCAATGCACGGTCCCTCTGGAACCGAGCTCAACACGGACGCCCCTAAGGACAATCAGGGGCGCGGCGAGAGCTTCTCGCCCACAGACTTGGT
>DATMOB010000143.1:0-15000 GCA_035568455.1 Granulicella sp.
GATCGCAGTCGCCGTGTCCTTCTTGTTCAAGGCAGCGGTTCCGATGGCGCTATAGAAGATGGGGGTGGCGCCGGCCATGACCGCTTTGAAGTCGGCATCGCTCATCGCCTGAGGCTTGGTCGCGGCCAGGCCCTTCTGCGCAAACTGGGCAGCGGCATCGAGCGCGGCCTGCTTGGCTGCAGGGTCGGCCAGGCTATCGGCGCTCAGCTTGCGGAAGTACACCTCGAAGGTCAGGGCGCGCACGTTGTTGGGATCGATCTGGAGCAGGCGATCCGCGGTGGCGATCGTCTTCGCCGGGTCGAAGGTGCTGTAGGCCAGCATCAGCTGGGTGAGCACGTCCGCCTTCACCGCCGACTGCGGATAGGCGGTCAGGTAAGCCTCGAGCGCAGGAGCTTTGGTCTGCGGCGTGGTCTGACCGATCGCGCTGTTGTAGGCGGCATACTCGGCCGCGGACATCTGGACCTGCCCAGCCTGAGCTCCCGCAGCAGCGGTATCGGTCTGGGCAAATGCACTCTTGGAAGCTTGTGGCGCAAGGCTTGCAACCATCAGGAGAGACGCAACGACTACCTTATTCATTCAAAATACCTCTGTAGATTACAGTGAACTGCGCCCACACTATGCCCGGTCCAGGATGCGCCGTATCCCCAAGCCAACTTGGATCTTAGGCATGATGCGGATTATAGAAAGCACTTCGCTCTCTGGCAAGTATCAGGGCGTCGCGGCCCAGATTCCCCATTCCCGCGCAAATCTCCGTGGCTTCCGACCCATCGATTGATTTGATTCTAGAGCGAAAACTGCGATTCGTATCTCCTTTGTACAGGTATCTTTCGTTCTGAGTCGCTCTGTGGCTCTCCCTACGGCGAGGGGATCCTCCGGGTCTTCCGAGCCCAGTTCCATTAAAGAGACGCGCGAGAAGAAGATTTGGAACTATCTGTGGGGTTACGGACGCCTTATCCACAACAGGTTGCGTTAGCACTGTTGATTCGGCCCCAGACGGCCGCTAGAGTGAGAGAGACCCCCCTGTTTTGCCCGCCGGGATTGTTTCCGCGGCGCATTGAAAGCAAGGGTCGGTTATCACTTCACCGCTTCACGAGGGTCCATGCTCAAGTTGAAGAAGGTCCAAATTCTCGGCTTCAAGTCCTTCTGCGATCGCACCGAGGTCCAGCTCTCGGGAGAGGGTATCGCAGCGATTGTGGGGCCGAACGGCTGCGGGAAATCAAATATCTCGGACGCCATCACCTGGGTGCTGGGAGAGCAGTCGGCAAAGAGCCTGCGCGGCATCAAGATGGAAGACGTCATCTTCGCCGGCACCCGGGACCGTAAGCCGACGGGCATGGCCGAAGTGTCGCTGACCCTGGTCGATCCCGAGGTCTACGACGGCGCCGGACTGCCGGACGAGAGCGATGTGGTCGCGATCGATAACGCCACCGGCGACTGGGACGAGACATCGCTGCGTCAGCAGCGCGCGGCAGAGACCGAGGAGGCCGTCGCGGAGGCGCAGCCGGGCACCGTCGTCGAAGGGGAGGCCGGCGAGGTCTCAGGCGAGGCTGCTGCGCAGACCGATGCCAACGCCGAGGCCGCGAATCTGGCCGCGAATCTGGCCAATCCCAACAACGTCGTGCTGAAGATTCGCCGGCGCAAGTTCGGCAAGGCCCCGGTGCGCGCCGGCGAGTTGACCATCACCCGCCGGCTGTTCCGCACCGGCGACTCCGAGTACCTCTTGAACGGCAAGATCTGCCGTCTGCGCGACATTCAGGATATCTTCATGGGCACCGGACTCGGCGGCGAGTCCTACGCGATCATCGGGCAGGAGCGCATCGGGCAGCTGCTCAGCTCGAAGCCGCTCGACCGGCGCTCGATCATCGAAGAGGCGGCCGGGATTACGCGCTTCAAGACCAAGAAGCGGCTGGCGGAGCTGCGGCTGGAATCGGCCAAGCAGAACCTGGCCCGCGTGAACGACATCTTTGAGGAAGTAACGAAGCAGTTGGTCACGCTAAAGCGGCAGGCGGCCAAGGCGGAACGCTACGGCGCGCTGCGCGACGAGCTGCGCACGCGGCTGCGCGTTGTGCTTGCCAGCCGGATGCAGCAGCTCGATGCGGAGGCGGCCAGCGCAGCGGCGGAGATAGCGCGGCTCGGTGGTGCGATCGACCTGCAGGCGGCGGCGCTTGAGGCCATGGACGCGGAGCACACGGAGGGCGTTCGCCACGGCTATGCCCTCGATCAGCAGATCCGCGAGGCGGGCTCGCGCGCCAATCAGTCGGCGGTCGAGTTGGAGCGGATTACGGCACGCTCGGCTGCGAACGTGGACCGCATTACGGAGTTGACCAACCGCATCGCCAGTGGTGGCGAGGAGCTCGAAGGAGCGCGCGCGCAGTTGGCGCAGCTCGCCGGCGAGCAGGAGCAGCATCGCAGCTTCCTCGAGTCGGCCACCAGCGAGTCCAGCAGCTCGCGCGACGCGGCGCAGGCGCAGCAGCAGGAGGCGCAGAACGCGGTGCGTGCGCTGGCACTCGCCGAGCAGCAGGTCGAACAGAACCGGCGCAGCTCCATGCAACTGCTGCAGCGCGCCGGGCAGACGCGCAACGAGGAGGCCCAGGCCGCGGCGGCGCTCGCCGGGTTGGAGCGCGAGTCCGAGCGTTTGCTCTCCGAGTCGGAGATGGCGCGCGAAGAGCTGACAGCTCTCGGGCTGCAGCGCGGCCAGGTCAAGCTGTCCTTTGAGGATGCGACCGAGCGGCTGAAGCGCCTGGAGGGCGAGATCGCCAGCCTGCGCAGCGAGATCGAGGCCAGCCGCGGCGAAGAGGCGCAGTCGAAGCGCCGCGGAGACCAACTGCGCGGCGAACAGGCGACCCTGATCGGGCGGCGTAACTCGCTCGACCAGCTGATCCGCGAGCACAGCTACTCGACCGACACGGTCAAGAACCTCTTCCGCGCGCACTCCACACGGGCCAAGGCCGCGGGTGGAAACGATGGTCTAACGCCGGTGGGAACGCTGGCCGACTTCCTCGAGGTCGAAGGCAAATACGAGAGTGCGGTCGACGAGTTCCTGCGCGACGAGTTGAACTTCGTCGTGGTGAAGAACTGGGACGCGGCCGACGAAGGCCTTCGTCTTCTGCAGAAGGACGTCGCCGGACGCGCCACCTTCCTGGTCCACTCGGACCACCACGCGGAGACCTTCGCCAACGGCATGAGCAGCGTCGAGACCCCGCAGCATGAGGGCCTTGTCGCGCTGCGCGACTGCATCGGCGTGCGCAACGGCTTCGGCCGCTCGCTCGAGGTGATTCTGCCCAAGCTGCGCGATGGCTTCATCGCGCCCGACCCGGAGATCGCGCGCAAGCTGGCGCTCGAGCACCCTCAAGCCTTCTTCCTTGCGCCGACCGGCGAGATCTTCCAGAACGTCACCGTGACCGGCGGACGCACGCGAGCGCAAGGACCGCTGGCGCTGAAGCGCGAGCTGACCGAGGTGCAGCAGAAGGTCGATCAGACCGCGGCAGAGCTGGCGGCGACCGATATGCGCACCGCGGAGCTGCAGCATCAGATCGCAGCGCTCTCGGCGACGCTTGAATCCAAGTCGCATGAGCGCCGCGATCTCGATCGCGAGGCGGCCAACTCCGGCGCCGCGCTGCGCCAGATGGAAGCTGAGGCGCAGCGCCTCGAACGCCGCCTGCAGGACTGGCAGCTCACCAGCGATCGCAATCGCGACGCGCGCAACCAGAAGGCCGACCTGATCGCCAAGCGCCAGGAGGAGGCTGCGGCGCTCGATGCGGAACGCTCCGCTCTCGAGGTGACGCTGGCGGAGCTGCAGCAGCAGCTCGGCGAGATGCGGGCTCAGCGCGAGGAGCTGCAGCAGGCAGCCGCCGCCGCAGCAGCGGCGCTGGCTGGACTCGAAGAACGCCGCCGCAACGCCGCCGCCAACCTCGAGCAGACCACCCGGCTCTACAACACGCAGACGCAGCGCATCCAGCAGCTCGAGCAGCAGCTGTCCGCGGCTGCCACCGAGCGGCTGCGGCGTGAGGAGGAGACCTCGCAGCTCGCCATCCAGCATCAGGAGCTGGCGGAGGCGCGCTCCACCGCGGTTGCCGACGGAGCGCGGCTGACCGCCGAGGCCACCGAGCTGCGCGCCCGGATGACCGAGATCGACCAGCGGCTGCGCACTCTGCGGCACGAGACCGAGGCGCAGCGGGAACAGCGCGCGGGCCTCACCGCGCGGGCGGCCAAGCTGGCCTCCGACATCGAGCACATCGAGGCGACCTGCCTGAACGATATGGGCGTCGAGGCCGCGGTGCTGCGCGCCGACGCTACCATCGCCCGCATCGAGGGCGAGGCGCTGGCGACCGAGGAGGAGCAGTCGCGGTCGCTGAAGCAGCGTCTCGAGGCGATGGGTCCGGTCAACATGATGGCGCTCGAGGAGTACAACGAGACCGCCGGCCGGCACTCCTTCATGGAGGGCCAGCGCAAGGATCTGCTCGACTCGATCGAGAACACGCAGGCGTCGATCAAGGAGATCGACGACGTCTCGCGCACCAAGTTCGACGAGGCCTTCAAAGTCATCAACGACAACTTCTCGGTGACCTTCACCAAGCTGTTCGGCGGCGGACAGGCGCTGATGAAGCTGACCGACGCCGAGAACATCCACGAGTCCGGCATCGACATCATCGCGTCGCCTCCGGGCAAGAAGCTGCAGAACGTGCTGTTGCTCTCGGGCGGAGAGAAGGCGCTCACCGCGCTCTCGTTGCTGGTCGGCATCTTCCAGTTCCAGCCGGCGCCGTTCTGCGTGCTGGACGAGGTCGATGCTCCGCTCGACGAGACCAACGTCGGCCGCTTCTCGAAGCTGATCGCCGACATGAGCGAGACCACCCAGTTCGTCGTGATCACCCACAGCAAGCGGACCATGTCCGAGGCCGACGTGATCTACGGCGTGACCATGCAGGAGCCGGGCGTCTCGAAGATCGTCAGCGTGAATCTCGGCAAGGGCAACCGCAGCGGCGGTGGCCGGCGCGCGGTCGCCTGATTCATTTCAAGTTTGCGCTGCTGGAGTGGCCTGGTTCAGGCTGCTCCAGCATTTTTTTGTTTCCAGCGCGTCAGCTCCGCGCCCGCATCCCGACCACCACCTTCGCCGTCGTTACGGCCTGCCCCGCATGGCGCTGCGTGTGCTCGGCGCAATGGATCAGCAGGCCGCCCACGCTGCTCGGCAGACGCTTCCGCCCGACGCCGCGCTCTGCTTCATAGCTTGTGGGTGGGATGAGCCGGATCCGTCGCTCGGCCTCACCCAGCGCTGCGCGCACCTCGGCCACCACGACCTCGGTGACCGCGCCCGCAGCCAGCTCGGTCTTCAAGGCGTCCATCTGGCAGCCGGAGAGCTGCTGTCCCTCGGCGTAGGTCAGTAGCCGGTCGAGGCTGCGCGCGATGTGTCGCAGATGAAACGCCACCGAGGCCAGCCCATACGGCCGCGCGTTCATCTCCGCATCCGACAGCGCGGCGCACCAGCGCGTCACATCCTCGCCCGCCAGCTCCAGAGCATGCAGCACCTGCCGCCTGACCGCGTCGACCTCGGTCAGCGTCCCGCGCAGCCATGGCTCCGGCAGCTCCGGCTCGAACAGCCCCGGCCTCGGCAAACCTGAATTCTCTGAGTTCTCTTCCCTCGCCATCACAACCCCCTTCTCCTGCGAAACTCCCGCACTACGTCGCCCACGTCGCGATGCTGCGCGTCCACGGCATCGTTCATCGCCTGCACCTCATCCGCCGTCACCTTCCCCGCCAGCCGCTCCAGCGCCGCCTGAATCTCGGGATGCCTGTGCAACGAGTCCTCGCGCACCAACGGCACCGCCTCGTACGGCGGGAAGTAGTGGCGGTCGTCGGCCAGCACCACCAGACCGAGCGCGCGGATGGGCCCGTCGGTCGAATTTCCCGCCACCATATCTACTTGATGCGCCTCGAGCGCCCGGTAGAGCAGACCAAGGTCCATCACCCGCGGCGGGCCCGCAAACCGCAGTTCGTACGTCGCCTCCAGCCCGCGCAACCCGTCTGGCCGCTCCTCGAACTCGTACCCCACCCCCAGCCTCATCTGTGAAGCCATCCGCGTCACATCCGAGATGGTCTTCAGCCCGTACCGCCGCGCATCCTCGCGACGCACCACCATGGCGAAGGTGTCCTCAAAGCCCAGCGGCGGCCCCACCTCCACCTGGTAGCGCGACGCATACAGCCGCCGTACCGTCGCGAGCACCGATTCGGCGCTGCGGAGCCCCACCGGCGGCAGCGGCTGCTTCAGGATGGCCGTCAGCGCCGTCCCGGTGTACTCCACGTAGCCGTCGATGCGGCCGTTCACCAGCGCCTGCTGGCAGAGGTAGCTCCCCGCCAGATAGAATCTGCGCTCCACTCTCTGGTGCGAGACCGCCTCGATCTCCTGCGCCAGCAGCTCCCCCAGCACCACCTGCTCGGTAAAGTTCTTCGCCCCGATCACCACCCGTGACGGCCGCGGCGGCGCACACCCCCCAGTTGCTACCAGAAACAGCAAACACACGCGAAGCGTCCAAGACCGTGCGAAGCACCGCCCGGCCGGCGTTAGGCCGCACTGAGCTCTTTTCACCGCTGCACCGCCAACCTCTTTTCCAGCAGCCCAAGTCCGGTATCGGCCGCCAGCGCCAGCAGCGCCGCCGGAATCGCCCCCGCCAGAACCAGTCGATTGTCGACGCTCGCCACACCGCGGAAGATCAGCTCCCCCAGCCCCCCCGCCCCAATCGCCGCGGCAATCGTCGCCACGCCCACACAGGTCACCGTAGCGGTCCGCAGACCCGCCAAAATCACGCTCGCGGCGAGCGGAAGTTCGACCTTGAGGAGCCGCTGCGTTCCACTCATCCCCAGCGCATTGGAGACGTCGATCAGCGCCGGGTCCACGCTGCCGATCCCGGCGTACGTATTTCGCAGAATCGGCAGCAGAGCGTAGCCGGTCAACGCCAGAATCGCCAGCCGCGCCGCGTTCTCCCCCAGCCACGGCACCGGCAGCAGCAGACCGAAGAGCGCCAGGCTCGGAATCGTCTGGACCACATTGGCAAAGCCGATCACCGGCCCCGCCAGCCCGCTCCGCCGGCTCAGCAGGATCCCTAGCGGCAGCCCGATCGCCGTCGCCAGCAGCATCGCACTCACCGTCAGCCACAGGTGCTCAAAGGTCAGGCGAGCGATCTCCCAGCCATGCGCTCTCAGAAACGCGATCATGCCGGAGTCGGCCCATTCACGCCGAGACGTCGCACCGCAGCAACGTAGTCCCTTACATGCGGGTCCTTCGACTCCAGAACCTCGCTCGCAGCCATGTCCGCGACCACCGTGCCGTCGGCCAGAAAGACCACCCGCTGCGCCAGGTAGAGGGCCTCGTCCAGATCATGGGTCACGAGAAGGACGGTCTTCTTCACCCGCGCCAGCAGCTCGCGCACCATGGTCTGCATCTCCGCCCGGGTTATGGGATCGAGCGCCCCGAACGGCTCGTCCATCAGCAGCACCCCCGGATCGGTCGCCAGTGCCCGCGCCAGCCCCACGCGCTGCCGCTGCCCACCCGAGAGCTGCCACGGATAGCGTTCGCGGAACTCCGCAAGGTCCAGCGCGACCAGCTCCAGCACCTCTGCCACCCGCGGCACAATCTCCGATTTGGGACGTCCCGCCAGCTCCAGCGCGAGTCCAGCGTTGCGTTCCACGGTCATGTGGGGGAAGAGCCCGGCCTCCTGAATCACGTAGCCGATCGAACGCCGCAAGCTGCGGGCGTTTGAGCAATCAACCACCTGCCCGTCGACCAGGATCTCGCCCGAGGTAGGAGTCGCCAGCGCGTTCACCATGCGCAGCAGCGTCGTCTTTCCGGCGCCGCTGCGCCCCAGCAGCGCGGTCGTCGTCCCCGCCTCCAGCCGTAGCGAGATATCGTGCAGCAGCATCCCCTCGGCGGTCCCAGGCCGCTCGTGGTTCAGACGCGGCCCGGCCAGCGCGTAGCTCACCTTCGCGAACTCAACGCCAGCCTGAGCCATCGCCCCACCTGGTTGGGAGATTTCCTTACTGCGGCTCGTAGGATGAGGCATCTGGTTCGGCCCCAGCAGCCTCATCCAACCCGCTCTCAGATCCATGAGACTCGGAAGCGTCGGAACGCACCGCACCCAGATCGCTTCCCGGCTGCCCCTTCACACGGACCACCGTGATCTTGTCGAATCCCTCTTTGAACGACGGCGGCCGCAGCCGTTCCGCCATCTTCTGCATCACCTCGTCGGTGACCACGCGCTCGCGCTTCGAGTTGCGCTCCATGCACACCGCCAGCGGAACATCGAAGAAGACCGCCTGCACCTCGTACTGGAAGCTCTTGGCCATCTTGATCCACTGCCTGCGCTCGTGCGGCGACAGGTTGGTCGCATCGACATAGTTCCACGGCATCTTCGCGATCAGACGCGCCCGCAGCAGCGAGCGCAGCGTCGAAAACACCAGCCCCTGGTAGCGCTGCTCGGTAATGTCGTCGAACAGCAGGCCGCGCAGCAGGTCGCTCGAAAGCGGGGTCACGCCGCGCCGCTTATACCAGGTCGTCTTGCCCGAGCCGGGCAGACCGATGGTCAGCACCACATATCCACGGGGCTGCTTTTGCGGCACCGCCGGCATCTCCGCCGGGGGGGTAGCCAGACTCTCCGGCTGCGTCTCCACCACAATCTTCTGCTCTCCACCAGCCGGCTGGAAGCCTGCAGCCTCCGCCGCCTCAATCTCTGGCTCTTCGGCGGCCGCCGCAATTGCTCCCGGCAGCGGCTTCTCCGCGCCCGCATCCGCTACCCGAGCAGGAAGCGGCTCCGGGTAGTTCGGTCGCAGCGGAGCCAGTTGCCCGGACGGCAGCTCCTGTCCACTCTTGCCTGTGGACTCTGAATCGTTAGGTCCACGTCTAGAACGTCGTCTCATGATGTCGCTTATCCATTTCATTCGCACAACTTTGTTTGCGCTTGCTCGCGCATGTGCTGCTTGTAACACAGCGCCGAAGCCCGCCGCAAATCCTCCGCATCCGGCCCGTCACCCCCCTCCCAGCCCAGGCGGCCCTCCAACCCTTAGTCCAATGCGGGCCGCCCCGCCCCGGGCCGGTGACGAGCCTCGGTGCCGAGTCCCTTTCGCGGACACATGGAGCCATCCTAGCAATCCGTCCCGTCCCCCTCTAAAATGAATTGGCCGCATCCATCGCCACAGATCACGAACCAGGACAGGAGCAACTCCAGTTATGGCAGTAAAGGTAGGCATCAACGGCTTCGGCCGCATCGGTCGCAACGTCTTCCGCACCGCCCTCGCCAACCCCGAGATCGATTTCGTCGCCGTCAACGACCTCACCACGCCCGCGACCCTCGCCCACCTGCTGAAGTACGACTCCATCCTGGGCAATCTGAAGAACGACATCCAGCACGGAGCCGACTTCATCTCCGTCGACGGCAAGAAGATCAAGGTCTTCGCCGAGCGCGACCCGGCCAAGCTCGACTGGGCCTCGGTCGGCGCCGAGATCGTCGTCGAGTCCACCGGCTTCTTTACCGACGCCACCAAGGCCAAGGCGCACCTCGGCAACGGCGCCGGCAGCAGCACCGTCAAGAAGGTCATCATCTCCGCCCCTGCCACCAATGAGGACATCACCATCGTCCTGGGCGTGAACTCGGACAAGTACGACCCCGCCGCGCACAACGTCATCTCGAATGCGAGCTGCACCACCAACTGCCTCGCCCCGGTCGTCAAGGTGCTGCACGACACCTTCGGCATCCAGTCCGGCATCATGACCACCATCCACAGCTACACCAACGACCAGGTCATCCTCGACACCCCGCACAAGGACCTGCGCCGCGCCCGCGCGGCCGCGCTCTCAATGATTCCCTCGAGCACCGGCGCCGCCAAGGCCCTGAAGCTGGTCGTCCCCGAGATGGCCGGCAAGCTGGACGGCTTCGCCATCCGCGTCCCCACCCCGAACGTCTCGGTCGTCGACCTGACGTTTGTCGCCGAGAGGCCGATCTCGGTCGAAGCCATCAACGCCGCCATCAAGGACGCCTCCGAGGGCTGCCTCAAGGGCATCCTCGGCTACACCGAAGAGGAGCTCGTCTCGACCGACTTCCGCGGCGACGCCCGCTCGAGCATCTTCGACTCCAAGCTGACCAAGGTCGTCGGCACCACCGGCAAGGTCATCAGCTGGTACGACAACGAGTGGGGCTACTCCAGCCGCGTCAAGGACCTCATCCTCTTCCTCGTGGAAAAGGGCCTGTAACCCGGTTCAATCGAACAAGCACCGGACCTAATTCGCTTCAATCAACGAGACCTCTCCGCAATGGAGAGGTCTCGTTGATTGCGGAGCCATTTTCGACGCCTCTACGGCACCGTGAGCGTAAAGGTGGCTGCTGACGAGTGTCACCCCCGCCGCCGTGGCCGTTACCGTGACCGTCGATGAAGGAGCCGATGCAGCAGGCGCACCCGCACAACCGGTAAACAGACTCAATCCGGACGACGCTGACCGCGAGCAAAAGCAACATCTGCAAGCGGCGTCGCTTTCGTGAACCCAGGAAGCCCAGTGCGAGGGCCGAATATGCAGCAGAAAACCAACGAACAACCGGGTTGACCGGGGAACAGCGCATGGGAGGGTCTCCATCGAGAATCCGGCTTCAGTAAAGGTGCAACATGAATAGCGCGGCGAGGCAAGGATCGGAAGGAGGCGCAGAGGATCAGTCTCGCCACCGCCGCCCAGCACACCACTCGCCACGAAGCTCGCCGTCTCCGTAAAGCACATGCTTGCATTCCTCCCGAGCAGGACAGATCATACGTCACAGCATCCAACCCCTATGAGCCACCCGCCCCAGCGCCACAACATCCCAGGCACCAGCCCCTACGAGCCCATCATCGGTTTCTCCCGCTGCGTCCGCATCGGCAGCGACGTTCACGTCTCCGGAACCGGCCCGGTGGGCGCCGACCAGGCCGACGTCGCCGAGCAGACCGACCAGTGCCTCACCCTGATCGCCGCTGCCCTCAAGCACGCCGGCAGCTCCATCGAGCACGTCTATCGCACCCGCATCTACCTCACCGATCGCAACGACTGGGAGGCAGTCGGCCGCATCCACGGCAAGTTCTTCTCCCTCATCCGTCCCGCCGCTACGATGGTCGTCGTCGCTGCCCTGCTCAATCCCTCCTGGAAGGTCGAGATCGAAGCCGACGCCTTCATTCCCGACTGATCACCCAGCGAGACAGACGGGAGCGCGCGGAACCCTGCAGCCCGCGGCCTTCCTCATCCAGCTGCACCCCTCCTCGTTCGCCACACCGTGCCAGATATCCGACAGGCATCCCGCTCCGAAGAACATCCTTGAATTCAAGTATCCTGATTGCACCTATGCCGAAGCTTTCGATCCGCGACCTAGACCTTGCTCACAAGCGCGTTCTCATCCGCGTCGACTTCAACGTCCCTCTCTCTACCAATGGCCGCGCCGTCCCCGAGATCCTCGACGACACCCGCATCCGCGAGACCCTTCCCACCATCGAGTACGCGCTGCGCCACAAGGCCAAGGTCATTCTCGCCTCGCACCTCGGCCGCCCCAAGGGCAAGCCCGTCGCGGCCATGAGCCTGCGCCCGCTGGTCGACCATCTCCGCACCCTGCTCGACCACGTGCTCGACGAGGACGAGAATGTCGCCTTCTCCCCCGATTGCGTTGGCGAGATCGCCTTGGAGATGGCCACCAACCTCGAGTCCGGCCAGACTCTGCTGCTCGAAAACCTTCGCTTCCATCCCGAGGAGGAGGCCAACGACCCCGCCTTTGCCAAGCAGCTCGCTGCGCTCTGCGACATCTACGTCAACGACGCCTTCGGCAGCGCTCATCGCGCCCACGCCTCCACCGAAGGCATCACCCACTTCGTCCCGGTCTCTGCCGCCGGCCTGCTCATGGAGAAGGAACTCACCTACATGGGCAAGGCGCTCACCCAGCCGGACAAGCCCTTCGTCGCTATCATCGGCGGCGCCAAGGTGTCGGACAAGATCGGCGTCATCGACAACCTGCTCAACGACGGCCCGGCGCGCGCCGACGCCATCCTGATCGGCGGCGGCATGGCCTACACCTTCCTCAACGCGCGGGGCCAGACCACCGGCAAGTCGCTGGTCGAGGCCGACAAGCTCGACGTCGCCAAGGCCACCCTCGACAAGGCCAAGGCCCAGGGCGTCCACTTTCTGCTTCCCATCGACCACGTCCTCGCCGACAAGTTCGCGCCCGATGCAATCACCAAGACCTTCGCCGGCGACGGCCCCTTCCCCGCCGAACTCATGGCCCTCGACATCGGCCCGAAGAGCATCGCCCTCTTCAAGAAGGAGATCGCCAACGCCCGCACCGTCATCTGGAACGGCCCCATGGGCGTCTTCGAGATGCCCGCCTTCGCCCACGGCACCAACGCCGTCGCCCAGGCCGTAGCCCACAATCGCACCGCCACCACCATCGTCGGCGGCGGCGACTCAGTCTCCGCCATCCACAAGTCCGGCGTCGCCAGCCACATCACCCACATCTCCACCGGCGGAGGAGCCAGCCTCGAGTTCCTCGAAGGCAAAACTCTTCCTGGAGTCGCCGCGCTCACCGATAAATAAATCCGCCAGGCTAACCCCAGACGCCCGTCTCCCCTCCCCAGGAGCGCCTGCGAAACAGCAGCACCGGCCGGAGGAATTTCTTCTATTCTTCCGGCCGCGTGCGCCCGATAGGTCCAGCAGTGTCCTCGATGCCCAACAGCGGCTCCACTCCCGCCATCTCGACCTCAACATCAGCCCAAGCCATGCCCGACGCGCCGATACGCTTCATCGGCCGCCAGCCCATCCTCGACCCCGCACGCCAGGTCTTCGGCTACGAACTCCTCTTCCGCGCCGGCTGGGAGAACTTCTTCTCCGGAGACTCCGAGACCGCGGCACAGAAGATGATCGACAACACGCTGCTCTTCGGCATGGACACCCTTGTCCTGGGCGGCACGGCCTTCGTCAACTGCACCCGCGACTCCCTCACCAGCCGCGTCGTCACCTGCCTTCCCGCCGCGACCACCGTGCTCGAGGTGCTCGAGACCGTCCTTGTCGACGATGAGGTCATCGCCGCCTGCCGGGAACTGAAGGCGCTCGGTTACCGCATCGCCCTGGATGACTTCCTGCCCGGCACCAGCAGCGATCGCCTCATCGCACTCGCCGACTACATCAAGCTCGACTTCCGCGCCGGCGACGCAGCGCAACTCCGCCGCATCCAGCGCCAACTGCAGGGCTCCCGGGTCGCTCTGATCGCCGAAAAGGTCGAGACCGCCGCCGAGTTCCAGCGTGCGCTCGACGACGGCTATCACCTCTTCCAGGGCTACTTCTTCGCGCATCCTGCCGTTCTGACCAGTCGCGAGATTCCAGCCAACCGCATGGTCTACATGCAACTGCTCAGCGCGCTCAGCCGCTCCCCCTCCGACCACGACGAGATCGAGCGACTGGTCGGCGCGGAGACCTCGCTCTGCTTCCGGCTGCTCCGGCTCGTCAACTCCGCCGGCTTCGGCGTGCGCAATCGTATCTCCTCCATCCGCCAGGCACTGCTCATGGTCGGGGAGATCGAGTTCGGCAAACTTGTTACCATCGCCGCCGCCGCCTGTCTCGGCAGCGAGGCCCATCAGTCGCCGGAACTCATCCTGCTCTGCCTGCATCGCGCCCGCTTCTGCGAACTGCTCGCGCCCATCGCCGGCCAGACTGCCGCAGAGCAATACCTCATCGGCCTGCTCTCGGTCATCGACGCCATGCTCGGCCTGCCCATGAAACAGGTGCTCCAGCTACTCCCCTTGCGCCCCCCCGCCGCAGCCGTCCTGCTCGGCGAACAGAGTCCGCTCGACCTGCCGCTACGCCTCATCCAGCACTACGAACACAGCCAGTGGGAGATCTGCGCCACCTTCTGTACCGAGCTCGCCATCTCCGAGGCCAAACTGACCAGCATCTATCTCGACTCCCTCCAGTGGGCCACGAAGCAAGTCCACGACGCCCACCCCTAGATGGCTGTTATGAACTTTTGTTGAGTTCGGCGCCAAGCATTCCGTTGAAAGTGCGGCCTGCCCTTCCAGCGCTTATGCAGCCCGCGCCCCGACGTTGAACGCTCGACCCATGAGTGCCCCCAACGGGGTCAATGGGCCAATCGCAATCAGTTCAAATCGCAGCAGATCCGCCTGTCCGAGAGGGAGCGCCTGCAGAAGCGACTCCGCCTCCTCGCGCGAGTCCGTAGTCATGACGAACACAACACCCCTTCCATCCTGGCGCAGCCAGAACTGGTCCATTTTGCCGTCCAGATAGAGCTGCAGCGTCGCCGGAACCTCCTTCGGCATGTATTGATTGAACTGTTCCTGGGTAAGTGGTTTGGGAAAGGTGCCAATCGCGAGATACTTTGTAGCGGCGGATTGCGCGTTGGTTGCCATAGAACGCTCCAGTGATCTGAGTTACGTGCGCGAGCGAGAAACATTCTTAGTTACCCAAAGAACGTGCTGCGCCTCTCTATCAAACCGAAGAGGCATGGCCCATCCATCCGGGCTCGATCCTAGCGGCACAGCCCCATCGCGTCAAACGCGGACGGTGATCCCATCGGAATGCTTCCTGCGACACCAAACTACCCCCAACAATGCGTCAGCCGACGAGTGGGAAGGGCATGGGCTGGCAATCGGGGACCGCTGCTAGAGCCCATTAGTGCACTTTTGTTGAGTAGTTTTGTGAGCTGGGCGAGCATGATCCAAGCGAAGGCGAAGTAGTGGTAGCCGGCGAGGGAGTGTCCGAGTCGCTCGTAGTCTCTGTCGAAGCTGCCTCGGACGTTTCGGTAGCCGAAAGAGATCGCGGGCCGCTGTGGTGATGGGGGCTTTCTCGCACAGTGAGCGCTCGGACTGGTTAGCACCGGGAAGTGCACGGCGTCCCAGCGAATCGGGCGCCGTGCCGCAGACTGTGGTCGCAACACAAGTCGCGGCCCGCGACATTAGGTAAAGTTCCGCGGTATTCGCCGGATGCGTCGACTTCGAGTTTTC
>DATMOB010000144.1:0-11029 GCA_035568455.1 Granulicella sp.
GAAGCTGCGGGGGCGCACCCATCTCGATCATCCGCCAGTACATCGAGCAACAACAAACACCGAGTTGAGGACAGCTTCGCTGTCCGCGCTCTACATCCCCGCCCTGAAGGACGGGGTTTTCCGCACAATTTGGATAAAGAAAGCCCAGTTCGGCGGCGTGCGAGCAAAGTACGGAATCACAAAAATGTATGTGACCGCATCGAGAAAGAACGAGAGCATGATCCAGACCGCGACCACGCTCATCGTCTCCCGCATACTCCCCTCAGGCGCGCAGCGAATCTGAAGCAGATACCAGCCGATGAGCAGCGCCGCCACCACCGGCATGATCGTAAAGACACTGATCCACATCACGGTAACGCTGATCAGCAGGTAGGTGGCGAATCCCAAAATCGTTGCAACAAGGTACATGACGAAAAACAGACCGATCGCCCTTCCAGAACTGCGCATGAACTCTCCCCTCGCTCAATCAAACAAAACGATGAACCATCTCCATCAGCGATGGGATGTATACCGGAAATGGCATGTAGTCATGCCATCCGAAGACGAGAGATGCAAGCAGATGAATCCCCGGGCCCATGAGAACCGCCAAGGGAACGTAGCGAGCGATCTCCGCCGTCCTCATGCGCAGCGCAACCGGGGGAAGCAGGAAGGTGAGTGACGCCGGGAGTCCGTAGTAAATCCACCACGGCAGCCGAAACAGGATGTGGCCATACCGCGCGAACACCATGCCTGCTAGAACCACCACGAATGTCAGGAGGAAGAGCAGTCCCGGCCGCGGCCGATTGCTCCGGCCCCGGGTAACCAAGCCGAGAACCGCAAGAAATACGACCGAAGCGACGACAACGAGAACGGCAAATCGTTCTAGATCGGGCAAGGACTGACCTCAGTAGGGAATTGAAGCGGAGTACGCGCCCCGCCAGAGGAAAGTTCAATTCATCGGTTGAGTTACATCTCTACATGTAGACATGTAGAGATGGCGACATGATGCAAACCATGCAGAAATTCTCCCTTGGCCGCTATCTCCCGTTTACTCGTGATCGGGAAAAAAATAAGAGCTGTCGAACGGCGCCATCACGGCCACTTCTCCCCCCCGCTGAACCCGCGCCAGAGGAAAGGAGTCCGCCTCAGTCAAGGAGGGCGGTATGTTCAGCACTCCGGTGGCTCTCTCCATAAAATGCCTCCGCCCTGGAACCGGACCGGCAGCATTGGGATCCCTCTACGCGAAGATCGCGCGCGGCAACCAGGAAACGGCGGCCCAATCTCTGCCCCGGCGACACCGTTTCCACATCGGAACTCTCGCCATCACGGCGCCCGCCGCCCAAAAGGTATACGCTCGAAGAGGCAGCCAGATTCCCCCGCCGCGATCCTGATTCAGCTATGACCACCGCGCCCGATCCACTCCCCAGATCAACCCCCCGCCCCGCCCGGCTCCGTCTCGACAAGCTGCTCGTCGATCGCGGCCTCGTCCCCTCCCGCGAACGCGCCCAGGCCCTCATCCTCGCCGGCCGCGTCCTGGTCAACGAGCAGCGCATCGACAAGCCCGGCACCGCCATCGCCGACGATGCCGCCCTTCGTCTGCTCGGCGACGACCTCCGCTACGTAAGCCGCGGCGGCCTCAAGCTGGAGAAGGCCCTCGCCCACTGGGCTATCGATATCACCGGCCTCGCCTGCATCGATATCGGAGCCTCCACAGGTGGCTTCACCGACTGCATGCTGCAGCACGGAGCCGCCAGCGTCCTCGCCGTCGACACCGGCTACGGCCAGATCGCCGAGAAGTTCCGCCACGACCTCCGCGTCACCCTGCGCGAACGCACCAACGCCCGCCTGCTCCAGCCCGGCGAACTGCTCGCCGCCGATCCGCACTCCCATGCGGAAACCAGCCCCACGCCCACCTTCCTGGCAATGGACGTCTCCTTCATCTCCGCCACCCTGGTCCTGCCCGCCGTGCTCGCCGCCTTAGTCCCCGCAGCCGCCCCAGCCAAGGCCCCCTGGCGCGGCCGCGCCGTCATCCTCATCAAGCCCCAGTTCGAAGCCGGCCGCGAGCACGTCGGCAAAGGCGGCATCGTCCGCGAGCCCCGCGCCCGCCAGCTCGCCATCGACCGCGTGCGCGAGGCCGCTCTCAGCCTCGGCGCCACCGCACTCGAGGTCATCGACTCCCCCATCCGCGGCATGGAGGGCAATCACGAGTACCTCCTGCACGCCCGCTTCGGCGACGCCGCCCTGAACGCAGCTCGAGAATCCGCCGAATCCGGCCAATCCACAGGCCAATCGTCTTCCCCGCTGCCCGCGCCGTCCGAGCCATTACACTAGAAGTAGATGCCCCTGGCCGCCATCATCTCCAAGCCCCAGAAGCCCGAGCTCGGGACGATCCTCCCTGAGCTCATCCACTGGCTGTCGCATCGCGGCTACCACTACCTGCTCGACCCCCACAGCGCCGAGTACATCGACGCCGCCGACCCCATCGAGCGCGAAGAGCTGCCCGACTACCAGCCCGACCTGGTCATCGTCCTTGGCGGCGACGGCACCCTGCTCTCCGCCGCCCGCGCCTTCGCCCGCACCACCATCCCCATTCTCAGCGTCAACCTCGGCTCGCTCGGCTTCCTCACCGAGATCCCCTTGCCCGAGCTCTACTCCACGCTCGAGGCCTGGTGCGACGGCTGCGCCTCCATCGAAGTCCGCAGTATGATGCGCCTCGAGCTCTTCCGCGACAACCAGCTCTTCCGCACCTGGGACGCGCTCAACGACGCCGTCGTCGCCAAGGGCGCCATCGCCCGCATGGCCGACTTCACCGTCGAGATCGACCAGCAGTTCGTCGCCACCTTCCGCGCCGACGGCGTCATCGTCTCCACCCCAACCGGCTCGACCGCGTACTCGCTGGCCGCCAACGGCCCCATCGTCATGCCCACCGTCAACGCCGTGGTGGTCACCCCCATCTGCCCCCACCTGCTCACCATCCGCCCCATCGTGGTCCCCGGCGACGCCACCATCACCGTCCACGTCGAAGGCGTCCCCAGCCAGACCTACCTCACCGTCGACGGACAGGAGGCCATCGAGCTCCGCCTCGGCGACAGCATCAACTGCTGCCGCTCCGAGCACAGCGTCCGCCTGCTCCGCCTCCGCCCCAACGGTCTCTTCAACGTGCTCCGCTCCAAACTCAGTTGGGGCGAACGTTAGCCCATATCGAAGTATTCCCCCCTTGTCATCCTTCCTATCCCGGGCTTGTCATCCTTCCGCGCAGCGGGAGGACCTGTTGTTTTCCTAGAGTGGCAACGAGGCCGGACGGTCGAGAGCATGAACTTCAGGCCAGGCCACCAGGGTGTATCGAAATATTCACTGCACATAGGTAATTGATTCATAGAAAAACTGCGTCATCCTGAGCGCAGCCTCGCAGGGCTTTATCCTGCGTGGCGAAGTCGAAGGACCCCGGTACCTTGGGCACCCCCGTACCATTTTTACCCGCGACAATGTAGCTCGCGGAAGGAGCCGAGGGCGACGGCCGGGTAGCCGGGCCGCTGCCGGTGGCTGCGCCGGCAGCGGGGCTGACCGAGGCGCAGGCGCGGCTGCGCCGGATGGTGCTCGATGCGGTCTCCTCCCCGCACTCCCGGCGCAACTACGCCAAGGCGCTCGACGACCTGTTCGCCTTCGCGGCCGGCCGGCCGCTGACCTGGGCGCTGTTGCTCGAGTGGCGGGCATCGATGGCGTCGCTCGCGCCCGCGACGGTGAACCCTCCGGTTGTCGGCGGTGCGCAAGCTGGTCGGCGAGGCGCGCAAGAATGGCATGTTGGGATCGGAGGAGGCCGAGCACCTGACCGACAGCCCCAATCTGCGGCAGAAGGGCAGCCGAATGGGGAACTGGCTGCCCCGGGAGCAGGCTAAGGAGCTTTTGGCCGTGCCCGACCGGTCGACGCTGAAGGGCAAGCGCGACTATGTGATCCTGGCGCTGCTGGTCGGCTGCGCCCTGCGCCGGCGGGAGCTGGCCTCTCTGCATATAGAGGAGATCCAAATGCGCGAGGGGCGCTGGGTGATCGCCGACCTCCGCGGCAAGGGCGGCCGGATCCGGACCGTCGCCGTGCCGGTCTGGGGCAAGCCGGGCTCGCACTTCCAGACTGATCCATGGCGACGGAAGCGCAAATAGACGCGGGTGAAGTCTTCATGTCGTCGGGGACTCATGAACCCAGTATGGGCGAAATAAAGACGAAAGTGGTGTGCAGTCAACTCCATCCTGCATAAGGTGAAGTGTGCCCTTCCGAGCTTAACCATGTCCCGATGCCCTGTAAGGAAAGAGACAAGGGGCACTCAGGCAAGCCAAAACTGCCTAATCCCTTTCTTTTCGCCCGTTTTCTGACGGGACCCCTTTATGCAACATTTTCGCCTCGGAAGTGCACCGGTGGGCGCCGCGGGGAACTGTGGAAGGTGCACCGAGGCAGAGACCAGAGCAAAAGGAATGTGTAGAGATATTAGTCGAATTATGTGGCTTTGATAATTGTGATAATCTTTGTATAAATGGATCCAGTCCGCAATCCTTATGCCCCCGGCGCTGGGAGCCCCCCTCCAGAGCTAGCCGGTAGAAGTGCCATTCGGCAAGACGTAAACGTGCGCCTCCAGAGGCTGCGTCTAGGTAGGCCAGCGAAAAGCATGATGTTGGTTGGTCTGCGCGGCGTGGGTAAAACCGTATTACTCGATCAGATACGCAAGGATGCGGAGGCTGCGGGACTCCAAACGGTTCGTATCGAAGCTCCTGAGAACCGTTCCCTTCCGGCACTGCTAGCCCCGTCTCTTCGGCTCGCCTTGCTTCACCTTAGCCGTAAAGGGGCCGCAAAAGATTATGCCATCCGGGGTCTCAGGGCCCTGGCTGGCTTCGCTAGCAAGTTGAAGGTGACCTATGCGGATATCGAGGTCGGGCTGGACTATGACCCGGAACCGGGCCTTGCCGATAATGGCGACCTCGAAGGAGATCTTACGGCGCTACTCCAGCAAGTTGGAATGGCGGCCAAGGCGGCGGGAACTGCGGTCGTGATCTTTATCGACGAACTCCAATACGTGAAGGAGCCACAGATGGCCGCGCTGATTTCGGCGCTCCATCGCTGCGCGCAAGAGCAGCTGCCCGTCACGGTCGTGGGCGCCGGCCTCCCTCAATTGCGAGGCCGGATGGGAGAGGCCAAATCATATGCCGAAAGGCTCTTCGATTTTCCGGAGATCGGGCCGTTGAGTGCGGCTGATGCGGCAGAGGCTATAGTAAGACCGGCCCAACACGAAGGAGTTGAGATCCAAGACGAGGCCGTCCAGCTAATCATAGAGAAGACACAAGGTTATCCTTACTTCCTGCAGGAGTGGGGCAAGCATACCTGGGACATCGCGCCGGAAAGCCCAATTCGGCGGCAGGATGTTCTGAATGCTTCGACCGAGGCAGTTGCCGCTCTCGATGAGAGCTTTTTCCGGGTACGCTTTGATCGGCTGACTCCGACTGAGAAGAAGTATTTGCGGGCGATGGCCGATTTAGGGCCTGGACCGCATCGTTCGGGCGATATCGCCGAGGAGTTCGGACGAAGTGTTAGCTCTCTGGGCCCGACCCGCGCCGGCTTGATATCGAAGGGGATGATATGGAGCCCCACGCATGGCGATACAGCCTTCACTGTCCCGCTATTTGACGAGTTCATGAAGCGAATCATGCCTGGAAACGATTGGAAGACGATCGGAAATTAGCAGGCAGTTTTGCCTGGAAGGTGTCCCTCCTTTATCAATGCCCACAATCCCATACAGCACAAAAAACTTTGAACCCGGATCGTTTCCAAATCTAGCCGCAAATGGCGTACTAACCTTTACCTGGGCTCGGCTGGTATGGGCTGCTGTCACTGTCGGAAAAGCTGAAGAACATCAAGCGCTAAATGGAATTTATTCTGCGTATGAACGGAGCATGCGAACTGCGCTGATCTATGCCAACCTGATGGAATCTCAGACAGGCCAAATTGTGAAAGCGCCTTCGTACGATGGTCTTGATCCTTCAGAGAAGACAGCTGTTTCCTTTTACATTGGGATGGCGCTTGTAAGGCTGTTTTCTTATTCTTTGTTCGACGTCGATTGGCTCTTGCATCTGGATCTCTATAAGAACACGGTTCAGGCGCCGTTACAGGGTAGAAGCAGACCAGATTTTATTGGACTGAACGAGAATGACCAGTGGCTTGTGTTTGAGTCTAAAGGAAGAAGCGATTACGTGAGTGATGTCACGATGACGACGCTCATGAAGAAGGCGAAAAAACAGGCGTCTTTGTTAGGACTAGAACCTATCTCATAAATGGCTGGCCACCCGATCTGGTCCACTCTCGCACAGACTTTCCGAAAAGCCATTGATGGGGAGCAACTAGCTTTTTGCGCTCGGCTTGCGGTGATGCTTTGATCTGCGCCAACGCGCCCGAGAGACATTGAATCACGTCACTGCAAGGGGCGCCTTCATCTCCTCGGCTACTGCCCGAAGAGTGAAATAAAACGTCGCTCCCCACGCGTCGTTCGCTGTTGCCCACAGACGGCCACCGTGCGACTCGACGATGGAACGGCTGATCGCCAGCCCCATGCCGGAGCCCTGCGTTTTGGTCGTAAAGAATGCATCGAAGATCTGATCCACCTTTTCGGCCGGTAATCCTGCGCCTGTGTCGCTGACTGCGATCAGCAGTTGGTCGTCCCCGTCGCGTTGCGATTTGACCGTGAGCACTCCGCCTGTCTCCTTCATCGCCTCTATGGCGTTGAGCATGAGGTTCATGAGCACCTGCTGCAGTTGCACACGGTCTGCCATGATGCTGGGAAGCCCGGCGGCAAGATCCGTGTGCATCGAAACCGAATACCGACTGGCCTCGCCCCGCAGCAGCACGACCATTTCGTGGACAACCTCGTTCACCTCGACCAACTCACGTTTTGGAGGAGACTTCTTGTACAACGCTCGTAAATGGTCGATCATCTCCGCGGCACGTTTTTGGTCCTCCACGATTCTTCTTGTCGCCGCGCACGCCTCCTCCAAATCCGGCTTGTCGCGCTTGAGCCATCGGATGCAGGCGTTCGCATTCATGACGGTAGCAGCGATCGGCTGTTTCAGTTCGTGTGCCAGCGAGGCGCTCAGTTCGCCCATCGTGGTTACGCGATTGATGTGCGCAAGTTCTGCCTGGAGCTGTTTGGCGTGCTCGCGCTCTTCAATGTCGGTTGAGGTCCCGTACCACTTGAGGATCTTGCCTCGCGCATCCCGCAGGGGCACGGCGCGAGTCAAAAAACAACGATACTGTGCATCCGCTGCCCGCCGGAAGCGCACCTCATCCTCAAAGGGCTCACCGCTCGCCACCGCGGTGTGCCACTTCTCGGCATATCGCTTTACATCCTCGGGGTGAGCGGCGGTTTCCCAACCTGAACCGACTGTCTGCTCCGTGGACAAACCCGTGTACTCCTGCCAGTGGCAATTGACGAAGTCCACGGAGCCATCGGGCAAAGCGGTCCAGGCGAAGCTCGGGATAGTTTCAATCACATCCCGCAGCTTCCTTTCCTGGCGCTGCAGTTGCTGAATGCGCCATCGATAAATCCCCCCTAGCAGCGTTACAGAAACAGCCACGCAGGCCACACGGAACCACCACGTATTCCACCAGGGCGGAAGGATCTTAATTCGTAAGGCGGTGCCCGGCTCGCTCCAAGGACCCTGGCTGGTTGCGCCCTGCACTCGGAACACATACATCCCCGCAGGTAAGGTGGTGTAGTTCACGAGCCGCTGCTCGCTGCCCACTTCATGCCAATTGGAATCCAGCCCCTCCAGCTTGTAGCGATAGCGGTTCGTCGCAGGATTCGAGTAACTCAGCGCCGAAAACTCCAGCGAGAACATGTTCTGCCTGTGAGAGAGCGTCAAAGTATTGGAATAAGTGATGGACTTTTCGAGCGGCGAGCCGGCGCCAATCTCCACCGGAGCGCCCGACAAGCGAAAATCTGTGAGAACGATCGGTGGCACGTACCGGCTCTCCGTTACTTTGTCCGGATAAAATGCAGTCGCCCCACTAAATCCTCCGAAAAACATCTTGCCGTCGGCGTTTTTGAAACACGTGCCCCAGCCAGTCAGATCATCACCGGGAAGGCCGTCGGCGGATGTGTAGTTGTTGAATCGCTTCGTGAGCGGGTCAAAGCTTGAGACTCCCTGGTTGGTGCCCATCCAAAGACGGCCTCGCCCGTCTTCAAGGATGCAGCTCACCACAGTTCCGGCCATCCCGTCCCGCTCGCCGTAGACCGTGAAAGTACTCGTTTGAGGCTCGAACCTGTTGAGTCCGGTTTGAGTCCCAACCCACATGCCACCCGTGTGGTCAAAAAAAACAGAATTCACACGATTGTCGCTCAACGTCCCCTGACGATCTGGGTTGTGTTCATAAATGGTGAACCGCCCCGTCGTTGGATCGAATCGATGCAGACCTGAGGCATGGCTTCCGATCCACAGTATCCCCTCTCGGTCCTCGACGAGTTCCAGATACAACGGGTTTTTGCCTTGCGGATCCTCACTATAGCTTTTGAAGCGCCCAGACGACGCATCGAAACGATTCAGACCATTCCAGGTGGCTGCCCACAGCGTCCCGTTATGGTCAATGACTAGACCTGCGACAGTGTCATTGCTCAAGCTGTACGGATTCGCTGGATTGTGACTGTAAGTCTTGAACTGCCCTGTCCGACCGTCGAGCCGGAGGAGCCCCTGATCGTATGTGCCAAACCATACATTTCCTGAGCGGTCCCCGCGAATTGTGACCGTATCGATATCAACGTCCTGTCTCGGAAAGCGTTGAGCCGTATAGCGCCCAGCTTTGCGCTCGATGCGATCGAGACCCACGGTCGTCCCCATCCACAGGATGCCCTGACGATCTTCGTAGATCGCTTGAAGATAGCCTTCATCCTTCGGAATGCCGAAATCATGAGGGGTTTTCTCAAACAAGGCGGGCTTCGTGGCAAAGCGGGTGGGGCCCGTTCCGTCGAGTCCAGCCCAGATACTCCCTTCCCGATCCACAAAAAGACTGATCACGCTGTCTTGGGCCAGGCTCTCAGGGTCGGCGGGATCATTGCGGTAACGTATAAATCTCCGCTGGTTCCGGTCAAATTTGAGCAATCCGGATCTCAGCGTTGCAGCCCACAAAGTGCCATTTTGATCTTCGAGCATAGCCAGCACGCCGCTCGTGTTGGTGCTGCCCGGTTCGTGTTCGCGATACGAATAGTGAGTGAGCGTGTTCGTCTTCCGGTCAAACACCTCTAACCCATTGCCGGAGGCGTGGAAGATCCAGAAAACGCCGAAGCGATCCTCGTAGAATGACATCTCGCGCCCACCCTCATGCACCGGAACATGCAGCGTGACCTTCCCCGTTTGGCGATCGAATTCATCCAGGCCTTCACTGGTCGCAACCCAGAATTTGCCTTCTTTATCTTCACCACTGGATTTGACAATATTGCTGCTGAGACTCGATGGATCGTTCGGGTCGTGAGAATACTGCCGGATTCGTCCGGTCATCGGATCCAAGCTGTACAAGCCGCTGTCGGTCGCTAACCACAACGTTCTGGCCTTGCCCTGGCTGATGTGAACCGCGGACGGCACCGGGTACCGTGCAAACGTCTCGGTCGCCGGGTCGAATTCATTCAGGAACCGGTCGCACCCGACCCAAAGTGTGCCATCGCGATCCTTGAAGAGGGCGCTTATGAACACGCCGCTGAGACTGCTGTGGGGCTTTCTTGGATCGGGAACAAACACCTTGAAGTTGTGGCCGTCGTACCGGTTCAGCCCATACTGCGTGCCAAACCACATAAATCCCTGATTGTCCTGCACAATCTGGGCAACTCTTCTTTGCGAAAGTCCGTAGGTCGTCGTGGAGAGTCGCGTAAATCGGACGTCGGTCCCATCAACGACGGGTATCTTGACGGTTACTGGATTGACGCGCGCCTGCTGAGCAGTTCCGGATGGGGCTGACGTGTTTGACGCGCGGCCCCATCCTCCTTGTATCTTACCTTCCCTAGCGACCACAGGCAGGGTGATGGGAAGGGGGGCCACATGCGTCTGCCGCACAGCTCCGACGTTGTTGGGCTGATTGTGACGGCCCGCTCCGTATTGGGCCATCGCCAATGTCGCATCACACAAGAGCGCGACAAGGGCACAGCGAACGGCAAGGCGCACTCTAACCGTCAGCTTGGTCGTTCCTCGCTGGACAATTGAAATCACAGTGTTATCAATCATGTCCGGGCATCCAGACCAGCTCATTCGCTGTCATATTACACCCGAGAAGAGAGGGCTTTCAGCGGCAGCTTCTACTTCCGCCATGAAGAGGAGCTCCTGGCTTACATCAACAAAGTCATTCTCATCGGCCGCCTCGGACAGAACGCAGAAGCCAAAACCGCTTAGAACAATCGCGAGTACGTCGTCCTCAACATCGCAACCCAGGAAAGCTGGAAGAACGACAAAGGCGATTACGAAACCCGCACCGAATGGCATCGCGTCTTTGCCTGGAGGAATCTCTCGAAGTTCGCCAAGACTCTCCAGAAGGGCAGCTCGTCACCCTGGAAGGCATTCTCCGGTATCGCGAGGTAGAGGATGAGGTCAACGGGACAACCTTCAAGCACCGGATCGCCGAGATCCACGCCATCCGCATGAAGCGGCTCTCGAAAGTTGAAACCGCTGATGATCCTTAAGACGGAGCCGACGACGAATAGCAGCCTTGAGGGTGGATGAGATCGTTCGGTCTCATCCACCGTCCTTAAATATTTAACTAATCACTTGCCCTTAGGGCGTTTTCGTGTAAGTATCGGCGTCCCGGCCCAAGTAGCACAATCATTGCTCAATCCAACCAGAGGAGGCAGCCTGCTCGGTGGGTAGCCAACCGTCCTCTTTGTGTGCCAAAAGAAAAAGCTAATCAGGAGGCATCATGAAATTTCAGGGATTCCTGAGTCGCACGTCTCGCTTTGTCCTGTGCCTGACCGCATCGTATGCTCTACCCCTCTACGCAGCTCCCCAAACCGACACCGCTTCGGTAACCCGCGCGGCCCTC
>DATMOB010000145.1:0-13610 GCA_035568455.1 Granulicella sp.
CCCATCGCCATGGTCAACCTGATCGCCGGCCGCCGCATCGTTCCCGAGCTGCTCCAGCAGAACTTCTCCCCCGACCAGCTCGCCGCCGCTCTGACGCCGCTGCTTGAGAACACCCCCGCCCGCGCCACCCAGATCGCCGACCTCGCCGAGGTTCGCCACCGCCTCATCCCCGATCCCGCCGCCGATCCCATCACCCGCGCCACCCAGATCGTCCTCGAACTGCTGTCGTCCGCGCCCTGATTCCCTCTGTTTTCAATTTCCCGCCGGAAACCCTCCATTCCACTGACCGGATCGTCTACCATGAGCGTCTAATACCATTGCCGTAGCGTTTCGCCATAAAGGATTACTGCCCGTATGGTCACATTTCTTCGCGCACGCTGGTCTCTCCCGTCTCTCCTGGCAACCCTGGCAGCTCTCGCCCTGTCGCTGCCCCCGGCCGCTGTCTTGGCCGCACCCATTCGGCCCGTCATGCAGGTCACCGGCTATGTCATCAACGCCGATCTCGATCCCGCCGCCAGCAAGCTCTCCGCCACCGTCACCGTCTCGGTCACCGCGCTCGAAGACCTCAGCACCATCACCTTCGAGCTGAACAACGGTCTCCAGATCACCCGCCTGATCGACGCCCAACAGCATCCTCTCTCGCCCGAACGCCTGACCACCAACTCCACCGTGCGCATTCCTCTGGCCGCGACGCTGGCCAAGAACTCCAGCACCACCTTTACCTTCGACTACAGCGGCGTGCTCAGCGGCACCGACACCAGCCCGGTCGAAGGCATCAAGTTCGCCGCCATCGCCGACCCCGTCTCCATCCTGCTCTACCCCGGCGCCTGGTTCCCGCTCGCCTCGCCCGGCCTCTTCACCAACCGCTTCACTAGCGAGATGCACATCCGTGTCCCCTCCGGCGACCGCGTCATCGGCTCCGGCGGCGACACCTTCACCCCCAAGAGCCTGCCCGGCAACATCACCGAGTACAGCTTCAACTGGACCAAGCCCGGCTTCCCCGGCACCATCATCGCCGGCAAATTCCTCGCGCCCATCTCCGCCCCCGGCATCCCCAACGTCCGCATCTGGGTCACCGAGAAGCACAAGGCCACGGCCGCGGCCTACGCCCAGACCGCCGCCGAGCAGTTTGAATACTTCAGCTCCGTCTTCGGCCAACCCGAGTCCGGCCGCCTCAACATCGTCGAGCTCCCCGACGACGCCGTCGCCGCCGCCTGGGCTCCTGAGATCGCCGCCATCGCCGGCAACCGCATCGGCGATCGCAACTCGCACCGCCTGCTCGCCAACACCATCGCCCACCAGTGGTGGGGCTCCGAGATCTCCCCCTACTCGCTCAACGACGCCTGGATCACCAACGGCATGAGCCGCTACTCCGAGCTGATGTACGTCGAACAGGCCTCCGGCAAGACCCCCTTTCAGACCGCCGTCAACGACATCTCCGCCGGCGCCCTGGCCTACGACACCGAGCCCCTCACCACCATCGGCCGGCTCGATCCCTTCTCCCCGCAGTTCCAGTCCATGACCCTCGAAAAGGGCGCCATGGTCTTCCATATGCTCCGCTGGGAGATGGGTGACGATGTCTTCCATAACTTCCTGCGCGGCCTGCTCTCCCAATACACCGACAAGTCCGTCCGCAGCTCCAACGTAGAGACCGTCGCCGAAGCCCAGTCCCACGAGCAGCTCCAGGCGTTCTTCGCCCAGTGGCTCGACGGCACCGGAGCGCCCCAGTTCACCGACAAATACACCGTCTTCCGCCTGGGCAACAACAAGGGATTCCGCACCATCGGCTCCATCGACCAAGACCTCGACCTCTTCCGCATGCCGGTCGAGCTCCGCATCGAGACCGACGGCAAGACCGAGATCCGCCGCGTCGACGTCTCCGGCACCGACTCGCGATACTCCGTCGAGACCTTCGGCCGGCCGCGCCGCATCACCATCGATCCCGAGAACTGGGTGCTCAAGAGCAGCCCCGATCTCGCCATACGCGTCGCCGTGCTGCGCGGCCAGCAGCAGGCCGCCCAGGGCGATCTCACCGCCGCGCTGGTCGAGTACCAGAAGGCCCTCGACATCAACAAGAACAGCTCCCTGGCCAACTACCGCATCGGCGAGATCTTCTTCACCCAGCGCAATTACCAGTCCGCCGCCAACAGCTTCCGCGACGCCCTGCGCGGCGACGGCGACCCCAAGTGGGTCGAGGTCTGGAGCCACATCCAGGTCGGCCGCATCTACGACGTCACCGGACAGCGCGATCGAGCCGTGCAGGAGTACCGCCTCGCCGTCCAGACCAACGACAACACCCAGGGAGCCATCAACGAGGCTCGCGCCCTCATGCAGAAGCCCTACGAGCGTCCCCGCCAGGATAACTAATCGCAGCCGCTCACCGTGCGGCAATCAACCTTGTTCCATCGAATGCCGGAGAGTATCCTTCCCGTGAGTATTCGTTCCCTCTGGAGTCCGCCATGAAACGAACCCAAGCCCTTGCCCTCGCGATCCCCCTCATCGCTCTCGTCCCAACGATCACGAGGGCCCATGCGCAGAATCAGCCCATCGATGCGGTCCGCACCCAATCCGCAGCCACGCTCTACGCGATTCCGGACAGCACCGGCTGCCCCATTGGACTCCGGGCACAGCGAGAGAGCAGCTTCGGAAGCGTAATCGTGAAGGATGGCCAACATCACGAGGATGGCCAAGACAACAAGGGTGGCGAAGCCAAGAGCGGCATCGCCCAGCGGCTCCACATGACCGTCACCAACTCGAACCCGCGCCAGATCGTCGGCATCCAGATCACCGTGCATGGCTTCGCAGCCAAAGCTCGCATCACCCCCACCGTGTCCGCCCAGCTCGATACCTCCGAGCTCAAAAGGTCCATCGATCTCAAGCTGAGTGTAGGTGCCAATCAGCGCGCATCGACCGACCTCCGCCTGAGCCAATTCACCTCGGTCAGCCTGCTCGACATAGACGCGGTGGACTACGCCGACGGATCAAGCTGGCACCCCTCTTCCCAACAAACCTGCCACATCGCACCGGATGGCATCATGCTGGTCAGCAGCCGCTAGGATCCGCCCGGCGTCTGCTCTTCAAGTCGGTCGATTGAAAGAGTGCTACGCAGCGCGTTCGACGCTTGCTCGCACCGCTAGTACGATCAGCGGCGGGCAAATCTGCCGGCTGCCGTAACCTGGACAAGATCCTTCATAACTGCAGGGTGCTGCGCAACTGCAGCGTTGGTTCGTTGGAACCACCGGAACTAAGGGCACAATGGACATGGAAGCCTCCAGTCACGATCGTGCCGCTTTTCCCGCGCCCGGGCTGTGACGGCAATCACTGCACTGCGGACGCCGTCATGCAGGAGACTCAGTGTTTGAACGGACGCGCATTGCTGTTCAGAATCACCCGTACCAGCGAGTTGATCCGTTGCAGCTGTGCCCGCGCGTCCTGTAGATGTTCACCCGGCCCGGTGTCCATCAGATACAGCGTGTTCGTCAGCGCCTGCAGCGGATTGTTCACCGCATGCGCCAGCTCGTTCGCCACCTTCGCCGCCGCGCCCACCCGTTCCTGGTCCAGTCGGCAGGCCTCCACCTCGTCCTTCGCGATCGCCGAACTGGCAAAGGACGCCAGGCTCTTGAGCACGCGCACGTCCTCCGCATCCAGCCGCTTTCCATCCGACCGGTCCAGGACCCAAAGGATGCCGCTGGTCTTCTCCCCGGTCCATGGGACCAGCATCGCCTCCGCGATCGCCCACGACTCCGCAATGTAGGGAAACAGGCGGTGCGGCCGGTAGACCAGTCTGGGTCTCTGCTCCTTGAGCACACCCCTCAGGCTTCGGTCGAGCGGCAGCGTCTGGCCGATCAGATCGCGCAGGTGACCCGCCGCCTCCAGCCAACGCACCATCTCCGCACCATCCTCCAGCCGATCGACCAGCATGATGCCTGCGGAGTCGGCGTCGCACAGCTCACAAGCCGCCTCCACCGTATCTTTCAAGGACTCACGTAGGTTTTTCGAAAGGCCCCGCATCAAACGATGCAGCGACTTGATCTCTAATTCGAGACGCGTTGCACGGACAGGACGTCGAATCGCCTGTTCGCGTAGGAACAGGTCGTTTATTCCACGATATTCTGCCATACCCACTCCTTCGAAACCACACACCGGCTGCCCGTGGATAGCCATCCTATGAGGGCTATCCACGCATTTTTAAAAGAAACAGAGCCCAGGAGAATACTGCAGAATCTACGCGGCGTTGCTGACCCGGATAACCTTGTCGGCCTGCGGACCCTTGGCACCTTGAATGACATCGAACTCGACGACCTCGCCTTCCTTCAGCGACTTGTAGCCGTCCAGTTGGATGGAACTGTAATGCACGAAGACGTCATTGCCTCCATCGCGACCCAGAAAGCCATACCCTTTTGCATTATTGAACCACTTCACGCAGCCTTTGTACTGTGACATTCCGTCCTCCGGAGATTCCTGGAAATGAGCAGAGGCGAAAGGTTAGAGCGAGAATACTTAATCCACTACAACCTTTGTTTGCTCTCTGATTACTAAAGTTGTATCTTGCCTTTGCCTGGATTGTTGGTCTCCCTCGCAACATAAGTCAAGTATTTTTTCTAAAACGCCCAATTTCAGTTGCATCATTCGCATTTTTGATGTAGGCAATTGGCGATCACGCCTCAAACGCCGGGCTCGGAAGACACCATGAGCGACTCACTTTACAAAAATCGACTGCTCGCCAGACTCCCAGCCTCAGCCATTGCGCGTCTCGAACTCCATCCCATCAAGCTTCCGGCAGGCCACCCCATCGAATTCCCCGGCGACCTCATCGAACACATCGTCTTTGTCGAGGAGGGCATCGCCTCCATGACCGTCACCTTTCAGGATGGCTCCCAGGCCGAGGTCGCCGTCGCTGGCCCCGAGTCCGTGCTCGGATCCTCCTCCATGATGGGGACTAAACGCAGCCTCAACCGCGTCTACATGCAGATCGCCGGACATGGCTTCACCTCGCGCACCGAGCTGGCGCTGCGCGAATTCAAGCGCGGAGAGCACTTCCACGACCTCACCCTACGTTACCTGCAGGCCCAGTTCGTCCAGTCGGCTCAGACCGCCGGCTGCAACGCCCATCACGCCATCGAGCAGCGTCTCGCCCGTTGGCTTCTCCTCTGCTCCGACCGCCACGGCGATCGCATGCTTCCGCTCTCGCACGAGTACCTCGGCGACATGCTCGGGGTCAACCGCTCCAGCCTCAGCGTCGTCGCCCAGACCCTGCGTGAACGCAAGCTCATCGAGTACACCCGGGGCAAGATCTATCTTCTCGATCTGCCCGGCCTCGAAAGGCTCGCCTGCGAGTGCTACCGCGTCGTTCGCGACCACCTCGCCAACCACGCCGAGTACGACGACGGCTCAGGCAGCTAAATCTTTTTTGGTCGTTCCGCAACCCAGCGGAGGGATCTGCTTCTCGGTCCCGCCCTTTATTCTCTTGGCGTTCCGTACCTGTCTCCTGCCATTTGCAGGAATCATATTGCCCTGCCGCAGCGTCTTCTTTGACTTTCCGCAACGCAGCGAAGGAATCTGCTTTTCGGCCTCCGCCCAGACCACAACCAAACAAGCTGCCCCTAAAGGCCTCACTCGTACCGCAGCGCCTCGATCGGATCCAGATTCGCCGCCTGCAGCGCCGGGATCATCCCGCTCACCGTGCCCACCAGCACCAGAATGCCGGTCGCCATCAGCACAATGTTCGGCGAGATCAGCAGGTGAATATCCGCCGCATCGGCGTTCGAGGCCAGCGCGCTATAGAACGTGATCTTGCCCACCGCCTCGCTCACTCCATAAGCCAGCAGCACCCCGCCCAATCCTCCGACGCCCGAGATCACCATCGCCTCCGCCAGAAACTGCAGCAGGATATGCCGCTTCCGCGCGCCCAGCGCCTTTTCGACGCCGATCTCCCGCGTTCGCTGCTGCACGCTCACCAGCATAATATTCATCAGCCCGATGCCCGCAATGCCCAGCGTCAACGCCCCGATAAACAGCATCAGCGCCTCCAGCGCAATCGAGATCATGCGGAACTGCGACAGGCCCTCCATGATGTTCGCCACCCAGATCGCATTGTGATCCGATGGCCGGAAGCCATGCGCCGCTCCCATCACATTACGCAGCGCATGCTCCACCTCCATATGGTTGCCGTGGTAGCTGAACCAGATCCCGCCCAGGTACTTCGTGTCCGTCAGATCCGTCATCGTGCTCAGCGGTATATCGATGATCCGGTTGACGTTGTTGTCGCCCTCCTGCATCTTCGGCTGCAGCACACCGATCACCTCGTACGAGATCCCGTTCAGCCGGATCGATTGCCCAATCGGATAGAGCCCCGAGAACAGCTTCGTCTTAGCCTCCGACCCGATCAGCACCACATGCCGCCGCTCCTGCAAGTCCGCCTCCGACAGCGGCCGTCCTACAGCGATATCCATCCGCTGAATCGTCTGCAGCTCGGGCGTAATCCCGTCCACCTCCCAGGTGTACGTATGCAGATCGTTGGTCACCGTCGTGTTGTTCTTCCACACCACCGGCGACGTGTGGATGACACCCGGAACCATCTCCTGGATCCGCTCCACGTCATCCATCGTCATCTGCACCTTCACCCCGGCGCGCGATCCTCCCGCCTGCTCGCTGGTGGTTCCGGGAAACACGCCGATCATGTTGGTTCCCCATTGCATAAAGATGGCGTCAATCGCTCTGCCGAAGCCCGAGCCGAAGGCCAGCAGCAGCACCACCGTCGCAATCCCCCACGCCATGCCGGCAATCGTGATCACCGTGCGCCGCGCGTTGAACCGCATCGCCTCCACCGCCTGCCCGAAGATGTCGCCCATCATGCTGAACATCGCTCTGCTCCTATCCCGCGGCGTCGTTGTCTGCCTTCCAACTTGTCATCCTTCTGTCGTCATCCCCGAAAGGATTTGCTGCTGCCCTTGCCGTTGCTTGTGTCGTTGTTTGTTTTCAAGCTGTCATCCTTCCGCAAAGCGGGAGGACTGCTGTTGCTCTTGTTCCTGCTGCTGCTTTTGTTCCACCGTCTGCCCGCTCCAAAAACGCTCCTCACTCCTTCCGCAGCGCCTCCACCGGCTCCAGTGCCGCCGCGCTGCGCGCCGGATACAGCCCGGCCACCACGCCGCACAGCGTCAAGCTGCCGAAGGCCAGCGCCGCCGACCACGGCACCAGCCGCGGCGGATCGAATCCCATCCGGTTGCCCGCCCACACCGCGCCCATGCCCATCATCAGCAGGCTCGCTCCGCCGATCCCAACCAGCCCGCTCAACCCCGTCAGCAGCAGGCCTTCAAGAAAAAAGTGCGTCATGATGCTGCGGCTGGTCGCGCCCAGCGCCTTGCGCAGCCCGATCTCCTTGGTCCGCTCGCTCACCGTCACCAGCATGATGTTGACGATCCCCACCGCCCCCAGCCCCAGCGTCACCACCCCAACGCAGCCCAGAAACACATCCATCGCGGTAAAGATCACCCCCACCATCCGGTTGGTCTTGATTGTGTCCCACTCCTCGAAGGCCTCCTTCAGATTCGGATTGAAACCATGATCCCGCGCGACGATCGCGTGCACCTCGGCCTTCGCCGTCTCGTTCTCCTCCTCCGTCACCGGCTGGTACTGCAGCGAACTGATTGCGTCCCGCGCAATATTCTCCCCGGTAATGGGAAACAGCTCCAGCATCGTCGTCAACGGAATGTAGAGCTTCTGGTTGTCGCCATCATCGTTGCCCCGGCCGATGCGCTTGGCCACTCCGATCACCTGGAACCGGTAGCCATTCAGCGTAATGTACGCCCCCACCGACGGCCGCCCGGGAAACAGCAGCGTATTGTTCTTCTGCCCCAGCACCACCACCTGCCGATGCTGCGTCAGGTCGTCCTGATCGAAGAAGCGCCCCTGTGCCATCGGCAGGGTGCGAATCTCCGGAAGATTCCGCTCCACTCCCCAGATCGCTCCTCCCGCGCTCGAGAACTCGCTGACCTCCTTGATGTCGCCCCGGTTCAGAATCGCCGTCGCATTGCGCACATGAGGAGCCCCGGCGCGCACCGCCGCCGTATCCCGCACCGTCAACTGATACGGCTTCATCCCCTCGTGCTGCTCCGCCAGCGCTGGAATGGTCCCGCCCCACATCATGATGATGTCCGTGCCCAGCTCCGCCAGGCTGCGCTTCTGCCCCGAGCGAAAGCCCTCGCCCAGCCCCACCAGTAGCAGCAGCGAGGCCACGCCCCACGCAATGCCGAACATCGTCAGAAACGACCGCAGCTTATTCGCCCAGATCGCCTGAAACACCTGCACCAAGATGTCGCCTAACCCGCGCATAGGTCGCCCTTAAAAGACCGCGGATACGTCCGGCGCACTACCTCCTGCATCCGATCCGTCCGCGAGTTCAATATCCGATACGCACGTTAGACGAAACCAGTTCCCCAACGCACCTGCGCACCCAATATTTTTTCACCCAATCGACTCGCAGCACCCACCCCGCAAGCGATCGTAAGGAGACCCCACAGCGCCTGTCTAGAACAAAGGTTGGCGAACAGATGGAAGCGACGGACGATCATACATCGGTCGCGACCGCGGCGGGAAGGGTGAAGTGAAAGGTTGCACCCTGCTCGGAGCTATCGGCGGCCCACAGGCGCCCGCCATGCGACTCAATGATCGACCGGCTGATGGGCAGCCCCATACCAGTCCCGTTATCTTTTGTGGTAAAAAATGCGCTGAAGATTTGGTCCGCCAACTCCCGGGGCAATCCTACACCGGTGTCTCTGACCGAGATCAGCAGTTGAGTATCGCAGGCCTCCGACTTGATGGTAAGCCTACCTCCGCCAACCACTCCCTTCATGGCATCGATGCCGTTGAGCATGAGGTTCATGAAGACCTGCTGCAGTTGAACACGGTCTGCGATGACCCTGGGAAGATCCTCAACAAGCTCTGTACCGATTGAAATCGAGTAGCGGTTCGCCTCGCTGCGCAGCAGCACAATCATCTCTCGTATAAGTTCGTTTACATCGACCATCTCCCGCTGCGGAACGCCCTTCTTGAACAGTAAACTGATGCGGCTGATGATATCGGCTGCGCGCATTACGGACTTCACCATTCTTGCTGCGGCTTCGCGCGCCTCCGCCAAGTCGGGGTTATCGCGACTAAGCCAACGCATGCAGGTTCGAGCGTCTGTGGCTGCTGCGGTGATCGGTTGCCTGATCTCGTGCGCTACCGAAGCAGTCAGTTCACCCATCGTAGTCACGCGACTTAGGTGCGCAAGATCCGCTTGTACCTGGCGCAGTCTTTCGCGCTCTTCCTCGGCTCGTTTGCGATCAGTGACGTCCATCACGGTACCCACGAACTCAACGAGGTCGCCGGACGGGCTCAGAACCGGGTGACCTACGATGCGGATATATCGGATCTCGCCGCTAGGAGGAACGATTCGGTAGTTCATTTCGAACTCGGTCGACCCTCGTATGCCGCTTACTTTGGATCGATCATCCGGATGAACGTGTCCAAAGAACGCTTCGAATCGTGGAGCTTCACCGCGCGGATCAAGCCCCAGCACGCGATAGCATTCCTCAGACCAGTACCTGATCTTGTCGGTGGCTGGGACCCATGCCCAACTGCCGGTGTGGCTCAGCCTCTGCGCTTCTGCTAAATACGCCTCACTCTCCCGGAGGGTTTCTTCCGCGTGCTTAGCCGCGGTGACGTCCATGACGGCACCCACATATTCAAGGTTGCCCGAGGAAGGCTGCGATATGTGAGCCAAGACGTGGAGGTACTTGACCGAGCCGTCAGGCATCAACAAACGATGCTCAAAATCGACATTTTCCCTCGTCTCGAATGCGCGGTCGAAGGTCCGTTGTACCAGTTCTCTATCGTCAGGATGAATTCTCTGGAGTACTAACTCCAACGTGGGTTTTACTGCTCGATCGTACTCAAAGATCTTGTGGGTCTCCTCCGACCAGTAGATCTCCCCACTAAGGACGCTCCAGCCAAAGCTCCCAGTGCGGCTCAGACGCTGCGCCTCGGCCAGGTAAGTCTCGCTCTGGCGGAGCGACTCTTCGGCCTGCTTACGTTCGGCCCTTTGCGTGGCCTCACGCAGTGCACGGAGGATAGCCGGTACAAGTCTCGATAACCGCGTCTTCAGAATGTAATCCGTTGCGCCAATTTTGAGCGCCTCAATCGCCACCTCTTCACCAAGCGTTCCAGAGACAAAGATGAACGGAACATCCGGGCAGGCTTTCATTGCGACCTTCAGCGCGGAGATGCCGTCGAACGAGGGGAGGGTGTAATCTGCCAGAATGAGATCAATTCCGCCTTGCTCAATGGAAGCCAGCAGCGCGGCCTCAGTATCAACCCGCGTTATTTCGCAGACGATGTTTTCTGCCTCAAGTAGATCCTGGATCAGTTCCGTATCCTTAGGGTCATCCTCGATCGATAGAATCCGCAATGGTTTCCGCATTCTCTCTTCCCGACGATACTCACCTCTTTACGCTTCCCGGAGGCGGCTCGTTAATCACTGCCCAGAAAACGCCCAGTTCCTTGATGGCGTTCACAAACTCATGAAAATCAACCGGCTTTACTACGTACGCGTTTACTCCCAATGTGTAACTCGCCACCATGTCCTTTTCCTCCTTCGATGAGGTGAGCACAACTACTGGAATCGTTCTTAGCAAGCCATCGGACTTAATTTGTCGCAACACCTCCAACCCATCGACCTTAGGTAGTTTCAAGTCCAGCAGCATGACTGCAGGGTGGCCGCCGGAGCGTGTCGCGTACTCCCCACGGCAATGCAAGTAATCGAGGGCCTGTTCGCCATCGCGAGTCACAATGACTTCATTGGCGAGGTTGTAGTCCTCAAGGGCCATGAGAGTAAGCTCCACATCCTTAGGATCGTCTTCAACCATCAGGATACGTCCCAGTTTTTTCATGCTCTCCATAATTGTCCTTGTGCTCTCGGAGCCGAGAAATAGAAAGTGGCGCCGTTGCCAACCACCCCCTCGGCCCAGACCTTCCCTCCGTGACGATGGATAACCCGCTGAACCGTGGCCAGTCCGATGCCCGTGCCTTCAAATTCGTCAGACTGGTGCAGCCGTTGAAACACGCCAAACAGCTTATCGACATACTTCATATCAAAGCCCACTCCGTTGTCCTTAACGAATACCACCAGGTCATCTCCGCTTCCATTGCAGCATCCAATCTCGATCTCGGCACGAGGGCGCGTGCGCGTGAACTTAATGGCATTCGAGATTAGATTAACCAGTACAAGTCTTAGCATCGAACGGTCGCCATAGAACTCCGGCAGTGCGCCGATCTTCCAGGAAATGTCACGTCCCTCTGTGTCTTGCCGAACTTCGGTAAGCGCGTCTTTCACCAGCTGCGCCAGGTTAAACAGTGTCTTTCGCGTTTCCGCCCGACCGATCCTCGAAAATGCCAGGAGGTCGTCGATCAAATTGCCCATACGCTTGGATGAGTCTAGGATCATCGCCAGATAGTGATTGCCCTTTTCATCGACAACAGAAGAAGCTTTCTTTTGCAGCAACTCGGTGTAACCGGCCATATGACGAAGCGGGGCGCGTAAGTCATGCGATACCGAATAGGCAAACGCTTCCAGCTCTTTGTTGATCGATTCGAGCTCCCGGGAACGCCTGGCAAGTTCCCGGTTGAGGTCTTGAATGTCTTGCTCTCGGCGCTTGCGCTCCGTGATGTCATTGTTCGTTTCCAGGATCGCAATTGCCCGCCCCTGGTCATCCTGCGCCAGAGACCATCGGCTTGCCACCACAACCCTGGATCCGTCGGCCTTTATCTTTCGTAACTCACCCTCCCAACGGCCCGTGTGCAGCAACTCCGCGCGAATCTCCTCGACCGGTACCGGAAAGTCTGTCTGCAGGAGTTGCTGACAGGGTTTCCCGATCGCCTCCTCTGCCCTCCACCCGTACAACTCCTCTGCCCCTCGATTCCAGTACGAAATGACGTCACTCAGATCCCGGACGAAAATGGTGTCGTGCGTGAGGTTGAGCAGACTGGCCTGCTGGGTTCGTTTGATCACTTCTCGCTGGAGTTCGTCGCGGGATTGCATAAGCTGTTGCTCGACGCGGCGCCGGACCGCGCTGAACCAGGTGAGAAGCAACGCAAACAGTATGAAGAGGGCAAAGTGAGGGAGATCATTGCGTGTTATATAGAAACTGTAAGTCGGCTCGCTGAAAAAATAGGCTTCGGCCAGGCCGGAGAGAACAACGGCGAGTATCGCAGGCCCGATCCCTGCGTACCAGACGGTTACGGCAATGGCAAACAGGAAAAGCTGCACCTCCACGTTGCGGAAACCGTGGCGTTGCGCCAGCAGCGCCAAGCCCAGGGCGATCGCGCAGGAAGTGACGGCAAGAGAGTAGCGCAGAACGGGCGAGTGTGTGAGCCGCAGTTGGAGGTTTGGCCGGGCCATGGTGTGCCTCACATAGGAAAGCGCCCTCACACGCTGAAACATTCCTGGAAGCGAAACGCCGACCCAAGCGCGATTGGTACAGGCATCAGCGCGAGAACACAGCGCGGAACAGAAGGTAGAGAGTATGGGAGATCGATCGCCATGACTCGCCTCGCTGGTTGCGTTTAGATCCAGTTCCGCAACCGGCTTTCCAAATTCGCAACAATCATACCGCAGAAGCCTCAGCCCGACGAGGCGGGAGGGTGGTCGCCTCGGTAAATCACTCCTGCAAAATTGCCGTCTTGCAAACTCAAGGCCCATCCGCCACAACAAACCAGGACAAGCACAGCCTCACCCCAAAGCCGCGTTCTTCACCAGCATCGGCTCATCAGCGTCCAGCTCCACCGCTATCGCCCGCCCCAGCGCCGCCAACAACTCCCTCACCCGCGACAGCGCCCCCGCATCGGCCATCTTTGGATAGAGCAGCCGCAGCACGCCACCATCGCCCTCTCCCAGCCCGCCCCGCACCGCAAAGCAGCGATCCGCGCGGTACGTACACGAAGCCAGGTCGGTGATGCTCAGCGCCTCGCTCGGCGTGCACAGTATCGTCCGCGGCGGAGCCATGCGGTCGATCAGGCAGAATATCTCCAGCTTCGACTCCAGCTCGTCGGGCACAAAATCGATCGCGATGTCGGCATCCCGCACCGCATCCTCGACCGTCAGCGCCAACTCCAGGCTGCCCGGCCCCGGCTGCCCGGCGCGATCAGCCCCCAAATCGGCAACCAGATCGCTAAACTCCGCCTGCGCCCGCCGCAGGTTCGCCGGCATCACGTCCTCGAGCACCACGGCGTACCCCGCCAGCGCGCAACGCAGCGCGAACCGCCGCCCCGCCTGCCCCGCGCCGATGATTGCTACCCTTGCCATCGCCGCCGGGACAGGCTCGGCCGCCGTCATTACTTCTTGCCTGCTACCGCCGTAATCACCGACTCGTAGCTCGGCTCGGCCTGCTTGATATGGTCGGAGACACGCTTGCGCTCCTCCTCCGTCAAAGACGGCAGCACCGCCAGGATGCGCCGAAGCGTGACCGAGATATCGTCGACATAGTTCATGGTGCGGATGGCTTCGCCCGAAAGTGGCATGCGTACTCCTGAAGATTCAAATGACTGCTCGCTCCCAGTCTAAATGCTGCGCCGCC
>DATMOB010000146.1:0-25291 GCA_035568455.1 Granulicella sp.
GACGACTTCGTTCTGCGTGGAGACGTAGGTGGTGAATCCGGGTGCCGTCACGGTGATCTTGTAGAAGCCGGGGGTGAGACCGCTAACGCTATAGGATCCGGCCGAGCTCGACTGAACAGTTATGCTTCCCTGCGAACCGGAAACGACGATGGTCGCGTTTGCGATGGCGGCCCCAGAGGGGTCCGTGACTTGGCCGGCGATACCACCACGCACAGCATTGTTCTGGGCTGTAAGACTTGAGACAACGAATAGCAGGCAAACGAACGCGAGCGTCAGTCTTGACATGGGTCTCCTGAGGGAAGAACTTGAGGCGGATCTAAAGCACTACGGTGGGTATCTGGAACCGGGGCCCGACAGATTTAATGGATATTTCATTTGCAAGGCACGTCGAAGGCCAAACGTGGTGGGAACCAGGAGAAGAGGGGTAAGAGTGGCCGAATCGTTGAAGAAACGAAGAATGCGCGGGAGCCAGAGAGGATGATTCGCAAGGCCGGATCAACTGAGCGAATCTACGCATTCCTGCAGCGCTGACCAGAGCTAAATATGATGTTTCATATGAGTGGAACGGTGCGGTGCCCCAGAGTGGCTTCACCCATTCCTCGGCTAGACTTGGTGATCTGGGAAAACAGCGACAACAAAGGGGTGCACCTCAGAAGAGGTGAGCACGGCGTAGCTGAACAAGTCTTGGCTGTAATTCGACTCGGTTCGCCGGGAACCGGAAAGACCACGTTCATTACTGAAGTAGCGCGGAAAATCTGGATGCTTCCCCACGTACCATTGCGGAGCGTGTGGTTACCAGGTCAAGCGGACAAATTGGGAGGTGCAAATAAAGCATAGTCTTGCCAAATGGCAAAACTATGCTTTATTTGTCAACACAAATTGCCAAAGACAGCATCTGTTGGGCAAAAACACCGTAAGCTGGCCAACCTATCCTTTTCCTTTTCAACACCGAATCGGTGTTGAAAACACCATAAGCTGGCCGAAAATCCATCGTAGCGCCATAAGCTGCCCAAAACTACCTGGCCGGAGGCTTTGGGAGATACCGACGTTGTTGAAGTGCACGTTCTCGACGTAGGTGTTGCGAACCATCGCGCAGTTCACGTTCATCACGGTAGCGTTATAGGCGAAGTGCTCGCCCTCCCAGAGCCCGCCGTGGAAGCCGTCGCCATCGTAGCCGAAGCCGTAGTTCACGCCGCCGTAGAAGCCGACATGGGCCCCAGTAGCCGGGGTGGAAGACAAAGGCCTCGCCGCCCCAGTCCCAGTAACCGGGCGTCCAGAACATCCTGACCGCCGGCGGTACCACCCAGAACGCCGGGCAGTCCCCGTACGGACCCCAGGCCCAGTAGCCAGAACCCAGAGGTAGTCCTCGCGGGGTATAGGGGCTGTGTGTAGACCGGCAGCGGTGGCGGAGCGACGTCCACCGCGGACAATGAACCGGATAGCACGTATGAGCGCAATGTAACCGCCACACCATAAAAGGCTGTGCGGTGGGACGCCAGGCTTTTCCCGCGCGAGCGGCTTCGTCCAAGGGGCATTGTCGTGGGTAAAATCGGCAGTGGTCATTCAGCCAGCATGCAATCCAGGAATGTCATCGTGGACAAACGCGATGAGTTCCGCCGGCAGATTGGAGCCTCCCGTGGGAACAACGATGAATTGCTTGTCGTTCAGCATGTAGGTCATTGGTGCCCCTGTTGCGTTGCGGGGTAGCGCCGCTTCGCCAACAAGCTTTCCTGTCGCCTTGTCATAGGCGGATAGTTTGGGATCGCTAATTTCAAAGTCCGGCACCATCTCGGGACCGCCTCCCTCGCGGTGCGTGCCGCCCTCTTGCCCGACGATGAGCAGCGTTTTTGTCAGCAAGAGGTGACCGCGAGCGGGCCGTCCGAGGGAGTGAAGGCCGAGTTCTTTCAACACGGGATTGCTCTTGGCCAGGTCACCTGCAGGTGTCATCCAGCGATGGTCGCCCGTGTTCAGATCAATGGCGGTGATGCGCCCGTAGGGCGGTTTCCAGAGCGGCACGCCCTGCATCGTCTCAACCGGAGTCATCTTCCCAAAATAGTCTGTATTGGGAACCGAAATCTTTGTAAGCGTGGCCGCGTAGGGGAGCGTGACCGACGAGACGTAAAGAATCCCGGTCTCAGGGTCGAACGCGGCGCCAGACCAACTTGCGCCGCCCGCAATACCGGGCATTTCGATCGTAGGCTTCTCGAACGATGGCGGCGTGAACAGCGGACCGTAATTGTACTTTTCCAGAACGGCCATCGCCTGCTTGTGCAGCTCCGGCGTGAAGTCAACGACATCGTTCTCCGTGACTCCCTGTCGATCAAACGGAGCGGGCCTGGTTGGAAAGGGCTGGGTCGCGGACGTTTTCTCGCCGGGCACCGTCGAGTGGGGAACGGGTCTCTCTTCGATGGGCAGATCGGCTTACCTGTGACGCGATCGAAGACGTAGCAGAAGCCCTGCTTACTCACCTGTGCCACAACCTTCACAGGCTTTCCGTCCACTTGAATGTCAATCAGGTTGGGTGCGCAAGGGAGATCGTAGTCCCACAGCCCGTGATGGGCCATCTGAAAGTGCCAGACGCGCTTGCCGGTCCGCGCATCTAGGCAGACCAGACTGTCCCCGAAGAGGCCGTCGCCGGGACGGTGGACCCCGTAGTGATCATCCGAAGGCGTACTAAACGGCAGGTAGACGTAGCCCAATGCTTCGTCTGCACTCATCATCGTCCAAACGTTGGCCGCGCCCGTCGTTCGCCAGGAACCATCCTTCCAGGTCTCGTTCCCGAACTCCCCTTCTCTTGGGATGGCATGGAAGATCCACTGCTGCTGGCCGGTGCGAACGTCGAAGCCTCGCACATCGCCGGGCGGCATCTCCGCCGCAAGGGGAATGTCATTGACCTTCGAACCCATGACGATGACATTGCGGCAAATGATGGGCGGGGAGGAGACGCCGTACAAATGGCGATCGACACTGCGACCAAGCCCCTGCGTCAGGTCGATACGCCCTTCGTGGCCGAAGGTGGGAATGATCTCGCCCGTCGCGGCGTTCAGGCAGATCAGGTAGCCGTCGCCGGTGCCGAACAGAATGCGTCGATCCTTTCCTTCCGCCCAGTAGGTGACGCCGCGATGTACGAAGCCGTTATTGGAAGGTGTTCCGTTCTTCCATGTCTCTGGGTCGTATACCCAAAGGGTCTTGCCCGTTGCAGCGTCGATTGCCGCGACCTGGGAGAGTGAAGTGCTGATGTACAGTACACGGCCGATCATCAGTGGCGTGGATTCCCACGCCCACGTTTTCAGATGATTTCCCTTCGCAACTTCATCTTCAGCAGATTGCCATGTCCACGCAGTCTTCAGACGATTAAAGTTGCCGCCGCTTATCTGGGCGAGCGGCGAATATTTGGAGCTGGCCTCGTCGCCGCCGTAGCTCAACCACTGCGTCGCGGTATGCCTGACCTTGGCGGCCGAAGCATGCACGGCGTCGGTCGCCTGCGCGATCGAGTTCGCTGCTCCGAAGAGGGGCATGATCGCCCCAGCGGCACATGCTTTCAGAACCTCGCGGCGGCTCAGCACCGCAGGAACATGCTCTTGATCGGAATCGTTGCGCTTATTGCACATGGACGTTTCCTTATAACGAGAAACTGAGAAGAAGCAGATACTAATCTCGGAATGATCCTGCCCCTTGCAGAGCGAGCTCGGTGCTGATCATAGGCTTAAAGAACGATATTCGCTCGTAGCCATCGTCGATGCGGTCAGCAGAGTGGCCGGACAGGGGATTGCTGCCAACCGACACGGTTATGGCTTCTCAAGCCAAATAGCCGAGTCGCTCAGCGAGGGCCGCACGCGCATCGGAGAACATCCAGTCTTTCGGCATTCTTTATGGCGATGGCTCAGGACGACAACCCTTGCTGGGCCCAACATCCTGAAGGTCTACGAGGCCACAGCTCGACGTGAAAACGACAGGAGACTAACAGACATGAGAACAGGACTTCGAATCATCGCTCTCGCAATGAGCCTAGGCTTCATCTTCCAATCGCACGCACAGACGGCAGCCGGAACGCCATTCCCAAAGGGAGAGCTATCGACCACAAAGAACCATACAGGCAACATCTGGCTGAATGAGCTCAACGTCGGCGACGCCACGTTCGATGCCGGCGTTGCAGTCGCCACCTATGATCCCGGCGCGAAGCTCGATTGGCATATCCACCCGGGTGGGCAGGTCCTGCTCATCACCGAAGGCATCGGCTATTACCAGGAGAGAGGTAAGCCGGCAAGAATTGTCCGCAAGGGAGATGTCATCAAGTGTGCCCCTGGCGTGGAGCATTGGCACGGTGCATCTCCCAAGAGCAACTTTGCTTACATTGCCGTCACGCCGGTCGCAAAAGGCAAGACAATTTGGTTGGAGCCCGTGAGTGAAAAGGACTACAACGGCGTGCGATGACCGAGTCACAGTTGAAGCTGATATCAGCCAGGTGCGGCATGTGAACCGCATGCCGCCCATCCAGAGCGCCGATCCCCGCAGAAACCTCGGTGAGCGCATTGGCGATTTCGCACTAACTGAGATGTGACTGCGCCAGTCACATCTCTTAGTAAATGCCGAAAACTGTGTACCGAGAATAAGTCTCCAAAGATCCGATTCATCCAAGCCACGGTTCGCGAAATCGAAATTCTAATTCCGTAATTTAGCGGACTGCAAGATCCTTCATTGCAACCAACGGTGAGGTCACTGTGCGCGTGAAGTGGTCCGCCGGCTCATAGACACGGATGACGATCTGCGCCATATCCATCCTCGACCCATCCACGGCATACGGCATTTGTCCCGTCGGATCACGGAACGGTAGCACCAGCTTGAAGCGCGACACTGCATCTGGAATCGGCCGGTCTATATAGGGCGAATAGTTTTGAAAGCAGGTGGTGTTCAGCCGGTTGCGCCTACCATCCCGTGTGTCTTCAAGAAACACCGTCGCGCAGGTTGGGCCCTTGCCCATCTGTAGACACATCACCTCTACTGCCGTTCCCGCGCCATTGATCTTCGATTCGCAACGTCCCCACCCCGCCATCATCCGGTCACCACCTATAGCGGGCATCGAATAAGAGGTCCGCAGCTTGAACAGCGTCATCGAATACGTCATCTCCGCCCGCACCTGCCGGTCCTTGTTCTCCTGGTACGTCGAAGCTGGAATCTTCACAGCCTGGTCATATGCAGCCGGTCCGCCCTCTGCGCCTTCATGCCGAATCTCGATCGATCCACCATCGGTGGAAGAAAGATGTTTGCCGTTCCCATCCGTGAATACCACATGGGCGAGATCTGTCTTTAACACGGAATCCGTCGGCAGGCCTGTCACCGATATCGGAAACAGCAGTCGTACCTCATCGCGAGCATTCGGGCTCTCCAGCTTGATTCCGACAGCGTCGAAGTAGTCGCGGGTGACCGGTTCGCCCGTCTGCGTCGTATGAGGATGCCAAGACAAGTCAATCCCATCCGCCGCGCCACGCCGCGGCGAAAGCCGCATCTCCAGCGCAAACACAGGAGTCCACGGTGTGGCTTGAGAACACAGCGTCACCAGCAGCACTGCCGCCATCACCACTCTTCCGCGAAACGTCTTCCGTCGATAGCCAATGAGCAATACTGCCGCGCCACCCAGGAGCACAATCACATACCGCATCAAATTCGGGATCCACTCGATACCAGAATTATTCGTCGGATCGAACTGATGCTGATAGCCTCCGCCTGCTGCCACAGCCATAATCGTGAACACAAAGATCCCGCATCCGAGCACCGCCGTCAGAATCATCGCCTCGGCAATACTCTGTGTCAGCGTCCCAATCACCAGCGCTGGCAGCGTGATCGCGATAAGTCCTACCGCAGCGCGTAACAGTGCAGCGCGTAGTGTGTGTCCAAATGAAAATCCGTCTCCCAGTCCCTGCAACACGTCCCCTGCAATTGAGGAACCCTGCATCACCAGCGCGGCAAAGAACACCTTTGCCAGCAGCACATCCATCCGCCGGATAGGTCGCGTCAGCCAGTCCTGCTTCGTCCCGGGAAGCGCATCCTGGTGCACCAGCATCACCACCCAGAACATGCCGGCGATCAGCCACAGAAACATCAGCAGAGTGTGAAGCTCCTCGAGGACCGGATTGCCTCTCCCAAACTCGCTCGTCGTCTGGATAAACGCATAGGCCAGTTGCAGCGCCATCACCACCGCCGCAGACTTCCACATCAGCTTCCAGTCCTTCTTGAAAATGTGCCAGACCATCATCGCAATCCCCTCTTATTTCCGTGTCGCCCGCGCCAGCGAGGTAAAGATCGTCCGCAGCGGCATGGCATTCACCTCAACCCGTTGCACGCCATCCATCTGTGACCGTATCTGCGTCTCCAGATCGTTCTCGATAAACTTCGTATGGACGAACGTCAGCACATTGCCGCTCTCCTTCACGTCGATCCAGTCCACAGGTGGTGGCCGCCGCACCGCAGCCGTGCGGTCGAGGGTCACCTTGACCTCCTGCACTCTTCCCGTGAGCTCCTCCATCGACTCCTGAAACAACAACGTTCCCTCATCGATAAACGCAACATCCGTACCATATCCCTCGACCTCGCTCAGCTCATGCGACGACATCAGGATCGTCATCTCATGCGCATACCCCGCCAGCCCTTCCATAAACTCATCCCGTACCAGCGGATCGAGCCCACTGAAAGGCTCGTCCAGCACCAGCAGCTGCGGCCGGTACGGCAGAGCGCACGTCAACGCCAGCTTCACGCGCATCCCATGCGACAGTTCATTGATCCTTCGATCCCGCGGCAAACGAAACTGCCTGAGCGTCTCCGCCTCCAGGTGCTTGTCCCAATCCGAATAGAAGGGCCGAAGATAGTTCAGATATTCCTCGACAGTCAGCTTTCCCGGCAGCTCCTGGTTCTCCGAGACATAGCCGATTCTTTCCAGCTCCTTCGGCGAAAGTCTCCGCGAATCCACCCCAAAGATCTCCGCTGTTCCCGATGTGGCTTCCAGTAGGTTCATCAGGATCTTGATCATCGTCGTCTTTCCCGCGCCATTTGCGCCCACAATCAGAAAGGCGCTCCCCTCTGGCACAGTAAGCGAGAGGCCCTTCAAGGCTCCGTGGTTCTTGTATCTCTTCGTCAGGTTGCGGATCTCGATCATTGCTTGACCTCCACGTTTCGTGCGTTCTTCTTCCACTCAGCCTCGATGGCCGTAATAAGTTCGTAACGCTCGATTCCCAGCCGTCTGGCCTCCGCAACAAGTGACGCAACATCCGAATGCATCAGCTCCCGCCGCATCTCCTTAAGCTTGTTTTGGGCTGAGCCGACAACTGTTCCAAGACCAGGACGCATCTCCAGCCATCCTTCATGTATCAGATACTGAACCGCCTTGTGGGCCGTGTTGGGATGGATCTTCAACTCCGCCGCCAACGTGCGAACCGAGGGAAAAGCCTGCCCCTCGGAAAGCTCTTCACTCAAAATCGCTCGCTGAGCTGCGGATACGAGTTGGTCAAAGATCGATTCGCCGGGTCGCAACTTTAGTCCAAGAGGTGTCATGTGTGTCACAATAACACATGTGACACCAATGGCGTCAATGGTTGTTTGGCAACTTGAGGGCAATGCACTCATCGAGCCAGGGTTTGAGCCGACCTCGGAACATTAGTCCTGTTCAGACGCCGTTCGCGGAAGTGATGATTCTCTCTAAGCCGAACGGATTGGTCCTGCAAGAATCATCGAGGATGCCTCAGACCAGCAATAAGAAAAAAGCAAACAAAAAACACCATAAGCTGGCCAAATGGCCAGCTTATGGTGTTTTTGATGACAAATGGTGAAAATTCCTCTTCAGATGCGCATGGGCATCAGGATATAGCGGTACTTGACGTCCTCGTTGCCATCCTCCGGCCGCATCTGGCCCGCCGACTGCGCGTCCTTGAACTCCAACCGAACCTCGCCCTGCGTCCCGATCGCCTTGAGGAAGTCGATCAGGTACTGGCTGTTGAACCCCACCACCAGAGGATCGTAGTTATAAGGTGTCTCGATCGTATCCTCAGACTCACCCGCATCCGTCGACGACGAAGACAGCTTCAGCTCGTTCTGCTCCAGCCGGATCTTGATCGCCCCCGAGCGCTCATCGGCGAACTGCGCCACGCGCTGAATGCAGCCCATCAAATCCTCCGAGCGGACGATGACAAATTTTGTATTGTCGCGCGGCAGCACCGCCTCGTAGTTGGGGAACTGCCCGGTCAGCTTGCGGCTCGTCAACACCCGCCCGCCCACCCGAAAGAACAGCGTCTGCTCGTCATCGGCGAAGTCCAGCGTCTCTGCGTCGGTCGCGCCCAGCAGCGAGGTCAGCTCGCTCAGCGCCTTGCGCGGAATCAGCGTCTTCTTCTCGCCCGACACACCCTCGAGCGTCTCGCCCAGCTTCTCAATATGTGCCAGCCGGTGGCCGTCCGTCGCCACCATCGCCATCGACTCGGCCTTCAGTACCAGGAGCGCGCCGTTCAGCGTGTAGCGGCTCTCCTCGCTCGAGATCGCGAAGATCGTCTTCGACACCATATTCTTCAGCGACGCCACCGCGATCTTGAACGCTCCAGCCGCCGGAAACTCCGGCACCTGCGGGAAGTTCGCCCGCGCCATCCCCACCATCTTTGTATTCGAGCGCCCGGCGCGGATCTGCACCCAGTGGTTGTCCATCAGCTTGATCGAGATATCGCCATCCGGCAGCAGCTTGATGTAGTCATACAGCTTGCGCGCCGGAATCGTGCAGGCGCCCGCCTTCTTCACCTTCGCCGGGCAGCTCGTGCGCAGGCTCTGGTCCAGATCGGTCGCCGTAATCGTCAGCCGGCCGCCATCCGCCTCCGTCGCCTCAAACAGGAAGTTCGACAGGATCGGGATAGTCGTCTTGCGCTCGACCACACTCTGCGCCGCAGTCAGCTCCCGCAGCAGTTCCGCGCGCGAAACGGTGATCTCGAGGTTGCCGGTGGGCGCGGCGACGGGGTTCATCTCGGGCTCCTGGAGGGGAGTGGTGGCAGTAGTCACGGTTCGCGTTCTCCAATTCGTCTTCTGGTCGTCTGGCTGCTGCCTGAGGGGTTCGGCCGTCGTCGTGGGACTCTGGCCAAACTGTACACCGGGACGACCTCTTATGCACAGGGTGGTTTCGGCGGCGAATCGAACTCCACACTGGGCGACAGCTCGATTCTAGGGGGCAAGGGCCTTGCCACGCGAGCGCTTTCTTTGTGGGAAACCGTGGCGTTGTGTGTGACCCCAGCCGCCCGGCCAATCCTGCGCCCAGCCGCGAGTTCTTCCTCTGCCAGTGAGTGCTGCTGGAAGACCCTATGAAAGGAAGCAACCTGCTAGAAGCCTTAACCGTTGTCGTGGGAAATGTGGATCCCAGGTACAAGTCCCACCCGAACAATGCCTTGGCGCAGCACCCTGATTTAGAAATCCGATCCGCTCAAAACGTGGCCTTCGGAATACCGGGAGGAAACAATCCATAGCGCCACAATTTATCCACGGTTTCCACAGATTACTTCCACAGCGAGCAGGGAAAACCGGTGGATTAAGTGGGAAATATGAGCAAATCTTGCTGTTTGATTGAGTTAGAGTTGTCCACTTTTCAACAGCTTCGGCGAAATTCGGTGGATAATGGGTGCGAAACCCGAGCCAGCGCTCGAGCCCGGATACGCGGAGCGTTGAGATGAACATCGCCATCTTCGGGGCCAGTGGACGGACCGGAAATCTTCTCACCGAGCGCGCCCTCGCCGCCGGACACCGCGTCACCGCCCTGGTCCGCAGCCCCGAACGCTTTCCCTATCGCGATCGCGTCCGCGTCGTCGCCGGCAACGCCTTCGACCCCGCCGCCATCGCCCAGACCCTCGAGGGCGCCGACGTCGTGCTCTCCGCCCTGGGCGCGCGCTCGCTCGGCAGGGAAGAGGTGCTCGAACGCTCCGTGCCGCTGATCGTAAAGGCCATGCAGCAGCACGGGCCGCGGCGCCTGATCACGCTCGGATCGGCCGGCGCGCTCGACAACTCGCTCGATCAGCAGAGCCCCTTCCGGCGCTGGTTCGTGCAAAAAGTCGTCTACAACACCCTGCTCAAGTGGCCGGTCGCCGCGCAGCGCGCGCAGTGGGCCGCCCTCTCCGCCAGCAGACTCGACTGGACCATGGTGATGCCGCCGATGCTCACCAACTCGACTGCCAAGGGCCGCTACCGCATCGACGGAAACGCCCTGCCGCGCAACGGCAGCAGCATCGCCCGCGCCGACGTCGCCGACTTCATGATGCAGCAGATCAACAGCTCGGAGTGGCTCGGCCGCGGCGTCTACATCACCGACTAGCCTCCCAACCCAAATCGAGCCCGCACCAGAATGGAACCACAGCCAGATTTTTTGCCGCCGGAAGTGGCTCCAAGTCCCCTCCTCCACAATCCTCGCTTTTTCCGAGTTATCCACCGCGCAAGGCAAATTCTGTGGAAAAGTGGACACCCGTAAATCAATCAAGAACAGCCATTTGCTGGGTATTCCCACTTAACGCACAGGTCTTCTCAAGCGCCGGCGGTACCGGTCTGTGGAAAAGTGGAACAATTGCGGCCCTTACTCGCAGCTTCGTCCCGGTCTTCCGAACCCCTCATTTTGAAGGGACCGGTTTTCTAAATCAGGACAGCAATCCAAACTCTTCGAAGCATTTGGCTTAGTCCAGAAATCCACATTTCCAGCGACAACGGTTAAGGCTTCTGGCATATTCCTTCCTTTCAGTCCTGTTTCTTAGAAGCACTCATCGCGCAGCTTTTTGCAGCATCCCTGTCTCGCACATAAAGCCCTGATTTCCCACATAGAAAGCCCTCGCCCTCCAGCCCACTTGCCCCTAGAATCGACCTTGTTGCCAGGGGATGGAATCGAGCCGGCGCCGAAACCATCCTGTGTGCATAAGCCGTTCCTGGGTGGCCCCCAAGGACGCTCCCATCTCGGCCCGGTTTACCCCGAGGCGATGCGATGCCGATCCGTGGCGGCGGACGGCGAGCCTAAGGGACAGGATCGCGAACCCAGCGGAGTAAGCCCCTCAGCGCGTGGCGAGATCCAGAGAGCCCGAAGATCCAGCAGAGCTGGCCAAGAAATCTGGACGGTAAAGGCGCTGGCGGCCGTAGCGAGACGGCTCACCCCGACCGGCATAGCTCCCTTCAGAACGCGATACCCACAGCGCCAATGCAAATGTGGACATTCGGTGCGCAGGCAAGGAGTCGCTTAAAAAAACTGCGCCGCGGCAGTTAGCCAGCGGCGCAGCGGTAGTCAACAGCCAGAAGAGATTTAGCTCAGCGTCTCCATGAGCTTATTGATCGTCCGGTTCAGGTCCTTATCCGCGCGGCGCTGCTCGTCGATCTTCGCGATCGAGTGCATCACCGTGGTGTGGTGCTTCCCGCCGAACTGACGCCCGATCTCTGGCAGCGAGGCCTCGGTCATCTGCTTGGCCAGATACATCGCGATCTGCCGCGGCACCACGATCTGCCGCGAGTTGTTCTTCTGCTTCAGCTCCGCCACCCGCATGCCGAACTGCTCGGCCACTGCGCGCTGGATCGCCTCAATGGTGATCTTTCGCACCTGGGTATCGATGAACTGCTTCAGGCACTGCTGCGTGACCGCCAGCGTAATCTCGACCCCATGCAGACCGCACCAGGCGATCAGCCGCACCAGAGCGCCCTCGAGCTCACGCACATTGGTGCGCACATTGCTCGCGATGAACAGCGCGACGTCTGTAGGCAGCTGCGTGTGCTCGCTCTCCGCCTTCTTCTGCAGGATGGCGACCTTCGTCTCCAGATCCGGCGGCTGAATGTCCGCGATCAGACCCCACTCGAAGCGCGACCGCAGCCGGTCTTCAAAGTCGGCCAGCTCTTTGGGCGGCCGGTCGCTCGCGATCACGATCTGCTTCATGCTCTCGTGCAGCGCGTTGAAGGTGTGGAAGAACTCCTCCTGGGTGCGCTCCTTGCCGGCCAAAAACTGAATATCGTCGATCAGCAGAACATCCACGTTGCGGAAGCGGTCGCGGAAGCTGGTCATCTTGTCGTAGCGCACCGAGTTGATCATCTCGTTGGTGAACTTTTCGCCGCTGACGTAACTGATCGAGGCATGCGGCTGGCGGCGCTTCACGTCATGGCCAATGGCATGCATCAAATGGGTCTTGCCCATACCCACGCCGCCATACAGAAACAGCGGGTTGTAGGCCTTCGACGGCCGTTCTGCGACCGCCTGCGCCGCGGCCATGGCGAACTGGTTGCCGCTGCCGATCACAAACGCGTCGAACTGATACTTCGGGTTCAGCTGCGAGGCCGCGCTCCAGTCGAAGCGCGACTGCTCGGCCGCCGCGGCGGCGCTGGGGGCGCCCCGGCCACTGCGCCCCGGGGTGGGCGCGTTCTGGCTGTGACTGGGCACCGGAGCGAAGCCGCCATCCTCGCGCAGGCGGACCGCATTCGGGTCCTGGGCCGGGGTCTGAAACTGCACGTTCTCGATCTCCAGCCCCAGGTTCTCGATCGCCTCCTGGATCAGGTCGGCATAGCGATCACCAATATGCTGAAACTCCGCCGAGGGAATGCGCACATAAAGGGTATCGCCAGAAACGTGCGAGAAGCGGGTCGGCTTCAGCCACGTGTCGTACGACTGGCGATTGATCTTCTTTTCGAGCGCCGCCAGTATGCGGACCCAGTGGTTCAATACGGCGGTAGCCGTGGGAGCGAATGACATTCGTTTAGTTCCTTGTCCCCACGTCAGCGAGGCACTTGATTCAGACCGAGGACCCTTGCGCGGAAGCGGTCACGGCTAATAGCGAATAGCACACCCTTCCCGCTGAAGAAAAGCGGGGTGGATAAAGAGCCCCTATTCGCCGGAGACTTCACGTCGTCTACGAGGCTACAAGTAGTCGTTCATGAAGATGGAGTTAATACAGCGCAGCAGAGTGCTGAGCGGCTGACGGTGCAGTGAAAATCTATGTGTAAGCGGGTTTGATAGTAGCACGTTGCGCACGTGGTTTTGCACGTGCCAGAACGAGAAAAATGAAGTTGCACCATTCCTTGTGAAGATCGGATTTCGTTGCCCGCCAGCGCGAAAAAAATCACCAGAAACGGCGCCCGGACAACCAGCCTCCCAGCTCGTTTGCCTGCTGTTTAGATGATAACTGCTAGCTCGTCGATGCGCCCACCGCCCTCCCCACCCATGATGGATAGAGATGGATAGATGTTGTCGATAGACGATAGCCACCGCCCTGCAGGCCGCCCGAAAAATGGCGGCTGGGAAAATCCCCCCGGCTCAGGTATACTCGGAGATTGTTGCGAGAGCACAAGGTTTCGATCGGGAGCAGTCCGCGTTTCTCCGGACATTCAGTCTCCGCCGGCTCCGGTCACGATGCACAAGTTTAGGTTCAAATTCAGGTCCAAATTCAGGAGTAGATAGTCCCATGCCAAAGCGTACCTTCCAACCCAACCGCCGCCATCGCGCCAAGACCCACGGCTTTCTTACCCGCATGAAGACCAAGGCCGGTGCAGCCGTGTTGAGCCGCCGCCGCGCCAAGGGGCGTCACAAAATCGCCGTCAGCGCCGGCTTCCGCGACTAGTCGCCAAAGACGAGTGGCATCGGATCGGAACCGTAGATCCGGAGTCTGCGCAAACAAACAAGCAGCAAAGACTGACCCACCCAGAGCGCTCGCGCCGGGTGGGTCTTTCCGTCTTGCACACACATACGCCTTCGGTCGTTTCGGATACATCGGATACATAAGAGCTGTCATCCTGAGCGGAGCCTCGCGCGGTCTCATCGCGAGAGGCGCAGTCGAAGGACCCCGCTACCGCTTCCACCGGTCTCCGCCTCTGGGCTGTTCAAGGCAGAAAGCCGATACCGCCTAGGTCCACCCAACCGCCCAAGGCCTTCCGCAGTAAACTGGCACAGAGGTTGTATGCCGATCACGCCGTTCCGCCTGCGCAAACACGCCGAGTACCAGCGCGTCTACAAGGCCAGCCGCAAGCAGTTCGCCAAGCAGATGAGCTACTTCTTCACCCTGCGCACGCCCGCGGAGATCGAGCGCGACCCCGACGGCGCCACCGGCGCCCGCATCGGCCTCACCGTAGGCAAGGTCATGGGCAAGGCCGTCGATCGCAACCGCATCAAGCGCCGCATGCGCGAGGTAGTGCGCCGCAACCTCCCGACGCTGACCACCCCGGTCGATGTTATCCTCCACCCCCGTCGAAGCGTCATCGACCTCGAGTTCGCCACGCTCGACCGCGAGGTCGCCCAGGTCTTTCGCGCCATTCAGAAGATGGCCGCCCGCCAGGGCGGGGAAGCGCCTCCGCCGCCCCCGGCCAACTCCCATGGCTGACCCCGCCCCGCCCCCGCGGCATCCCCTATCTCCCCCCGGAGTCAACGCAGCCGCAGCAGGAAACAGGGAAGGGAAGCCCACGCTCCTGCCCTCCGTCGCAATCGGTCTCCTCTTCCGCCTCTACAAGTTCGTGCTCTCGCCCATCGTCCACGCCCTCAGCCCCACCCAGTGTCTCTACCTGCCCACCTGCTCCGAGTACGCCTACGTCGCCCTGGCCCGCTTCGGCCCGGTCCGCGGAACCTGGCTGACGCTCCGCCGTCTGGCGCGCTGCCACCCCTTCGCCAAGGGCGGCTTCGACCCCGTGCCTGAGTCCAAAGCCCCACCGCAACCGTCGATTCATGACGAGCATTTCCCCGACCATTTATCATAGGAGTGGTGTACGGCGCGCACCCCGCGCCGGCATAAGTCAGCTCCAGATAGGAAGTCCCTTGGCAGAGTTTAGAAATCCCAGTCAGCAGGGCGGCGGCGGCCAGGACAATCAGTCCCTGCTGATCATGATGGTCGTCATGCTCGGCATCTTCTTCGGCCTCCAGTACTTCCGCGCGAAGTCGAATCCGCCCGCGACCCCCGGTGCCAACAAGTCGGCGCCCGCGCATTCAGGCACGAGTCAGACCGCGCCTGCCGCTGCGCAGACCAGCGGCCAGACCAGCGGCCCGACTACCGCACAGGCCGCGGCCTCCTCTGCCCCCGCCGTCCAGGCCGCCGCCCCAGCCTCCACCGTGGTCGAGAATGAGCTCTATCGCATCACCTTCGCCAACCGCGGCGGCGCCGTCACCAGCTGGGTTCTCAAGCGCTTCAAGGACTCCGCCGGCCACCCGCTCGACCTGGTGCATCCGCAGGCCGCGCAGAGCCTTGGCCTCCCGCTCTCGCTCTACACCTACGACGACGCCACCACCGCCCAGCTCAACCAGGCGCTCTACGTGCCCTCGGCGACCGGCAACCTCTCCGCTCCCGGCTCCCTCACCTTCCACTACGCCGCCAACGGCCTAGACGTCACCAAGACCTTCTCCTTCGATCAGACCTACCTGATCCACGCCGACGTCGCCGTAACCCGCAACGGCGCCCCCCTGCGCGCTCTCATCAGCTGGCCGGGCGGCTTCGGCGACCAGGACAACCCGATCGCCTTCAACAGCGCGCAGCTCGACACCATGCGCGACTCCAAGGAAGAGCACCTCGCTCCCAAGAAGATCGCCAACGGCAACACCCTCGACGGTCCCTTCCAGTGGGCCGGCGTCAGCGACCCGTACTTCGCCGCGGTCTTTCTCCCCGACTCACCCGCCACCACCACCCTCGCCACCTTCAATCACCAGATCGACGCCGCCAAGAGCATCCGCGCCAGCGGCAGCGGCCGCAGCGGATCCGGCGCTCTCTTCGGCTCCTCGAAGGGGCCCGTGATGGTGCCCATCGTCGGTGCCGCCATCGGCGACACCAGCGGCCACACCAGCGTCCGCATCTTCGCCGGCCCCAAGGAAGTCAACGTCCTCCGCGCCATCCATCCCACCGGCAGCAACGCCACCCTCGAGCCCCTGCTCGACTTCGGCTTCTTCGGTGCCATCGGCAAGTACCTCTTCCTGGCGCTGCAGTTCATCCACTCCCACGTGGTCGCCAGCTGGCCCGGATCCTGGGGCTGGGCCATCGTCCTGCTCACCGTCGCCATCAACCTGCTCATCCTCCCCCTGCGCATCAAGACCATGCAGAGCGGCCTCAAGATGCAGCGCATCCAGCCGCAGATGGACGCCATCAAGGAGAAGTACAAGAAGTACAAGGTCACCGATCCCAAGCGCAACGACATGAACGTGGAGATCATGAAGCTGCAGAAGGACAACGGCGTCAACATGTTCGGCGGCTGCATCCCCACCCTGATCCAGCTGCCCCTGCTCTTCGCCTTCTTCGCCATGCTGCCCAAGGTCGTCGAGCTGCGCCAGGCGCACTGGTTCTGGCTGCCCGACCTCACCTCGGCCGACCCCTACCACATCCTACCCATCGTCATGGTGCTCTCGCAGTTCCTCATGCAGTACTACATGCCCTCGCCCGGCGTCGATCCCCAGCAGCAGAAGATGATGGCCTTCATGATGCCCGCCTTCTCCGGCTACATGACCTGGAACTACGCCTCCGGCCTCGCCCTCTACTGGTCGGTCGGCAACCTCATCAGCATCGCCCAGCAGGCCATCATGAACCGCACCAGCCTGGGCCGCGAGATGCGCGAGATCGCCGCCAAACGCGCCCGTCGCAAGGGCAGTGCCACAACCATCCAGGGACGGCGCTGAGCCGTGCCCTCGCCGAAGTCTTAAGCTCGTCCGATAAACGTGTCATCCCGAGCGAAGCCTCTCGCAGCCTTATTGCGAGAGGCGCAATCGAAGGGCCTGTCCTGAGCTCATCGAAGGAACCTGCGGTTTGCTCGCCGTGGCAAGATCATCGACAGCTGAGAATATCCAGTGAACTTCAGACTCAGGACGGTAGCACCCCCTCACGCAGAGGTGCTACCGTAGGTCCATTCAACAGACGAGTAGAGAGAAACGGTATGCACGCCTTGACCGATAGACGCCTTACCGACCTAACTGGCGCACGCCCCAAGATCGCCCAGCTGCTGGAGCTGCTCGGCGCCCAGGCAGGTCTGCGCCTGACCGCCACCATCTCCGAGGCCGCCCCGCAGCTCCCAGCGCAGCCCGAGCCGGCGCAGCCAACAGACCAGACCGAGCCCGAGATCTCCGTCGATCTCTCCGGCCCCGACACTCCGCTCCTGCTCGCACGCAACGCCGAGCTGCTGCATGCCATCGAGCACATCGCCGCCAAGATCCTGCGCCTCGAGCCCGAGGAGCACGACCGCATCAGCTTCGACGCCGCCCAGTTCAAGGCCAATCGCGACCGCCAGCTGCGCCGCGCCACCGAGACCGCCATCGCCACCGTCCTCGCCGAAGGCCGCCCCTACACCTTCCCCGCCATGAGCTCCCGCGAGCGCCGCCTGCTGCACCTCGCCATCAGCCCCTCCGGCCTGCGCTCGGCCAGCACCGGCGAGGGCCCACGCCGCTCCGTCGTCATCTACCCCCCAACCCACCCACCCACCGCCTAGCCCCACAGACCTGGCGCGAGGAGCGCGGAACAGCCACGCTTTCTAGGGAAGCCAAGGCTTCGGCCTTGGCAACAACAGCGGAGGAAAAACGCGGGCTTCAGCCCCTGGGGCATGCCCTCCGCCCTTCCGTCTTTCAGCTCTTTGCCATAGCCCCGGCCTTTTCTCCTCCTCCGTTCTCATGCATCATCGACTCAAGCCAACCACGCAAGGAGCTTCCCCCATGCCCCAGGGACCATTCACCCCCGAAGCACTGCGCTTCCTCCGCGGCCTGAGCCAGAAGAAGAACAACACCCGCGAGTGGTTCGAGCCGCGCAAGCCCGTCTACGAGCGCGAGCTCAAAGCCCCCATGCTCGCCCTTATCGACCAGATCAACCACGCCCTGCTCGACTTCGCCCCCGACCACGTCCGGCTCCCGCAGAAGACCATGCTGCGCATCTACCGCGACATCCGCTTCGCCGCCGACAAGCGCCCCTACAAGTCCCACATCTCCGCCTGGTGGGCCCGCTCCGGCATGGCCAAGACCTCCGGCGCCGGCTTCTACTTCCACCTCGGCGCCACCGAGATGATCATCGCCGCCGGCGTCTTCATGCCCGACCGCGATCAGCTGCTCGCCATCCGCCGCCATCTCCTCCAGCACCACGCCGAGCTCCGCCGCCTGCTCGCCGATCGCCGCCTCAAAGCCCTCTTCGGCCCGCTCGAAGGCCGCCCGCTCAGCCGCCCGCCCAAGGGCTTCTCCGACCTGTCCGACCCCAACGTGGCCGCCGCGCTCGATCTCCTGCGCTGCCGTGAGTGGGGCATCTCCGCCACCCTCCCCGTCGAAGCCGCCCTCGAGCCCACCCTCCCCAAGCAGATCATCGACCGCTTCCGCCACGCCGCGCCACTCGTGAACCTGCTCAACGCACCGCTCACCGCCGCCGCCCGGCAGCGGCCGCCGCGACCCTTGTTCTAGTCCGCGTTTCGCCCTTTGCGAGGGTTTTTCAGGCTTAAATCACGGCGAAAACGGTAAAAAATAGTAAAAAACCTATAAACCCCTATAAAACCCGAAGAAATCGGTTGACAAAGGTCTCCAAAAGCTTGATGGTGAATTGCGGTACAGTTGTCGGAAGCCGTGTAAACACAGGGGATTACGGGATTTGATCAGGAATTGGATCAACTCCCCATGGGACCCGGGTGCAAGCCGGACCGGCATCCCTATCGTGAAATCTGTCCCGACGAGGGTGGTCGTCATCCCCGCGGATCACAGCATTTCGAACTCAATGCGAACGTCGAATCAAGGAGCAATACACCATGGCAAAGGGAATGACAAAGTCCGCACTCGTCCGTCACCTGGCGGAGAAGCTGGAACTGACCAACAAACAGACCTCGAGCTTTCTCGAGACGCTCGCCGAGACCGCTGTCAAAGAGACCAAGAAGAACGGCGAGTTCACCATCCCCGGCATCGGTAAGCTGGTGAAGGCCGAGCGCAAGGCGCGCCTCGGACGCAACCCCCAGACCGGTGAGACCATCAAGATCAAGGCCAAGACCGTCGTCAAGTTCCGCGTCGCCAAGGTGGCCAAGGACTCGATCGCTCCGACCAAGAAGTAGTTCGGCCTGTAGCAACAGACGGCCGGGCAAACGCCCGTGTGCCCCACCCACGCGACCGCTCCATCGTCGCAGGGTGGGGTTTCGTTTCGTTTCGTGGTAGCAAACCAAGCGCCGAAGGCCCGCTCCATACCAGCCTGGGGCAACGCCCCAGGAAGCCCTATATCTCCGCGGACGGGGCCACCGCCTCCGCCGGCCGCGGCAGAAACGCCCGCGCCACCAGCGCTACCCCCAGCGACACCTGCACGCCTCGCGCCAGCAGCTCCATGTTGTACCGCCAGCCCAGCACTACGAACGTCACCACCACGCCCCACATGTAAATCTCGCCCAGCACCGCCGTCCCCCACGCCGCCCGCGCTCCCGACCCCGGCACCTGTGCCCGCAGCGACGGTACCAGGCGCGGCACCCGCGCCTGGTACGCCGCATACGCCTCTCCCAGCCGCTCGCTCAGAAACTTCTCCTCCCCGCCAATCAGCCGCAGCTGCTCCACCCCAATCAGCACCACAGTGAACACCGCTCCGCTCGGCGGCATCAGTAACCCCAGAGCGAACATATGCAGCCACGTCCCCAGGTACAGCGGATTGCGCACATACCGGTACGGTCCATCGGCGACCACCGCGCGCCCATGCATCACCCCGTCCTGCACCACGGCCGAACTCAGGTAGGCGGTCCCCCACGTCCGCAGCCACGCCCCGGCGAGCGCAAACAGGATGCCCGCCCCCAGCAGAGCATTCGACGCCCCGCTCAACGACAGCCAACCCGTCCGTTCCAGCGCCACCGCCGCCGGCAGCCACACCGACCGCACCCGATCCAGCTGCAGCACCGCATTCCACGGCGCCCAGAATCCCAGCACGATCACCACCAGATGGATCAGGATACGAAACCGAAACTCCAGCGCCGAAGCCTTCATGCGTTACCTCATCTCCTCAAGTATTCTGAGCTGTCATTAAGTGCGGTGAGTCTTTCTCGCAAACATAGAAAGCGTGTCATCCTGAGCGCAGCGCAGCGGAGAGTCTCCGCACCTACATACCGGCTCGCAGCTTTCTACCTGGACTCCATCCCTCCTGATGGATGAGGAATCACCGTCTCTCCGTCAGGTCCTTATAAACCACCCCCGACTTCATCACAAACGGCACCTGCTGCAGAATCCGCACATCCTTCAGCGGATCGCCCTCCACCGCGATCAAATCCGCCCACTTGCCCGGCGTGATCGACCCCACCCGATCGCTCCATCCCATCAGGTCGGCGGCGTTCACCGTGCCGGTCCGTATGCCCTCGAGCGGCGTCATTCCAAACTGGTTCACATACACGTCGATCTCATGCGCGTTCAACCCGTGCGGATACACCGCCGCGTCCGTGCCCAGAGCAATCTTCACCCCAGCCTTGATCGCCCGGATGGCATTCTTCTTCTCCACCGCGCTCACGTCCTTCATTTTTTGTTGATAGATCGGTGGCAGATTGCCATACTGCTGCATCCAGTCCACCAGGTACGCCGTCGGCACCAGGTAGGTCCCATGCGCCTTCATCGCCGCGATCCCCGCCTCATCCAGATACGACCCATGCTCGATCGAGTCCACTCCCGCCTCGGTCGCCCACAGAATCCCCTGCGCTCCATGCGCATGCGCCGCCACCTTGCGCCCCAGCCGGTGCGCATCGGCCACAATCGCCTGCATCTCCTCGAGCGTGTACTGGCTCGCCTGCGGATCGTCGCCCTTCGACAGCACCCCGCCGGTCGCTCCAATCTTGATCAGGTCCGCGCCGTACTTGATGTTCTCGCGCACCATATGCTGCACCGCCGGAATTCCGTCGGCCACGCCCTGGCCCTGAACGTGATACTCCTCCGGTAACAAATTCTGATCCATGTGCCCGCCCGTTATCCCCAGCGGCGGCCCTGATACCTGCATATGCGGCCCCGGTATGTGACCGGCGTTGATCTCATCCCGCAGCGCCACGTCGGTGAAGCTGTTCGCGCCCACATTGCGCACCGTGGTGAACCCCGCCTCCAGCGTCACCTTCGCGTTCTCGACGCCAAGTATCGCCTCCTTCGCCGGCGTCATCGACAGCTCGAAGTAGGGATCGAAGTTATTCGCATTGGTCAGGTGCGTGTGCACGTCGATCAGCCCCGGAAGCACCGTAAACTTCGATAGATCGATCACCTTGTCGCCCGGCCCCGCAGCCACCGCGCTGCTCGCCGCAATCGCCGTGATCCGGTCCCCGGTCACCACGATCGTCTGCTCTGCCGGCTCCGCCCCGGTCGTCACATCGAGCAGATGCCCAACCCGCACCAGCGTCCGCCCGCCCGCCGCAGACACCGCAGAGCTCTGCTGCGCAAGAACCGATCCGCCCACACAAACACAGGCCACCGTGATATGTAACAGTGAAAGGACTAATTTAGTCGAACGCAAACAAACTTGCTGAAAGCGCATAGCGAGAGATCTCCTTGAAGTCGGGTCCCGACCATCATAGGCGCTCGCACCAGTTACGTTTCAAAAATAATATGTGCCTGTGTCATGCACATATATTTGAATTACAACTCCGCCCGCATCCGAAGCTGGTCCGCCACCACCAGTAGGCGTTTGTCCCGCGTCCACAGCTGCGCTGTCAGCCGTCAACCGCACAGACGCAAGAAGATGTTGCATCGATATAGCCAACGCCCAGCCCCGGCAGCTTCTGATCAGGAACTCATGATTGGCCACGGTAACCCGCGGTAGATCCTGCAGTGAACCAAGTACGGCACTCCGGTTCCTCAGATTGCCCATAGCCAATTCACCGATCACAAACGGATGGACAAGCACCTGCCCGCGTTCAAGCTGGTCGCTCAATGTGGAATCGCCGTGACCAAGATGATCGATCCATACGGACGTATCCACCAGAATCATCGGGCTGCTATTCCGCCGAACGGCGTCTTCGAATCGGCATCACCCCGGTTCACTCCCACCCATCCGTGCCAGCCGCCGCGCACTCTCCCGTTCGATCAGCGCCTTCAAGGCCTCGCGCATCAGCGCCGACTTCTCGCTCAACCCGGTAAGCGAGCCCGCCTTGGGCATCAACTCCTCATCGAGCGCAATCGTCGTTCGCATCGCTGCCTCCAGCCCCACGCGCACAGCATCCAGCATCCAGCTGAGCCGTAGTTGGTGCCGCCCTACGCGTCACCCAGCGCCGTCAGAAGCGCGTCAAAGTCCTCCAGCCGAGCATACTCGATGATCACCCGCCCCTTGCCGGACTTGTCCTCGATCCGCACCTTCAGCCCCAGCGACCGCTGCAGCCGATCCTGTGCCTCGCGCACATTCGGATCCTGCAGCTCCTCCGGCTTCTCATCCTTCTTCGGCTTCGACTCCGGATTCAGCAGCCCCTGCACATAGGTCTCCGTCTGCCGCACCGACATCGACAGCGCCATCACCTTCTGCGCCGCCGCCGCAATCGCCTCGGCCGTCTCGAGCGCCAGCAGCGTCCTTGCATGGCCAAACGACAGCTCCCCGCCCTCCACCTTCTCCTGGATCGCCTCCGGAAGCTTCAGCAGCCGCAGGAAGTTCGCGACAGTAGCTCTCTGTGAGCCCGTCCGCACCGCCATCTGCTCCTGCGTCATCTTGAACTCCTGCGACAGCCGCTGGTACGCCCGCGCCTGCTCCATCGGGTTCAGATCCGCCCGCTGCAGGTTCTCGACGATGGTCATCTCCATCGCCTGCTCGTCCGAGACCTGCCGCAGAATCGCCGGAATGTGCGTCTTGCCTGCCTTCTTCGAAGCCAGCAGCCGGCGCTCTCCGGCGATCAGCTGATACCGTCCGCCCCCAAGCGACCGCACCACGATCGGCTGCACCACGCCCGAGGCGGCGATCGACTGCGCCAGCTCCCCCAGCTGCGTCTCATCGAACCGCGTCCGCGTCTGGTACGGGTTGCGTTCGATAACCTCCAGCGCCAGCTCCAGCGGCTTGCCCGACGGCGCCTCCGGCGCGGCAGCGGCCCGGATCACCGGCACCGGAGCGGCAGGCGCCGCAGGACGGCTGGGCAGCAATGATTCAAGCCCCTTTCCAAGGGCGCGGCGCTTCTGGTCAGGAGTGGCTGTAGGCATATTCAGAACTTTCTATGGGCCGCTTCCAAGCTGCGATCGAGGCCGTATACAGGTTGTGGTGGAGCTGTTGCCGTGGGTCGTAACTGCAATGGAACTGAGAAGACCGCCTTCTACTTCGTATAGGGCCAGAACCGGACTTCCTTCTTCGATCCGTTCCTCCCCCGCTTCTGCGCCCTCTGTCGCGGACTCTCCACGCCGTTGCGCGCCAGCACCTCCAGCGCCAGCTCCGCATACGCCTCCGCGCCCCGCGACTTCGGGTCATACAGCGACACCGGCTTGCCGTGGCTCGGCGCCTCCGCCAGCCGGATGCTGCGGGGAATACTGGTCTTAAAGAGCTTTTCCCCAAAGAAGCCGCGCAGATTCTCCGTCACCTGCTGCGACAGATTCGTGCGGTCGTCATACATCGTCAGCAGAACGCCCTCAAGCGACAACCCCGGGTTGAACGCCTGCGCCACCCGGTCGAGCGTACTCATCAGCTCCGAGATACCCTCCAGCGCAAAGTACTCCGCCTGCATCGGCACCAGCAGGCCATCCGACGCCACCAGAGAGTTCAGCGTCAACAGATCCAGCGCCGGCGGACAGTCCAGCAGAATAAACGGATACTCCCTGCGAATCGGCTCGATCGCCTCCCGCAGCCGGAACTCCCGGCGCTCCTGCCCCACCAGCTCCAGGTTGGCGCCAATCAGGTTCTTCGTCCCCGGAACCAGGAACAGCGACTCGATCGCGGTCGGAACCCGCACCTCCTCGATCGTCGCCGACCCCATCAGCAGGTCATAGATACTCGCCCGGCTCTCGTCGCGCCCAAATCCCAGCCCACCCGTCGTATTTGCCTGGGGGTCGCAGTCCAGCAGCAGCGTCGGCAGCCCTTCGAGCGCCAGTGCTGCGGCCAGATTGATGGCCGTCGTAGTCTTACCCACGCCGCCCTTTTGGTTGACTACGGCGATCACTCGCCCCAGCGGCTTCTCGGCCTCGGTTACTGGTATCTTCTCTTCGGCGATCGAACTGGGCGTCTGCATGGCGTAGATTGCAGGGTATCGGGTGCCGCGTAAGGTGGCAATGCACCCCCTTGTGCAGAACCCACCCCTCCCTGTGGAGAACGTGTGGAACCCGTGAATCCCCGCCATTGACGCGGCGATTGCACGCCCTTCGTGTGGAAATCTTTTTGCATCTAAGCCCCCTTTTCGTAGCCGCTTTTCAACGGTGTTCCACGTGGAACACCGCCTCCCCCGCTGCGCATCGATGTCCCGCCATGGAACACAGCCCAGGCCCGCTCCGCAAGATTGTTCCACGTGGAACATCGCTCCCCGCTTCGCAAACGACGTCCTCAGGCGACGTCCCATAATTGGACCCCACTCCCCCGCCGCCTCCCATGATTGTTTCAAATGGAAGAATCTCTCCCAATCAAAGACCCGGATGCCCATCCTCTAATGCACCACCCAGGAACCGGGTGCCCCATCCTTGCCGCGGTCTCATCGCGGCGCGGGCGGGCCTCGTTTGCGGCAGCAAACGATCGCTATCTCCCTGTCAACCAATCTCGGGTGCCCCATGCTTCCCCTCCGACGCGAGACCTTGTGATTCTGGCCCCTCGCACTGCTGTCCCTAGGTGCGGCTCGCAGAGGGCAGCGCTGCTGCATCTGGAACACCGCCCAGCTGCGCGTGCCCATCTTCGTCGCCCTCCTGCTCGCGACTGCTGCGAAGTCAAAAAAAAAGATCCCGACAGGGAGAGACCGGAAGGGCTCACCTTCAGGTGTGCCGCAACAGCCGCCACTCACCGCCCAGGACCCAGCCCTCCCAGCGCAAGCCCATCATCGTGACAGTTCCACCGTCGCTAAGGTGGGCAGTAACCCTGATCCATACAACAGCCGTCGCCCTGAGCGAAGTCGAAGAGTCTGTCCTGAGCCTGCCAATGGAAGCTGCTGTATGTCTGCGGTGCAACCATGTTCGAGAGCTAGCGGCCAGCCGTCCCACCCTCCCAAGGCGCAGTCATAGCGCGGGACACTGCCCCCAGGACGCTTTCCTTCATGCCCTACCCTCATGAAACGCCCCCAGCCCCGTATAGGTCATCCTCGCGCGTTTTTGAGGTTTCGGGCCCACTCCGCAGCCCATGCGCCCCTCGTATGCCGCAGAATCAGCCAGCCGCCGATTGATGGGCTTGCGCTGGGAGGGCTGGGTCCTGAGCGGTGAGTGGCGGCTGTTGCGGCACACCTGAAGGGTCTCGCGTCTGAGGGGAAG
>DATMOB010000147.1:0-23445 GCA_035568455.1 Granulicella sp.
ATCTGTTGCCATGGAACCTCGCCGTCGCCAAGACATAGGACACACCTAAATAAGTGTCCACCTATTTTAGGTGGACACTTATCTCAGACACTTATCTCAGACACTACACACTCACAGGAACGGTCCAGACCAAGCGCTTACTTTGAGGACGCCGCGTCTCTTTCTTCAAATTTGATCCCGAGATTGCCGAGAATGCCTTTGAAGGCATAGTGCCGGCCATTGTCTCCGTAGATTTCGAAACCGAGTATCTGCTTCTCGGTATCTGCCAGGCTCTTGCGGGCATTCCAAAACTCGTCGTTGATCTTTGCCTCTGCGTCCAGGAACAGAGTTAAAAGCGAAGCCAACTGCTCTTTAGGCAAAGTCTTCAATATCTCGAAGCTCCGATGATGCTGGTTTACCTCTCCCGCACAGGTCAGGCTGTAGGAGTTCGGAGGGTCAACGTATCGTTCGATCTCTGGCGTTAACTCCAAGGCCTTGGCTATTTTCGGGCGCAGCGCCGGGTAGACAAAGAGGACATTCCGCTTTCGTGTCAGACGAAGGAGGGCGCATTCCACCTGATTCAGGAGTGGAAGATCTGCTTCTTTATATGTCTGCAAGAACTCCTCCGCGGCAATTGTTACCGCTAGATCAGACGTCTTCAGGAAGAGGATGGCGACCGCGTGAAACGACTGCACCTTACGAAAGATGTTCTGCCGGTCGAAGTCATGGGTAAGCCGGCGGAAGATTTCGCTGTCTGTATTGCCGTGTTCACGGCTCTTTGTGAGAACAAAATGAACCTGTGTATGTCCCGGTGCCGCTGGGTCATTCATCGAGGCATAGGTGGCGTCGAGGTCGAGGCCGTTCATGTATTCTACCCATTCCGCCTTCTCTCGCTCCATTCCCTCCACAAAGAGCCGATTCACGGTTCGGGCGATCGTCTTCGCATTCTCGCCGCTGTTGGCCCCGATTCGTTTGATCAGAGCGGCGGGATAGTCCTTGTCAAGGCTGGACAGGCAGAGTTTGTCGTAAATCACCTTGAGCTGCTCCTCGATGCGATGCCGGATCTTCGCGACCGCGAGCAGCTCATAGATTTCGGTCCATCTGGTCGCGAGTTCGTCGGCTCTAAACTCAAGGACCGGCTTATACACGTCGGAGTCAAGGAACACAGAAGCATGCGCGTCGAAGACTGAGGAAACCAGGCCGTTCGTCACGAGCAGATAGGGCGCTTGAATCTCCGGATGGATGCAGTACTGGAGTCCCTGCACCAGGTACTGCAGGTCAAATGGTGCCACGACATCCTTGGGCGATTTCGCCTCGATCACCCAGAACATTTTCTTCCGGATCGTGGGCATATAGTCCGGGTTATAGTGTCTGACTTTGCGCGCGCCCTTCTCGACCGGAGGATACCTGAGCTTGAAGGATGTTCCATCATCTCCGTGGCGACGAACTTCATAATCCTTGTGCGTCTCGTATCCAAGACACTCCAACAGAGGCGTGAGGAAGTTTGACTCGACGAAGGGCTCTCCTTTGCCTTCAAAATCGAGCAGCTGAAGTCTCTTTAAACGTTCTTCAACACCCGTCATGTGAACCGTACCTCGATGTCTAATATGGTGGACTGCATCCCATGATAGGGCTTTCGTTCCTCGCCACGTGCTGCCTTGACCGGCGGTCAGAAACTCTGCGCCGGTATCCAAACTACGCAATGAAGCTGGCGGCTGCTCTGTCGGTTCGACCTTTTCGATACACTCCCCAAGACCGATTGGCAGCTGCAGCGAAGAAGCTATACTGAAGTCGCAGACCTCTTCCGATGGGACTCACTCAACTTCGACTCGGACATCATCTCGTCGCCTTCCTCGACGTGCTCGGCCAGCGCGAACGATTCAAGCAACTGCAGTTGCCGAAGACACCGGAGGAGCACGCTGAGGTCGCTGAAGTCCTGAGACAGACCGCAGGCTTCGTACTGGAGCTGCGGAAGACCTTTGCGGATCAATTTGCGGTCTTCGAGTCCGGATTGACCGCCCTCAAACAACACATTTCCGAACCAATCTGTCCGAAGTTTGTAGGATTTTCCGATTCCTTCGTCACCTCAGTTCCTCTGCGCGGTGAGGGCAGCCCGCTGGCCTCCATCACTACAGTCTTTTCTGCCTTAACGGCATCGGCGGTTGTCATGATAACGGCCCTGGCCAGCCAACATCCCTTACGAGGCGGAATCGACGTGGGGCTTGCGACCGAAATTGCGCCGGGAGAGATCTATGGTACTGCGCTCGAAAGAGCCTACGTGCTCGAATCGAAAGGGGCCGAGTATCCGCGCATCATGATCGGCGAGGAACTCTGGAACTATCTCAACGTAGCGCGGGCCCACTTTTCGGCCCAAACGGCACCTGAGGTGAAAACTGTCATATCGATCATCGATCGTATACTGCAGTTGATCGCAGTCGACGCGGACGGAAAGCGAATCCTCGACTATCTCGGCCCTGTTATGAGTGATCTCCAAGGCTCGGACAGCAAGTTCGCCAGTGGGATGATTCAGCCCCTTTACGCTTTTGTGATCGCTGAACAGCAACGAGTCACTGCTTCTGGAGACCCAAAGCTCATCTCACGCTATAACGTTCTTCGCGGCTATGTTGAATCTCGTCTCCATCTATGGGAGCTGCAACCGGTGCCGAGGCGGGCGGCTGCAGACGCGGAGGGAAAGCCCTTCCCTCTCAACTCGCACGGAAACGCGTAACCGTGGCGCCCCAGCGGAATCCGCCCGGTTGAACTCCCGCTATTAAGAGTCGGGATTAAGCGTGGCGAACAACTGATGCACGTCATCATCTCCGAAGCCACGCTCGTGCCGCATTCCTGAAAACACGGTAGTGCTTCGCGCTGAATAAAAATCGGTCTCGCTTCATCCTCCTCTTCATCCTCCCTGTTCGATCTCCTCGCGTAGCGTGCTTATTACCCGCGCAAAATCTCCGCCCCAGTTCTTCTTGAGTTCTTCAAACGAGTAGACAAGACGCTGGATCCGATTGAGAGGCCTCGCCGGGGCTCCAACCTATACGGGCTTCTGGCCGAAAAAAAGCCGCCTGTGAGCCAGGCGGCTGATTTCGCATTATGTGTCTACACAATCTTTCCGCCAAAATGGTCGCTTTTTTGCGCCAAGAGGGAAAATCTTTCCGCCAACCTACAAAAATGTTACGCGTTAGATGTCGAGGTTCTTGACGTCCAGGGCGTTCTCTTCGATGAACTTGCGTCGGCTTTCGACGTCTTCGCCCATGAGGGTGGTGAAGATCTCCTCGCAGGCGGCGATGTCTTCGAGCTTGACCTGGAGCAGGGTGCGGCGTTCGGGGTCCATGGTGGTATCCCAGAGCTGCGGCGCGGTCATCTCGCCAAGGCCCTTGTAGCGCTGTACCTGGTACTCCTTGCGGCCCTGATCGATGACGTAGTCGAAGACCTCGCGGGGCGTCTTCTTTTCGACGGGGTCCTGGTTGATCTTGTTGGAGCGCTTGGTCGGCTTGGTCTCGATGGTGGTGCTGGCGGCAGCCTCGGCGCCTTCTTGCGGAGCGGTCTCGTTGGCCTCGTCTGAAGCTTCCTCTGCCTCCTGAGCGGCCTCCTGGGCCGCGGCAGCCGCAGTCTTGGGGGCGTAGGAGATGAGGAAGGGAGCCTCGAGCTTGTCTTTGATTTGGGCGTGCTTGGCCAGCAGCTGGCGGCTCTCGGCGGAGGTGGCCAGAGCCCAGTCGATGGTGCGGATGGCGCCCTGGGCGTCGGTGAAGCTGACCGACCAGGTCTGGTGCTCCTCATCGAGGGTGGGCTCGCCGACGGCGCGGAACTGGAACTCCTTGACGATGGCCTGGAGGCGGGCCTGCATCTCAATGAGCTTGGCGGGGGCCTGGCCGGTCGGAGACTGGAAGTCCTCCTTCTTGGCGGGCGCCGCGCCCTCGTGGGCGAAGAGCTGGGTGAAGTCGCGGACCACCTGCTCGTTGCGCAGGCGCTTGTCGAGCTTATCGAAGAAGCCGAGGTAGTCGTTGAGCTGCGCCATGAAGGTGGTGAGCTCGGCGCCCTCGAGCTTGGCCTGCTTGGGGCCGTAGGTGAGGACCATGCCGTCGGAGGCGCGCTTGACCATGACCGAGACGTACTCGCGGTCGTCCTTGATGTACTGCTCGAACTTGCCCTTCTTGATGCGGTAGAGCGGCGGCTGGGCGATGTAGACGTGGCCGCGCTTGATCAGCTCCGTCATGTGACGGAAGAAGAAGGTGAGCAGAAGGGTGCGGATGTGGGAGCCGTCGACGTCGGCATCGGTCATCAGGATGAGCTTGCCGTAGCGGAGCTTGGCGACGTCGAAGTCGTCCTTGCCGATGCCGCAGCCGAGGGCTGTGATCATGGCGCGGATTTCTTCGTGGCCGAGCATCTTGTCGTAGCGGGCCTTTTCGACGTTGAGGATCTTACCCTTGAGGGGCAGGATGGCCTGGAAGCGGCGGTCGCGACCCTGCTTGGCGGTACCGCCGGCGGACTCACCCTCGACCAGGTAGAGCTCGCAGCGGTCCGGTTGACGTTCGGAGCAGTCGGCGAGTTTGCCAGGGAGGCCGCCGCCGTCGAGTGCGCCCTTGCGGCGGGTGAGGTCGCGGGCCTTGCGCGCGGCCTCGCGGGCGCGAGCGGCGTCGATTGCCTTGTTGATGATCTTCTTGGCGACCGAGGGGTTCTGCTCGAGGAAGGCGCCGAGGCGCTCGTTGACGAAGGCCTGGACGGTGCCGGCGATGTCGGAGTTGAGCTTGCCCTTGGTCTGGCCCTCAAACTGGGGCTGCGAGAGCTTGACCGAGATGACGACCACTAGGCCCTCGCGGACGTCGTCGCCGGAGAGGTTCTCCTTGACGTCCTTGAAGAGGCCGAGCGACTGGCCGGCGGCGTTGATGGTGCGGGTCAACGCGGTCTTGAAGCCGGAGAGGTGGGTTCCGCCGTCGATCGTGTTGATGTTGTTGGCGAAGGTGAAGACGGTCTCGGAGTAGCTGTCGTTGTATTGGAGGGCGATCTCCATGGCGACGTTGTCGCGCTCGGCCTCCATGTAGATGGGCTTCTCGTGGAGGACGCCCTTGCCCTTGTTGAGCAGCTTGATGAACTCGGCGATGCCGCCGGTGTACTTGAAGGTCTGGGTCTTGGCCTCGCCGGTCTTGGGGTCGGTCTGGCGGTCGTCGGTCAGGGTGATCTCGATGCCCTTGTTCAGGAAGGCGAGCTGACGCAGGCGGTTGGCCAGGGTGTCGTAGCTGAACTCGGTGACGGAGAAGATGCTCTTGTCGGGGAGAAAGTGCACCTTCGTGCCTCGACGAGTAGACGCGCCCATCTTGCGCAGCTTGCTGACGGGCTCGCCCTTGGCGTAGTCCTGCTCCCAGGCGAAGCCGTCGCGCCAGATCTCGACGTCGAACTCTTCGGAGAGGGCGTTGACGCAGGAGACGCCGACCCCGTGCAGGCCGCCGGAGACCTTGTAGTTGGAGGCGTCGAACTTGCCGCCGGCGTGGAGCATGGTGAGCACGACCTGGACGGCGGGCATGGTCACGCCGTTGATGGTCTTGTTGTCGACCGGGATGCCGCGACCGTCGTCGACGACGGTGATGGAGTTGTCGACGTGGATGGTGACGTCGATGCGGGTGGCGTGGCCGCCGAGGGCCTCGTCGACGGAGTTGTCGACGACCTCGTAGACGAGGTGGTGCAGGCCCTGCTCGCCGGTGGAGCCGATGTACATGGCGGGGCGCAGGCGGACGGCCGCGAGGCCCTCGAGCACGGTGATGTTTTCAGCGGAGTAGCCGCCTTCTTTCTTCGCAGCCGGTTCCTGGGCGGTGGTGGCTTCGAGGTCGAGAAGGGTGGTTTCGGTGGGAATTGCGGTCGATGCCATGGAACTCCGTAAGATCGTAGTGTGCGTGCTTGCAAAGCGGCCGGGTCGAGGCGTTGCGGGAGGGAGTAAAGTCCGCGTCAATGCAGCACTTAGGGCGCTTCGGAGCGACTCTTTCTAGAGCTTAAGTATAGCATGCGGAGGGCTCTCCTTTAAGCTGGGCGCGAGGCCGATGGACGACGGCTTCCCGCTCGGGTCGGGGTGTTTCGGGGTACCTGCCCCCTCGCCCTGGACATAAGTCCTAAATTATAGATAAAAAAGAACGTAGGTCCAAACCGAGGTCTGGACTGGGGAGACTTGGTACGGGGCCTGGATGGGGTGACTGATGGGTTCATTTCATCAGGCGTGTCAAGCATTTGCGGGGTGTTGGGGGCGGTTCCGGGAAGGTTGGACGGAGCGGACGACAGCGGGCTGTCTCGGTTGAGAGGTTCGGAGGGCAGGGGCGGTTCAAAGGGTACCGGGGTCCTTCTCTCGCGATGAATCTGCGCGAGGCTTCGCTCAGGATGACCACGAGAACAAGCAAAGGGGTAGACGCTCAGGTGGCGAATTTCGGGGTGGGTGGGAGTGGATTCGGGTATACTAGCTGGAGTTGTTCGAAGTTCTGGCTGCGCTGTACTTATGGCCGGAACTATTTAGGAACCCCATGCCAAAGTTGAAGACACACTCGGGCGCTGCGAAGCGCTTTACGAAGACCGCCAGTGGCAAGTTCAAGCGCGGGCACTCGAAGATGCGTCACATTCTGACCTCGAAGGCGACCAAGACCAAGCGCAAGCTGGGCGGGTCGGCTCTGATCTCGGACGCGGACCAGCACAATGTGGCCCGCATGCTCCCCTACGCCTAAACAGCGTTTGGAGGGCTCGTTTTCCCCATCGAGCCGCTGTGAGGCTGTGGCGACACGGTCTCCGGCAAAGGGCCTGCCAGCGTTCATGGCCCCTGGAATCTGCCTTTGCGGGCCGATTGCACCGAGATGCGGGAGTTGCATAGCGTGTGAAGAGGTTTCCCTGCCTCCAGCCGCTTTACCGATGTACGCCAAAGGAGATGGACCATGCCCCGTGTAAAACGGAGTACGAAACGCAGCGACCGGCGCAAAAAGATTCTGAAGCGCGCGAGTGGCTACTTCCTCACGAAATCGAAGCTCTACCAGGCAGCGCAGGAGGCCGTCGAGCGCGGTCTGATGTTCGCCTACACCGGCCGCAAGCAGAAGAAGCGGCAGTATCGCGCTCTGTGGATCGTGCGTATTAACGCCGCGTGCCGCCTGAACGGGATGAGCTATTCGACCTTCATCAACGGTCTGAAGAAGGCCGGCAACGGTCTGGATCGCAAGATTCTGGCCGATATCGCGGCGAACGACGCTGCTGGATTCGCGGCGCTCGCGGCTGAGGCCAAAGCTGCGCTGAAGAAGACTGCCGTAGCAGCCTAAGCACGCATCTAACTTACTGTTCTCGCAAAGAGGTACCGCTGAGGCGGTACCTTTCTTGTGTTCCTTTGCGGCGTTTTGCAGCGTTTGGGCAGAGGCCGCGGGGATGTTTGCGTTTGCCGGGCGGTTTCGCTGGTTCTCGTTTTTGTTCATTTCTAACTTGTCTTGAAGAAAGTATGCTGTGGCTATGGCACAAGTGGCGTCTTCTGAAGCTGAGATTTCCGATACCCCGAGGTTTGAGAGTTGGGGGCGCTATCCGACCTTTGAGGGGAAGATCCTGCCGCTGCATTGGCAGAGCGATTACCCGCGGGTGCTGGAGGGTGTGCACAACGGCGCGCTGCCGGTGGGCATGGGGCGGAGCTATGGCGACGTCTGTCTGCTGAAGGGGGGGAACCTGCTGCTGACGACCGGGATGAACCGGCTGCTGGACTTCGATCCGGCGACCGGGCTGCTGACGGCCGAGGCGGGAGTGACGCTGGCGCAGATTCTCGACTTCGCCGTTCCGCGCGGTTTCTTCCTGCCGGTGACGCCGGGGACCAAGTACGTCACGCTGGGTGGAGCGATCGCCAACGACATTCATGGCAAGAACCACCACATCGCGGGCACGTTCGGCTCGCATGTGACGCAGTTCGGTCTGGTGCGGTCGGATGGGACGTCGATGCTGTGTTCGCCGACGGAGAATTCGGACTACTATGCGGCGACCATCGGGGGACTGGGGCTGACGGGAGTGATTCCGTGGGCGCAGGTGCGGCTGCGGCCGATCGTCTCGCGCAAGATCGACTACCGGGGCATTCAGTTCCACGGGGTCGATGAGTTTCTCGACCTGACCCGGCAGAGCCAGCATATCGAATACACGGTGAGCTGGGTGGACTGCGCCTCGACGGGGAAGAACTTTGCTCGGGGCGTGTTCATGGAGGGCGATCACTCGAAGGTGCCCGATGAGCTGAAGCCGTCGCCGGAGCCGAAGCTGGTGTTTCCGTTCGACGCTCCGGGCTTTGCCTTGAACCACCTGACGGTGAGCATGTTCAACACCGTCTTCTTCCATAAGCAGATGAAGAGGGAGGTACGGGCGCTGCAGGACTATGAGCCGTTCTTCTATCCCTTGGACAAGGTGCTGCACTGGAACCGGATGTACGGCAAGCGCGGGCTGCTGCAGTTCCAGTATGCGATTCCGTGGGAGCATGCGCGGGAGGGGACGATCGCGATTCTGCGCGAGGTGGCGAAGTCGGGGCTGGCGTCGTTTTTGGCGGTGCTGAAGGCGTTTGGCGATGTGCCCTCGCCGGGGATGATGAGCTTCCCGCAGCCGGGAATTACGCTGGCGCTGGACTTTCCGATCAAGCCGGATGTGAGCTTCCCGTTGTTTGAGCGGCTGGCCGACATGACGTTGGAGTTTGGCGGGCGGCTGTATCCGGCCAAGGATGCGGCGATGACGGCGGCGCAGTTCCAGGCCTTCTATCCACAGTGGGAGCAGTTTGCGCGCTTCCGCGATCCACTGCTTACCTCCAGCTTTTGGGAGCGCGTTACCGGAGATCGTCCAAGCCTATGAGTACTCAGCCATCCACAGCAGTCGCCGCGCAGAACTTTCAATCGTCGGTCGAAGCTGCGCTCCATCCGTCGGTGCGCGGCCGGTTCACGAAGATCCTGGTGCTGGGGGCGACCTCGGGGATCGCCGAGGCGACCTGCCGCATCTGGGCCGCCGAGGGCGCGAGCCTGTTCCTGGTGGCGCGTAATGCGGAGAAGCTGGCTGCGGTGGCCGCCGACCTGCGTACGCGCGGGGCGCGGCACGTGGATACGGCGGTGGCGGACCTGGACGATACGGACGGGCATACGGAGCTGCTGGCGCATGCCATCAACACGCTGGGCGGAATGGACGTGGCGTATCTGGCGCACGGGATTCTGGGCGACCAGGCGAAGGCGGAGCAGGACTTCAACCAGGCGGCCCAGATCATCCATACCAATCTAATGGCGCCGGTGTCGCTGCTGACCTGGCTGGCGAACTACTGCGTGCAGCAGCATGCGGGGGTGCTGGCGGTGATCTCGTCGGTGGCGGGCGATCGCGGCAGGAAGTCGAACTACGCGTATGGGGCGTCGAAGGCGGGGCTGTCGGCGTTTCTGGGCGGCCTGCGCAACCGGGTCGATCGCGAGGGCGTGACCGTGCTGACGATCAAGCCCGGGCCGGTGCGGACGGCGATGACCGGGCAAATGAAGGGCAGCGAGCGGTTCGCGGATGTGAATGCGGTGGCGAAGAGCATCGTGAAGGCGATCGACGGGCACCAGGACAATCTGTATGTGCCGTTTCAGTGGCAGCCGATCATGTTCATCATTCGGAACATTCCGGAGCGAATCTTTAAGAAGCTGAATTTGTGAGGCAGCGAGTAGGGAATAGGAGTAGGGAGTAAGAATGCGGCCCATTCTTTCCGGTGAAGGCGGAGAGAATGGGCCGCGTTGGTTAGAGTGGCGTTAGCGGGCTAGGTATTTGTCGAAGAAGGCGGTGATCTCGGCGAAGGCCTCGTGGGTCTCGGGGACGCGGTCGTCGAACTGGTACTGGGCGTGGGAGGTGCCTTCGAAGACCTCGAGCTGGGCGTCGATGCCGGCCTGGCGTAGCTTGCGGTGAACGCGGACGGTGTTGCTGAGCAGGAGGTCACGGGTGCCGGTGGTCAGGATGGCGGGCGGAAGGCCATGCATATCGCCGTAGACGGGCGAGAGCAGCGGGTCCTTGAGGTCGTGGCCGTGGGCGTAGACCATGGCGGCAGCATGGCAGGAGCCGTTGCGGGAGACCAGGATGTTGTCGACCAGCTCGTTGGTGTAGAAGCTGTCGCCAGTCTTGGTGAGATCGGACATGGGGGTTCCCGGGGCGATCGCGGCGGGCATGGGCAGGCCGAGCTGCTTGGCGCGGAGCATCATCTCGAGCGTGAGGGCGCCGCCGGCGGAGGTGCCGAAGACGGCCACGTGCTTGGCGCCGGCGGTCTTGAGCGCGGCCTGGTAGACGGTCATGGCGTCGTCGAGCGCGCCGGGGAAGTAGGCCTCGGGGGGCATGCGGTAGTCGACGGAGATGACCTTGTAGTGGCCGAGGCCGGCCATGAGGATGGCCTCGGAGGTGCCGGATTCGCCGGGGAAGAGCTCATAGCAGCCGCCGTGGACGTGAAGCAGGAGCTGCTTCTGGTGCTGGGGCGGGATGACGTCGGGGGTGACGACGAAGACGCGGACGCCGTTGATGGTGTCGGGCTTGACGGTGACGTGCAGGCGCTGGCGCATGGCGGGGAGGGTCTGGACGACCTGGGCGGCCTGCTTGTCGGCGACCGCTCTCCACTGCTCGCCGGTGCTCCACTGATCGTTCCAGCCGGGCTTGCGGGGCGCGGCGATGATCTTTTGCATCTCGGGGCTGACGTCGTTGGGGACGGGCAGAGTCCTGGCCGGGACCGGCAAGGGGGCAAGGGTGGTCTGGGTGGCCTGGGTGCTCTGGGCGGCGGCGCTGTACACGCAGACGAGCGCGGCGCACACGGGTGCCAGAAGGCGGGTGAAGTTCATTCGGGTGATCCTCCGATCGAGTTATTTGATCCCGGGTGGAGGGAGAAAGGTTCGGGATCGTTGCTTCGGTTTGATTGGGGCGGGAGGGGGAACTGCGGTCGAGCTGCGCTCGATGCCCACCTTCACGACGGTGAGGCTGTCGCGAAGGTGGGGCTCCCGGAGGGTTGGAAGTACGGGCGTCCCTCCTTCCCACCCATGCGCGGTAAGGCTGCGCGTGGATGGGGCACCCGGCTGCGGTGCTGTTTGCTGCTGGGGTTAGTTAGCGTCCTGAGTCTGAGGTTCGATCTGTATTTTCACCGATCCAACACTGGTGCCACCGCAAGAAACCGCAGGTCCTTCGACTCCTCTGCGCTCCGCTCAGGATGACACTTCGATGATCATCACACTAAAGGTTGAAGAGTTCTCGGAGACGTTTGGTCTGGGAGCGGCTGACCGGGACCTCGGTCTTTTTGGGGTCGTCCATGCGCAGCTGGTAGCTGGATTTGAACCAGGGAACGACCTCGCGGATGTGCTGGATGTTGACCAGGAAGGAGCGGTGGGCGCGCCAGAAGGTCTCGGGGTCGAGCAGGTCGGTGAGCTCTTCGAGGGTGCGGCAGTTGGACTGGCCTTCGACCGCGGGGGTGACGACGGTGATGGCGCCTTCGTCGATGGAGGCGAAGCAGATCTCGCGCTGGTCGACCAGGAGCAGGCGGTTCTGGGTGCGGACGACGATCTTACCGGGCGAGGGGGCGGAACGAGGAGCCTGGACGTGGATTTGCTCCTCGAAGAGGCGGAGCAGGGCGTCGAGCTTGGCTTCGGAGTGGCTCGGCGAGTCGGCGAGGGTGGCGATGCGGAGCCGGGCCTTGTCGAGGGTCTTGAGCAGGCGGGCGCGGTCGAAGGGCTTGAGCAGGTAGTCGATGGCGTTGACGTCGAAGGCGCGCACGGCGTACTGATCGAAGGCGGTGGCGAAGACGATCTGGGGCATGGGGGTGGAGCTGTCGAGCAGCTTTTTGATGACGGCGAAGCCGTCGAGGCCGGGCATCTGGACGTCGAGGAAGACGATGTCGGGCTGATGGGAGCGGATGAGCTCGACGGCCTCGATGCCGTTGGTGCCCTGGGCGAGGATGTTGACGCCGCCGGCGTCTTCGAGCAGGTAGAGGAGCTCCTGGCGGGCGAGGGGTTCGTCGTCGACAATGATTGCGTTCAGGACAGACGTCAGTGGCATCTAGTCACTATAGGCGCGGAGCCGTGCGGGTGCATGGTCGGCGGCGAGGTCGTGGCCGCAGTTGGTGCAGTAGGCATCGGTGATCTTGACGCCGCGGAAGCACTGGCCACAGACCGGGGCGACCTGGAACTGGCATTGCGGGCAGAAGTGATAGGTGGAGGCGATCTCGGTGACGCAGTGCGGGCACCGCATGAGCACGGGCTGGCGCAGCAGGAAGTAGACGACCGCGCCTACGCCTCCGGGCATGATGGTGACGATCAGCATCCACAGGCCGGCGGGCATGTCGCGACGGCGGACGTCGCGGCTGACGTAGCCGACCAGAAGCACGTAGCTGGCGAAGAGCGTTCCCCAGGAGTAGCCCATGAGCAGGCGCATGGGCAGCATCTCGTGCCGCTGGTGGGGCAGGACGAAGTGGAATAGGTACTGGGCAGCGAGGAAGACGATCACGGCCAGCACCACCGACCAGGTGGGAATAAGGCGCAGTTCAGAGTCCTGGCGGTCCACATGAGAGGCCGAATCGTTGCTGTTAGAGGATCTGTTACCGAAGTGCGTCATTGACTCATCTCTCCATCCCTCGTGATGCGGGATTGCCGGAACCAGACCACGGCCATCAGCGCGGCGGATACGGGGACCGACCAGAGCAGAAGAACGAGCATCTGGTAGCTGGCGACCGGGGAGCCGTTGGGCTCGAGCTCGTACTGGTCGAGAACGCTCCAGACGGCGGTGCAAATGCCGATCAGCAGAGCGGAGAAGATGAGCAGCGGTACGAACAGGCTGCGGACGCGGGATCGGCGGGCGGCGATGGTGTGGGCGCGCTCACGGACGATGCGGTGGGTGCGGTTGACGCGCGCGGAGGTGGCGGCGGAGTCAATCTGGCGGATGGCCGCGCGCAGGGAGTCCGGTTCGATGCCGTGCTGGCGGGGGGTGGGATCGAAGGCCGACATCAGCGCAACCTCTCCGCGTAGTCGTTGCGTTCCATGTGGGCGTGGGCGTTGCGCAGCCGCTCGACCTCGGGCTTGAGCGCGGCCAGGCCGCGGTAGAGCCGGGATTTGACGGTGGAGAGCGGCGCGTTGGTCATGCGGGCGATCTCTTCGAGCGAGAGCTCTTCGTGGAAGCGGAGGACGAGCACCTCGCGGTAGTTGGGCTCCAGCGTGAGCAGGACCTCGGCGATCTCGGCGCAGTCTTCGCGGGACTGGAACTGTTCGAGGGGGGAGGGTTCGTCGATGGCGATGGCGAGCGGGCGGGCGTCGCCATCGTCGCCGGCCTCGCACATCTCGTCGAGCGAGGCCATGGTGCGCTTGCGGGAGAGATCGATGACTAGGTTGCGCGCGATGGTGAACAGCCAGGTGTCGAAGCGCGCCTTGCCGTTGTACTGGGCGCCGCGCAGCAGGACGCGCATCCAGGTTTCCTGGAAGAGGTCTTCGGCGACCTCGCGCTTGCCGGTGAGGAAGAGCAGATAGCGCAGCAGGCGGTGCTGGTAGAGTTCGATCAACTGATCGAGGAGGTCGGGGTCCTGGCGCTTGAGGCCACGGGCTATGGCGACGTTCTCGCGCTCGCTGTGTTCGGCAGCGAGGGAGGAGGCAATCGAGATGGAGCCATTGCTCATATCGGAATGGACGCCCGGATCGGGGGAAAAGACGCTCTCTGATTGGTCAATTCTTCTTTTTCTGGTTCTTTTTGGTGGAGCCATGGCTTGAGGGGGGACCCGTCCCGGAAGGAATGGATGAAACCGTGGATCTCTTGATTGTAAGCCAGCAGATGGGGCGGGCGGCAAAATAAACCAGCGGGCGGCGGTAGACTAGAGGGATGGAAGTTTTATACGGCCTGCATCCGGTTGAGGAGGCTATCCGCTCCGGATCGCGCTCTCTGGACCATGTTTTGGTGGCGCGGGATCGTCGCGATGAGCGACTGGAGCGAGTGATTACACAGTGCCGGTTGGCGAATGTCCGGGTCTCGACGGAGTCGCGCGAGCAGTTGACGCGGATGGCGAAGACGGACATGCACCAGGGAGTGCTGGCGGTGGTGCGAGAGCGCCGGCTATTGGGCATCGAGGACCTGCTGGCGATCAAGAAGCCGGTAGAGGCGGATGGAACGGCGGCCGGGCACAGGTTCTTCCTGGCGCTGGACGGGGTGGAGGATCCACACAACCTGGGGGCTCTGCTGCGCACCGCCGATGCGGTGGGAGTCGATGGGGTGGTGCTGCCGGAGCGGCGTTCGGCCCCGCTGAATGCGACAGTGGCGAAGACCTCGGCCGGGGCGTCGGAGCATGTCCGGATCGCCAAGGTGACCAACCTGGTGCGATCGCTCGAACAGATGAAGCAGCAGAATATCTGGGTGCTGGGGCTCGATGAGCGGGGCACGCCGGACTATATGGACTTCGACTTCCGCACGGACTGCGTTCTGGTGCTGGGGCGCGAGGGCGCGGGGCTGCACGATCTGGTGAAGAAGACCTGCGATCACCTGCTGCGGATACCGATGGCGGGCGCGGTCTCGTCGCTGAATGTATCGGTGGCCGGCGCGGTGGTGATGTACGAGGCGATGCGCCAGCGGCGCAGTCTGCCCGACCCCAAACCGCAGTCTACGAAGTCTAAAGTGCGAAAGGGTTTGGGATCTTGAGACGACTGAGGTTGGGTGGGGCGCGCTCTGCTGTAGGTTCTATGTGTTTGCTGAGCATTGGCTTAGCGGCCGGGGCGCAGGAGAAGACGCCTCCCTTGCCTCCGCCGCAGACTGCCCCGGCTTCCCCTTCGCCAGCTCCGGACCAGCCCGCTCCGGGGAAGGGGACGGTGCTGTTTCATCGCGAGCAGCCGCTAGAGCTGCCGCCGGATGAGCCGGCGGCGGACGCGGAGCCGACTCCTCAGTCTTCTTCGCCAGCGCCCTCGTCTTCTTCTTCCTCATCCTCTTCTTCAACGGCCGCTGCCGGGGTGGAACAGGCGCCGCAGACGCCCGCTCCGCCCGACGCCGTGGTTGCGGTGACGGATGAGGAGCGCGACGCGGTTACGTTTGTTGGCTACGATCTGGATGTGCATCTGGCGCCGGCGCGAGCGGGGATTGCGGTGCATGCGGGGTTGGGGGTCCGGAACGATGGGAAGGCGCCGCTGACGAGACTGGCGCTGCAGATATCGTCGACCCTGGTGTGGGAGAGCTTTGGGGTGCGCACGCCGGCGGGAGTGACGCCGCTCACGTTTGTGCAGCACCGGATCAATACGGATGCGGATCATACCGGGGTGGCGCGGGAGGCGGTGGTGACGCTGCCCAAGGCGCTGGCTCCGGGGGCGAAGCTGGAGCTGGTGACGCTCTACTCCGGGGAGATCGGGCCGTCGGCCGAGCGGCTGGCGCGGATCGGCGCACCGGCGGAGCAGGCAGCGATGGCGGATTGGGACCGGATCGCGGTAGACGGGACGGAAACGGGCACGGCGCTGCGCGGGTATGGGAATGTGCTGTGGTATCCGGTGTCGTCGGCGCCGGTGTTTCTGGGCGACGGCGCGAAGCTGTTCGACGCGGTGGGCTGGGCGAAGCAGCGGCAGCAGGCAGCGGCGGCGCGGCTGCGGTTGACGGTCGAGTACACGGGTGCGGCTCCGGATGCTGCCTACTTCTGCGGGCAGCGGGAGCCGTTGCGCGTCATGAGCGAGAACAAGGACGCGCCGGTGGCGGAGGGAACGGGGATCGCGACGGCGGAGTTTGCGCAGCGACCCCTGGGATTCCGGGTGCCGAGCCTGTTCGTGACGGAGCGGCCGGCGACCCAGACCGATGGCGCTCTGCTGCAGGCGGTGACGGACCAGGATGGGGTTCTGACCCAGTATGTGACCGGTGCGGCGAAGGCGCAGCAGCTGCTGATGGATTGGCTGGGGACGAGTCCGCTGGCCCCGCTGACGGTGCTCGATCACGATGGGCAGCCGTTCGAGGATGGGGCGTTCCTGGTGACGCCGCTACGGGCGGCCGAGCCGGCGGCGCTGGCTCCGCTGCTGGTGCACACGCTGGCGCATGGGTGGTTTCGGTCCTCCCATGTGTGGCTGGATGAGGGTGTGCCGCAGCTGATGTCGCTGCTGTGGGTCGAAGCCAACGATGGGCGGGCGGCGGCTGTTTCGCGGCTGGATTCGGCTGCGAATGCGCTGGCCCTGGCTGAGCCGGAGATCAAGCCGGCGTCGGGGGGGCAGGCGCCACCGGCCGGGACTGTTGGGTCCGACGGAGCTGAGCCGGATGCGGCGGGGGCAGCTGAGGCTGGCCAGAGTCTGATCGCGGCGCACAGCGAGGTGTACTACCGGACCAAGGCGGCGGCGGTGCTGTGGATGCTGCGCTCGATCGCGGGGGAGCCGGCGCTGAAGAAGACGCTGCAGACCTATCGGCGGGATGGCGCGGCGGACGCCGACCCGGAGCAGTTCGAGAAGGTGTTGGAGCAGGTTTCGGGGAAGGATCTGCGCTGGTACTTCGACGACTGGGTGTATCGCGACCGTGGTCTGCCGGACCTGAGTATCCGCCATGTGTCGTCACGGAACGTTCCTGATGCGCCGGCGAAGGCGGGCGGATGGCTGATCGCGGTGGATGTGCACAACGACGGCGACGCCGTGGCCGAGGTGCCGGTGACGGTCCGCTCGGGAACGCTGACGGCGACGGAGCGGCTGCGGATTCCGGCGCACTCGGATGCGGCGACGCGGATCCTATTCCAGGGAACGCCGGATGAGGTGATGGTCAACGATGGCAGCGTGCCGGAGCTGCAGTCGAGCGAGCATGTGGAGAAGGTGGATCTAAAGGTGGAGTGAGATCTCGCTGCAGGACCTGGGTGTTGGATGTTTCCCGAAGTGCAATGGCTCTTTGCTGGGGGGAGAGCGGCGGCGCGGTCGACCGCGGCGTGGTGGCTGGAGGGGTGCGGCCCCGCGGCCGGGAATCAGACCAAAACCGAGGGGCCGAGCTGCGGCGGCAGATTCCTCCGCTGCGCCACGGAATGACAACCAAAATGGACTGGTGGGAGTCTCTACAGCCACAGAGAACTTGCTCTAGCGGCGTTGGGAGCGGCGCCGGGGTGGGGCGGTGGTTGCGGCAGTGCGGGTCCAGGTGGGTGGGGTGGTCCAGGCGCCGGAGGCCGTGAGGTCGATGTGGGCGGGCGTCGCGCTGGGGGCGGGGAAGAGGGTGGGCAGGCCATCACCGAACTGCGGCAGGGCGGCGGCGAGCGCGAGCAGGCGGCTCGGGATGGCGGTTCCGGTGAGGTGGAGGGTGTAGCCGTTGGCGTCGAAGCGGCCTTCGAGCAGTGCGGGCTCCCGGCCGCCGAGGTTGAGGGCGGTGGGGGCGAGCAGGAAGGTGGTGTTGGCCTCGGGGGTGGGTCGGGCGGCCCTGTGACCTGGACCGGAATTACGAGATGAAACCGGGGCCGGCGCGAGGGGGTCGGCTGCGGTGGTGTATCCCGGAGAACTGATGGAGAGGTCGCCGAGGGTGAAGGGTTCCGCTCCAAGACTGGGCGCGGTGAGGGTTGCGCCGTGCAGATGGAGGTCGCCGCTCCAGTTGGCCGCGCTCTGGCTGGCACCGGAGGCGGGGATGGAGCCGTGGGCGAGCTTGGCGGTCAGGGTGCCGGAGGCGGTCTCGTCGGCGGGAGCGCTGGCGCTGGCGACGTGGAGCCAGTTGAGCAGGCTGCTGGCGGGAAGGCCGGGGGTTCCGATCTCAAAGCTCGCGGTGTCGGGGCGGCGGATGTCGGGGAGGTCGCCGGTAACGACCAGGACCTTTGTTGCGGAGGTTGCCGGATCAGAGGCTGCCGGGGGCGGCCAGCTGCAGCGAATCTCGTGGAAGGCGTGGAAGATGCCGGTGGACCTGGCCTGGCACTCGGCGTTGATGTCGAGTGGATGCTGGGGGACGAAGTCGGCGCGGCGCAGGCCGCTGAGCTGGGCGTCGGCCTTGACGGTGTTGGCCCCGAGGGTGCCGTGAATCTCGGCGGAGAGGGCGAGGTCGCCCCGCAGGTTGGCGTCGCGGCCGAGGACGACGAGGCTGGCCTCACCCAGGGGAGCGTTTCTCCAGCGGCCGGTCAGGTCGAGCGGCATCTGGGCGAAGGTCTTGGCGCGGCCGAAGGTTCCTTCCAGCTCGACGGTCCCGGTGTCGGAGGCGTTGGTGTCGGTGCGTGCGGGGTGGCCGGAGAGGCGGAGGTGCCACTGGTTCGGGGTGGGCAGCCAGAGGGCGAGATCAGTCTCGGTGAGCGCGAAGGGGAGCTTCTCCTGGCCAGACTGGCCGGCGGCCCCCGATTTGATGTTGATGCGGGCGCCAGTGGCTTCCATGTACGGGAAGCGCGGGTCGCGGCCGGCGGTGGGTTGGGCGGTGGGCGCGGCGGAGATCTGCGAGGCCTGGAGGATGAGGTTTTCGAAGTTCCAGCGGCCGTTGGCGTCATGAACGAGGTTGAGGCTGGGCTGGTCGAGCGCGATACGCGAGAACTCGACCTTGCGACGCCAGAGAGAGCTGGCGCGGAGCGTGACGCGAACGCTGTTGGCGCGGATGATGGGTTCGTAGCCGAAGTGGGAATCCTCTTCGACGACGAAGTTTTCGAGGGTGAAGCCGGGCAGCGGAAGGAGATTGAGCGAGACGCGATCGAGGTGGACCGGGCGGCCGAGCGTTGTGCTGATGCTGGTCACGATGCGGTGCTTGAAGCGGCTGACGTTGACCAGCGGCGGAACCAGGGCGAGCAGAAGGATGGCGAGCAGGAGCAGAAAGACGGGCAGAAAGCGGCGGACGAAGTGGCTTCGGCGGAGGTCTCGGCTGGGCTCGGTCGGATTCTGGGTAGCTTCAATGGGGAGCATGAGGGCGCGTCCAGGGGCTTTCTAGCGGACTAGTTATTTTAGCTTGTCTGGAGCTTGGCCGTGTTTGTCTCAAGGCGATGGCGCGATGAGCGCTGCCGGTGCGATGGTGCGATGGCGCGATGGCGCGATGAGCGCTGCCGGTGCGTGGCGAAGGGACGCTCGGCTTTACTGTGGCGGAGCGGCGCTGGAGAGGGAAGGCTGCGCGTAGTAGCCCCGGAGGGTGCGCGCGGTCAGGCCGGGCCTGGCCAGCTGAATCTGGAGGTGGTGGTATTCGTCGGGGTGCTCGGCCGGGGGAGGGTCAAAGGTGAGTTCGTAGTAGGCGCTGGTATCGGCCATGGCCCTTTGCAGGAGTGCGGTGAGGTCGTTGCTGGAGGCTAAAGCGAGGCCGCCGGTCTGGGTCGCGAGGACCTGCAGGCCGAGATCGCCTAGCTGCACCTGACGGGGTTTTTCAACGCCTTTCAGAAAGGTCTGATAGTAGTTGACGCGCATGACGCCTTCCCCCGCGCCAAGGGGATCGATGCTGTAGAGGGTGGTGCGGGTCTGGCGCAGCTGGGTGGAGAGGTGGACGATCTCGGAGAAGAGCTGTTGCTGCTCTTTTGCTGCCAGGTCGACGTTCGGACCGGAGAGCAGGGGCCAGCCGGGCGAGATCCAGAGGATGATCTTGCGGCCGGGACGTGCGGCCTCGCGGGCGGCCAGCGATTGGAGAGCCTGGAGGGAGAGCTGGAGGCGCTCCTCGGCGCCATAGAATCCGGTGTCGCGGCGGATGGTGCGCAGGCCGACATCGTACCGGTCGAGGGCGTTGCGGAGGGCGTTGCCGTCGCTTGAGAAGCCCTTCTGGATCTGGGTGCCGGCGTCGGTAACAACGGCGAGGGTGGTGGGATAGGGGAGGTGGCCGCCGTCGGCGCGCAGGAATTTCTCGATCTGGGGGCGGGCATAAGCGACGGTCTGGTAGGCGGCGTTGACGGCGTCGACGACGAGGATGACCTCAACCGGATCCTGGCCGCGGCCGAGGGGACGGAAGGAGCTGATGGTTCGTGCCGTCTTGTTGTCGAAGAGGGTGAAGTCCTGGGCTTGCAGGCCGGCGACGGGCTCGCCGGAGCGGGGTGTGACGACCACGTCGAGGGTGATCTTGCCGGCGGGCGGCTGGGCTGTCTGTTGGTCTGTCTGCTGTGCATAGGTGCAGGCGGCGGAGAGCAGGGAAGCGAGCAGAATCGGGGCAAAGCGGCGGTGGATGGACATGGTCTGCCTTCCTCTGCCTGAGTGCTGGGTCGCACCGTGGGCTAGCCCGTAGACGCGGCTGCGCACTGAAAAGTCTCAGCGGAGCGCAGCTCGCGGGCGATGAGGGACCACTAGCGAATGATGTGGAGGGTGCGAGACCAGCGTGTCTGATTGAAGAAGTGCAGGACGATGTGGGCCATGAAGCTGATGCGGTCGCCGAGGCCGGTCTTTGCGATCTGGTCGGACGGGGTCTTGAAGGAGCAGTAGACGAACCTGGGCGGCCGAGGATATTCTCGCGCGGGCCGAAGCCCCAGCAGCGGCGGCGGAGGTCTTGGCTGGGCTCGGTCGGATTCTGGGTAGCTTCAATGAGATGAGTCGGGCCGCCCGGCCTCACCTGGCTACGGGAGGACGGGCGGCGCCCGGTTTCTCGGCTGATCGGTTCTATTGCAGAGCCGCAGTGCTGGTACTCGGGGGCTGTCCATAGTAGCCCTGGAGGGTGCGCGCGGTCAGGCCGGGCTTTGCCAGCTGAATCAGGAGTTGGTGGTATTCATCGGGGTGTTGGGCGGGCGGGGCATCGAAGGTGAGCTGGTAGTAGGCGCTGGTGTCGGCCATGGCCTTCTGCAACAGGGAGGTGATGTCGTTGTCGGCGTTGAGCACCTGACCGCCGCTTTGGGTGGCGAGGACCTGCAGGCTGAGGTCGCCGATTTCGACCTGGCTGGGCCTCTGGACGCCCTTGGCGAAGGCCTCGTAGTAGTTGGTGCGCATGACCCCTTCGCCGGCGCCGAGGGGATTGATGTTGTAGAGGGTGGTGCGGGTATTGCGGAGCTGGGAGGAGAGGGCCACGATATCGGAGAAGATCTGTTGCTCCTGCTTCGCTCCGAGGTCGAGTCGTGGACCGGAGAGCAGGGGCCATCCGGGCGAGACCCAAAGGATGATCTTGCGGCCGGGACGGGTGCTCTCGCGGTTCATCAGCGAGCTGAGCGCCCGCAGGCCGAGATCGGAGCGATCCTCGGCGCCGTAGATGCCAGTGTCGCGGCGAAGGGTTTTGAGACCGACCTCGTACTGGTCGAAGGCGGCACTGAGGGCGTTGCCGTCGGTGGTCGCGTTCTGAATGTTGGTGCCGGTATCGGTGACGACGGCCAGGGTGGTGGGGTAGGGGAGGTGGCCAGCGTTGGCGCGCAGGAACTTGTCGATCTGGGGGCGGGCATAGGCGATGGTCTGGAATTCGGTGTTGACGTCGTCGATGACGAGGACGACCTCGGCCGGCTCCTGGCTCTGCGCGAAAGCGCGGAAGGAGGTGATGGGGCGCGGGGTTTTGTTGTCGAGGAGGGTGAAGTCCTGGGCTTGGAGATCGGAAACGGGCGCTCCGGACTTGGGGGTGACGACCACGTCGAGAGTGATCTTGCCGGATTGCGGCTGGGCTGCGGGGGCGGTCTGCTGTGGTGTCTGCTGGGCAACGGCGCAAGCGGTGGAGAGCAGCGAGCCGAAAAGAATGGAGGCAAAGCGGCGATGGATGGACATGGTTCCCCTTTCTTCTCCTACGCGCGAAGGTTGTACCTTCTGCGGTGGAGAGCATCTGGGCGCTGAAACGCTCGACACTGCCTTCCTAGACGCAGGTGCTCGGGAGGGAGTCTCACCGGATGGATGTCGGGAAGGCGACGCAGCCCCAGGGCGAAAAAGCCCATCCTCTTGAAGAGAAAGGGCTTTCGTCAGCCTAACGAGAGACTATTTAGTTAGCTTAGTTAGCGAATGATGTGGAGGGTGCGAGACCAGCGAGTCTGATTGAAGAAGTGCAGGACGATGTGGCCCATGAAGCTGATGCGGTCGCCGAGGCTGGTCTTTTCGATCTGGTCGGATGGGGTCTGGAAGGACCAGTAGACGAACATGGGGCGGCCGAGGATGTTCTCGCGCGGGACGAAGCCCCAGTAACGGCTGTCGAGGCTTTCGAGGCGGTTGTCGCCCATGGCGAAGATCATGCCCGGTGGGACGACCAGGTCGTCGCCCTGGATGTGGGTGGGCAGATCGAGAGCCCAGGTGGCGGTAAGGCCGCTCTCCGGGCTGGGGGGCACGCTGGGGAAGTCGTCGCGATAGGGGTTGTAGTAGGAGCTGGGATTGGGATCGTTGTTGTTGGGCTTGCTGGTCTGGGGCTCGTTCTGGGCGACACCGTTGAGGTAGAGGATGCCGTTGCGGAGGTGGATGTGGTCTCCGGGGAGGCCGATCGCGCGCTTGACCAGGATCAGATCCGGGCTCTCGGGATTGGGCTTGAGGAAGACGATGACGTCGCCGCGGTGGACATCGCGGTAGTGGACGAAGGGCGCCCAACGCGTGGGCGGGGCGAAGGTGAGCCGGTCGACCAGGACGTGATCGCCGATGAGCAGGGTCTTCTCCATGGATCCGGAGGGGATCTCGAAGTTCTGGAAGATGAAGGCCTGGGCGAAGATGACCAGAATCAGGAGGGTGCAGATCGAGGCGAGCGACTCGAGCGGGGTCTCGGTCTGGCGTGCCGCAGGGGAGGAGGCGGTCGTGACGGCTTCGGCGTTGGTGGTCTCGGTCGGGGTAGTCAACGGAATCGGCATCTCCAGATCTAGGTCAGTGTATCGCTTGTTGGAGCGATGGGGGAATCGGTCGCTTGCGGCCGCCGCCGATGGTGTTAGGACGATTGAGGAGAGCGGCCCGTTCTGCAGCGAGAATCTTCCGGTTAGTGGACGATGCGCAGGGTGCGGTCCCAACGGGCGAAGCGGATGAGGTGAAGTAGGGCGCTGAGCGGGCCGGGCGAGCTCGACCTGGGCAGTGGCGGGGGGGAGAAGCGGGGCGCGGCGGGCTCGTCGGATACGGTGGCGCGGCCTGACTCGACGGCCTGGTCGAGCGAAAAGTAGATGAGCAGCGGCCGTCCGACGATGGCGGAGGCGGGGACGAAGCCCCAGTAGCGGCTGTCCTCGCTGTCGTTACGGTTGTCGCCGAGGACGAAGTACTCGCCGGGCGGGATGGTGAGCTCGCCGCGGTTGACAAGCTGCTTCATCTGGATCCACCAGTTGGAGCTGACGTCCGGATCGGGATTCTGGAGGCGGGGAAAGTTGTCGCGGAAGTTGTCGCCGGGGCCGGGCTTGTAGATGGCGTAGGGCTCGGCGAGGGGGCTGCCGTCGATCAAGACGCGGCCGGCGCGGAGGCGCAGGTGGTCGCCGGGGAGACCGACGATGCGCTTGACCAGGTGCATGGAGGGGTCGATGGGGTAGTGGAAGACGACGACGTCGCCACGGTGGAGGGTGGCGGCGGGCAGGATTGGGGCGGGCGGATGGGCGGGGAAGTTCTGCTTGGTGACGAGCAGGAAGTCGCCGACCAGGAGCGTGGGCTCCATGGAGGAGGAGGGGATACGAAAGGGCTGGGCGATGAAGGTGATGATGAAGACGGCGACGACGATGATGTAGCCGAGGGATTGGAAGGCGTGGAGGAGGCCTTCGGGCGGGGG
>DATMOB010000148.1:0-27174 GCA_035568455.1 Granulicella sp.
GTGGGCGTTGTTTCACCGATAAATAGCCGGATGTACACGCGGCGTTTGCACAGATTGTGGTGCAGTGTGGTGCGATAGGGCATAGGGGGAGGTGGGCCATGCGGCAGCAAGCAGCGATGCTGGTTGTGGGGGTTCTCCTGACAGGGGTGGGTTCGGCTCCGGTTCGCGCAGCTGCGCAGGCGCCTACGGCGGAGGAGATTGCGACCCGGATGGTGGCGCACGACCGGGAGCGGCAGGCTGAACTCGACGGCTATGGATCCCAGCGGGTCTACCGGATGGAGTACAAGGGGCCGATCGGCGAGCGGCAGGCCGAGATGGTGGTCCGCATGGACTTTTCCGCGCCGGACCGCAAGCACTTCACCGTTCTCTCCGAGTCGGGGTCCACCATCTTTTGCAACCAGGTGCTGCGCACGCTGATGGAGGGCGAGCAGGAGGGCACGCTGGAACAGAACCATCAGCGGGCGATGCTCTCGCCGGCGAACTACCGCCTGAAGCTGGTGGGAAGCGAGCAGCTCGATGGCGTGAACACATGGGTGCTCGATGTCTCGCCCCGGGTGGAGAGCCGCTTCAACTACAAGGGCAGGGTGTGGGTAAGCATGGACGACTACGCCGTGGTGCGGATTCTCGGCGCGCCGGCGAAGAATCCGAGCTGGCTGATGGGCAGCGCGCGGTTCGACTACCGGTATGGGCGCAATGGAGAGTTCTGGCTGCCGCAGCGCAGCGTGACGGTGAGTCATCTGCGGATCGGCGGCGAGATTACGCTGACCGTCGATTACGGGACCTACCAGATTGCCGCGCGGGCGGGCGGGGTGCCCACGGAGGCAGTGAATACCGGGCTGCGACGGGAGAAGGCCGCGACAGCGCCCTAGCAGATCGCGCCGGCGCACGAGCCGGGAAGCAGACTCCTCCGCTGCGCTACGGAATGGCAAAAAGCTCAGTTGGACGAGGTGAAGTGGTCTTCTTGCCAGAAGGCTCCCTTGGTGTCGGAGATGGGCGATTGGTCGCCGGCCGGCGCGGGCAGCAGGTACTGGTTGAGGAACGCGGCGACCAGCTGAGTCGTCTCCGGGCAGAGGCCGTGGATGCGGGCGGCGAGCCAGGCCTGCGGTGTGATGGTAATCTCGGCGCGTCCGGCGGCGACGGCGCGATAGATGCGACGGGCCGCATGTCGGACCGAGGCGGCGAGGATGGGACTCTTGGCGGCGGTGTTGAACCAGGCCCTCTCCTTCTCCACCTGGCCGGTGAACTGGGCGTGCGCCTCGCCTCCGGTTCGCATCAGGCCGGGGCACACCGTGGTGACGCGGATGCCCTTGTGGCGGAGCTCGGCGTGCAGGCCTTCGGAGAAGCCGGTGAGGGCGAACTTGCTGGCGACGTAGGGCAGCAGGTGGGGCACAGGGAACTTGCCGCCGACGCTAGCGATGTTGACGATGCTGGCGCGCCCGGCGCCGCGTGTGTACCTGCCGGCGGCCTCGTTGCGGGCGAACAGGTGGGGCAGCGCGGCGTAGGTGGTGTAGAGCGCGGCGTAGAAGTTGGTCTCGATGGCGCGGCGGTAGGCGGCCAGGGGCTGGTCCTCGGCGGGGCCGACCTCGATGATGCCGGCGTTGTTGATGAGGATGTCGATGCGGCCGAAGGTCTCGAGCGCGTTGCCGATGAGGGCGTCGGCCTGGTGTTCGTCGCGGAGGTCGGCGGGGACCAGGAGGATGTCGTCCTGGCGGACGGCATTGCGCCCGAGAAGGTAGCGGCGCGCCTCGGCGAGCTCGTCGGCGTCGCGCGCGGCGAGCACGAGCAGGGCTCCCGAGCGGCCGTAGCGCTCGGCCAGCGCCAGGCCGAGGCCGCGGGAGCCGCCAGTGATGAGTACCACCTTGCGCGGCCTTTCGGGCTTCGGCAGAAGGAGGTAGACGGCGGCGGTGACAAACAGGCTCGTGGCTACTCGGGCGGCAATCCTTGTTCCGGTGTGGGCGATGCGGAGTGCGGCGCTGCGCTTGCCGATGGTTTTCATTGGTTTCCATTTCGCTGCGTTGGCTGGAGTGCTGTTGGGGGAGTCGGCCGCGCTGCTCTCCCTTCCGAGGTACTGTGGGTGGTGAGATGCGGCCGGGCAAGGCAGGAGTTTGTTCGCTTACGGCGCGGGAACGCGCTAGACTTTGAGCACAGGCAACGAATGGCGACGAAGCGTAAAACCCGTGGGGCGTATATGATCTCGGCGGTCGCCGAGATGTATGAGATCCATCCACAGACCTTGCGGATGTATGAGCGCGAGGGGCTGCTGCGACCCTCGCGCAGTGAGGGCAACACCCGGCTCTATACGGACGAGGACCTGGAGCGGCTGGAGTTCATCCTGAACCTGGCGCGCGATATGGGCGTAAATATCGCCGGCATCGCGATCGTCCTGCAGATGCGCGAGCGGATGGAGGAGATGAACCGGCAGATGCAGGGCTTTGTCGACTTCGTGCGCTCGGAGATGCTGTCGCGCATGCAGCCGCAGGACCCCGGCGCCGGTCTGGTGCCGCTGCGCCGGCCGATGATCGTGCCGATGAAGACGGTGACCAAGACGGCGAAGAAACGGTAGCTCCTGGGCGGTGCCGGAGGGCGCCGCGAGGCTCTCGATCTGCGATGCTCTAAACTTAAGGCAGTGGAATATCTTGAATAAATGCCGCGGGCGCGGGTCGCTGGGTGGTTCCCAGGCCGGTTCGGGCAGTTGTGGTTGCGATAGGGATGGAATGAGCCTGTTTCTGCAAATACTATTTGGTGTCGCGATGGTCGGCACGGTTACGTCGACGATCTATTGCCTGATGGTAGTTGTGGCGGCGCTCCGGTTTGGTCTGCGCAAGCGGCGTGAGCAGCGCGAGGCACGGTCGGAGAGCGCATTCCTGCCGCCAGTGAGCGTGTTGAAGCCGATGCATGGCACCGAGCCAGGCATGGAGCGCAATCTGGAGACGTTCTTCGAGCAGGAGTATCCGGAGTTCGAGCTGCTGTTCTGCGCGCGGCAGGAGAGCGACGCCGGGCTGCAACTGGCGCGGAAGGTGGCCGAGCGCTATCCACACGTGAAGGCGCGGTTTGTGACCTGCGGGGAGCCTACGCCCGAGTTCCACAATGCGAAGGTCTTCTCCCTGGCAAAGCTGGACTCGGTGGCGGCGCACGATCTCTACATCACCAGCGACGCCGACGCCCGTGTTGCGAAGGACTATCTACGGAATATGATCCAGTACCTGAGGCGGCCCGGGGTGGGCCTCGCCTCGTGCGTCTACCTGGGCACGGTGGATGAGTCGGAGGGCAAGGCCGGCCTGAGCGCGCACCTCGATGCCGTGGGCAAGAGCGTCGAGATGACCTCCGGCGTCATGGTGGCGGACATGCTCGAGGGCACCAAGTTTGCCCTCGGCGTGACCATGGCGGTGCGTAAGAGCTCGTTTCAGCAGGTGGGCGGATTCGCCGAACTGGGACAGTTCTACGCCGACGACTTTGTTCTCGGCAACCGTCTGGCAAAGCAGGGAACCGGCGTTCTGCTGGCGACGCACGTGATCCGTCTGCTGGTCGAAGACCAGCCGTTCGGGCTATCCTTCCGCAACCAGCTGCGCTGGATGCAGAGCACCCGGCGCTCGCGGCCCTGGGGGCACTTCGGCTCGGGACTGACCTTCGCCATGCCGTTTGGCGTGCTGGGACTGGCGTGGGGGCTCGTGAGCGGCCATCCGCTGCTGGGTCTGCTGTGGCTGCTGGGGATGGTGCTGAATCGCTGGCTGCAGGCCGGTACGGTGCTGGGCGTCATGGGCGACTCGGAGTGGCTGCGCGGAACGCTGATCTATCCGCTGCGCGATCTGCTGGGGGGGATTCTCTGGCTGGGCAGCTATGGCGGCGACCGGTTCTACTACCGGGGAGCGGTCTACCGGATGAAGGAAGGCGGACGGGTGGAGGCGCGGTAGGCTTTTCTCCGCAAGACCCGCCCAACCCACGCCTATCAGCGTATAGGCCACTATCCGGGGCAGGGTTAGAGGCTATGCCCCATGTCGAAGCCGTGTTCGATGCCCGGCCCGATCTCCGGCTGCTGCGGCGTGATGGCCTGCTCCGGCTTCATCGTCGGCGTGTGGGCGCTCTCATGGGATACGTCATGCCCTAATGCCTCCGGCAGCTTCTCGCGGTCGTTCGTGTAGAGCTGCGCATCCTCCGCGCCGCGCGAGACGGCGACGTAAGCCATGCGGCTGTTGAGCAGGTCTTTCGCCCCCAGCTCGGTATCGACGTGAAGCAATACGCGCTCGGCAGTCTGTCCCTGGCTGGAATGGCTCGTCACCGCATAGCCGTGATCGAGGTGAGGATGCTCGCGCGGATCGAGTTGCACGTCGCGGCCACCGTCCATCTTCAAGCGCATCTGCCCGTCCTGGCCGATGGCTTCGAGCGTTCCTAATTCGCGGTTGGCAACCTTCAAATCGTTCGCCGGTGCGGTGAACTGGATGCGGTCGCCCACGGCGAAGCTGCGCGACTCTTCCCGATACACAGAAACGCCCCGCTGCCGTCGAGGATCATAGGTCAGCTCTGAGCCATCGGCCCGCACGACCGTCAACAGGTTCTTCTCCGCGTCAACGCTCTTAACCCGTGCGTATTCGCCGCGCTCGATGCCGGTCGCTTTCGACGCGCGCGCATAGCGCAATACATCGTTGAACTCGTACCGTGCGGCCCATGTGCGCTCCGGCCCGGTGAGGTCCTGGCGCGGCACAAGCGCCTGGATTGGATGCTCGTCTCTGCTGACCAGGCCGCGCTCCTGCATCTCGGCATGGACGCGCTCGTTGATCTCCGCGCAGGAGCGATGGTCGGGGGAGACAACCAGCGTACTCTCCGGCGACTTTGCATATTCCTTCGCTATGAGGGCGATGCGCTCCTCGCGCTCTCGAATCTCATGGATGCGGCCCTGTCGCTCCAAACCCTGTACGCCCGCGCGCACCTCGCCACGCGCAAGCTGCTCGACCACCTGTTTCAGCTCCGGGTCTTTCTGTCGGATGATCTCTTCGAGCTTCACCGTCTTCATGCCCGCATCCTGGAGCCGCGCGAAGGGACGCCCGGGCTTGACTGCCTCATGCTGCCGCCGATCACCTACCAGCAACACGCGATCATTGGGATGAAGGCGATTCACAAACTCGTGCATCTGCTTGGTGGACGTGAGCGAAGATTCATCGAGCACATACAGGCGACGCTCTCCGGTATCCGGCTTTGCCCCAAGCGCAAGATGTTTTTGCAGTGTGGATGTTTCCATGCCCGCATCGGCCAGCTTTTGCGCCGCGCGGGATGTGGGTGCGAAGCCTTCGACCTTGTACCCTTGTGCCTCTGCGCCTTCACGGATGACGGCCAGCGTCGTTGTCTTACCCGCACCGGCGACGCCATCAAGACCCACCATCTTTTCGCGGGAGAGAAACACTTGCTCAACGACCTGGCGCTCGGAGGCACTCAGCTCCGGGTGGCGATCCTCGGTAGCAACGCGGATATGCGAAGCAACCAGCATCGGATCACTCACCCCACGCTGATTGCCTTCCTGCATCCGTGTAACCGTCTCGCGTTCCATGCGCAGCATCGCGGCAGTGGTGTACCGCTGCCCTGCGCCTAGATGATCGACCGGGCGGAACTCGCCCCGCGCGACCCGTTGCGCGAACTCCTGCCGGACGTGGGCATACGTCGTCTCACCCATGCCACGGTTGAGCGCCGATTCCAGAATGGCGCGCCGGTCCAGCACAGCGGAACGCTCGAAGAGATGATCGCGGGCATTGGTCACAGCCTGCTGCGCGATTCGGTCGGGTTCGTAAACTTGGCGCTGGCCATGCTCCCGCGCTTCGGCCACAACCCGGTCGGCCTGGTGTCCATATTGTGCGGCCAGCTCGCGGTGCCGCGCTAACACCTCTTCCGGCGATCGCAGCTCCTTGCGGTCTCGCGTCCGGTATGCGGCAATCTGCGCGGCTTCCGCTCCATCAATCCCTACCTCGCGGAGATGGTCTTTGATCTGCTCCCGGCGTGGACTGCTGGCTTCCAGATACTCTTTCGTATAGCCCTTGATCTCCGGCTGCCCATGCTTGCCGCGCTTCAGCTCGTAGCCCAAGCCCTGTAACCGCATCGCCAGCTCGGAACGGTAAACGCTGGTGGCGACGCGCTGCGACACGAATAGCTCCCGCGGCTCCAAGGCCCGCATTTGTCCGTTGTCGCGTTCGGTGACATTGAAGATCACAGCATGGGTGTGGAGCTGCGGCGCGGCGTAGCCGTCCACAGGCCGCGCGGTGTCGTGCTCAAAGGTAGCCGCAACGAATTTGCCTGTCGTCTTCGGCGCGTGGAACCCCTGGGTGTACCGCTCCAGCTCTCCCAGAGCGACACGCACGCTCTCCCGATGCGCCTCTCGCACGCGCTCATCGCCGCCCACAAGGGCGGTGAGAGCAACCGACTTGGGCGCGGAAAAGGTAGCATCCCAACCGGCGCGATGCTCCATGCTCGTTACTTTCTTGCCAAATTTGCCCTCATAGGTTCTGGAAACCTGATGGCGAACGAGCTGCGCTTCCGTGTGCGGATGCTGGCCTTCGGTCAGCCTGGCGAAGTGCTCATTGCCAACCGCAGCTTCTAAACCCCACTGCTCAGCCAGCTTGCCTTGCCACTCGCTATGTCCCCGCTGGTCGCGGCTCCAATAGTTCTGCTTCTGCGAGACGAACTCCCGCGCATGGTAGGTCCGTACCTGAGAAGCTGACAGCGGTTTGGAGATGGTCAGCATGTGCGCTCTGCTCCTTTCGACGACTCACTCAATCCCCTTGGACTCATCCCACACAAACGCCTCTTTGGGTTTGTCGGTGGCTTTGTCAGCGGGCGCATCGAAAAGTGGGAGCGTGGCCTGCGCTGCTGCCGGCGTCTTGGGTTGCTCTGTGCGAACTACCGGCGTCGGCGGTGACGGCCTGGGCGCAATCTCTGGCAACTTACGCTCGATGAACTCCGGTTGTCGACCGTGCTTCTTTGTCAGCCGGAGATGGACCGGCACAACGCGGTTCTCTTGCTTGATGAAGCCGTGCAACGGTTCGAGACCGGAGATCTCCGAATCCATGACAAGCGGTTTGGTCGCAATCTCCATTGCATAAGACCTTCTGCTGCGTAGCAGTCCCATGCTGCGCGATTCCTTCAACCGTTCGACCTCGATCTCTCCGGAGATCCACCTGGCCGCGCGTGGCTCGGTGGTCTTGAAAAATATCTTGGTCGCGGGCTGCGAAAGCATGGCCTCGGCGTCCTGGCCGTAGCGTTTTTCAAGCTGGCTACGCCCCTGAAAACCCACTACAACAGGGTTCCCATATTTGCGGTTTTCCGTGACGGCAGTGTGGAGCTGCGGCAGTTTGTTGAGGCTCGCCAGCTCGTCCAGCACAAACCATACCGGCTTCGCCGTCTGGTCTTCGCAGTAGCCCATCATGCGCAAGATGAATAAATCGAGCCACACGGAATGAAGCGGCAAAATCTTTGCGCGATAGGCCGGGCTGGAGGTCAGAAACACCCATCGTTTCCGGCTGACATACCATTCAGACGTTGCAAAGGTTGGCCTCGTATGCTCCCACTCCGGCAACAGCTCCAGGCTATCGGCCACCATGTTCAGGCTGGCAAGCACACCCGCCCGCTGTGCGGGCGCTCCCGAATCGAGCAAGGCGGCCAGCGGCGTTCCCTTCACTGCCGCCTCGATCCGTGACGGGCCGGCCATCATTCTCAGAATGTCCCTGGGCTCCGGCCTCCGTTTGAGCAGATGGGCCAGTACCCGGCGTGGTCCATCGGTGAAAAACTCCTTCTCGTACTTCTTTTCCGGCAGGAACGCTGCGGCAATGGTCGTGGCGGTTTCGTCGCGGCCGATCTCGTCACCTAGCCCCCAATACGGGCAACGCGCGTCCAGCGGATTGAGAATCAAATCGCCGCGCGCGGGCGAGTAGAACTCGCTCACAAAGTCCATTGCCGGGTCATAAACAATGGCGCTCTCTCCGCGCTCCCGCACCTGTCGAAGTAACTGCCGGATGGCGTTCGATCTCCCGCTGCCGGTGTCGCCCATCATCAGAATGTGGCTCGCTTCGAGACGCTTCGGGATACGGTAGCTTGGGCCAAAGGGCAGCCACCGCAAAAGCGCATTCTCGAAGCGCAGACGGAAACGTATGCCGTCGGTTTTTGTACCGCGCCACCAGAAAGCCGAGGCCAGCTCCGGGTCTTTGGTTCTGCGTCCGTGACGTTCCTCCTGCTGTCGTCGTCGCCCGAATCCCTGCTGCATCTGGAGACGGAGTACATAGAGCAACATCAGTACCGCAAGGCTGTTGAGCATCGGTCTGCCCAACCACCACCACACGCTCACACCGTCATAAACGTAGTCGCGCAATCCTTTGGCGAGACTGTCGGCGGGCACTCTTTCCGGGGCGCTAGAGGCCACTCCACGCCAGCCCTCCGCGATGGCTTTGGGCGAGAGGCTGACGGGCAGTTTCGGGTCCGGCCCGGCGACCACATCCTCGGCTGAGGCAGGGACGGGTTTCCGCCTGGGCGCGGTCTTCATCACCCACCGAATCGTCATCTCACTGTGCGGAATCCCAGCCCCTACGGAGCTGGCGGCATAGGTCGTGAGGTAGATTTTTTGGAGCGGTTCGAGCGTCCAGTAGAGCCAGGCCGACGCTGGAAAGATGAGCACAAGCGGGCGGACCGCAAACCAAAACCAGAACAACCGCCCGGAACGATTGGGAAAACGCATGGGGCGGCTCACGGCTTGCCCCCGTCCGGTCCCTCCGGGGACAGGAAATCCTGGAGTAGCCTGCGGGCCTTTTCGAGTTTTTTGGCGTCGGCCTGGTCACGGATTTTGAGCACGGAATCGGGCAATAGATGCCTGCCCTCCGCGTTCGCCAAGGCGGTTGCATGGAAGAGATTCAGGAGCACGTACCGGGTCGCCATCAGCTCGGCTAACAGCAGCTCGTCGGGATCGGCAGGCCGCTGCCGGGCCGACCGCAAGGCCAGCTCACGCAGCCACTCGACCACGGTCTTGCCTGCGCCTTCGGCGGCGGCTTCAACCTCGGCCAGTTCCTCCGGCGTGACCCTGGTTGCAATGGTTTTGGCACGGAGAACCGGACGCGCTTCACCCTTCGGTGAGGCCGGAGACTGCAACGGAGCCGGGATGCGGGGAGTGCTCATGGGGAAACCCGCCTCGCAACCAGCTTGCACCCCTGCGATTTGGTCGTCAAGCGTCGATATGCTGGAAGCCTTTGACGATCAGCGTGTTTACACCTCGCACGCCGTGTAGCCGGTTGTTTGTTTCCGTATGTACGCACGTTCGAACTGTGCTCAGATGGGCAGTGGTCAAGTTACTGATTCAATGGGTGTTGACGTGTACCTATGGGTGCTTTCATTTGGACTTGTCCCGCCTGTTTCAAAGACTTTAGGGCTTCTATTCAGGGGGGAGGGGAGCCCCAAAACGAGGCCTTTCCCGAAGGCTTGGCTCTCTGATTCCTAGTCAGTGAGCCAAGCCTTCCATCACTTTTGGTTGCTGAGAACGGTCTTGCCGCCGGCTTCGGCAACGATGTGGGTTGGGGCGAAGCGGTCGAGATCCTGCTGCCGGGCTGTCTTGTTGTAGGTGAGCAGGAAGATGCGGCGGGGGCTGGCCCAGAGCGTGTGCAACGAGTCGTCGGTCTCGAAGACCTGGGGCGAGCCGGGCCAGAAGCTGCCGTACCAGAGCGTGTTGACGCGTCCGTTGACCAGGTGGACGGGCTGCCCGGTATAGAAAACCAGAGTCGACCCGGAGGTGAACTCGCCGTCGAGGACGATGAGGTCGCCGGGCCGCTCGACCGCGTTGATCGCCAGCGCGAGGTCCTTCGATCCGAGGATGGGATTGAAGCGGACCAGGCCGGTGTGGGCGGCGAGCAGGGTGACGATCATGCCCGCGGCAAGGGCGAGGTTGGCGGAGTAGGTGTGATCCTTTGCCCGCAGCAGGGTACTGACAAGGCCGACCAGCAGCATGCCCACAGCAACCGCGGCGAGCGGTCCGCGGAACAGCCCCATGGCGGCGCCGGTGAGGTCGAAGATGTGGCCCAGCGACAGGTTGTAGAGATCAGGATTGCTGGCCAGCAGGGTCGACAGGGTGGCGCCGGGCGCAGGCCGGGGCGCGAAGATGGCGAAGTAGCTTGAGACCAGAGCGACCAGCGTGGTGATGGGCAGAAGGAACCAGCAGGAGCTGCGCAGTGCAGTGCGCCGAATGGACGCGCTGGCTTCTCTGTCGGAGTCGGCGCGCGCGAGCAGGCCGCCGGCCATCAGGGCCAGGGCAGGCAGCGCCGGCAGTGAGTAGTACTCCTGGCGGGCGGAGAAGGAGAAGAAGCCGAGCACGAGGACCGCCCAGAGGAGGAGCGAGAGCGCGGCCTCGAACTCCCGCGAGTTCTCCGGGTTGGTCATGCGGTTCTTCAGGGTTCGGAGGTGTTGGGCGATGGCAGCCGGCAGGAAGGTAGTCCAGGGCATGACCCAGATGGCGAGGTAGAGCCAGAAGAGCCACACCGGGGTCTGACCGTAGTCGTGCGGGACGCGCTTGGAGAGGAAGCGGGCGATGTGTTCGTTGTAGAGGTAGAACCAGGCCCAGCCTCCGTGGGCAGGAAGTCCCATGCCGGCGGGCAGCGCGATGGCGGGGTTCCGCAGTGCGGCCAGAATGTGCCAGGGCGCGGCGATGGCCAGGAAGACCACGGTTCCGGAGAGCAGGTGCAGGCGCGGCAGCAGGCGCAGCTGGCCGGTGATCGCGAGGTAGAGCAGAACGAAGCCGACGGGAAAGACGGCTCCGATGAGTCCCTTGGTGAGAACGTTGAGGCCCATGACGGCGGCGAAGCCGAGGCAGGGGAGCAGAGCGGAGTCCCTCCATCCCGTCCTTCCCGATGAAGCCGCGAAGGATGGGGCACCCGAGGTCTCAGCTTGTAACCGTTCGATGGCGATGAGGAAGAGGTGGACGGCGAGTGTCATCCAGAGAGCGATGAGGATGTCGGGGATGTAGAAGCGGGTGTAGAGGTACGGGCCGATGCCGGTGGCGACGGCGAGAGCCGAGTAGAAGCCGCCGCGGTCGGGGTGGTCAGCCGGGGAGACGGAGCGGAAGAGCCGGTTGCCGAGGGCATAGACGGCGAGCAGCAGGGTGAGCACACCCAGCGCGAGCGGGAGCCGCGCGGCCCAGTCGTGAATCCCGAAAACAGACATGGAGCCTGAGGCCATCCAGTACATCAGCGGCGGCTTGTCGAAGAAGCGGATGCCGTTGACGTAGGGGGTGACGAAGTCGTGGCGCTGGAGCATCTCGCGGGCGATCTCGATGTAGATGGAGTCGACGTCGTCGAGCAGGCCGGGGGAGAAGAGACCACCAAACTGGAGCAGGAGCCAGGCGAGGATGAGGAAACCGATGGAACGTGGATTCGAGCGTACGGTGCGAGAGGTTTCGAGCGTCATGCTGCTTTCTTTGGTCGGACTTTGGGTCGGGGTCACGGGGTCCTTGAGTGAGCCGGGAGGAGAGGCCGGTCGGTGATCAGGGCCTTTCCGGAGGTCTCTTTGAGGAGGATCTGGCGGGAGCCGAGGAGGTGGTCGACGGCGTCGCGCCTTTCTAACGGAACGAAGAGGAGTTTCCGCGCGCCGTTGCCCCAGCCGCGGACGAGATCGGCGTCGGTGAGGAAGATCGGTGGGGCATCGGCGAAGGTGGAGCCGAAGAGCATGGAGGTGGAGCGGCCTTCGACCAGCAGGACCTGCTGGCCAAGGTAGAAGGGGATGGAGGAGCCGTAGGCCTGGTCGCCGTAGAGCAGGATGCGGGTGTCGGCGGAGATCGCGTGGTCGCGCTGGAGCTGCTGGATGGTGGCGGCGAAGTCCTCGGAGGAGAGCATGGGGGCGAAGCGGGCGAAGGCGATGTGGGCGGCGATGAGGAAGACGGCGCTGGTCAGGGCGATGGTGGCGGTTGCCGCGAGGTGGCGCTGCGCTCGACGCAGGCTCCAGGCGATCGCCGGCCCGAGGACGAAGGCGAGGGCGGCGAGCGCGGCCGGCAGACGCAGGGCGGCGAAGCTGGGGCCGGTGAGGTCGAAGAGGTGGGACATGGAGAGGGTGTAGTCGCCGACGCCGCGATGGGCGAGAAGAGAGCCGATGTCGGGCACGAAGGCCATGTGGCGCGAGCTCCAGAGGCCGAGGAAGAGGGCGACAGCGATAGCGAGGCCGGCGACGGTGAAGGCGGCGTGGGCAACCGTGATCGCGCGGCGGGCGCTGCGGTCGTTGGCGTACGCGGCTTCGGCGCGGGTGAGGGCGGCGGCCAGCAGCAGCAGCAGCGGCAGGTAGGCGGGGAAGGTGTAGTACTCCTGGTTGGTCGACAGCGAGAAGAAGACAAGCACCAGGGCGGAGTAGAGACCGAGAAGGAGCACGGAGCGGGCGGCGAAGGAGGCGCCGCTCCATCGCTGGGAGCTCTCCGAACTCTCGTTGGCGACCGGTTCAACACCTTGAGGATAGCTGCGGCGTTTTTGCCATAGCTTCGAAATGCTCACCAGGCCGACGGGAACGAAGAGACTCCAGGGGAAGAGCCAGGCCAGGTGAAGGCTCCAGAAGAGGTAGCCGGGCAGCTTGTTGTAGTCCATCGGGATGCGGCGGCCGAGGAAGCGCAGGAAGTGTTCGTTGATGAAGTAGAACCAGAAGAATCCATGTCCGTTCTGACCGCCTGTGTTGCGCAGGCCGGCGACGATGTGCCAGGGGGCGGCGATGGCCAGCAAGAGCAGGGCTCCGCGGAGCGGCTTGAGGCTGCGCCAGCGGCGGTAGTCGCCAGTGAGGGCGAGGTAGACCAGGGCGGTGCCGAAGAAGAAGACTGGAGCGACCAGGCCTTTGCTGAGGACAGCCAGGGCGAGGGCGGTCCACATCGCGTAGGGGTAGAGCGCGCGGGGCGCGGCATCGGCGATCGGGGCCGCTGGTGCCGGTGCAGGCTCTGTCCCATGCGGCTCGAGGGTCTGGAGAAAGCAGTAGAGGGTGGTGCAGAGAAAGAGGCTGAGCAGGACCTCGGGGATAAAGATGCGGGTGAAGAGAAAGACTCCCGCCGAGGTGAGGACGGCGATGCCGGTGTAGAGGGCGGTGCGGTCGTCGAAGGCCTTCGCTCCCCAGCGGTAGCCGAGCAGGGCGAGCAGGAGGACCGCGATGGCTCCGGGTAGGTGCGCGGCGCAGGTGTTGATGCCGAAGAGGCGGAAGCTGACGGCGACCAGCCAGTAGGGTAGCGGGGCCTTCTCAAGATAGCGGATGCCGTTGACGTGGAGCGTGACCCAGTCGCCGCTCTCGAGGATGTGACGGGCGGCGTTGGCGTGGGTCGCGTCGGCGTCGTCGAGCAGCGGCGGGGTGAAGAGAGCTGAGGCGAAGACGGCAATCCAGAGGCCACAGAGCAGAAGCAGCGCGGTCGAGCGGCTCGAGGCCGTAGCGGGCGCCGCGAGCGGCATTGAAGGAGACGCGGGTTCCAGTACCGGATGGGGAGTCATTGCATGTAGTTACTGCTTCAGGATAACCGCAACGCTCCGGCGCGGAGTCGGGCAACATCAGATGGGACGGGGTTTAGATGTGGCCGGGGCAGCGGGTGATGCCTGACATGTATCTTGCTTATGTCGGGTTTCGTCTATTTTTGGGTTCACTGGAGAGTACGTAACGTGCCTACCTTTGCCGCGATCGAGGTAGGTGCTAGTAGTTGACCACTTCTGGCGCTCCCAAGTATTTGAAATTAAATGGGATACGCGCATGAGGTATCTGAGCCATTCGGTGCTAATAGTTGACAGTATAGGGTGTGAAATAGTCACCTCTCGCAGGTTACGTTAGGGTATGATCCTGGGGTTACCAAACAACTCTGGAGGAGTACCTTGAATCGTTTCCTGCTCGTGGCAGGCATTGTCTTCGCCACGTCCGTAGTGTCTTCAGCACAAAGCGCACCGACGGTAAACGCACCGACAACCTGGGACTTGTTCGTTGGGGGGACTTTCGAGCACGGGGTTTCTTCCACGCTGTCGGAGAATCTGTATGGTTGGGCTACATCCGTATCGCAGCGTCCGTACCAGGAACACCCTTGGCTTGGGGGTACGATAGAAGCCTCGGGAGGCTACCATAACTCGACAGCGACGGCATCGAACGTCGTGGTTCAAGGGAGTGAAGCCTGGTACACGGTCATGGGCGGACCTTCTGCGGCATTCAGGGTGAAGAGAGTCCAGCCATTCGCTCGCGTGCTTCTGGGTGGGGTGGTTGACTCTGCATCAGCCTCAGCCAACGGCCAAAGTGTCAGTTCCTCAACATCGCACTTCGGCACCTCGATGGGTGGTGGTGTGGATGTGGCAGTGAACCGCAGTTTCGCTCTGAGAGCCCAAGCGGGCTGGTTATGGTGGCGAGAGAATTCTCAGAGTGTCAATCTGGTGCAGACCTCCGTAGGAGGGGTATTCCGCTTTTGATGTATTAGGAGGGCAGCGGAAGACAGGAGTCAGAGGAGGTTGTCAAGCGTCACCTGCGATCGTCGGGCCAAACTGGCCACGCGCTGGCTGCGGGTGGGGGGCTTCCATGTATCTTGCTAAATGTCGGGTTTTGCCGGGAGGTTCCAGGGCAGGACCGGTTGATCTTGCACTGGAGAGAGCGAGCCTCATGCCCACCTTCGCCGCCATAGATTTAGCGCTCGCACATGACCACCGTTTAAGTGGTCATGTACGAGCAGCAATCCCGATGGGTGCTCCTAGTTGACAGTATTGATATTTCTCAAGTAACTGAAATTAAGGGAGATACTGATTGACGGCATTGAATGGCTATGTAGTAGCGGCGATCGATATAGGCGCTCGTAGTTGACCACTTCTGAACGGCCTAAGTCTATGAAGTGATAGGGCATTCCGCGCAGGAGGCATCTGGGCCGTTCGGCGCTATTGGTGGACGGTATCGAGTGTAATGCTTGCCTCGCAAGTTGCATTCTCATGGACAAACGCGCCCATGCCCCAGAGCGCTTCAATGCGCTGAGCGTTGACCCATCGATTCTCCTCCGAGAGGAGTGCAGCGATCATCGGGCCAATGGCATCGGGCAGGCCGACGCGGCCGAGTGCGGTCATCTCCGCGACATGCCTGTTGCGCTCCGGATTATCGCGAACCATGCCGCCACTGAAGTCGGTCGCAACGGTCGAGCGGTAACAGCGTGCGGTCTTTCTCAACACACTCTTACTCAGGCTCGCTGTGGGTTGGAAGAGTCAGATAGAACTTTGCGCCGCGCGGGGGATTGTCGGCCGCCCAAAGCCGGCCGCCGTGCGACTCAATGATCGAGCAACTGATGCGAAGCCCCATGCCGATGCCGTGCGGCTTCGTGGTGAAGAATGCATTGAAGACCTTGTCGGCCTGGTTTGGCGGCAGGCCCACACCGGTATCGCTCACCGATACCAGCACTCGCCCGTCCTCCAACTGACGCGACTGGATCGCGAGTTCCCGAGTGCCTTCCACATCCTTCAACGCATCGATGCTGTTGATGATGAGGTTCATCATGACCTGCTGGAGTTGCACCCGATCTCCGAGCACTGGGGTCAGTCGAGTGGCGAGCTCCACCCGGACGGCGATGGAGTATTGTTTTGCCTGACCACGGGTAAGGACAAGCATCTCCTGGATGACATCGTTGACATCCACCCAATCCCGTTCCGGAGTGCCTCGCTTGAAGAGTTGACGAATCCTTTGGATGATATCGCCGGCGAGCCGTCCATCTTTCACGATCCTTGCCGCGGCTTCCCGCGCATGATCTAGGTTCGGTTCGTCGAGGGTAAGCCACCGGAGGCATGTGCTGGCATTGGTAATGGCGGCGGTGATGGGTTGATTGACCTCGTGGGCAAGAGAGGCGGTGAGTTCGCCCATGGTGCTGACCCGGTTGGCGTGCGCCAGATCCGCCAGTGCTTGACGAAGGGCTTCTTCGGCATTCTTCTGCTCGGTTGTGTCTTCGCAGGCGATCAAGATGATTGGACCTCTTGCGCGCGACACAGCCTTCGCGGTTTCGCGGACCCGCAGCACCGTGCCATCTTTGCAGATCTTCCGCGCCTCCCAACTCATGGGATGACCGAGCTGTGCGAAGCAGTTGGCGATGTTCCTCTGAATTGCCACGCGGTCGGCTTCATCAAAGACCGTGAGGATGTCCTGGCCGAGCAACTCTGCGACCTTGAAGCCCAGTTGCTCAGCACCAAATGGGTTGATCTCGATGATCTTGCCAGAAACATCCACGATGAAGTACATGGTCGGATTATTGTCGAAGACATCTCGCCATTTCTCTTCACTTTCCCGCAACGCTTGAGCTGCTTGCCGGGTCGCGGTGATGTCGATTACGGCGCCGACAAATTCAAGGTGGCCTGCAGAGTCGGGAAGCCCATGCGCGACGACTTGGAGGTATTTGACAACGCCGTCCGGCATGAGCAGACGGTGTTCGACATCGAAGTTTGTGCCGTTGGCGGCTGCCTGCTCAAGCACTCCTTGGACCAGGTCTCTGTCGTCCGGGTGGGTTCGCTGCAGCATCCACTGCAATGAGGGTGTATCCGCCTTATCGCATGCAAAGATGTGATAGGTCTCCTCCGACCATTGCATCTCTCCGGAAGCAACCTGCCAGCCGAAGCTTCCGGTGCGACTGAGGCGCTGTGCTTCGGCCAAGTAGGCTTCATTGCGGCGAAGCTGCGCTTCCGCGCGCTTTCGATCTTCGATCTCGATGCCGGCTCCATACCATTTCACGATATGACCCTGGCTATTCCGGAGGGGCACGTTGCGGACTAACAGATACCGGAAGTCGCCGTCCGCTCTTCGAAGCCGTATCTCGCTCTCCATCGGCTGCCCCGTGGCCACGGCGGTGGTCCAATCTCCGATGGCCCTCGCACGGTCGTCGGGATGGATGATCGCGTCCCATTTCCATTCCTTGAGGTTCTCGGGGGAGAACCCCGTAAACGCGAGGAGGCGTTGATTGACGAAGTCCACAGAGCCATCGGGGAGAGTGCTCCAGACGTGGGCCGGAATGGTGCTGATAACACAGCGAAGCTGGTCCTCGCTACCCTGCAGATTGGCATACAGGTCGCGCAGGCGGCGCGCGGTATCGTTGAAGACCTTGCCGAGTTCGGCAAGCTCATCCTGTCCAGTGACAACCACCTGATGCAGGAAGTCTCCCCCGGCCAGGATCCGGGAACCTTCCACCAGGCGTGCGAGTGGCCGCGTGATGCTGCGGGTAATCGCCCCCCCCGAGATCGCGGCGAGCAGCAGCGTAAAAATCCCCGTCAGCGGCACAATCAGAAAGACCCGCCGCTCGACGCGTCTGATCTTCAGAACGGTTTGCAGTTGCTCTTCGCCAACCTCGTGGTCCGTCTTCTCGACGAGCAAGGAGGTGAGGGACTCGAGCGGGTGGATCTGGTTTGCCAAACGGAGATGAACCGCCCTCCAGTCGCCCGCGACGGCCAGACTGGTGAGCGCTTCGAGTTGTGAATGCAGGGCCCCTTGAATCACCTCCAGGGTGGGCAGAATGGTCGGATCTCTTGGTAGATCCACCGGCAGGAGAGCAAGTTCCCGGATGGCGCGTTGCGTTTCGTCCTGAACGACAGTCTGGAGTGGACCGGCTTCTGCAACCAGCCGTCCGGCATCTTCGGAGTCCGCGAGGCTTTCCAGCCTGTCGTGGAAGGACAAGAGACTGGTGTGGACGCGTAAGACCGTGACCAGTCGCTGATCGAGGCCGTTCATGCGCTCTGCTTCCCCGCGAACGACATGGAATTGCCAGAGGACAACGGCGTCCCCGCCTAACATCGACAGGATGATGACCACAAAACAAAGTGTCAAACGGGGGCCGATGTTCAGTCGCATTCCTTCACCTTGTCTGGCTTGTCGCGGCCCCGTTCCGGGGACTGCAGCGCGATCGAATACGCTGGCCTGCTTCGCTGTTCTCCGGCTGCGGCGGCACCTCGCAGGTTGGCCAGATTATAGGTGATTGGTCAGGCGAAGACACGGCTCCCTGAAGACGCGAGGGCGCAATCTGGTTCCGACTCTCTCGTCGCTCGTCCACCCTGGTTCATTTGGGGGCTGGTTCGAAACCGGTGATCCGGACGAGTTCCTTTTCCAGGGCGGCAACCGCCGCGGGAGATTTGGCTTGGCCCGCGAGCACGGGATGCAATGCCCGGACATAGGCCAGAGAGACCGCATCATAGTTGGCTCCGGTGAGGGTGGAGGGGCGTTCCACCACCTCCGCACCGGGCACACTGCCGGGCATGTCGAGCGTGGGATAAAGGTTCGATAAGATCCGTGGAGCTTCAAATATCTGAGATGGCTTCAGCATCTCAGAACGCGGGCGGGACGCCTCGACCTGGGCTTCTCGACGGGCCAGAAACTGGACCAATCGGATCGCCTCAGGTTTATGGGCGGAGGACCGGGAGACTCCCAAAGAGAATCCACCGAAGGTGGAGACGCGCACATTTTTTTCACCCGGGACGCTGGTCATGCCTGCTCGATCGCGGAATGGTACCTCCCGAGAACGCAGCAGCAGGTAATCCGACCAGCCACGGGTAAACGCCGCTCGGCCGGAGATCCAGAAGGCGTTGCTGGCATCCCATTCCTCGTACGCAAGGACACTGGGTGGCGAGATCCAACCAATCCAGTGCGCGGCACGATCCCAGGCACGCATGGCATTGGGATTGTTGATGCTGATCGTCCGATCGCTTTCGATGATCCTGCCGCCCCCAGCGCTGGCCTGCCATTCGAGGGCGGTCGAGGTAAATCCCTCACTGATCGAACCAGGCCAAACGAAACCCCAAAAGTCCTTCTCGCCTTGGGCGCGTTCGCCCTTCTCGATCCGAACCGCCATCCTCTCCAGCTCATTCCAGGTGCGGGGCGGGGTGCTGTAGCCATATTTGAGAAGGAGGTCGGTCCGGTAATACAACACCCCCACGTTGGGGTGATAGGGCATTGCCACCAGTTTGCCGCCGACCATGTAGCTCGAGAGGATATCCGGGACCTGCGAGGGCAGTTCGGAAGGGAGGTATGGGCTCAGGTCGACGAGGTAGTCGCTGAGGGCGCCGGACCAGATGCAGTCGATTCCATACACATCCGGAGTGGAGACTCGCTCCTGGAGCAACTTGCGGACGAGAAGGAAGTGCTCTCGATTGTCTTCGGGAGCGGGAAGGTGGTTGACCCGAATCCCGGTTTCGTGGGTGAACTCCTCAAGCGCTGTATCGGTCGGCAAGCGACGCCGCCCCAGATCGGGAAGGCCTTCCGGATCAAGAAATGTGACCGTCACCGGCCCCGGCGATCTCCGGCACCCGGACGGGACGGAGCCGAGCAGGAGGATCGCCACAAGCAGAACCGGACACAGCCGCACAGATTGGATCGAGCCGATCCTTCGACGTGCCGACACTGCAGGCCTCCCTTTCATGGTTTCTCCCTTCCATGCTCCAAGCCGGACGGCACCGAGCGCCGTCCCGCGTCGAAGTGCTTGCCCTTGAGATGCTCTATGGCTATGGATGTCGGCAAACCGCACCTTACTCCAGCGGCTGACTCCGACCACGTCCTGATCAAACCGTGGTTGCGCCGCCGCCCGCCTCCGGCGTGGATCCCAATCCTTAAGGAAAAGAGGGTTATCTGGGGCCACGGGTACATGAAATATTGGGACGTGTTTCTCGAACAGGAAAGAGAGACGCGGCATTGCTTCGCTGATCCTCAGGAATGCCTGAGCACAATTTCGTGATCGATGGACCGACCGCCTACCACCAAGCCACCTAACCCCAACGCGACGGACAGAATCCAGATTAGGACACTACCGAAGTCCCGATCTCGGCTGCTCGACTTGCACGTAGACGGTAAGATTGATAGGACCACCTTCGACAGCAAGAGCGAGACGCTGAAGTTAGAGCTGGTGGCCCTCAACCGGGCTCTGTGAGCCAGCCGGGTACGGACGCCCCGCAGCCTCGGTGGAGATGCAGGAGCAGATGGTAGGTGAGTTCACCCGGTGGGATAAGATGAGCACTCGGCAGAAGAGGCTCGCGCTGGCGGCGATCAACCCGGTCTTCAAGGTGTCGGCAGTCAAGTTGCCAGGTCGCGGGAACACCCGGATCACCGTGGAGGAGATGCAGCTGAATTTGGGTGGCGAGGGCGGCGGCTCCGCGATCACCCTGGATCTGAGGTCTGCGTAAGTCTATGCAAGCAAGCGGGATACTAAGTGGTTATGTAGTAGCGGCTATTGATATCGGATCGAACTCCTGCCGTTTGAAGATAGCGGTGGTGGAGCAGCACCATCTGAAGACGCTGCATGAAGACCGCGAGGTGACGCGGCTGGGCGAGGGGGTCTTTCAGACCGGGGAGATTACGCCGGAGTCGATGGCGCGGACGATTCGGGCGCTGCGCCGGTTCCACCGGGCGGTGCAGTTGCATGTGGCGGATAAGGTGCGGGTGGTGGCGACCAGCGCCATGCGCGATGCGCGGAATGCGGCGGCGTTTACAGCGTGGGTGAAGTCGGCGACGGGATGGCAGGTCGAGGTGATCTCGGGGCTCGAGGAGGGCCGGCTGATCCATCTCGGGGTGGTGACGCATGAGCCGGGGGCGAAGGGCAGGTGCCTGCTGATCGACCTGGGCGGCGGAAGCTGCGAGGTCACGCTGTCGGACGGGGGCACGATCAAGGCGATGGCCAGTCTGCCGCTGGGGGCGGTGCGGCTGCAGCAGGAGTTTCTGCAGCAGGACCCTCCGGCGAAGGAGGATCTGGCGCGGCTGCGTCAGTATATCGATCGGGAGTTGAGGCGGGCGCAGCGCCGGCTGGGCGCTCCCCGGGTGAGCGTGGTGATTGCTACCTCGGGCACAGCGGCGGCGCTGGCGGAGGCGAGCCTGGCGATGACGGCCAAGCTGCCGGTGAAGCGGACGGCGCCGAAGCAGTTTGTACGGCACCGGCCGCATGAGGCGGAGACGGCGGCGGTCCACCAACTCGCCGACAAGCTGCAGAAGATGGACAACGCGCGGCGCGCGGCGGTGCCGGGGATCGGGCCGCGACGATCGGAGATCATCGTGGGCGGAGCGATGGTCTATGCGAACCTGTTGGATCGCATGGGGCTGAAGGGCTTTCGCTACTCCGCGCTGGGGCTGCGCGACGGGATGCTGGCGCAGATGCTGGCCGAGGTGGATCTGCGCGGCCTGATGCATCGCAAGATCGAGAGCGAGCGCTGGGCCGGGGTGCTGGAGGTCTGCCGAAGGTACGGCATCGACCAGAAGAAGGCTGAGCCGGTGCGCCAGCATGTGGGCGAGCTGTTCGTCGCCCTGGCCAGGCTGCATGCGCTGCCACCGGAGTACAAGCTGTGGCTGGAGGCCGCGGCGATGATGCAGGATGTGGGTAAGTTCATGAACCACCAGGGGCATCACCGGCATACGCAGTACATCCTGGCGCACTCGGAGATCTTCGGGTTCTCGCCGGAGCAGCGGCTGATCGTCAGCGCGATTGCGCGCTACATGGGCAAGACGCGGCCGGACCCGATGGACCGGTTGATGCGGCTGATCGGGGCCGGCGAGCAGCTCCATGTGATCCGGGCGGTGGTGCTGCTGCGGCTGGCGCTGGCTCTGAACCAGGACCGCGCCAGCGCTGTGGTGCAGTTGAAGACAACCGTCTATCCGAGACGGGTGGTGCTGGAGCTGGTTCCCGGACGCGGTGGCGCGGCGCTGGAGGCTTGGGCTTTGAAGAAGGAAGCGGCCTACTTCCGCGAGGTCTTCCGGCGCGAGCTCTTGGTCGAGGTGGCGTAGAGGGCGCGGACAACGCGGGGGTCGAGCATGCCCTGCAGCGCGGTCGGTCCGCGACCAAGCGTGACCCGGGCGAGCGAGCCCTTGCGCAGCCGGATGCGGGGGATCGTAGAGGTTCCGCTGGGTACCAGGAGAGAGCCGAGGAAGGTGCTGAGGTTGGGGTTGTGCCCGACCACGAGGACGTTCTCCTTGTCCCCGTGCTCGTGGAGCAGGTTCTGGAAGTCCTTGAAGGTGGCGGCGGGCGCGAGCGAATCCGATTGCAGGATGGGGGCTTCGTAGCCGGTCTCGGTACCGACCAGGGAGGCGGTCTGGAGGCTGCGCTTGAGCGGGCTGGAGATGACGAGGTCGAACTGGATGTTCAGCTCATTGAGGATGTGGGCGAGCTGCAGACAGTGGTGCTTGCCTTCCTTATCAAGCGGACGCTTGATGTCGATGAGCGGATTGGCGCGGCGGGTGCCGGCGCTGGCGTGGCGAAGGACGAATAAATTCATGTTCTGTTAACAATTGTAATGCAGATGAAGATCGGATCCGGTTTGGGCGAGCGCACGAAGGGGAGCGATTTGGGACCTCTTAGCGCCGCGATGGAATACTCCAGGATCGGGATCGGGCAGCGATGGAGAGGCAGGCTCTGGGTTGGGGATGGGATCGTCCGGTGGCTCGGGAGGTGTGGGCGGATCGCGGGAGTCGGGCCTACTGGCCGGGTCGCTGGTTGGGGCGCCGGCTGGCCTGGGGGCCGGATGGAGGGAGACGGGTGCCATGTGGTCTAAGAGTCTGTAGCTGGGCTAGCGGTTGTCGGATGGGTTAATTTGTTCCCGCTGCCACTCAGGCCCCAGAGCTCAGTGGTGAGGACGCCGCCGAGCGAGCGGTGTCGGGCGATGCAGGTGAGGCCGGCGCGGGTGAGGGCGTTTTGGTGATCGGGAAGAGCTGTGACGCGCAGGCCAGTCAGAATGCGGAAGGCCAGGTAGAGGCAGCGGACGAGCAGTCGGGCGGGGAGCTTCAGTGGACCGGCGGGGATGCGGAAGTCGGAGAGCAGCCAGAGGGCGGCCTCTGGTCCGGCTTCGGATTGCGTGAGGCTGGGGACGATGCGGGCGGCGAGGGCGTCGACCTCGGTTTGGGTGAGGCAGTCGAGGAAGAAGTGGGTGACGACCAGATCGTATGGCTCTGCGGGCTGGCTGGCAGCGAAGGTGAGGGCGTCGGTATGGTGCGTGCGGAGGCGGGATTGGGCGGGGCCGCAACGGGCGTCGAGGAGCGCGAGCATGGTGGCGCTGGTGTCGACCGCATCGGCGCGCAGGGTGGGATTCTGATCGAGAAGGCGGGCGAGGAAGCGGCCGTCGCCGTCACCGAGGACGAGGGCCCGTGTACGGGGCGTCAGGTCTGGGAGGAAATGACAGCGGCAGCGCTCGAGGGCGCAGCCGAGGGTGAGGTACTCGAGCGGGCGGTAGAGCCGGGCGATAAGGTCGAAGTTCGCCGTCTTGGTGGTGTGGGATGGGGTGTGGCGTTGCATCCCGCTCTGAGGCTGAGGCTCGGCCTGGGTCTGGAAACCGGTCTCAGGTGGGCTCATCCGCGGAGGAATGGGAGCACGAGCAGCGGGGTGAGCAGGCAGAGATCGGCGGCGGCGCGGAGGGTCGTCGCCGCAAGTCGATTGTGGCTGCGCTTGAGAGCGTCGAGCAGCAGCAGCAGCACGGCAGAAAGCGCGGCGGCAGCGGGGATGGGCCAGGGGGGCAGATGGCTGGGAGTATGTGGGAGGAGAGAAGACCCGGAGCGGGCTGTCTTCGAGAGAGTGGCCGAGAGAGTTGCCGAGAAGATAGCAAGGACAAGGCCGGTGAGGGCGGCGGCCAGGGTGAGGCGGCGCAGGAAGCGCAGAGCGAGGCCGGTTGCGGGATGGGTGCGCGGGGTAGGAGCGGGATGCTCCCACGTATAGATGAAGAGGCAGTTCAGGCTGCAGAGAAGTGCGAAGAGCAGGGCTGCGGGCAGCAGGATAGGGCGCAGCGCGGGCTCGCGGGCGACGGTGGGGATAAAGGTTGCGGCGGAGAAGAAGACGCCGACGGCGAGCTCTTTGGGCAAGCGATGGGGCAAGCGGTGCGTCAGGCGGTGGGGCAGAGGGACCATTCGGCCTGGGAGGAGACGAGCGCGGGGCGTGTGGATCAGGACGAGGTAGGCCAGGAGCAGGCCGCCGAGCATCAGGTAGAGCCGGATCGAGGCGGGAGAAAGCCTGGGCAGCAGCAGTGCGAGCGCGAGCGAGCAGACGACGATGCCGGTGCGGAAGGCCCGGCGATGGCGGTGATGGAAGAGGTGGCGGGCTTCGAGCTCCTGCGCGCCTTGGAGATCGAAGCTGGCAGTGGTCCGGAGACGTTGGCCGGGCCGGTGCGAGGGGCGGGAGGTCAGGAGACGGGCGTCCAGCAGGCGGTCGGCAGCGTAGAGCGCCCAGACGGCGATGGCCATGGCGAGGGGTGCGGTGAATGGCAGGTGGATGTGGTTGCTGGCGGCCAGGAACCAGGTCCAGAGCGCGGCCACGGTGGGCGCGTCCAGCGAGAGAAGATGCCAGAGGCGCAGCATCCAGGCGGCCACACGGGCGGCGGCCGGGGCGCGGCGCGCTTGCGCCGGGGCCGGCGCGAGTTGGATCGTCGAGGCCACAGTCTGTCTCCTGCCTTCTACCCTTCAAGCATTGTAGGGGAGTGGGCGGCGGGTTCAGGCGACGGCTTCGTGCAGGTGTTGGTTGCGGGTGGCGTGCGCTCCTTCGACCCAGAAGCCGGGGTCGATGTCGGGGAAGATGCTGTCGCGGAGCTCGATCTCGGCCAGGCGCTTCTCCTCCTCGGGGCTGAGGAATCCGTTCGCCTCCCAGGCGGTGTAGATGGCCTTGATCTCGTTGAACTGGTCGTTGTGGGTCAAGAAGCGGCGCTCGGCGTAGTCGCGGGCTGCGCCGGTGGTGATGAGGGACTGCCAGTCGGAGGACTCGAGCAGGAGCAGTTCGCGGCAGAGCTGTTTGACGATGCGGCCGCCGGTCTCCGATGTGCGCCACTTGCCGGCGGTGGCGATGGCGCGCGTGGCGAGTTCAGCTGCGTAGATGTGGGTGTAGGTCCAGGAGGTCTCGGGGTTCATCCATACCTGGTTGTCACCCTCCGCACCCCAGGAACCCTCGTGCATGGAGATGAAGCCGGCGCGGGGATAGCGCTCGAGGTGGGCGGCGCAACTGGTTAGCTCGACAGCGGGCTCCTGGGTGCGTTCGTGGAGAACTCTGGCCACAGCCTCGAGCCACTCCGGGCCTTCGAACCACCAGTGGCCGAAGAGTTCGGCGTCGAACGGGGCGCAGAGGATGGGCGGAATGGAGTCGTTGAAGCCGGGTTGGAGCGTCTCATAGACAAGCTCCACGAAGTGCGTGGCGTGGCTCTTGACGCGCTCGGCGGCGTCCGCCGGCGAGTAGGGCAGCTTGTCACCGATCTCCGTGCCGAGGCCGGTGACCTTCCAGTAGCGGTGACCGCCGGGGAAGCGTTTCTTGTGGAAGTCAAGGTAGCTGGCGTCGGCCGGATAGCCGCTCTCCCCGGACCAGACCTGAAGGGCGGTGCGAGGGTCGCGTGGGAAGATCGTAGTGGCGTAGCGCTTGCCGAGGATCCCGTCCGAACCGGTATAGGGACCGTCGACGAAGTAGGGTTGATAGAGGGAGCGATGCGGCTCGCGGGTCAGTCGCTCGGCGGGCTCGTCCACGGGCAGGGAGCCGGCGGGAAGATCGTGGGGGTTGGGAGTGCGCTCCGCGTCTTCAACGAGGTGGGTGTCCACAAAGAAGAAGTCGAGGCTGGACTCGGAGAAGGCCTGCTCCACTCCGATGCGGTTGAACTCCTGGGAGCTCTCGGTTGTCTGCGGCGCCTCCGCCCCCTCGGGCGCGGTGCTGGGCACGGGGTAGCTCCAGCGTCCTGCCGGGCGATAACCACATTCGGGCGACCAGATGCCTTGGGGAGAGGAACCGAGGTGGCGCTGGTGGGCGGCGACGGCGGTGCGGATCTGAGCGCGTACGCTCTCGTCGGTGCCCAGCAGCGGGAGGTAGCCGTGCGATGCGGCTGAGGTGATGAGGCTGATCAGGCCGGCGTCGCCAAAGCGGCGGAAGGCTTTGACGATGTCCTTGCCGAGCGCCTCGAAGTCCTCCTGCGCCTGGGTGAAGAAGCGCTGCCAGAAGCGCGCGGTTTCGGCCAGGTGATGCTCGCCGGACTGCAGGAAGAAGGCTTCGTCCTCGCGCGCGGCGCCGATCTTGCGTTGCAGGTAGTTGGGAAACTCGGCGAGGAAGACCGGATGTGCGAGCTGCTCCAGGAGAATGGGGGAGAGCACCAGATTGCAGTGCAGCGCGATCCCGTCGCGCTCGAGGTTGGCGAGCACGCGCAGCAACGGGAGATAGGTCTCGGCGGCGGTCTCGAGGAGCCATTCAATGCCGTGCGGCCAAGTGCCGTGGTTGACCACGAAGGGCAGATGGGCGTGCAGCGTGAAGGTGAGAAGACCTGCCGGGCGATGCTTGCGATACACAGGGGCCAGAGTCAGATTCTGAGACAAAACAACCTCCGTTCTCACGTGAGTTCGCTTCACTCGATCAGATGCAGCATCGGCCCACATTGAAGCATTGCGCCAGGGACGGCGCCGCCTCAGTTGTAGTGTCGCTGGAGGTCGGCGCCGCCGCGCTGCTGAGCCCCGTTGACGGGAACTCGCAGCGCGATGGAATTGGTCAGATGGAAGCGCACGAGGGTCTCGGCCGGGATCTGCACCTGCTCCCCCCTGGTGGCAGCGTTGACGCCCGCGCCGGCGCCTCCGCCTGCGGCCGCGCCGATGGCTGCGCCCTTGCCTCCGCCGAAGATGCCGCCCAGGATCGCGCCCACGGCAGCGCCGCCGCCAACCTTCTCGGCGGTATTCTTGCCGCGGCCGGCGCCAGCTTTGCTGAAGCTGTCGGTAGTGAGGGCGATGTGCTCGCCGTGATGATCGAGAGTCATCAGCTCGATGGTCAACAGCGAATTCCCTTTGAAGTGAGCGGCCTCCTGCACGGCGGCGACGCGGCCGCTGACCGGCGTGCCCTGGGGGAGAACGACGATGCCATCGACGATCACGTCGCTGGCGACGACGCCATTGAAGACATCGCCCAGCTGCGCGGTGGCGCTGTCGAGCGTCTGGCTCAGGCGCACCGGCAGGGTGGTATCAGGCGGCAGGGTGATGGTACGGAAGGCCGGCGCGGCCGGTGGTGAAGGGCGGGGGGCGCTCACGGGCGGCGCTGCCGGAGCGGGTTGCGCGGGCGGCTGGTAGGTGGGCGCTGGAGCTTCCTGCGGAGCGACTGCCGAGGGTCTGTGGCGCTCTGTCCTCTCCGGCCGGGCCGGAGCCGGAGGTGGCGGCGCAACCTGCTGGGCTACGGGTGCGGGTGGCTGCACGGTGAGGTTGTTGATGACGGTCTTGATGCCGGGCACCTGGGCTACATCGTTCGCGGCAAGAGAGCGCGCGGCATCGCTG
>DATMOB010000149.1:0-13068 GCA_035568455.1 Granulicella sp.
GAATGGGATTTGAACCCATGAATACTGGTTTTGCAGACCAGCGCGTTAGCCACTTCGCCATCGGTGCTCTTATGTTCCCCACGGAGTTGCAATCTGCGGGGACTTCCAATCTATCACTTCTCGCTAGCGCAAGAAGAAAACCCACCTGGACGCTGCCCGGGTGGGTTTCTGTGCTCTTCGAAGATACCTACTTCGCTTCGCTCATCCACACACCGAGGCGTATGCGCAGCAACAGCGACGGCAGCGAGCGGTCGAATTGAAGGTCTTTGTCATCGTAAATTGTAGATTCGTCATAGAATCCAAGTGCCAAATGTGACACAATCTCGGGAGCCGCGGCCAGGGAACCTGTTCGCCCAACGTGCGATCCACTTCCGAAGTTACGTCCAAGGAGACGCTCATGTCAACTCTTACCGGGCTAGCACCGCAGATACAGAGCTTTACCGGCACGCGCCCGTTTGAGTATGCGCAGGTCGATGTCTTTACCGATGAACCGCTGGCGGGCAACATGCTGGCGATCTTCACCAACGCGCGCGGGCTTACCAGCGGAGAGATGCAGGCGCTGGCTCGCGAGACCAACCTGGCTGAGACCGCCTTCATCGTGCCGCGCGAGGCAGAGATCGAGCGCGAGCGCGGCGTTCAGGTGCGCATCTTCACCACGCAGGAGGAGCTGGAGTTTGCCGGCCATCCTACGCTGGGCACGGCCAGCTGGCTCCACTGGAACCATCCCGTGCTGCGCGGCGCTGAGGTGGTGACGCTCGATCTGCGGGTGGGTTCGATCCCGGTTCGCTTCGGCCCGCAGGTGCCCGGGAAGCGCGGCGTCTTTGGCACCATGGAGCAAAGGGACCCGGTCTTCGGTGCGATTCACGACCCGCAGGCGGTGGCGCGCGTGCTCGGTCTGAGCGTCGATGACCTCGATCCCAATCTGCCCATCCAGACGGTCTCGACCGGTATGGGCTTCTGCATCGTTCCCCTGCGTTCGATGGAGGTGGCCGCGCGGCTGAGCATACCGCAGAGCGCAGCGCAGGCCTATCTGGCGGACAGCGATGCAAAGTTCTTTCATTGCATCACCCGCAGTCCGGAGAGCTCTGCGAGCGACTGGCATGCGCGCATGCAGTTCTACAACGGCGAGGATCCGGCGACGGGATCGGCCTCGGGCTGCGCGATTGCCTATCTGGTGCGCCATGGAGCTGCCCGTAGCGGACAGCCCATCCTGATCGAGCAGGGCGTGGAGATACGGCGGCCCAGCCGCATCTACGCGCAGGCGACCCGGGAGGAGGCAGACCGGGCGGAGGAGCAGCCGCGGATCGGAAAAGTGTTCGTCGGAGGACGCACCATTCCTGTAGCATTGGGACGCTTTTTCCTGCCCTGAAACGCGAGTTTCCCACAGCCGTTTTGGCGCAATCGTCAGCATTGATCGCGGCTTTGCAGAGGGCGGTGGACAAGCACGGTGAAATTCCTCCGTTTTTCGCCTTTTCTTCGTAGTTGCGAAGTCGCTGGGCGGTTCGTAATGTTGGGAAGCGTTGCCAAGGACACCGGCGGAAATCTCAGCCGGGCAGTCCGCGAACGCACTGAGTCTTTCGCCTGTTTTACGACAACTAGAGTTGAGAGAAGCCCCTCTGCACGGCAGTCGTTGGCTCCCCTCGCGCACATCGCTGTTCGCATACGCGGCCGGTCTCCTTCGTCGGAGAGCTGCCGTACTCGCGGCAGAACGCTGCGCTCGGGAGCCGGCGAGGCAACCTGATCGAGCGCGAAGGGTCTCTCTCGCACCCGCGGTTCGGCGCGCCCAGCGATGGGTTCGCCGGCCGGGGGCACTGCTTCCCGGTGGAGCAGACAGGAGAACCTCGTTCATTCTGACGAGCACGTCTCCCGCTCTGCTCTCCGTGAGGCAGCCGCCCTTCTACGCTTCCAAGCGCAGCGTGGGTGTGTTCCGAACGCCGCTTCGCCGCCGCGCCTGCAAACCGACAGGCACCTCGGCGAGGCCCCTCCGCCACGCGGCCCTACCAGCCGCGCACGGCAGATAAAAGTGAGTTGCAATGCGCCCCAAGAAGTCCATCCTGTGTGTCGACGACAATGAACAAGCTCTCTCTGTACGCAAGTTCCTGCTGGAAACCCGCGGCTACCGCGTGGTGGCGGTGGAGAGCGCACAACAGGCGCTCGAGCTGCTGATGCAGAGCGCTGTGGGAGCGTTCGATCTGCTGCTCTCGGACCTGATCATGCCGCAGATGGATGGCAACGAGCTGGTGCGTCGCGCCAAGCAGCACCACCCGGGGCTGCCGGCGATGATCGTGTCGGGGACGGTGAGCGCCTTCGATCGCGCCAGCTGTGCCGACGTCTTCCTGCCCAAGGGCGCGTGTTCGCCGGTGGAGGTGCTGGAGCGGGTGCGTGTTCTAGTCGCCCGCAAGCGTGGCCCGAAGAAGGCTTCCGCGTCAGTGCCGGCGATGGTTGCGGCCCAGATGAGCATGCCTGAGTTCGCGCAGGCGATCGCGAGCTAGTCTCCCGGTCAGGTCTACGTTTTGATTGGGAGGGCCGGGCCGCTGGGCTCAGGCCTCCATCAGCCCGTAGCGCCGCTGCCACTGGCGTTTAAGCCGCGCCCAGACGGCATCGGTCTCACCGCGCGAGACCGCCGGATCGGGCTCCCGCGCAAACGCTGCGGCCTCGGCCTTGGCCTGCTCGAGGATGGCGCGATCGCGAATCAAGTTGGCGACGCGAAACTCGGGCAGACCCGCCTGGCGGGTGCCGAAGAACTCGCCTGGGCCACGCTGCTGCAGGTCAAGTTCGGCCAGCTCGAAGCCGTTCTGGGTGCGGGCCATGGCGGAGAGACGGGCCTCGGCCTGCTCGGATACCCGGCCGCCAGTCAGAAGAATGCAGAAGCTCTTTGCCGCTCCACGGCCCACGCGACCGCGCAGTTGATGCAGTTGTGCCATGCCGAAGCGCTCGGCGTGTTCGATCACCATCACGCTGGCGTTGGGTACATCGACGCCGACCTCGATGACGGTGGTCGAGATCAGAACATCGATCTCGCCGCGCTTGAAGCGCGCCATGGTGACCTCCTTGTCGTCGGCGCTCATGCGTCCATGCAGCAGACCGAGGCGCAGCCCGGCGAGTGCTCCGTTGCGCAGGGCATCGTGCATCTCGGTGGCCGAGCGCAGCTTGGCCTTGGGGAAGAGCTCGGCGGCGGACTTGGATTTTGCTCCTTTGCCAGTTGCTTTCTTCGCCGCTGTCTTGCTTGCTGTCTTCGTCGCAGTCTTGCGTGAGGCTGTTTTGCGCGCGACCTTGGCAGCTTGTCCTGCCGAAGCCTCGGAGTTGCCCCCGTTCTCCGTCTCTTGCTCCTCGTCGTGGGCGAAGTCGAGCTCCGGCTGGTCGTCCTTGGCGCCTTCGATCACTGGGTAGACGATGTAGGCCTGGCGGCCCTCGGCGACCTGTTTGCGCAGGAAGGCCCAAACGTCTTCGGCGCGCTCCTCGGTGGTGCGGCGGGTGACGATGGGGGTTCGCCCGGGTGGCAGCTGGTCGATCACGCTGGCGTCCAGATCGCCGTAGAGGGTGAGCGCCAGCGTGCGCGGAATCGGCGTCGCGGTCATGACCAGAACATCGGGATCGAGCGCGTCGTCCTTCTTCATCAGGCGGAAGCGCTGCTGCACGCCGAAGCGATGCTGTTCGTCGACGATCACCAGGCCGAGGTTGGCGAAGTCGACCTTGTCCTCGATCAGCGCATGGGTGCCGATGGTGAGGTCAGTCTCGCCGCGATCGATGCGCGCGCGCGCCGTTCGCTTGGCTGCCTCATCGAGCGACCCGGTCAGCAGCGTGACGCGATAGGGGCGGCCGGTACGGGGCGAGACCACGTCGCCGAGCAGCTTGCGCGCGGAGAGGTAATGCTGCGTGGCGAGGATCTCGGTGGGCGCCATCAGCGCGGCCTGGTAGCCGTTCTCGATGGCGACCAGCGCGGCCTGCATGGCGACGATGGTCTTGCCCGAGCCCACATCGCCCTGCAGCAGGCGGCGCATCGGCCGCGGCTGGCGCATGTCGGCGACGATCTCGCCGAGAACGCGCTTCTGCGCGGCGGTGGGATGAAAGGGGAGCACCTGCTTGATCGCCTGGCGCACGCCGTCGTCGGTGACAAAGGCAGTGCCGGCGCGCTCACGCAGGCGCCGCCGCTTCAGCTCGAGGCCCAGCTCCAGGTAGAAGAGCTCCTCGAAGATGAGCCGGCGATGTGCCGGTGTGGTGGCCGCCATCAGATCGACCATCGGGGTGCCCGCCTCGGGGAAGTGCACGGCCTTCAGGGCCTCGAGACGCGGCGGCAGCTTGAGCCGCCGGCGCATGGCGGCGGGCAGGGTCTCGAAGTATGTATCGGGCGGAGTAGCAGATGAAGAAGCAATTGAAGCATCGGGCTGGGGGGTGCTCTGGTGCTGGGCTTCGAGCTCTGCGAAGATCGACCACAGGACCCGCCGCAGCCACTTCGATCCCAGCCTGGCGCCCCAGGCGGTGGTGCCGCCGAGGGTCTCGTAGACGGGCACGATGCGGCCCACCTCGAGCATGGCGAACTCAGCGTCCTCGCCCGAGGCTCCGGTTAATCCCGCGGGCAGCAGCTCGAACTGCGGCTGGAGCATCTTGAACTTGCCGGCGCTCGAGCGCGAGGGTTCGAGCTTGCCGTAGAGCGCGACCATCTGCCCGGCACGGAACTTGTCCTTGAGGTAGGCGCCGCGAAACCAGATGCACTTGACTGTCTGCAGCCCCTGGCCGACGGTCATCTCGAACAGCGGCAGGTTGCGCGTATGCAGCAGCGCCGTGCCGCGCACCTCGCCGATGACCGATGCCATGGTGCCGGCGCGCAGGGCGCTGATCGGCAGCGGATTGAGGCGGTCCTCATAACGGAACGGCAGGTGATAGAGCAGATCCTCGACGGTCTCGACCCCGCGCTTGGCGAGCTCGACCGCGACCCGCTCGCCCACGCGTCTCACAAACTTCACGGGTGTAGAAAGTTCCAGCACTCCCCGATGCTACCAAGCTGGGCGGTCTGCGGTATCCTCAGCTTAGGTTTGAGGACAGTGCCTTCTCGTCATGGATGAATTGAAAAAAATGCGCTCCTACGTCGTCCTCGGCCGTATCGAGACTGCGATCTATGCCCTGCTCGGTGGCCTGCTTGCGATCGCCGGGGTCATCGCCATCGCGGGCGCGCTGCCGTTGTTCGTCAACGGCATTCGGGATATTACCGGCATCAGTGCGATCCTGCAGTTGATCGACCGCCTGCTGCTGGTGTTGGTGCTGGTGGAGCTGCTGCACACGGTGCGCATCTCCATCCGCTCGCATGCGCTGGTGATCGAACCCTTCCTGATCATCGCTCTGATCGCCATCATCCGGAGAGTGCTGGTGCTGACGCTGCATTCGGAGAAGTTCACCGGGGATGCGGTCTGGACTCCCGATGTTCAGGCGCACTTCCACGCGGCCGTCGTCGAAGGAGCGATGCAGGCGCTGCTGATCACGGTTCTGATCGCATCCATCTTCGTGGTTCGCAAGACGAAGGCTTTGGAGTACAACGCAATCGCCGAGGAAGGGTCCAAGTCCCCCGATAAGGCGATCGATTAGGAGGCCGGGCGAAGCAAGCCCTGATCTCGCTGATCGATTCCTGTTGTTCCACCTCGGTTATCTCCCCAGCGCCTGCGCGATTGCCGCCTCCGCCAGAGGCCCCATGATGGCATAGCCCTGTGCGGTGGGGTGGACGCCGTCGAAGGAGAGACCCGGCTTCATCCCGCCCTTGTCATCGACCATGGCGGAGTAGTAATCGAGATAGGTGAAGTGTTCGCGGGCGCAGTAGTCCTTCAGCCACTGGTTGATCTCGCGGATGGTAGCGACCGGCTGAACGCTGGGCTTCCAGGGATAGACATACGCCGGGGTAATGGAGGCCAGAATGACCTTGATGTCGTTCTGGCGGGCGATGGCGGCCATCGCAGCGAAGTTGTCCTCAGTCATCTCAGGCGTCGACGGCCCGGTGTTGCCGGCGACGTCGTTGGTGCCGGCAAGGATCACCACCAGGGCCGGATGCAGGTGGACGACATCCTGCTGGAAGCGGACCAGCATCTGCGGCGTGGTCTGGCCGCTGATGCCGCGGTTGGCGTAGGGCTTGTCGGGAAAGAAGGTACCGGTGCCGGGCTGGCGCCCCCATCCATCGGTGATGGAGTCTCCGTAGAAGACCACGCGCTGCTCGCCGGCGGCGGGTGCGGGCAGGGCGGCGTTGTCGGCGCGGTAGCGGTTCAGCTGGGCCCAGTCATCGAGCTTGGCCTGCATGGCGGCGATCGCGTCGGGCTTCGCCGAGATGGGCGCCGGAGCGTTTGCCGGGGTAGCGGGTGTCTGTGAGAGCAGCGGGCTTACGGCGAAGAGCATGGCGGCGGCGAGCGTTGTTCCGAGGTGCATGTGGGTTCCCCTGTGGACTCAAGACCACATGCTAATACAGTCGAAAGACTTAACCGGGGAATCAGGTGAACCTGGGGCTGCCGGCCAAGCCGTTAAACGAACCGGCGCGAGGGGGCCGCGCCCCACCGCACCGCCGTCTGGACAGCGGCTGTGTTCGAATAAGAAGGTGGACACCACTTCCTTCCGAATCTCCTCTGAGCCTAGCGGTGGCACCAGCATCCTCCGTCGCACCCCGCTGATGGCGCTGGCCATTGCCGCCTTCGGCATCGGCACCTCCGAGTTCATCATCATGGGGCTGCTGCCCAATCTCTCGGACGACTTCCACGTCAGCATCCCCAAGGCGGGCGCTCTGGTCACCGGTTATGCTCTCTCGGTCACAGTCGGTGCCCCACTGGTGGCCATCGCCACCGCGCGGTTGGAGCGCAAGCTGGCGCTGCTGCTGCTGATGGGCATCTTCACGCTGGGCAATCTCGCCTGCGCCGTTGCCCCGACCTACAATCTGCTGTTCGCCGCGCGCGTGCTGACCGCGCTGTGCCACGGCGCCTTCTTCGGGATCGGCAGCATCGTCGCCGCCGGCATTGTCCCGCGCAACCAGCGCGCGCAGGCAATCGCGCTGATGTTCTCCGGCCTGACGCTGGCGAATGTCCTCGGCGTCCCTGCTGGCACCGCGCTTGGCCAGGCCTTTGGCTGGCGCTCGGCCTTCTGGGCGATCGTTCCCATCGGCTTCCTGGCCGCTGCCGCGCTGCTCTGGTTCCTTCCTCGGCAAGCTGCGGGAGCGAACGGCCTGCTGCATGAGTTCCGCGTGCTGCGCCGTCCCCAGGTGCTGCTCGTGATGCTGATGAGCGTGCTCACCTCGGCCTCGCTGTTTTGCGTCTTCACCTACGTCGCTCCCACGCTCGAGACCATCACCCACATCTCGCCGCACGGCGTTACGGTCACGCTGCTGCTGTTCGGTGTCGGCATCACCATCGGCAACCTGCTGGGCGGACGGCTGAGCGACTGGCGCCCGACCGCCTTCCTGGTCGGCTCATTGCTGGTGCTGCTGGTCGCGCTGGCGGTGCTCTACTTCTCCGAACCCTACGCGATCCCGTCGGTGGCCATGATCCTCATCTGGGGAGCGCTGCAGTTTGCAGCCGGGGCGCCGCTGCAATCGCGCGTCGTCGATCAGGCGTCGGAGGCGCCCAATCTCGCCTCCACGCTCAACCAGGGAGCCTTCAATCTCGGCAACGCGACGGGAGCCTCGCTGGGCGGCATGCTGCTGACGGCCGGCCTTGGCTACCGCAGCCTGCCGATCGCCAGCGGCGTGGTCACGTTGGTCACGCTGCTGCTGGCGCTCATCTCCGCGCGGCTCGATCGCAAGCAGGCGGCCAAGCCGATGGTGGAGGTATCGTTTACGTAGCCGAACCTAGCCGGGGCCGAGGCGATGAGCCGGGGCGTAGTTTCCGGCTGGGCTTGGCGCCCTCCTGCTAAACTGCCCTAACTCTAGCGTTCCCAAAATCTATGCCCATCGTCGAACTTCAGAACGTCCGCAAGGCCTACGACACCAAGATCGCGGTTCACGGCCTTTCCTTCAAGATCGAACCCGGCACGATGTTCGGCCTGCTCGGCCCCAACGGCTCGGGCAAGACCTCCTCCATCCGCATGATGATCGGCATCACGGTGCCGGACTCCGGCTCGGTCTCGCTGTTCGATCAGCCCTTCGACCGCAAGCTGCTGCACCGGGTCGGATATCTGCCTGAAGAGCGCGGCCTCTATAAGAAGATGCAGGTGATGGACCAGCTCATCTTCCTCGGCCAGCTGCACGGTCTCGACGCCACCACGGCGTCCAAGCGCGCTCACCGCTGGTGCGATCGCATGGAGATCACCCCGGCCATCCTGAAGAAGACCGAGGAGCTCTCCAAGGGCATGCAGCAGAAGATCCAGTTCATCGCCGCGCTGCTGCACGAGCCCGAGCTGATCATCATGGACGAGCCCTTCAGCGGCCTCGATCCGGTCAACGCCACCCTGCTGCAGGACACCCTCGTCGATCTGCGCAAGGAGGGCAGGACCGTCCTCTTCTCTACCCACCGCATGGACCAGGTGGAGAAGCTCTGCGACGAGATCGCGCTGATTCACAATGGCCGTCTGGTGCTCTCGGGCGCCATGCGCGAGATTAAATCGCGCTACCCCCGCAACCGCGTGCAGATCAACTTCGAGGGCGACGGCAGCTTCCTGCACCACCCTTCGGTCGAGAGCTACAAGGACTACTCCGGGCTGGCCGAGATCAAGCTGCACTCACACAACGGCTCCGGTCCGGATGCCCAGCCGCTGCTGGCCGAGGCCATCGCCCGCGGCACCCGCATCTCGCGCTTCGAGGTGATGGAGCCCACCCTGGAAGAGATCTTCATCGAGGCCGTAGGAGGCAAAGCCGATGCATAACGTCTGGCTGATCGCAAAGCGCGAGTACCTGGAGCGCATCCGCACCAAGTCCTTCCTCCTGATGACCGTGTTGATCCCGATGCTGATGGTGGGCGGAGGCCTGCTCAACGAGATCAGTATCGCCAAGAGCAAGTCAGAGGCCCACATCGCCATCGTCTCCGAGGACACTCAGCTAGCGCTCGATCTGCAGAGAGAGCTGGAGAACGCAAAGAACAGCCGGATGACTGTCGACGTGATCTCCCCGCCGGTGGCGAACACGCGTCCGGAGCTCAATGGGGAGCTGGCCGACAAGGCGCTCGACGGCTACCTCTGGATGAACTCCGCGTCCTCCTTCGCCGGTCGCCCCAGCTTCTCCTATCGAGGGCGATCCAAGGGCGACAGCGCGACCGAACGCGCCATCAACAGCGCCCTGCACACCGTGCTGCTCCGCGAACAGCTCGCCCACAAGGGCATCGTCTCCTCCGACGTCGACAGCCTGCTCGAACCGGTCAAGATCGAGAGCAGCGGCAGCAACACCGTCAGTCCCGAGATCGTCGCCGGCGCCATGTTCTTCATGATGTACTTTGCCGTGATGCTGTACGGCATGAACGTCGCACGCTCGATCATCGAGGAGAAGACCTCGCGCATCTTCGAGGTTCTGCTCGCCACCATCCGGCCGGAGGAGATTCTCGCCGGCAAGATCCTCGGCGTCGGCTCAGTGGGCCTCACCCAGGTCTTCATCTGGATCGCCACCGGGTTGGTACTGGCCAGCACCTCGCTGATCGCCAGCTTCGCCGGTCCGGGCGCGCACGTCGCCATCAGCGCGGCGCAGATCGTCTTCTTCTTCGTCTACTTCATCCTCGGCTTCCTGCTGTACGCGAGCGTCGCCGCCGCGCTGGGCGCCATGGTCAACTCCGAGCAGGAGCTGCAGCAGCTCAACATGTTCCTGGTGATGCCGCTGGCGGCCTGCTTGTTCTCGATGGGCGTGGTGTTCGATACCCCGGGCGGCACGTTTTCGACGATCGTCTCGCTAATTCCGTTCTGCTCGCCGCTGATCATGTACATGCGCATCTCGATCGCAATGCCACCGGCGTGGCAGATCGGGCTCTCGCTGGTGCTGATGGCAGCCACCATCTACGCCGTGCTTTGGATCGCCAGCCGCATCTACCGGGTCGGCATCCTGATGTACGGCAAGAAGCCCAACCTGCCGGAGATCCTGCGCTGGCTCAAGTACAGCTAGACGCGGCCGAATTCCCTATACTTCGGAGACGCTCGTGTTGCTTCCGTTCCTCATTGCGCTACTTCTATTCGGTGGATTGATGATCTTGCTCCCGTGGGGACTAAAGCTCTTGATGAAGGCGTTCTTCCGTAAGGAAGTAAGATACTTCACCTGCTTTTGGATCGCCTTGGTGGTTTCAATGATCGGCACCGGGATACTTAATTACCTCCATCCGCAACAGTAAGGCCTGGCATGGACGCGCTATCGATCACCCGGGGATCGAGAACCACTAACCGGTGTCCGGCACCCACGCTAAACTAACTCCGTGCCCTACACCTTCTCGCAGCGCCTGACCCTGGCGATCGTCCCCCGGCTCGCCGCGCTGCTGATCCGGCTGCTCGGCTGCACGCTGCGCTACGAAGACCGTCCAGCTCCCGGCGTCGCTCCCGGCGACCGGATCCCCGGCCCCACCGTCTTCGCCTTCTGGCATCGGTCGCTGCTGATCGCCGCCTACCGGTTTCGCAATCTCGGCATTGCCATCCTGATCTCGCGCAGCTTCGACGGAGAACTCATCGCCCGCACCGTCGAGCTGCTGGGCTTCACGGCCATCCGCGGCTCCAGCTCCCGCGGCGGCACCACCGCCCTGCGCCAGATGGCGGCGGCCTACCGCGCCGGCCATATCTGCGCCATCACCGCCGACGGCCCCAAGGGCCCAGCGATGATCGCCAAGCCCGGCACCGCGCAACTCGCCCAGCTGGTGGACGCGTCCGTCGGCAGCTTCTATCTGCTGCCGCTGCACGCCTGGGAGCTCGGCTCCTGGGACCGCTTCCTCATCCCCAAGCCCTTCTCCCGCGTGCTCGTCACCTGGCCGCCGCACGTTCCTGCCGGCGACGTCTCCGAGATCGCCGTGCAGCAGGCGCTCGCTCTGTCGGTCGCGATGGCTGGCGAAGCGCCCCAGACAGAATCACGGAATCCCCCGGCCCTCAAAGAAAAATAGTTCAAAGACCTGGCGCAGCCTCCTGCATCCCGAGGAGCCGACGCTCAGAGCAGAACCCTGTCCATTGTTGCCAGGCATTCCCCCACGCCGTGCTCGTCTAAAATGACAGAAGGTGCGCGTCTCCGACTTCCATTTCGACCTTCCGGAGGAGCTGATCGCACAGACGCCGCCTGCGGTCCGCGGCTCCAGCCGCATGCTCGCCCTCGACCGGGCGACGGGAGCCTACAGCGACGATGTCTTTTCACTACTCCCCCATTATCTGCAGGATGGCGATCTACTGATCCTCAATGACAGCCGCGTCATCCCCGCACGGCTCTTCGCCACTCGTGCCCGCTCGGCTCACACCCAGCCAAGCTCGCCCGACCCAACCGGCCGCATCGAAGTCCTGCTCACGCAGCAACTTACCGATGAATATCCAGGTGAAAATGTCTGGTCCGCGCTCGTCCGTCCCAGCCGCAAAATCCAACCCGGCGACCGCCTCCACTTCAGCGATCCCGCCACCGGCGAGCTCCTTCTCGAAGCCGAGATTCTCACCGCGGCCGACTTCGGCGAGCGCATCCTGCGCTTCTCTCGAGCCCCCGATTTTCAGGCCATCCTCAACAAAATAGGGCATATGCCGCTGCCTCCGTACATTCACCGCGAGGATGAGCGGGAGGACCGCAGCCGCTACCAGACCGTCTACGCCAACCAGCCCGGCTCCGCCGCCGCCCCGACCGCCGGCCTCCACTTCACCCCGGATATCCTCAACACGATGAAAGCAAAGGGGGTGCAGGTCGAATACGTAACCCTCCACGTCGGCCTCGGCACCTTCCAGCCGGTCCGCGCAGAGCATCTGGCCGACATCCGCCTGCACACCGAGCACTACACCCTGCCGGAGTCCACCGCTGCCGCCCTGAACTCCGCTATCGCGCAGAAAAGAAGGGTGATCGCCGCCGGAACCACGACCACTCGGACACTCGAACACTGCGCCCGCGTGGCCGGGATCGCCGAGGGCAACCCGTTCGCGCCGCACTCCGGCAACACCAGCATCTTCCTCAGCCCGGGCTCCGAGTTCAAGGTCGTCCAGGGCCTCCTGACCAACTTTCATCTACCTGAATCCACGCTACTTATGCTCGTCAGCGCATTCGCCGGAAGGGAGCAGGTTCTGGCCGCCTACGCCCACGCCGTCCGCGAGCGCTATCGCTTTTTCAGCTACGGCGACTGCATGCTGATCCTGTAATCAGAAACGAGGCCGCTGAAAGCGCTATGCTCAGAAAGCCATGCCTTTAGCGTCCAAGACCGCCCAGACAACCAGCGAAAAGCCCCCCATCTACCTGCTCGACAGTATGGCGTTCATCTTCCGCGCCTATCACGCCATGCAGCGCCAACGCCCCATGTCGACGCGCACCGGCATCCCCACCGCCGCGACCTATGTCTTCGTCAACATGATCAACAAGTTGCGCAAGGACTTCCAGCCGCACTACCTGGCGGCGGTCTACGATCTCTCCGGCCCGGTCTTCCGCGACGAGCGCGCCAAGGAGATGAAGCCGCTCAGGAAGTTCAATATCAAGACCCAGCAGTTTGAGGAGGTCGACTACCTCGGCTACAAGGCCAACCGCACCGAGATGCCCGCCGACCTCGCCCAGCAGCTGCCCTACATTCGGCGCGCCCTCGAGGCCTTCCGCATCCCCATCCTCTCCTACGAGGGCTTCGAGGCCGACGACGTCATCGGCACGCTCTCCTGCAAGCTCTCGGAGGCCGGGCACAGGGTCTTCGTCGTCTCGTCCGACAAGGACATGATGCAACTGGTCAACGATTCCGTCGTCATACTGAACCCGACCAAGGACAACCTGATCCTTGATTCGGCGAAGGTCGAAGAGACTCTGGGTGTGCCTCCGGAACGCGTCATCGACGTCATGGCGCTGCGTGGCGACGCCATCGACAACATCCCCGGCGCTCCCGGCATCGGCGACAAGGGGTCGGTTGAACTCATCCAGCAGTTCGGCTCTGTCGAGGCCGCGCTCGATCGCGCCGACGAGGTCAAGAGGAAGACTTATCGCGAGTCACTGCA
>DATMOB010000150.1:0-16041 GCA_035568455.1 Granulicella sp.
GGCAAGGTCACCCGCCCGGTCAAAGGCGCGACATTAATTGGAAATGGGCCCGAAGCACTGAAGTACGTCTCAATGGTGGGGAACGATCTCGCCCTGGATGAAGGCATCGGCACCTGCGGCAAGGCCGGACAAAGTGTCCCGGTCGGCGTAGGTATGCCCACAGTGAAGCTCGACCGCATGACGGTCGGAGGAACGGGACAATAGCCATGGCCGTAGAGCGCGAAAAGATGTATCAGTGCGAAGTGAAACGCCGCCGCGTCAAGGAAGGCGGCGGATACGAGCCCTTCTGGAAGATCAAAGAGGTCGCCGTCGCACTCGCCGACGCCGACACCGAGTTCCGCTGCAAGGACTGCTTCGGCGAGGTCAAACTCCTCGGCCGAGCCGGCAAGCCCGGCACCGTCCCCTACGTCGAGCACAAATCCCCCGCCGACAGCGCCTTCTGCCCCTCCGGCCTGCTCTTCCGGAAGGCCCTCGACGGCCGCGAACCCCGGCCCTCCGCTCGGCCCGTCGAATAAGCGTGTCATCCTTCCGCGCAGCGGGAGGACCTGTTTTTTGCACCGGTCTTGTCATCCTTCCGCACACCGGACACCCCGGCCAGCTTGCTGGCTGGGGTGGAGAAACGGGAGGACCCGCTTTCGGCCCCGTCTTGCCATCTCCCGCTATGTCATGCCCGGACAGGATCTGCTTCTCGCGCTCTGCTTCTGCGACCACTTCCACCCAATCACTTCAACCGCTCCTAGAATCTCCGAGGTCCAAAATGGCAACCGAACGCGAATACTTCCGCGAGTGTCAGGTCAAGCGTCGCCGGGTCAGTGCCAAGGGCGGCTACGAGTCCTTCTGGAAGACAAAATCCATCTCCGACGCCCTCGACGACGCCGACACCGAGTTCCGCTGCAAGGACTGCTTCGGTCCGCTCAAGCTATTCAAGCGCCGCGCCGAAAACGGCTCCATCCCGCACGTCGAGCACAAGCTCAAGACCGACTCCGAGTACTGCCCCGCCGGCCTCCACTTCCTCAAAGCGACCGACGGCCGCCAACCCCGCGTCTCCTCCGCCCCCGTCCGCTGACCAGCGGTGCGGTGCAGCTTAGGTGCTACCCTAGACCAGTAGGAATAATTCCTACCAGGAGAACCGGCCCTATGGCTTCCGTCGAGAAGATCAGCATCGCTCTTCCAGCGGAGATGGTGAAGCTTTTGCGCCAAGTGGTCGACGCTGGGGAATATGCGTCCAGCAGCGAGGTCGTTCGCGATGCGTTGCGCGACTGGACTCACAAGCGGAGCTTACGGCAGCAGGGCGTCGAACAACTGCGCCAGGTGTGGCAGCAAGCTCTCGAGGACAGAACTCCGGGTGTCCCCGTGGAAGATGTTCTGGATCGGCTCGAGCGAAAGTATCAGGCCATGGCGGACACCGCCGCTCAGGTCAAATAGTGCGGGTCGAGCTCTCAAGTATTGTCGAGAGCGACCTTGAAGCGATCGCCGACTACATTGCACAGGACAATCCGACCCGGGACATTCGCTTCATTCGGGAGATACGCGAAGAGTTCCGTCGTGTCGGACAGAACCCTCTGCACTACCAACTTCGTCCGGAGATCGCAGAAGACGCACGTCTAGCCCTCGTCGGAGGGCTACGCGATCTTGTTCCATATCGTCGGCGACGTCGTCCGGATCGAGCGCATTGTGTTTGGCGGACGTGACCTCCCTACTCTGTTACCGTAAATCCTCGTCAGCGCCGCTCCCTCGCCCGGTATCCTAAGACCGAAGCCATTCATCCATCTCTCGTAAGGTCCTGACCATGCCCGCTGCACCACCCACCACCGACCTCAAGCAGCTCGCCGCCGACGTCGTCGCCCGCGCCCTCAGGGCCGGAGCCACCGACGCCGAGGCCGTCCTCTACGAGGGCGACGAGTTCTCCGCCCTCGTCCGCCTCGGCCAGGTCGAGACCCTCAAGGAGTCCGGCTCGCGCGCCATCGGCCTGCGCGTCTTCATCGGCCAGAGAACCGCCAGCACCTCCTCGAGCGACCTCTCCGAAGACTCCCTCCGCCAGCTCGTCGACGGCGCCGTCACCCTCGCACGCATCACCAGCGAAGACCCCTTCGCCGGCATGCCCGAGCCCGACGAGTTCGGCCAGCTCCCCGGCGGCGAGCCCGGAGGCAGCCTCGGCCTCTACTTCGACGACGTCAACCAGCAGCCGCCCGCCGAGCGCATCGAGATCGCCCGCCGCGCCGAGGCCGCCGCCCTCGCCTTCGACCCGCGCATCCAGAACTCCCGCGGCGGCGACTTCGACACCTCCACCTCGCACAAGATCCTGGCCAACTCGCGCGGCTTCCTCGGCGAGTACCGCCGCTCCTACTGCGGCTTCTCCGCCGCCCCGATCGCGCAGGACGAAGCCGGCAACATGCAGCAGAACTACTGGTACTCCAGCTCCCGCACCACCCGCAAGCTCGAAGACCCTGAAGAAATCGGCCGCGAGGCCGCCCGCCGGACGTTACGCCGTCTAGGCGCCATCCAGGCCAAAACCCAGCAGGCCCCGGTCGTCTTCTCCCCCGAGATCGCCCGCTCCATCATCGGCAACATCTTCGAAGCTGCCAACGCCGACGCCATCTACCGCCACGCCAGCTTCTTCACCGGCATGCTCGGCGAACAGGTCGCGGGCACCAACATCACCATCGTCGACGACGGCACCATGGTCTTCTCGGACAGCGACGGCAACAGCGCCGCGGCCGGGGTTGGCAACATAGCCGGCTTCGGCACCACCCCCTTCGACGGCGAAGGCCTTCCCACCCGCCGCAAGCTCCTGGTCGAACGCGGCATCCTCAAGACCTACGTCGCCAACACCTACACCGCACGCAAGCTCGGCATCCGCTCCACCGGCAACGCCTCGCGCTCGCTCGCCGGCAATCCCGGCATCGGCGCCGGCAACTTCTACCTCGAACCCGGCACCCTCACCCCGGCCGAGCTCATGGCCGACATCAAGCAGGGCCTCTACGTCACCAGCACCATGGGCTTCGGCATCAACCTGGTCACCGGCGACTACTCCCAGGGCGCCAGCGGCCTGTGGATCGAGAACGGCGAACTCGCCTACCCGGTCGAGGAGATCACCATCGCCGGCAACCTCAAGGACATGTTCAAGAACATCTCCGCCATCGGCAACGACCTGCACTTCCGCAGCGCCGCCGCATCCCCCACCATCCGCATCGAGGGCATGATGATCGCCGGCAGCTAACCCGGTGACAACCTGCCTAAGAGCAGCGATCGACTTATGATTTCCGGAGTCGCGACACCCCTCTAGAACTGCTATGAAAGAGGAAATATGAGCACCTCCATTGGAATCATTCCGCTGCCACAGAGAAGTTCAGAATTCTTTGGGAGTGCACAACGGACAAGACGCTTCGGAGAGAACGAAATCCGTTCAACCTTTACCGAAGAAGATCTCAGCAAGATCATCACGCTTACCACAAATGTATCTACCGCTGCAGCCATCCCATTACTTGTCACTTCGGGACAGCAAGAAAGGGCAGACGCACTTCAAACCTTTCATGCCGAAGGGTTCGGCTGGTCAGATTTAGGTTAGAGCTTGCAACGACGGAGCCTTTATCGTCTCCGTCTACAATCTCCATGTGGCCGCGCCCTTCCACTTCGACACCACCCTCGCCTTCTCCCCCCACGACCCGGAGCAAGCCGAGGCCACCCTCCGCTCCATCCCCGCTCTTCCCGGCGTCTTCGCCCTGCGCGGCCACAACGCAGCCGAAGGCCAACAAGCAGCCCAGCCCTACCTGACCCGCGCCGCCGACCTCCGCCGCCGCGTCAAGCGCCTACTCAACCCGCCCGAGTCCCAATCGAAGCGCCTCAACCTCCGCGACAAGGTCGCCTTCATCGACTACACCGTCACCGGCTCCGAGTTCGAGTCCACCCTCACCCTCTACCACGCCGCCGCCGCCCTCTTCGGATACCCCGAGGCCCGCCGCCGCCTCAAGCTCAACACCCCCTTCTTCCTCCGCTTCACCGCGGAGAACGCCTACCCGCGCGTCTACTCCACCAACCGGCTATCCAAGCGCGCCCTCGCCCATCTCTACGGCCCCTTCCCCTCCCGCGCCGCCGCCGACCGCTACGCCGACGCCGTCCTCGACCTCTTCAAGCTCCGCCGCTGCTACGAGGACCTCGCCCCTTATCCCGAGCACCCCGGCTGCGTCTACCAGGAGATGAAGAAGTGCCTCGCCCCCTGTAACCAGGCCTGCACCCCGGCCGGCGCCCAGGCCTACGCGCAGGAGTCCGCCACCGTCGAGGCCTTCTTCAACACCCACGGCGAAAGCCTCCTCAGCCAGATCGCCGCCGACCGCGACCGCGCCTCCGCGGACCTCGACTTCGAGCGCGCCGCCGCCCTCCACGCGCAGCACCAGAAGGTCAAAGCCGCCGCCGCACTGGCCGACGAACTCGTCCAGCCCATCCCCAACCTGCGCGCTGTCATCCTTCAAAAGGCAGCCCAGCCCGAGCAACAAGGCCTCAGCCCGGACCAGGCCGCCGTCTTCCTCCTCCAATCCGGCCGCCTCACCGGCCCAGCGCTCCTCTCCACCCTCGGCGTCCGCGCCGTCAAGGAGCAGACCAGCGTCGGCAGCTCGCTGTTCGCTCAGCCGCTCATGCTCCAGGCGATCCCCCTCGCTGAACCGGCGGGATCAGAAGAACCAAAGCCCCAACCCGAAGCGGTCGCCCCCACCGAATCGCCCGAGCTCCGCGCCGCCAAGCTCCTCGAGACCCTCACCGCTCAGGCCGTTGAGTCCAGCCCAGCGCCCGACACCGCCCTGCTCAGCGATCACCTCTCGCTTCTGCGCCGCTGGTACTACCGCCCCGAGAAGCAGCGCACCGGCGAGATCTTCTTCCCCAACCCCGACCCCACCCCGGAGAAGGCCTGGCCCATCCGCCGCATCCTCAACGGAGCCGCCCGCGCCGCGCTCGGCGACCCCGCGCCCATGGCCGAGACCGACCGCGAGGCCGCCACCAAGTCCGCGAAATCCGGCAAGACCAAGGTCCTCCACCCGGGCCGCCCCGGCGTTGAGCGCGTCGTCCCGGTCTATGGCCCCAACAGCCAAAACGTCGACCTTTCCAGCCAGGACGCCGACGATCGTCCGCAGGAGCCCCCAACCTTCACCAGCCGCCGCTCCATCTAACCCCTCAGCCGCCCGGGCTGCCCTGCGATACACTGGCCTCACGGAACTCCGCCCCTCACTTGAAAGCTGCACCAAAGCCAGGATCGGTCACATCAAGCCAAACCAAGGCCGGACCGGGGCAAACAAGGGATCTCAGAACTGATGATTGAACTGGCATTCTCCATCCTCGCCGCCGACTTCGCCCACCTCGCCGACCAGGTCGCGGCAGCCGAACGGGGCGGCGGCAGCATCGTCCATGTCGACGTCATGGACGGCCACTTCGTCCCCAACATCACCTTCGGCCCGCCCATGGTCAAGGCGCTGCGTCCGATCACCCGACTCCCTCTCGACTGCCACCTCATGATCGAGAACCCGGACGCCTTCATCCCCGCCTTCGCCGAGGCCGGAGCCGACATGGTCAGCGTCCAGCAGGAGGCCTGCCGCCACCTCCATCGCACCCTCCAGCTCATCGAGCATCACGGCATGCGGCCCGGCGTCGTCATCAACCCCGCCACCCCCGTCGACACCCTCATCGAGGTCCTTCCCATGGTCCACCATGTCCTCGTCATGAGCGTCAACCCGGGCTTCGGCGGCCAGCGCTTCCTCCCGCTCGCACTCGAAAAGATCGCCTACCTCGCCGAGCTCCGCCACGAGATGCAGCTCAACTTCCGCATCGAGGTCGACGGCGGCGTCGCTCACGATACCGTCGCCAGCGTCGTCGAAGCAGGAGCGGAGATGCTGGTCGCCGGTTCCGCCATCTTCGGTCCCGGCAGCTTCGGCTCCAGCAACCCAGAGGACAACGCCCGCCAGTTCCTCGCGCTCGCCCACGCCGCGGCCGCCGAGATCGATACCGACACCGAAGACGAACCCGAGACCGGGATCGGCCATCGGCACCCAGCAACCACATAAGCGTCATCAGCATCGCCAGAAAGACACCAGGAAGTTTAGAATGAAGGGCAGTCTCGCGCCGACGCGCGGGGCAGATGGGGTTCATGCAATGAAGTCTTTTCGTCCCGGCTTTCCGAGCCACCGCAGCTCGTTCTTCCCCAGCATCCGCGCCGCTCTGCTCGCGGGTGTCGCGATCGCAGGTCTGCTGACCGGCTCCGCTGCCCTGTCGGCCCAAACTGCCCCCCAGACGGATGCCCCGGCCGCCCAGCAGTCGCTCCCGGCCGTCTCCGCCCCCGGCGTGCAGCTGCCCGCCACCAAGGCGGAGAAGAAGAAGGCCCAACAGGACGCCAAGGCCGCCAAGAAGGCCGACAAGGTCAGCGCCAAGGAAGAGAAGATCGTCCAGTCCAAGGACACCCGCGTCCAGGCCCGTAAGCTCAAGAAGGACAATCCCCTCGCCGGCAAGGACGCCAAGCTGCCCGACAAGGCGCTCTACGACAAGGCGCTCGACGCCACCAAGCACGGCCACTTCGACATCGCCCGGCTCGACCTCCAGACCCTGCTCAACACCTATCCCGACTCGCAGTACATGATGCGCGCCAAGCTCGCCGTCGCCGACTCCTGGTACAGGGAAGGCGGCACCGCCGCTCTTACCCAGGCCGAGAGCGAGTACAAGGACTTCGAGACCTTCTTCCCCAACGCGCCTGAGGCCGCCGAGGCCCAGATGCGCGTCGGCGACATCTACTTCCGCGAGATGGACAAGCCCGACCGCGACTACGCCAAGGCCACCCACGCCGAGGAAGAGTATCGCCTCATGCTGCAGCAGTACCCCGACTCCGTCCTGGTCCCCGACGCCAAGCAGCGCCTGCGTGAGGTCCAGGAGGTGCTCGCCACCCGCGAGAGCTCCATCGCCGCCTTCTACGCCACCCACGCCAACTGGGCCGCCACCATCGCCCGCTACCAGACCGTGGTCGACACCTACCCCCAGTACAGCCACATGGATGACGCCCTCATCGGCCTGGGCGACGCCTACGAGGCCGAAGCCAAGTACGTCCGAACGCTGAAACTCCCCGAGGGCCCCAAGGCGCACCTCGAGAAGATCTACGATGACCAGGCCGTCGCCGCCTACACCAAGGTCGTCACCGAGCACGCCGCCGCTCCCCACGTCGAAGACGCCCGCGACCGCCTCGACGCCATGGGCGTTCCCATGCCCAAGCCCACCGCCGAGCAGCTCGCCGCCAGCGAGGCCCTTGAGAACAGCCGAGCCCAGTACCGCATCACCGACCGCGCCCGTCTGTTCATCATGCACCAGCCCGACGTCGTCACCGCCGCCCGCATGGGCGACCCCACCCTGGCTGACCCCAAGCAAACCATTGCCCCCGATGTCGCGCGCAAGACCCAGACCGACTTCGCCGACGCGCTCAACCCCAACGCTCCTCACCCCGCCAACTCGGCGAGCACACCAGCGGCTGAAACCTCCGACGCTGCTGCGGCCACCGCCGCTCCGGCAGCACCGGCAACACCCGCCGCGCCCCTGGCCTTCCAGGATCTTCCCGCCGCCGGCACCAACTCCGCGGGAGGCAGCGCCGTCACCACCGAGGCCGCCCCGGCAAGCAGCACCGGCTCCGCGCCCGGTGCCTCGATGGGCGTAGAGATCGTCTCGCCATCATCGCCCGCGCAACCCGCAGCAGCACCAGCCGCCGATCCCAACGCCAACGGCGGCCTCAAGGCTGTCGGCCCCACCAACAACACCCCGCTGCCGCCGATCGAAAAGCCCGCCTCCGCGCCCGATCAGGTCAACGACGTCGCCAACGGCCAGGCGCCCGCCGGCCAGGCCGCTCCCGCCAACGGCAAGAAGGTGAAGCCCGAGTTCGACAAGGGCGACGAGTCCTCCAGCAAGCACAAGAAGAAGAAGGGCATCGCCAAGATCAACCCCTTCTAGACCTGCAATCGCACAAAGACCGAAAAAAGCGGGCTCCGCCACCCACTCCTGAGCCCGCTTTCGTTCTCTTGGTTGTCATTCCGCAGCGCAGCGGAGGAATCTGCTGTTCCAACCCCGCGCCAAATCCCTCAAAAAACAAATCTCACAACCGCGGCCGCGGATACCCCGGCGGATACACCGGCCCGTACCGATTCCGCCGCACCAGCGACACCACCAACCAGATCAGCCCGGCCAGCAGCAGAATCGGCAGCCACAGCACCACGCTCGGCAGCACCGCCCGTGACCCGCCCACGACCGCCCCGTCCCCCTCGCGCAGCCGTCCGACGATCGCCACATTGCCGCCCACCCGGCTGCCCTCCCGCAATCTGACCTCCCCGCCCAGCAACGCCACATTGCCCGAGATCTGCCGCCCCGCATCCACCTCCAGATCGCCGAACGCGACCGCCACATTGCCCGCCACATCCCCATGCACACGAACGCTGCAAAAGGCGCACGCGACGTTGCCCGCCGTCACCCCCTCCGTGACCACAATGTCCTGGCCCACGCGGGCGACGTTCTTCTGCGCCCGCGCCGCCGGAGCCCACAGCAGCGCCGTGCCTAAAACCAGTCCCATCGCCACACCCGCCCTCGTCCCTAGACGCAATCTGCTCATATCCGCACCTCCCGCCCCGCGACTCACTCCTGCTACCCTTAAAGATCCATGAAGCCCGATCTCGAATCCGCCCCGGAAAACGCCCTGCAGGCCGCCCTGCCCAAAGCCTACGACCCCTCCAGCATCGAACAGCGCTGGGCCGAGTACTGGGTCCGCGAACACCTCTTCGACGTCGCCACCCCCCACGCCGGCGCTCGGGCGCCTGACGCCCATACGCAGACGCCCGAGCGGAAGTTCACCCAGCTCCTGCCCCCACCCAACGTCACCGGCCGCCTCCACATCGGCCACATGCTCAACCAGACCGAGATGGACATCCTCACCCGCTGGCACCGCATGTCCGGCGACACCACCCTCTGGGTCCCCGGCACCGACCACGCCGGCATCGCCACCCAGATGATGGTCGAGCGTCAACTCACAGCCGAAGGCACCACCCGCCAGGCCCTCGGCCGCGAGGCCTTCGAGGACCGCGTCTGGCAGTGGAAGTCCCTCTACGGCAACGCCATCCTCGACCAGATGAAGCGCCTCGGATCCACCGTCGACTGGTCCCGCGAGTACTTCACCATGGACGACCGCCTTAGCATCGCGGTGAAGGAAGCGTTTGTTCGACTTTACGAACAAGGCCTCATCTACCGCGGCAGCTACATCGTCAACTGGTGCCCCGGCTGCCAGACCGCCGTCTCCGACCTTGAGGTCATCCACGAGGACCAGCTCGGCAAGCTCTACGAGATTCGCTACCCGCTGGCCGACGGCACCGGCTCGATCGTCATCGCCACAACCCGTCCCGAGACCATGCTCGGCGACGTCGCGGTAGCTGTCAACCCCAGCGACGAGCGCTATGCCGGCCTCATCGGCAAAGAACTGGCCCTGCCTCTCACCGGCCGAAAGATCCCCATCATCGCCGACGACTGGGCCAACCCCGAGTTCGGCACCGGCGCCGTCAAGGTCACCCCCGCCCACGACCCCAACGACTTCGCCATCGGCCAGCGCCACAACCTCCCCAACCTCAACATCATGGACACGACCGCGCACATCGACCTGCCCGGCTCGCCCTACCACTCGCTCGACCGCTACGAGGCTCGCAAGCGCATCCTCGCCGACCTCGAAGCCCTCGGCCTTCTGGTCGCCGCCCGCGACCATCACAACGCCATCGGCCTCTGCGACCGCTCCAAGGACGTCATCGAGCCGCGCCTCTCCAAGCAGTGGTTCGTCAAGATCCAGCCGCTCGCCGACAAAGCGATCGAAGCCGTCGACAAGGGCTACATCAAGTTCACCCCCGACCAGTACCGCAAGACCTACGACGAGTGGATGAAGAACATCCACGACTGGTGTATCTCGCGGCAGTTGTGGTGGGGCCATCGCATCCCCGCCTGGCACTGCGCCGACTGCGCCCAGATCACCGTCTCCCGCGAGACCCCCAGCACCTGCGCCCATTGCGCCTCCGCCAGCATCACCCAGGAGACCGACGTCCTCGACACCTGGTTCTCCTCCGGCCTGCTGCCCTTCACCGTCTTCGGCTGGCCCAACTCAAAAGACTTGTCATCCTTCCGCGAATCCGGGGTCCCCGGCCAGCTGGCTGGCTGGGGTGGAGCAGCGGGAGGACCTGCTTCTGCTCTTAGCATCCCCCCCGACCTCGCCGCCTTCTACCCCACCCAGCTGCTGGTCACCGGCTTCGACATTCTCTTCTTCTGGGTCGCCCGCATGATCATGCTGGGCTGCCACTTCATGCTCGACGTCCCCATGCCCGACGGCAGCCCGCGCACCCTCAAAAACGCCGTCCCCTTCCGCGAGGTCTACATCCACGCCCTCGTCCGCGACGCCGAGCGCCAGAAGATGTCCAAGACCAAGGGCAACGTCATCGACCCAATCGACATCATCTCCCGCTTCGGGACCGATGCCGTAAGGTTCACCCTGGCCAGCATGGCCTCGCCCGGCACCGACATCGCCTTCAGCGAAGCCCGCACCGAGGGCAACCGAGCCTTCGCCAACAAGATCTGGAACGCCGCCCGCTTCCTCTTCATGAACATCGACCGCGCCCACGAGGCTGGCCTTGACGTCTCCGTCAATGAGTCCGGCAAGGTGAGCGCAATGGCGAACGCCCCCCTCGAGACCCGCTGGATCCTCACCCGCCTCTCCCAGACCGCCGCCGAGGTCAACCGCGCCCTCGCCGCCTACCGCTTCGACGAGGCGGCCAGCGCCGTCTACCAGTTCTTCTGGGGCGAGCTCTGCGACTGGTACCTCGAAATCGTCAAGCTCCGCCTCAACTTCACCCCCGAAGGCGGCGAGACAGCAAACGCCGAGGCTCTGGCCTCGCTGCATGCCTTCGTTCAGGTCTTCGACGCCGCCCTGCGCCTGCTCAGCCCCTTCATGCCCTTCATCACCGAAGAGATCTGGCACGCCCTCTACAACAACGCCCCGCCGGCGAAGTCCATCGCTCTCACCCGCTTCCCCCAGGCCGCCGACTTCCCCACCGACGAGCCCGCGGTCCGCGAGATGGAGACCCTGCAGCAGCTCATCGTCACCGTCCGCGCCCTGCGCAAGGAGATCGGCGTCCCCGAGAAGGAGGCCACGCCCATCCGCGTCTTCTCGACCAACGCGGCCAACTGCGATGCCGCCGCGCTTGCCCGGACCAACGCCGACATGCTGGCCAAGCTCTGCCGCGTCAGCGCCGTCGAGATCGCCCCCTCTGCCCTCACCGGCGAGAGCACCCGCTCCACACCCAGCTTCGACGTCGAGGTCGTCTACGCCCGCCAGATCGACGTCCCCGCCGAGCGCGAGCGCCTCACCAAGGACCTCGCCAAGTACGAAAAGGGCCTCCAGGCCGCCGACCGTCAGCTCTCCAACGAGGCCTTCATGGCCAAAGCCCCCGCCCACATCGTCGAAGGTCTGCGCAAACAGTCCACCGAGACCCGCCTGCTCTACGACAAGACCAAAGCAGCCCTGGAAGCCCTACCCCCCGCCTAACCCAAACCACCACCAACCCAGGTGCCCACCATGGACGCGGGTGCCCGATCCTTCGCAGCCTCACCGCGAAAGATCGGCGGGAACCACCCGGGTGCCCCATCCTCGCCGCGCTTTTGCGGCAGGGTGGGGTATCGACGCGAAGCGAGACCGCTCTCCCACCCATCCAAACCCCCCAAAGAACTTGACACCCCCCCTCCAACCATCCCCATAGCAGTCAAATTGCTCCGCCTTCATTTGGACTTATCCAGCTTGTTTCCTAGACTTTAGGACTTCACCCCCAAGGGAGGGTAAAGTCTCCATTCAGCGCCCAAGCGCCAGCAAACATCAACCCATCTACAAGATATGAGCAAGACCGGAAGACCACGGGTTTAGGATTACCAAATGGACTGGAAGAGCAAACGCGTACGCACCATCCTCGAGACCGCGCTCGCCGAGGACAAGGCCTCAAGCGACATCACCACCGCACTCACCATCGATCCCAAGCTCCGCGCCACCGGCACCATCGTCGCCAAAGAGGCCTCTATCGTCTCCGGACTCGGCTGCGTCCCCGCCTTCTTCGAGGCATTCGCCCGCAGCAGCACCACCCCGCTCGGCCGCTTCGAGGTGGTCAGCCACCCCGAGATCTTCGACGGCGTCCGCGTCAAGAAGGGCCAGACCCTGGCCGTCATCCGCCACAACGCCGCCGCCATCCTCTCCTGCGAGCGCGTCATCCTCAACCTCATGCAGCGCATGAGCGGCATCGCCACCCTTACCAACCAGTTCGTCCAGGCCGTCGCCGGCACCAAGACCAAGGTGCTCGACACCCGCAAGACCATCCCCGGCCTCCGCAGCCTCGACAAGTACGCCGTCTCCTGCGGCGGCGGCGTCAACCACCGTCTCAACCTGCAGGACGGCATCCTGATCAAGAACAACCACATCGCCCTCGGCGGAGGCCTCCCCGCAGCGCTCGAGCACGCACTCAAGGGACGCAAGCCCGGCCAGATTGTCCAGGTCGAGGTGCGCAGCCAGACCGAGCTCGACCAGGCCATCGCCGGCGCCGCCGAGTCGATCCTGCTCGACAACATGACCCCCAGCGCCGTCAAGAAGGCCGTCAAGCAGATCCGCGCCGCCCTGCCCCAGATCCCCATCGAGGCATCCGGCAATATGAGCCTCGAGACCGTCCGCAGCTACGCCCTCGCCGGCGTGGACTTCGTCTCCGTCGGAGCCCTCACCCACTCCGCCGTCGCCGTCGATCTCAGCATGCGCATCACCGCCGACCTGACCTAGAACAACGTGAACGCACCTGCATTCGACCTCGCCTCCGTCCATAAGGCCATCGCGAACACTCGCTTCGCCGGCAAGCTCGAGCACTTCGAGAGCATCGGCTCCACCAACCTGCACGCCGTCGAGGCCGCCGGCGGCGACAACGGCGCGCCCGACGGCTCCGTCTACATCGCCGACCAGCAGATCGCAGGCCGCGGCCGCGGCGGCCACAGCTGGCACTCCGCCCCCGGCGACGGACTCTACCTGAGCGTCCTCCTCCGTCCCCACCAGATGGCCATGGCCGACGCCCTCTGGCTCTCGCTCTCCACCGGCCTCGCCGCCCAGCGCGCCATCCACCAGACCACCAGCCTCACCCCAGACATCCGCTGGCCCAATGACCTCCTGCTCGGCGGCGGCCCCGACAGCCGAAAGGTCGGCGGCATCCTGGTCGAGAGCGCCTCCACCCCCTCCCAGGCCAGCGAGCCCGCCCGCCTGCGCTTCGCCGTTATCGGCATCGGCATCAACGTAAACCACGAGGCCTTCCCCGCCGAGCTCGCCCACCTCGCCACCTCTCTCCGCCGCGAGACCGGCCAGCCCCACGCCCGCGAAACCCTGCTCCAGAACCTCCTGCTCGCCCTCGACGACGAGATCTACGCCCTCGAACTGGAGCTGCGCAACCAGCTCCCCGCCCCCCAAGCCGGCCTGTTAGACCGCTTCACCGCCGCCTCCACCTGGGTCCGCGGCAAGCGCGTTCGGGTCGACGAAGCCGGCGGCTATACTGGCGAAACCGCCGGCCTGGACGCCCGCGGCTTTCTGCGCGTCGCCGGCGACGATGGCACCCTCCACACCGTCCTCTCCGGCGGAGTCCGCCCGGAGTAAAGCCCTCGTTCCATAGTGTTTCGGGTTGTCATTCCAGTGTTTTTGGTTGTGATTCCGTAGTGCGGCGAAGGAATCTGCTTTTCCGCCTCGTCTCGACCTTCTGTTCCGGCTCCGCCTCGAAACCAGTAAGCCCAAGGAAAGAATCATGCTCCTCGCAATCGATGTCGGCAACTCCAACACCGTCCTCGGCCTCTACCGCCTGGCCGCCGAACCCGCGGAGCCCGGCAAAGCCGGCGCATCCGGCGCAGAGCTGGTCGCCGACTGGCGCATCACCACTCCCGTCAACCAGACCGCCTCCGAGTGCGGCATCGTCCTCGCCAACCTCTTCTCGCTGAACCACCTGGAAATGGCGGTCGTCGACGGCATCGTCATCTCCTCCGTCGTCCCGCCCCTCGACCCCATCCTGCGCCAGGTCTGCGAGCTCTACTTCCACCTCAAGCCGCTCTTCATCGAGCCCGGCGTCAAGACCGGCCTGCCGATCCTCACCGACAACCCCGCCGAGGTCGGCGCCGACCGCATCGTCAACTGCGTCGCCGCCTTCGAACACCTCGGCGGACCCACCATCGTCGTCGACCTCGGCACCGCCACCACCTTCGACGTCATCAGCAAAAAAGGCGAGTTCCTCGGCGGCGCCATCGCCCCCGGCCTGCGCATCTCCGCCGACGCCCTCTTCGCCCGCGCCGCCCGTCTGCCCCGCGTCGATATCAAGCGCCCCGCCAAGGTCATCGGCACCAACACAGTCGACAACATGCAGATCGGCCTCTACTACGGCTATATCGGACTGGTCGACGGCATCCTCGCCCGCATGATCGCCGAGCTCGGCCCCGACACCAAGGTCATCGCCACCGGAGGTCTCGCCCACCTCATCGCCAGCGGATCAAAGTTCATCACCAGCGTCGACGACCGGCTCACCCTCACCGGCCTGCGGCTCATCTACCAGCGCAATCTCGACCGCAACCGCAAACGCTGAGCCTTGAATGTCTGCCTGCCTGTCCTGCCCATATGCCCTGCAGGCAGGAGCAGCCAGGCCCGACACGCGGCTCAGGCCATCTCATCGATAACAAAGGTGAGGTTGTTCTCCGCCGCCTGGATGCTGGTCCCCACCGCATTGATCGGAGCGTCAGGCGGACGGACAGCTGAAGCAATGTACTCGCCAGCGGCCTGCTGCACGCTGCCCAGATAGTTGTGCCCGGCCACCTTAGTGGAGTAGACCACGTCCAGCGTCTGCGCAATCGCACCCAGCGAGCTCTGCGTCTGGGACGCCGCGTGCGTCGAACTCGTCGGAGTCGTCTGGGGCCCCGTCACACCGCTCGTTGTTCCGCCCGTTGTGTCGCCCGAAACCAGCGGAGACGAGCCCGTCGCGGACCCGGCCGAACTCGCTTCCGGTGTCCCCGCCTTGCCCGAACCCGATCCAGAGGCGCGCGGTATCGGAGACACCGGAGAGACTGCATCGATCGCTGCCACGGAGGAAATGCTGCCAATCTGCATCGCCCTATCTCCATGTTGAGATGAAAAAATGTCTGTATGAAAATCATTTTTTCGGCAAGCTCCCCCAAAAAATTTAGGGTCGACCCTCTCTTTTTCACAATAAAAAGTAACCTGCCCCCTCATCTCCAGTAACCGAACTGTCGGTGCCTGAATCCAAGCGCCTTGTCTCATGCGATGAACAGGGAGACGTCCCTCACTTCAAAGGCCTGCTGGCAACTCCGTATACTGGATCCAACAGCAAGCGCAGACCCCCAACCGAACCCAGCGCTTCCACCCGCCATGCAGAACTACTTCAACTACTTCACCGAGATCGAGCAGCTCTTCCAGCAGCGCCGCGGCTCCCTGCTCATGCTCTCCACCCTCGACTGGGCGCTGATCGAGACCTGGCGCGAGGCCGGCATCCCCCTCGAAGCCGTCCTCCGCGGCATTGACACCGCCTTCGACAAGCACGACGCCAAGACCCTCAGCTCCACCCGCCGCGTGCGCAAGGTCAACGGCCTCGCCTGGTGCTCCCAGGCCATCCTCGAAGCCGTCGAGCAGGCCAACGAAGCCGCCATCGGCACCTCCCGCCAGCCCGCCGCCGAGGCCGTCGAAAGCGGCTTCGAAGCCGCCCGCATCGCCGCCTATCTCACCAGCAACGCTCAGTTCCTCGCCACCGCGCAGCTGGCGCCCCCCGCCGACACCATCGGCCTCGAGGTCGCACAGCGCCTGCGCGAACTCGCCGCCGCCCTCCGCATCGAGCCCGCGCGCCCGTCCGAAGACTCCCCGCTCTCCCTCGAAGAGCTCGACCGCACCCTCACCGTGCTCGAGGAGAAGCTCTTCGCCGCCCTGCTCACCGCCGCCCCCGAGCGCGA
>DATMOB010000151.1:0-72402 GCA_035568455.1 Granulicella sp.
TGGTTGGAGCAATCAATGTTCTAAGGGCGGGACACGCCCGGTTAGCCTGTGAAGTGAATGGCGAGGTAAGCCGTCAGCAGCAAGAACCCACCGAAATGGCCGCTAGGCGGCCATCGTAGGAATCCCCTTCCTTTAGGGAGGGGAGGATGTCAACGATAGTGAAGATGCTCGCGTAGCCTGAGTCTGAGGTTCGCGGCAACCTCTTTGCTTGTCCGGCTTGTAGGCTCCGCAAGCAAACAGCAGATTCCTCCGCTGCGCTGCGGAATGACAACAAAAAGCGCGCGCGACCTACGCGGCAACACGACTTTGCTCGTTCGACGCTCTTGCTGCTCGTTCGACACTCTCGACGCTGTTGACGCTCTTATTGGGCGTAGCGGCGGAAGGCGAGCACAGCGTTCAGGCCGCCGAAGGCGAGTGAGTTCGAGAGTGCGAGGTCGCGTGTGGGGTCGGCCGGGCGCGGCTGGTCGAGGATGATGTCGAGGTTGAGGGTGGGGTCGACCTGGGTGACGCCGACGTTGGCGGGGAGCTGACTGGCGCGCAGGGCGAGGACGGTGGCCAGGGCTTCGACCGCTCCGGTTGCGCCCATGGCGTGTCCGTGGAGGCCTTTGGTGGAGCTGACCGGAATGGTGGGTGCGAGGGGGCCGAAGGTTTCGTGGATGGCGGCGGCTTCGACGGCGTCGTTGACCTGGGTGCCGGTGCCGTGGGCGTTGATGTAGCCGACCTGTTCGGGCTGGGCGCCGGCGTCGGCGAGCGCCCTGCGGATGGCGGCGGCGGCTCCGGCGGACTGGGGCTGGGTGATGTGGGTGGCGTCGGCGGACATGCCGAAGCCGACGATCTCGCCGTAGATGGTGGCGTTGCGGGCGAGCGCCGAGTCGAGGGTCTCGAGGGTCAGCATGGCGGCGCCTTCGCCGAGGGTCATGCCGTCGCGGTCGGCGGAGAACGGGCGGCAGCTGGTGGGGGAGACGACGCGGATGCTGTCCCAGGCGCGCAGGAAGCCCCAGGTGAGCGGGGCCTCGTGGCCGCCGGTGATGGCGGCGGTAGCCATGCCGCTGCGCACCATCTGAAATGCGAGGCCGATGGCATGCGTGGCCGAGGCGCAGGCGGTGGAGAGCGTGAAGACCGGTCCGGTGATGCCGAGATCGATGGAGACGTGGCTGGCGCCGGCGCTGGCCATGGTGCGGGTGACGGTGAGGGGATGGACGCGAGCGTTGCGGTAGTAGAGCTTGGCGGTCTCGGCCTCTTCGGAGGAGCGTCCGCCGGTGGAGCAGCCGAGGATGACGGCGATGTCCTCGGGGGCGTGGTGCTGCATCAGGCTGCTCTGACTGGCGGCCTGGCGGGCGGCGACGATGGCGTACTGCGCGGTGCGGTTGGTCGCCGTCGTCACGCCGGAGGCGAGGTGTTGATCGGGGTCGAAGCCGGAGATGGAGGCAATCTGGTTGAAGCGGAGGCCGTTACTTTCTTCCACAGCCTCGGGAAACAGACCGAAGGGGGCGATTCCGCTGCGGCCGTGGAAGAGAGAATCCTCGAATTCAGGGACGTTCAAGCCGATGGGCGTGACGCAACCGAGACCTGTGATGACAACGCGCTTCAACAGAGTCGAACTCCTGGGGAAATGGGAAATTATGCTGCTGGAACAGTTAGCGGGTGGGTGCGGCGGACTCGATGGAGGTGGACTGACGCAGGCGCACCACTCCATCGACGACATCGCCGACGGTCCTCAGGCTGCCCAGGGCATCGTCGGGGATGGTGATGCTGAAGATCTCTTCGACCTCGAAGGAGATGTTGATCTTGTCGAGTGAGTCGATGCCAAGTTCGTCGAAGGTCTTGTCGCGGGTGACCGCCTCGGCGGGCAGCAGCTTCGACTTCGCGATGATCTCGATGCAGCGCCGTTCAATGTCCAACTCTTGCATTATGCCTGCGGCCTCTCTCGTTCCAGACAGCTTGCAACGGCCCGACGGACGCTGCAAGGAGGGACAAGGATATAGGATATCGCATTCAGGCCGAGACCATAGGCTGGGCGGTTGCGGTTTGGCCGGAGCGGTCAAGGATGCGGAGCGGTGAGGCGCCGATATGGAGTTCTAGCAGGCGGGCAAAGAGCCGCGGGTGGCGCGCGAGCAGGGCCAGAGCGCGGGCGCGCAGGCGCGGCGAGCGATCGAGCAGAAGCAGTGTGCCGGCCATGAGATGCGGCAGCCGGCGCATCGCGGCGTGAGCCTTCTGATAGCGCTGGAGATCGCCAGCGGCCAGCGCTTCGGCCAGCGCAAGGGCCTGGCGGAAGCAGAGCGAGAGCCCCTCGCCGGTGACGGCGTCGACCGAGCCGGAGGCGTCGCCGAGCAGGGCAATGTGGTTGCGGGTCACGCGCTTGAGCTTGTGGCTGCGGGTGATCGAGCCGCGCGGGATATCGCTGGGCGGGGCGGAGGCGAGGCGCGACTGGAGCTCGGGAAAGCAGGCGAGGGCGGCGGCCACGCTGGGGAACTTCTGCCGGGCGATGAAGGCGACGCAGACCTGCTGGGGAGAGACGGGAGTGACATAGGCCTGGCCATGGTCGCTCCAGTGCACCTCGACGAAGGCGGTCCAGGGCGCGATGGAATAGTGCTGGCGCAGGCCGATGCGGCGGGCGGTGATGGAGGCGCGGTCCAGCCCGGCCCAGCCGCGGACCCGCGACTGACTGCCGTCGGCGCCGACCAGAAAGCGAGCGTGGAGCGAGCCGCGGTTGGTGTGGACGGTGACTTGGGAGTTGGAGGGCTTTCCTCGGCCAGTTCCCTGCCCGATCCCGCCAGTCTCTTCGATCCCTTTGACCACGGTCTGCCAGTGGAAGCCGACGCCCAGCTCGGTTGCGCGGGCGAGCAGACGCCGGTGCAGCAGGATCCGGGGGACTCCGCGGCCTTGGACGAACGGGAATCTGGCCTGGACCATGGCGCCGGACTTGCTGGCGGCGCTGTCTTTGTTGCCACCGACGTCGAGAAAGCGAATGCCTTCAAGGGGAACGCCGAGGGCTGCGTTCTGCTGCTCGGCGCCGGCGGGGTCTTGAAGAGCCGGTTGGATCTCCGAACCGTCCAGCCGGACACCCAGCTGGGCCAGGGCGGCGAGGGTGTCGGGCAGGAGTCCCTCGCCACAGGCCTTGTCGATGGGAGGCTTCATGCCGTCGACGACCTGCACGCGGAGGCCCTTGAGGGTGGCGGCGATGGCACAGGCCAGACCGGCCGGGCCGCCGCCGACGATGCAGAGGTCGGTATCGCGCATCTCTACCACTGCAGAAGGACGAGCTCCGAGCAGAAGCCTGGACCCATTGCCGCGAGCACGCTGTAGGTTCCCGGAGCGCCGCGGTGGTTGGCCAGGTAGTCTTCGAGGACGCAGAGCACGGAGGCTGCTGAGAGGTTGCCGACCTCGCGCAGGCTCTTCCAGGAGGGCGCGAGCGCGTCCTTGGGCAGCTCGAGCGTCGACTCCATCGCCTCCAGCACCTTGGGGCCACCGCTGTGGAAGATCCAGCTGCCGATGTCGGCGATCTTCAGGTTGTAGTCACCGAGGAAGCCGTCGACATCGCCACGGAGATTCTCCTGCACGACCCTGGGCACATCGGGCGAGAGCACGATCTTGAAGCCCATGTCCCCGATGTCCCAGCCCATGACGTGCTGGGTGTCGCGATAGAAGCTGGAGCGGGTGGCGAGGACCCTGGGGCCGGGCTTAGCTGCGGAGCCATTGCTGGCGTGGGCGCCGTTGCTGGCGGCAAGATGGTGGGCGGGAATCTTCGCCTGGTCGCCGGCGATAACCACCGCCGCCGCGCCGTCGCCGAAGAGGCCGCAGGAGATGAGGTTGGCGATGGAGACGTCGTCGTCCTGCCAGGTGAGCGAGCAGAGCTCGATCGAGAGCAGAAGCACGACCTGGTCGGGGAAGGCCCGAACGTAGTCCGAGGCGCGGGCGATGCCGGCGGCGCCGGCGACACAGCCGAGGCCGAAGATCGGCGTGCGCTTCACATGGGTGGGGAAGGGCATGCGGTTGATCAGGCGGGCATCGATGGTGGGGCTGGCGATGCCGGTGACGGAGGCGAAGAAGATCGCGGAGATGTCCTTTGCGGTCAGGCCGAGCGGATCGAGCGCATTCTGGATCGCCCGCTCGCCGAGCTCGACCGCAGCCTCGATCCAGGCGGTGTTGGTCTGACCGAAGCCCTTGAGATCGGGGTACTGCTGGAGCGGGAAGACCAGGAAGCGGTGGTCAACGCCGCAGTTTGCGAAGAGGCGGCCGATCAACCGCGGCTCGTCGAGCTTGCTTCCCCAACGTTCGGTGAGGGCCTGGGTGATCTCGGTCTGACTATAGCGGTGGGACGGGAAGGCGGTCCCTACGGACGCAATCTGCATGCGGTTAAGCTACCTCTCTTGCGTTATAAAGCGTTTTGCGGTTCTAAACACAACCGAGACACGGTTGTGGGCGGCGACAGGAACGAGTCTAACTCCTGCGTGTGACTTCGAGGCGAGGGCTCGGCGACTAAATGACCAGACGAGCGGCTTGAATCAGGGGATGCGGGCGAGTTGTCGCTCGTAGAGGCTGTTGTCGGGATATTGTTTTGCGAGCGCGGTCAGAATCGCTCGCGCCTCCTGGGGATGGCCATCGCGCAGGGCGGCCACGGAGAGCATCATGCGCGCGAAGGGAGCCAGGTAGTGTCCCTGGCTAGCGGTGAGCTTCAGCAGGCGAACGCCTTCGGCCCGATCGGTCGCCGCGCCGGTTATCCCGAGCAGCCAGCGCAGCGGCGCGGACTTCAGGCTGAGCATGTAGTTCTCGACCCCGCTGGCGAGGTAGGCGTCGTACATGGTGGGGTCGAGCGCGAGGGCCTGGTGGGAGTAGACGCTGGCCTCCTTGGTGAGGTTGAGGGCGGCGAGGTCGCGTTTCTCGATCATCAACGCGTAGTCGGACTGCATGCCGCGAACCAGCGTCTTCACATAGAAGGCGCGGGCGTCCTTGGGATTGCGCTGGAGCGCGGCGTCGGCCAGGCGGGCGGCCAGGGCGCAGCGGTCGTCGAAGGCCTTGCGAACCGCTGGGTCGGGGGTGAGGCGGCTGCGGCTGTCGAAGCGGTTCTGATCGGCGAAGAGTTCGACGTCGATGATGTGGAGGCGGTCGAACTCACTGAAAAGATAGGCCGCTGCGTCGGAGACCGCGGCCAGCGCGTCGTCCGGATGCTGAGCCAGTAGCTGCTGAAAGACGGCGTGAGCGGCCGCGAAGTGAACGTCGTACATCTCGTAGTAGCCACGGTCGAGCCCGGTCGAGGCTGCGGTGATCTGTGCCGAGGCGATGGGGGGCGTGAGAACAGCCATCAAAAGAGCCGAAAAAAAATACTGGTGAAACTTCCTCATCCGACTATTTAGACTCATTTCCGGCTGCGATGTCATCGTCCGAGTGCCTTCGCAGCCCAAGCGGCAGTTCATTGTCCAGTCCTTTAGTATAGGTTCGTTAGATGCCCCAGAGTACAGCCAGATAACCCCACCAGAATGCGGGATTCGTCTTTTGGAATGGTCAAAAACGGGCGAAGAACTACTACGGTATGCAGAAGTGGGCCCGTGCAACCGCGCGGCGGAGTGTGAGGAATGAAGGTAGGACAGTGGAAGGATGGGCGGCGACTGCTGTGGGCACTGCCTGCGGCGGTGCTGTTGCTGTGCCTGATCGGGTTATTCGTCACCCGGAATTCGATGGCGGATCTGTCGTTTTTAGCCGACCCGAATGCGGGCCTAGTCGATCAGAAGCCTTGGCAGACGGTGCAGGCGCTCGCTCCGCTGGCGGTGTCGGCAGAGGAGCAGAACTACGCCCAGGAGGCCGAGCGGCTGGCGGATCACGAGGTGGATCAGGCATTTGCCCAGGCATTGCGGGAGGCTGCGGGGCAGGTGGCGCGGTCGTTGACGGGTGAAGCGATCTCGCAGGCGCAGAAGGTTGCAAGCCTGCAGGCGCTGGTGAAGACGGATCAGGCGCGAGTCGACGCCCTGACCGCGGCCGCACGGACGGCGAGCGGGGGCGTGGCCGCCGATCCGAACTCGGACGATCTGGACGTCGCGAAGACCCAGCTGCAGCTCGACACGGACGAGTTGGCGGATGCGAACGAGAACCTGGCCCGGGCCAATGGCGACAAACGCGCGGCGATCCAGCAGGAGCTCGCAGCGCATGAGGCGGCGATGAAGAAGTCGGCGGGGGCGGGCGGCGGGCAGACCGCACTGCTCTCGGCCAAGAGCCACGGAACGCTGTACGCTCGTCTGCGGGCCTGGTGGGATCAACGCGGCCGCTATGCCCTGCTTCTGCAGGCGCAGCGCGCGGCGGACAACGACGCGGCGGCGCTGACCCTTGAGCATGACGCGATCGGGAAGAAGGCCACGGCCGCGGCCACGGCGAGCCTGCAGACGGCGGCCAGCCCTGCGCCCTCGGTGAGCGTAGGGACGGGGAGCAATGCTACGGGCAGTCCGGTGACGGCGTCCGCCCCGGTGGCAGCGGGCAACCCGGCCAAGTTGCCGGCTGCGGGCAAGCCGACCAGCCGGGCCGACCGGCTCGAGCAGTTGAGGAATCTCTCAACCGTGCACCAGATTCTGGACGACCGCATTGCCACCCAGAAGCAGCTGTCGGCCGTGTATGCGAAGTGGGCCGCCCAGGTGCAGCGGCAGCATGGCATCGTCTTCCACCTGATGCTGCGGTCGTTTGCACTGATCGCCCTCATTATGCTGATGGCGGTGCTGGCGGGCAGCATGGTGGAGTTCACGCTGAACCGTCCAGGTCGCCGCGGCAGCCTGAGCCAACCGGTGGGCCAGCCGAGCCAGCTGGTGCTGGCGGCTACCGAGCGCCGCCGCAAGCGGACGCTGCGAACGATTCTCAACCTGGCCATCGAGGCGACCGCGCTGCTGCTGATCCTGCTGGTGGTCTTCGGTCCTCCGAGCCAGATTCCCACGATCCTGGGGCTGGCGACGGCGGGCATCACGGTGGTGTTTCAGGACTTCATCCTGGCGTTCTTCGGCTGGTTCATCCTGATGGGGCGGAACGGAATCCACGTCGGGGACTGGGTGGAGATCAACTCCGTGGGCGGCGAGGTGATCGAGATCGGCGTCTTCCGCACGGCGTTGCTTGAGACCGGCAACTGGACCGACAAGGGCCATCCGACGGGGCGGCGGGTGACGTTCATCAATAACTTCGCGATCACCGGGCAGTACTTCAACTTTTCGACGGCGGGGCAGTGGATGTGGGACGAGATCAAGGTCAACGTTCCTCCGCGCGAGGATTCGGGCAAGACCATCGAGGCGATCCACCAGCGCGTGATCGCGGAGACGGCGGCCGACACCCACCTCGCGGAGGAGGAGTGGCAGCGCGCCACCCGGCAGCATGGCTTGAGCCAGTTCAAGGCGACGCCATCGGTGGATCTGCGGCCGGCAGCCTCGGGCATCGACATCATCGTGCGCTATGTGACGCGCGCCGGAGACCGCTTCGATACGCGCAATCGGCTCTACCAGGAGGTGATCGATCTACTGCAGAGCAGGCCGGTGCCGGCGCTCGCCGAAGAGGTTGTGGAGGCTGGCCGCTAGCCCTTCCAGAACGACATGGCTAGCCTTTCCAGAACGACATAACCAGGCCGCCGAGCACGATGAGCGCCCCGCCCAGGTAGATGGGGCGGGTCGGCGACTGGTGGAACTGGAGCCGGGCGACGACCTGCGCGACCAGGAAGAAGAGCACGACGTAGATGCCGAGCAGCTTGCCGAAGTCGACCTTCGAGGAGTTCAGGAAGAGGCTGTAGCAGACCAGGACTACGGTTCCCACAAGAAACCAGCCGAGGCGCCGCGAGCCGGAGGCGTGATAGAGGCCGGATTGGAAGCAGGCGTCGCCCTGGACTTCGAGATAGGCCGCGAGGGCGAGCACGACAAAGGCTCCCGCCGGGGAGGAGACAAGCTGGCTGAGCAGGTTCAAAGAGGACCTCAAACGGGGATTCTTGCACCGCAGGCGCAGAGGGGATGCTTCGTATCCTAGCAGGCCACGAGGCAGGCTACGGGGCGGAAGCAGGCGGTCCCTGCTGGGCCTCTGCCGAACTCCTTTCGCCGGGAGCGAGTTTCCTGTGTTTCGCTGTGTTATTTGTGTGTCGGCCTCGATCCCTGCGATATTCTTTCCTGGGCTGCTCTTGACCCTCCTGCGGGGCTTCTAATTGAGGGCCGGCTCTCCGCATTCCTTGATTTAGGATCCACCGCTGCGATCCGGCGCTCCATTCCATGGCAGCGGCGGGGATGCCGCAGGCATTAGAAGTGTGACTAAGGGAGTGAAGATTTGAAACTTGCTGGATGCCTCTTGCTCCTCTCCGGGGCCTTGATCGTGGTGACGGCGCTGGCGATGTTGCCGGGCTTCGCCATGCGAAGCTGGTTTGGCGTTGCCGGGATCGCGGTCGAGCTGCTGGGGCTCGGGGCGATGGCGCGCGGACATATGTTGGAGGAACGTGGAGCAGCCAAGGCGGGAGCCCACACCCCGTTCCGGGAGTATCGATGACCCTGGTCCTCTGCCTGCTTTGCATTCTGCTGATGCCGTTCGCCGCTGCCGGGCTGGGTCTGATTCAGGCCGGTCTGGGGCGCTCGCGCTCTGCCGCTCACGCTCTGCTGACGACGCTGTGCGCGCTCGCGGTCACCTCGATCGTCTTCATCCTGGTTGGATTTGCCTGGTCGGGCTTCGCCGGCGGCGCGTCTCACTCGTTTGAGCTCGGCGGGGTTCGCTGGGACTGGCTGGGCGCGGAGCCATTTCTCGCTCATGGAGTGCACTTCGATGCCGCAGGCGGCGGAACAACCAGCCTCGCGGTTGGCCTGGTGCTTTGCTTCCAGATGTTCGCCGTGGCCATTGCGGCCATTATTCCCATCGGTGCGGGGACTGACCGCTGGCGGCTGTCGGCCTTCATCGCCTCCTCCGCGCTGTTCGCGGCGATCACCTGGCCGCTGTTCGCCCACTGGGTGTGGGGGGGCGGATGGCTGTCGCGTCTGGGCACGAGCTTCTCGCTGGCGGCGGGCTTCGTCGATGCCGGAGGATCGGCGGTGATTCACGCGGTCGGGGGCCTGACGGCGCTGTCGCTGGCCTGGATCCTGGGCGCGCGCAAGGGTAAGTATGCCGGCGATGGCACGGCTACCGCTATTCCCGGTCACAACATCGTCATGGTGCTGGTCGGCTGCATTCTGAGCCTGGTCGGCTGGCTGGGCGTGAACTCCGCCGGGTCCATGCTGTTCTATGGAGCGGGAGCGGGCCGGGTGGCGGGGATCGTCGTGAACACCACGCTGGCTGCCTCGGCGGCCTCGCTGGCAGCACTGGGAATGACGCGGCTGCGCTTCGGCAAGCCGGACGCCTCGCTGATCGCCAATGGCTGGATCTCGGGGCTGGTGGCGGGAAGCGCCGGCAGCGCCTTCGTGTCGCCGGGCGCGGCCATCGCCATTGGGTTTGTCGCCGGAGTGCTGGTCGTCTTCTCGGTGGAAATGTTCGAACAGAGGCTGCTGGTCGACGATCCGGGCGGCGCAATCTCGGTGCACGGGGTTGGGGGCATCTGGGGAGTGCTGGCCGCTGGGTTCTTCGTCGGCACGGCTCCGGGGATGCGTGGGGCGCAGATTCTCGCGCAGGTGGTGGGGATCGCCGCGCTTCTGGGCTTCCTGCTGCCGCTGACCTGCGGGCTCAACTGGCTGCTGAACCGGCTGGTGCCGCAGCGAGTCGACCGCGACGGCGACTGGCATGGGATGGATATCCGCGAACTGGGCGCCGGGGCCTATCCCGAGTTCGTCGTGCACAGCGACGAGTTCGTTCCGCGATAGGTCTCTAGCTGTGCCGGGCGACCAGGAAGAGAAGCAGGAAGATAAGCACTGGAAGCATGGCGATGGCGGCGTAGAACAGGAAGCGGCGCAGGGTGGGTGATTGGCGCTTCTCCCAGTTGGCCTCGGCGGTGCGGGCGGCGAGGCCGACCGCCTCCTGGTTCTTGAGGTCGTGGGCGAACTCCTGGGCGCTGGCGTAGCGGGCGCGGGGGTCGCGCTCGAGGGAGCGGTAGATGATCTCCTGCATCTGCGGGGTGATCGAGGGATCGATCTGGCGCGGAGGCACCGGCTGGTTGAGCAGGCGGTCGTTCATCACGGCGAAGGGGTTGGGGCCGGTGAAGGGGACGCGGCCGGTAAGCATCTCGTAGAGCATGACGCCGAGGGCGTAGATGTCGGAGCGGGCGTCGCCGCGCTTGCCGCGAACCTGCTCGGGCGAGATGTAGTCGGGGGTTCCCATGGACTGCGAGAAGTTGGCGAAGGTGAGGCGGCGCGAGCCGGCGTTGGCGGCGATGCCGAAGTCGATGAGGCGGATGTTGTCGTGGTCGTCGACCATGATGTTTTCGGGCTTGAGGTCGCGGTGAGCGACGCCGCGGTTGTGGATGTACTCGAGCGCGTCGCAGATGCCGATGGTGAGGTGGACGGCGCGAGCGGACGGCAGCTTCTTCTGCTCGTTCAGGATATGGCGCAGAAGACGGCCCGGGACCCACTCCATGACCATGTAGACTTGGGAGCGATCGGGGTTGGCGAAGACCTTCATCACGCCGGGGTGGTCCATGCGGGTGCCGATGTCCTCCTCGCGCCGGAAGCGGTCGAACATCACCGGGTCGCTCTCCATCTCGGGGTGCGGCACCTTGATGGCGACCTGCTGGCCCGTGTCGAGGTCGGTGGCGCGGAAGACGGTGGACATGCCGCTGGTGGCGACGATGCTCTCCAGACGGTAGTGGTCGAGCTGGTCGCCGGGACGGATGGAGAGGTTGGGTGAGAGCATTCAGGACACTTTCAAGATGAGGTACGACTGCCGGTTGAGAGTGGCCGCGGACGCTCTGGGGAGGATGCTTTCATGATGTACCAGAGCGCTCATAAAGAATCCCTAAAGGAGCCGGTAGGGCCGGCCGCGATAAAGGCCCATGCGCTCGACCGAGAGGACGCGGATCAGCTGCACGCTGACGTTATCATGACCGCCGGCTTTGTTGGCGGCGGAGACGAGAGCTTCGGCGGCCTGCTCGAGACTGGGATTGGCGTGGATGAGGTGCTGGATCATGGCATCGGGCAGAAAGCCGTGCAGGCCGTCGGAGCAGAGCAGAAGGACGTCGCCGGGGATGACATTGACGGTGATGGTGTCGGCGGCGACGAACAGCTCCTGGCCGAGCGAGCGGGTGAGCAGGTGGCGGCCGTCGGCCTCGGCGGCCTCGGAGGGGGAGAGGATGCCGAGGCGCAGCTGCTCGTCGGCGACGGTGTGATCGCGGGTGAGGGGGCCGCCGCCGCCGCCGCGGAAGAGATAGCAGCGGGAGTCGCCGACGTGCGAGACCACGGCGGAGTCGAAGCGCAGGGCGCAGGCGACCAGGGTGGTGCCCATGCGTCCGGTGGGTCCGCCAGCGTGTGAGCCGTGGGTGTGTCCGGCCTCGTAGACGGCGTGGTTGGCATCCTGGACGAGACGAGGCAGCAGCGATGCGTGCATGACTCCCTTGGGAATCTTGCGGAAGCCGGCGAGCATGGTCTCGATTGCCAGGCGGGAGGCAACCTCGCCGTTTTCGTGGCCGCCCATGCCGTCGGCGAGCGCGAAGAGCCAGCCATGGCTGTGCACCTGCGCGGGAGTTGAGGGCAGGACGTGGCCGAGGAAGTCTTCGTTGTGGTCCCGGGTGAGTCCGCGATCTGAGAGCTGGGCAAATTCGAGTTCGAGCATAGGAAGAGATCAATTCGAGAACGATCGAGCGAAGACGGTTGAATGCCCGCTTGCTCGATCGCAATCTAGTTTACGCGCTTAGGCAACCGGGGTTCGGGTCCGCATCACGGCGGGCTTGCCTTCGGCCTTGCCCAGCCTGATGAAGTGAATGGCGCCGTAGAGCGCCCAGACGGCCGCGATGCCCAGCGCCAGCAGCGGCTCATGCGGGGTTCCGAAGCCGCCATAGGGACCGATCAGATAGAAGGCCATGCAGGCCAGGTTCGCCAGCAGACCGAAGGCCGGAATCAGCCAATGGCGGATGAGGCTGAAGTTGGCGTGCTTGTGATAAGCCACCATGCACAGGGCACAGCTGAGGGCGTAGAGCACGAAGGTCCCGAAGTTGGAGGCCAGCGTCATCATGAGCAGGGTATTGGGCATGGCGGCCATCTTGTCGTGCGTGAAGTAGCCGACGTGTGACCAGAGGCCGGGCGGGATGGCGGCGATGGCGCTGTCGCTCGGCGCCCCGCCGTCGCCGAAGAGGACCGAGACGGCGACGCAGCCGACCACGGCGGAGATGATGGCCAGGGTCCAGATGGCGCGATGGGGGGTGAGGTTGCGCTTGTGCAGCCGGCCGAAGTCTCCGCCGAGCTCGCGATCCTTGCCCATGGCATAGGTGACGCGGGCGCCGGTGTTCATGCAGGAGAGCGTGGTGCCGATCAGGGCCAAGATGACGGTGGCGGCCTCGAAGAGCATGAAGGTACGTCCGTGTCCGGCGCCGAACAGAGCGTCTCCGACGATCACCATCATGTCGCCGATGGGGGCGGCCGAGCCGGCGGCGCTCTGCATGCTGTAGCCGCTGTTGAGGAAGTAGTTGGCGGCGAAGTATTCAAAGAAGTAGAAGACGACACCCTGCACCAGCAGCGAGGTCAGTACGGCGATGGGGACGTCGCGCTTGGCGTTCTTGGCCTCGCCGCCCATGGTGGTGACGGACTCAAAGCCCACCAGGATGAGGATCGCGATGGTCGCCTGCACGAAGACCCAGGACCATTTGTGCGGGCTGACGACCGACTTGGCCGTGGGGTGCGCGAGGAAGTTGCCGGCGGCGTCGTACTCCGGATAGCTGACGTGATAGGGGACGGGTTGGCCGGCGGCGTCGAGTTTGGGCAGAGGGACGCCGCTGGCGTCGCGCAGGATGGTGTCGGTCGATGTGCTGGCGGAGCCCGAGACGCCGGCGGTGACGGTGGTGGCGGTCTTGAACTCGTAGCTGTAGGCCTCGCCGGAGGTGGCGTCGAACTGATAAGCGACCGAGCCGGGGGCATGATGCACGCGATAGCTAATGGCGAAGAAGGCGAAGATCAGCAGGGCTGTTATCTGAATGATGTTGATGCCCAGATTGATAGAGGTCGAGCTGCTGATGCCGCGATGCGCGATGTAGGCGATGGAGAAGGAGAAGACAATGGCCACCGCCATCATGAACAGGACGCCGGGATTCGAGGCGCTCATGAAGTTCGGCCAGATGGTGCCGACCACGTAGCCGCACACGATGCCCATGGTGCCGACCATGACGCCGGGATAGATCCAGTAGTACAGGTGCGAAGCCCAGCCGACGATGAACTTGGAGATGCGAGCGTAGCGCCAAGCGCTCTCACGATTGAGAAAGGCCTGTTCGGCGAAGTAATAGGAGCTGCCGGTGCCGGGGTAGAGCTTCGCCATCTCGGCGTAACAGACGGCGGTGGAGAGACAGAGCAGAAGAGCGCCGACGATTCCCATCCACATGGCGGGGCCGGTGTTCTTGGTCGTGGACTGGATGAAGAAGGTCAGCCACAGAAAGGCTCCTGGCGCGATGAGAGCCATAGCGTTACTGGTGAGTCCAGTGAGGCCGAGGGTGGGTTTCATCTCGCCGGTCGGGGTATCTGCCATGTTTGCACTCCTACTTTAGTTTGCCGGGCTCTTTGGTCTGTTGGACCGGGAGGAAGGAAGGACCCGTAGGCCCAAGCTTCATGAATGTAAATTGCAGAGATTTTGCTTGGATGCACTGGAGGTTACAGGATGACATAAGTAGGCGCAATTGCAAATCTTCGCTGGACCTCGTGTTTGCTGACTGCAGGCACGAAAAACCCGGTTCTTTGGCCGGGTTTTTCGATGAGGCTATAGGGAGATGCGATGGGATCAAGAAGCGTGATGCCGGCGATAAGAGTTTTCTATGGGGTTCCGCCCAAGGTGACGTTTACGGTCGCGGTCTGCGTGGTGGCGCCCATGACCGAGACCGTGCTGGTGGCCGTAACCGTGACGGGGAATGGGCCCTGCTCGGGCGCGATGCCGGAGCCGCAGCCCGAGATGGCGCCCAGGGCGAAGACCGTCAACAGAGTGAGCAGCGATGCCAGTCGGCGATTGCGCCGCGGAAGCAGCAACAGGAGGACGCCGGCGAACGACACTCCTCCTCCCAATGTGTACCAGTCCCCGCGGAACCGCGAAGTACGGTTAGCCGCAACGTTGCCGACCACCACGGTAAGTACCGTGGTGGAGCTGGCAAGCCCGTTGAGGTTGACGGTCGCCGGTGAGAAGGAGCAGTTCATCCCCGCAGGCAGACCGCTGGTGCAGGCAAAGCTGACCGAGAACGCGCCGCCGACCGTGGGCCTGACCGTGAAGGTGATGGGGTTGGAACTGGCGGACGCGAGCGGGAAATGGGCCGAGGCAGTGGTGGGGGAAAGGGTGAAGGCTGAATTTTGCGGAATGATGTTGAAGGAGACGGCTGGCGAGGTTGCGGCGCTCAGGTTCGTGTTGCCGGAGTAATAGACGCTGACCGTGTGGGGGCCCAGGCCGAGCCCGGTGGTGTCGAGCGAAAGGTTCTGCGGATCGGCCTGAAGCGGCTGCTGCGGCTGCGGCGTTCCGCCATCGACGATGATCTCAAGCGTTCCCGTGGGGGCGGGCGATGCAGGAGCGATGCTGGCGGCGAACGGGAAGGTGCTGCCGACCCCGACCTGGGCAGGAACGCCCGTGAGCGTAACCGTGGTCGGGGTGCTGCCGGCCGCTGTGATGGTAAACGGCGTCGGGTTGGAATAGGAGGGCGCATAGGTGCTGTCCCCGGAGTAGAAGACGGCAGCATTGTGCGGCCCGGGTTGGAGGACGCTCGTAACCAGCGTGAAGGAGCCGGCTCCCTTTGCATCGACGGTGACCGGGGATCCGTTGAAGCTGCCATCGATGAGGAGTTGGAGCGTTCCGGTGGGCGTGGGCGTACCGGGTGTGGTGGAGGTCACGGCGACCTGGACCATGACCGCAGTTCCCTGAACAGAGGTTTGCGGGTTGACTGTGACCGCGATCGCCGGTTGGGTGCTTCCGGTTGCGCTGGAGATGATGAAGGATACGGTTCCCACGGAGGACTTGTGCCCCGCGTCGCCGGAGAAGACCGCGGTGACGATGTGCGGGCCGATGGCGAAGGTGGCGATCGAGACTGACTCTGGCGTCGCCACGCCGGCTGCGGACATCGGCGTGGGAGTTCCGACTTGCTGACCGTCGATCAAGAAACTGACGGTGCCGGTGAACGGCGTCCCGCTGGTAGGCGCGACCGTCGCGCTGAGGGTGATGCTGCCCTTCGGGCCAACTGGATTCGGAGTGACCTGGACCGTTGTCGTCGTCGTGGGCAGTTTGGTGGCGGTGATGGTGATCGGCCCGGTTGCACTCGAAGAGGGAAGGTAGTTCGCGTCGCCGGGATAGTTGACGGTGACGGTATTGCCGCTGGTGATCGTTGCCGCGGGGATGGTGATGTAGGCGATGCTGGAATCGTAGCTGCCACCGCCGGTCTTCCCGGTCAAATGAGCCGAGCCGAGAGCCTGGCCGTTGCTGGCGGTGAGCGTGACCACGCCGCTGGGCGCGGCAAATCCGTAGCCGGTGGTCCCAATCGTAATGGTGAAGGTGACGGTGAGGTTGTCGGTGATAGGAGTGGTCGCGCTGGACGCGACCGAAGCCGTGGTGGGAGCCTTGACGATGGTGAGGGCATAGGGGCTCGAGGTGCTGGGGTTGAAGCTGAGATCTCCCGAATAGGCGGCAACGAAGCTGTGGGAGCCGACCCCCAGGGAGGTGGTCTGAACATCGGCGTAGCCGGAGGAGTTGAGGCGATAGGTTCCGCCATAGAGGACCTGGCCGTTGTCGGTGACGTTGACGTTGCCGGTCGCATTTCCCTGCTTCGAGACGCCTGCCACGGTCGCCTGCACGGCGAGGATGCCGCCATAGGGGACGTTGGTGACCGGCTGGTTATTGAGCCGATTGAGGACGGTGACCGTAGTCGTACTGTCTTCCGGCGTCACGGTGAGATTTACTGGGACGGATTCACTGGCGGCGAAGGTGCCGTCTCCAGAGTAGACGGCGTGGACTTGATAGCTCTGGGGATTGCCACTGCTATCCTTGCCGCTTCCCGGAAAGGTGGTGAAGGTCCCGGTAAAGACGCCGCCGGAGAGAGGAACGGATCCGATGGAGCCATTCGCCGCCGCTGCGTTGATTGCGACCTGTCCTGTAGGAGTGCCGGAGCCGGACGAGGCGGTGACATCGCCGGCGGCGATGACCGGAGTTCCGTGGACGATGGTGAGCATGCCGCTGCTGTTATTCAGAGTGAGGGTGGTGGTCGTGGAGCGGTAGGTGACGTTCTGCCATCCGTTCACCAGATTCGCGGCATTCACGCTGCCGAGCCCGGTGGTGCGATCGTAGCCGGCGGTGCTGGAGTAGCCGCTGAGAACACCGTAGGTGTCGCCCGCCTGAGACGTGGCGCAGTTGGTCGACCCGGCGGCGCAGGGCATCGCGTTGGTGTTGGTGGTGATGTCGTTGAAGATGCAGCTGGAGGCTGGCGACCCTGTGGCGGTGCAGGCGGTGCCTGCCTTCTGCTGCTGGGCCGCCAGGGCATAGAGCGTGTAGTTCACGTTCCCTTGCGGCGAGCCCGCCTTTTGATTGACGAGAGCGATTATGCCAGCGAAGGCGGCGGCGGCGAACGAGGTCCCGCCGGCGCCGACGAAGTCGGTGTTGGGAGTACCCAGAGCGCAGCCGCTGCCGGACGGGTTGGCGTCCTTCTGGCAGAGGAAGTAGAGCGAGCCGAAGGCGCCATCGCCGGCGAACAGAGAGACGTCGGGAAGGTCGCGGACGCCGTCGGTGGGCACGCCGGCGCCGGTCTGCCATGAGGGTTTGGCGTAGCCGCTGCTGCAGGACGTACCGCTGGACTGGGCGCAGCTGCTGGCTCCGCCGGAGCCGCCGCGGACGGTAACGAGACCGGCGGTGGCCGCGTTGGAGTTATTGCAGACCTGCTCCGGAGTCTCACCGGTGTAGGGAGAGATGGCGGCGTAGTTGGCGTTGGTGCAGCTGTCGTTCCAGGTTGTCTCGGGAACATAGCCCTTGGCCGAGGCCTGGGTCGTCGAGTCGTTGGTAGCGTTCCAGTAGCTGGCGCCACCGTTGGGCATATAGAAGTCGGTGCCGCCCACGGCGACGTTATACGGAGTACTGGCGACGGCGTTCACAGCGAGACCGCCGCTGGCCGCGCCGGTGGAAACAGCGTCGCATCCGGCCGAACCGTTGTCTCCGGCGGCGACGACCGCGGTAATGCCCTGCGCTGCGGCCTGCTGCCAGAGATTGTTGATGAAGCTGTTGTAGGCGGCTCCCGCGCTGCGTTCACAGGTACTGTAGCTGTCGACCAGTACGGACGCGAGATTGTTGTCGACGATGTACTGCGCGGAGAGGTCGCTTCCCTGCGAGACCGAGGTGGTCTCCGAGATGACGTAGTCGATGGTCGCGTTTTTCGCGATCGCGCCCGACCATTGCGTGTCGGCGGCTCCCTTGACCTCATCGGCGTTGCTGCCGGGATCGGGTCCGTTGAAGATGAGGTTCAGGTACTGGGTGTGCGTGGCACTGCCGGTCGCACCGATGGGCAGACCGAAGAGCGTGCGGAAGCTGACGAAGTCGGCGGCATCGATGTCGCTGTCGCCGGCGACCGCGATGGTCTGACCGGTGCCGTCGATGCTGTTGCTCCAGAGCGGAGCGACGTTGTAGATCGCGGCAAAATCATAGGGCGTGACCGCATAGACGGTCTTGCCGGCGGAGGTGGTGGTGTACTCCGGGCGTGGCGCGGCGACAGCAGCCACTGCCTCCGGCAAGGAGGACGATGATCTCCCTGCGGCAAGCTCTGTATTGGAGCGCGCGATGACGCCGGTGCTGTTGTTGCGGCTGAGATTCTGTGATGCAGACGCGGGGGTCGCTTGCGCGAGGCTGAAGTTATTGAGGCTGGCAATTCCAGCGATGACGGGTGCGAGCGCCGCCGGGATCTGCGGATCACGGGCATTGGCGACGAACTGCTGTCCATGGAAGAGGTAGTGATGCATCGGCGTGTGAAAGGCGGTCTGCACATTGCCTGCGGTACCGGAGAATTCGACCACGGTGCGTCCGGGGTTCACGTGAATTCCGGTAAATCCCTGGGAGGCCAGCCATACCGTCACGGCGGAGAGATCGCGGTCCGAAGGACCGAAGGCCGCGCCGAAGCTCTGCGGAGTCAGCCACTGATGGTAGCTGGAGGAGCCTCTGTCCTGCTGCCGGTCGATGAGCTGTTTCAGCCCAGCCTCCTGCTCGGGGCTTCTGGCCAGGACCAGCTGCATGCGCTGCAGGGGAGTCTCCTCCGCAATTGCGCCTTGATCGAAGGCGGCACGAGCAAGCGGGTGGGTGTTGCCTTTGAGAATGACGGGATTGCGGTCGTCTACCGGGACCAGGACCCGCGATGCGGGACTCTGGGCGACAACCGCCGAACAAAATGTCAGGCAGAAAAGCAGAGCAGCGACGAAACCGGACCGGTGCAACATTGAATGCTCCTGGCCGCGTGGAAGGGGGGATTCTCCACGGTCGAAATTCAAACGTGTATCGGAGAGGTATGATGCAAAATCACTTCGGAAAAATTCGCCCGTAGACGACAAAAGCAAGTTATGTAGGCGATCGACGACAGAAATCAGCGATTGTTCAAGATGACCGTATCGATGGCACCGTCCAGCGTGCGCAGAGCGCGGCGCAGCAGCTTGAGCGAGGATCGCTTGCGGACGACCAACAGTGTGAAACCGATGTTGCGGGCGAACTCCTCGACCTGATCGGACGCCTCGACTGAGGGTCCGTCGAAGATGGTCCAGTCGTACCTTTTCTTTGCCATCTCGAGCATGTTTTGAAACGGTTTGCCGAAGATCGCCAAATCGACATCGGAGCGGGCCGGACCGGCCATGGCGAGGTTCAGGCCGTTATCGTTCCTGCGGCAGACGATCTTCTCCAAGGAGCAGCGGCCGGCGAGCACGCTGTCGACCCCAAGCCGGGATGGCGGCGAACCGAAGACGGCGGCGAGTTTTGGCCTTTCAAACGCAAGTTCCACCAGGAGCACGGAGGACTGCCGGGCCCTCAGGGCGAGGGCGAGGTTGGCTGCGGTGACTGTTTTTCCGTCTCCGTTGCCCGGACTGGTGACGAAGATACGGCGATTGGCCGGCGCGAACTCCAGAATGCGATCGAGAAGCTGCTTGTACCTCTCGCCGCCGGGGGAGAAGGGCAGATCGCCTTCCAGCGGAATCACAGTCTCTTGAAGAGCGCGGCTCATGGGGTCATCCTTGGAATCTCCCCGAGGTAATGGACACCGTAAGGAAGCTCCGCTTCCAGCGATTCGGCGTCCTTCACCGAGCGGCTCAGGAGTTCGGCCAGCCACACCATGACGGCCGCGAGCAGGAGTCCGAAGAGGAGGCTGAGTGCTCCCAGCACAGGCTGCGCCAGAAACATTGCAGGGACTGGACTGGTCGCCGTCAGGGTCACGGGTTGCTCGTCAGGCTGGAGCGCAGCCCCCGGCCGAGGTGCAGGGGCCGGAGAGGACACGGGGGCGGGCGCGGGGGTCGCCGCGGCGGCAGGAACCGGACGGGGCGATCCCGCGGGCTGGCTGGCGACCGGCGGTTCAGCAGGGGAGTAGTGAATTACCTGGATCCAGGTCTTCTTCCCCTGGCCGAGTTTGTCGAGCTCGGCCGTGTCCCGTGCGATCTGGGCATCGAGTTGAGCGATCTGCCTTTGCAGCGTCGATTCACGGGTGAGTCGAGCTTGCGCCTCGGCCACCTTGGACTGATTGGCCGCGTCCTGTTTCGCAATCGCCGCGTTCTTTACGATCGCCTCCTCGAGCGCAGACTGCAGATCGGCGACCCGCCGCTTGGCCGCGATGACATCGGGATGCAGGTTGGTGTAGCGGTTCTCCAGATTGATCAAGCTGTTGTTCGCCGTGTTAAGCTGGCTCTTCAAAGCGGCTTCGTTGCTCGGCGAACTCGCAGGGTGAGGCACCTGGATCTTGGGCATCGCATTGAGAGCGGCGAGATCATCCTGAAGTCTTGACTTGCGATCCTGCTCCTGGACCAGCTGATCTCGTAGCTGCCTTCTGGTTGCCGCGACCTCCGCGCTTTCCGGTGCTGCTTTCCAGGTCACTGTCTTACGCAGCGGCGGTGGCGACGATGGGTCGGGAGCAGTAACAGGAGCGGCGGCAGGAGGAGGCGACGACGACGGCGTGGAGGTGCTCGGCGGCGGTGCGGGCTGGGCCGATGAGGTCGATGCGGCAGGGCTGTGGGTTGGCATCAGTCTCGACTCCGCCTGGTCGAGAACGGCCTGGCCCACCGCGATCGCCAGGGCATTGGCGGCCTCCGGGGTCTTCTCCTTGGCGACGATGCGAAGCGCCACCGAGTTGGGCACCGTCGTCTCGATCGGCTCGAAGCTCAACTGGGCACGCAGGGACGCGCGGCGGCCCCAGGTTCCCAGGTGCGAGATGGCCACCGGCTCGGGCTCGTATCGTTGCACCAGCCCCTCGACTGCGGGGCCTTGATCGACGGAGCTGAGAACTGCTTTGGATTCAGATCCTCCAACCACGGGAAACCCGATGACCACCGAGCTCTGAAAACAGCGTGCAAGATAACGGCTGGCGAAGAAAAACCCCGTGCCACCAAGGAGCAAGCCGCACAGTGCCAGCTTCCACCGGAAACGAAGAGAACTGAGAACACGCGCAGTCAGGCTGGGATACATCTCAGTGACTGGATCGAAGGATTGTGTTGCCGACCAAACCATAAGCTCAAGGAAATACCGTGTCAGTGATCTAGATTGAGGACTGGGCGTCCGGTTGACTGATGTCGCGGCGGTCTAACTATCTCATCGACCGCCAAAGAAATGGCTCAACGTTGTTTGATGCGGTTTGGAAACCAACGTGCGGCTTCCCTCCCTTATGGGACCACCACCGTGTCCCCCGGGGAGAGCGCCACATCGTCGCCCCGGCGGCGGCCCTCAAGAATCGCCTTGTAGTTCACATTGACGCGACCTCCGTCCGGGTGCAGCACATAGACCTGCTTCTGCTTGGCATGCTCGGTGACGCCGCCTGCGAGCGCAATCAACTGCACGACATTGAGGGGGACGGCGAGGGGATACGCTCCGGGGTGTTGCACCCTGCCCATGACGTAGACGAGCTTGCTATGGACCTCGAGAACGATCACAGTCGCGCGCGGATTGAGGATGTATTGTGCGAAGCGCTCGTTCAGCAGAGCCTGCGCAGCGGTTGAGTTCAACCCGGACAGATGGACCTCATGGATCAGGGGGAGGCTGATGTTCCCATCCGGCCGTACGGTTACCCTCTGGGTCAATTGGGGCTCTCCCCAGACCGAGATCTGCAGGACGTCGCCATTTCCGATCTTATAGTCCGCACTGACTTCGTTCTTGGGAGACCCTGCCTGCGTATCCGGAGTGGGCTGCGCCCAGAGATCAGGGTGGAGAGCGAGTTCGCCCTTCCCGCGCTGTGCAAGCAGATTGCCGGCAAAAGACACAATGATGCAGACAGAGAGCGGCACGTATCCGGAGATTCGGAGCATACAGAAGATAGAGATTCGGGTTACGGCAAAAGATGCCTTCGAGATGTCTTCGCCCTGTCGTCTAGCGCCCGCTTCCACGGGGTTCAGGCTAGCTTCTCGAGAGCATTGGACATCCCTGTGCGATAGGTTTGCATCGTGAACCGATCGAGATAGCGTTGGCGATTTCGCTGTCCCATGGCGAGACGAAGTTCCGGGGACCGCATCAGTTCATTCAAGCGTGTTGCCAACGCGCAGGCGTCGCGGACCTCGACGAGAAACGTGCCCTCTTCTCCGGTTACCTCCGGGATGCCGCGCCAGCGCGTCGCCACAATGGGCAGGCTGAAGCACATGGCTTCAATGAGAACGACTCCAAAGCTCTCGGACGCGTAGTGGCTGGGGAAGCAAAATACGTCAGCGGTGCGGAACAACTGAATCTTGTCGCTCCCTACGACCACCCCGGGAAACTCGACTGACGATTGGAGGTCCGCCGAGCGGATGAACTCCTCAGTGCGCTTCCGGAACTCGGCGGATTCAAACGCTCCGATGCAGACCAGACGGAACTTCATGCCCGCGCGGTGGAGCAGATCACACGCCTCAAGCAGGGTTATCAATCCTTTACCCTCACATAGAATTCCGGCAAACAGGATGGTTGGGAACGCGCCGTTGGACTGAACCTTCTCAACGTCACACTGCGCCACGTCACACTGCGCCGCCTCGTCATGGATACCGCAAGGAACGACGCATCGCGCCCCGGCCTGCAGGACGGTCGCTTCCGTAGCGGTAGCCGCGGTGGTGAAGATGGCCAGATCCGGCTTGCTATACGCGAACCAGAATAGCGGCTTCAGCGGCCACGGAAGTCGGGGATAGATCGAGGCGAGCCCCGCCGCGTGAAAGTGAAAGGCCGTCTTCTTGAACAGCCAGCGGGTTGCGCTGAGCAGTACAAGGTCGCGCAGCACGGGTACCAGGTTCGGACCAGCCGGAGGATAGTACAGCACCGTCGCGCCGCTGCGAAAACGGGCCCGCACCACATCGGCGACGGTGCGGGCAAGCACCCAGATCTTGCGCAGATCGAAAGCGCCAATCTCCGCCGTCGATCGGGAGAAGCGCAAAGGAACATGTTCGAGGCGCAGTCCCTCGTAGCTTCCGCGAAGGAACTCCTGGATCATCAGGCTTTGGCCATTCACAGGTGGAGGCACCTGTCCTGCCACCACGACGACCAAGGGCGCAGCGCTCGTCGAGTTACGCCTCAAGGCGATCGCCTCCGGATGCCGATGGCGTCGCCAGCGCAGGTGTTGGCTCATAGTAGATGGTCTGTGTGCCCCAGAGCGCGGTCCATGTGCCGATGGCGCGGAAGATTAACTGTAGACCGCGCACCGTGTACTTTCTGCTGACCAGACCGGCTGGCAGAAGGGCTAAGCCGCTGCAGCATCCAAGGAACGCCTTGCCAAAGCGCTTAAAACGCATGGTCGCGCTGCCATCGACGTCCAGACAGCAGCGTGTGTAACGGTTCGCCTCGCTGCGTGCGCGCTGCAGCATCCAGCGAAGCTTGGTACGGCTCGGCGGGACCGTCTCAAAGACCTCCGCCTCCTGGCACCACACCAGGCGAAGCCCATCCCTCTTCATCCGCATGAAGAAAAGAGTATCCTCGCCGCCGGTGGCGCTGAAGCGGCTGTCGAACTTGTACGCTCGCGTCAGGGCAGCACGAAAGAGAACATTATTGGTGGCTACACAATCCACCGGAGCGCCAGTCGGCATCGCCCGCATCCGGAAGAATCCGCCGCGGACGATCCAGTTGGGAGCGTCGACAAACTCTGGCGTCACTGGCCCGGTGACGATGTCCGCGTGGTAGCGCTGGAGGGTTAGATAGAGATGATGCAGCCACTCCGGCGAGGCGACCTCGTCATCATCGATGAAGGCGATATAGTCCATCGCAGCCGACTCGACGAGCGCCCGATTGCGCGCATTGGTGATGCCGCGATCTGGCTCGCAGACATATCGAGCGGGAACCAGGCCGTCCTCCATCGCCGTCTTAAAGGTCTCGAAGCCGCTGCCGGAGGCATCATTATCGACGACGAGGATATGTATCTTGACCAGCGGATCGGAGAGCATCTGAGCGCGCAACGAAGCCAGCGTATCCCGAAGCAGGTCCGGCCGCTTGTAGGTCAACAGACATACCTGAATGTGAACATATTCGCGCGAATGCCTCATGGTTGAATCTCCACGCAAGAGTTGGATGCCGCGTTATGCATTCTGCGATCGGCGGCGCGCGAAATAAGTGCGAAGGTGATGAACCGGGTCGCGCTCGCCAGCAACATGGCCATCACCGCCCCCGGAACTCCATACACGTAGATCAACACAACTCCCAGGGTCACAAGAACTCCGGTCCCAGCGATCTGAACCCACATATACGTCTTCGGACGAGCCATACCGCCCTCATAGGCACCAACGACCGTGGCCAGATATTGCAAGGAGAAGGCCAGCACGAACGGGCGCAAGAGAGGTGCCAGGGGCAGGTACGCGGATCGCGCTCCATAGACCAGTTGCATTACATGCGAGGGCGCAGCCAGAAGAATCAAGAAGCATGGAAGTAGCAGAAGTCCGTAGCGCGCACCGTAGTGGTACATCGTTCGTCGCGCCTCCGCCTTCCCTCGCAGGGAGCCGCGTGCGACGGCGGGAATGAGCAGGTTGCTCACACTAAACATGATCGGGTTGGCGACCCCAACGAGGTTCAGCAGCGATTGATATCCAGCTACTGCCAGCGGACCGGAGCTGAACGCCAGCGTCCAACTCGGTACCTGCAGCGTTGCCATATTCAGGGCATTGCCCGCGAGGATAAATCTCCCCACCCTCCATGCGTAGCGGCACGGCTCCATGCAGAAGGAGCTCGCCAGAGAGATGCGAGCGATCCAGAACTGCCACAGCGCCGCCAGCAGCGAAGTGGAAGCCACCACCAGGAAGACGGCGGGCAGATTGGTGGGCCTGAGCACGAGCAGGACCAATCCTTGTCCAACGTAGCAGATCAGATCCGGGAGAAAGGCGACGTGGGAACGAAGGCTCGCCAAGAGCGTGCGCCGCGCGGACTCCTGGATCTGCCAGCCCACCATGGCTAACGATAGAAATGGCCAGAGATCCATGCGATGGAGAAACAGGGTAATCCCTGCGAGCGCGGCCGAGAATGGTATCGCGAGAGCAAGGGTATGCAGACATGCTATGCCGTTCAGGTGCTTCAGCTCACTCTCTTTCGCCGCTGCAATATTGAGCGTTAGAGGATAGATCACCAGCGAGGCGTGGCAGGTGTTGATCGCGTAGAGACTTAAGAACAGGAGGCTGAAGGTGCCATAGCTGGCCGGCGGCAACAGCCTCGCCAGGACAAGGGTGGTCAGAAAGTTGCCGCCACTGACCGCAGCCTGATCCATGAGCGACCAAGCCGCTTCACTGCGGCGCACTTTCGATAAGAACGAGATCATTGTGCTGACGAGTTCCCGGAGCTCCGGCCTTCTCTTCCTGCTCGGTGCTCGCTGAGTAGTGTGGCTTCAGCCGCGCCTGGCACAATCTGTGCCCCGTGCGAAAGATAACGACACTCATAGATATCGATGTTGGCCAGGTGCTTGGCTGTCCTGCAAGCGTACTCAGGAGACATCACCTGGACAGGATTCAGCTCCGTAGACGCCCAGCGATAGTTGCGATACTGATTGAACAGCAGTACGACCTCCGGTGCGCCTCCGGAGCTATCTTTGATAAACGCCGACAGATTGCCGGGAGTGGCGTTGGTGGCATCGCTGGTCTCAGCACCATAGCGCTGGAGTAGCATTGGTTGGCCGGCAACGACAAACGTTGGCACCGAGTAGCCCCTCAGTAGCGCCGCCGCCTCGCGGTAGTCATCTTTGCGAAAGGCGGAGTTGGAATAGTATCCGGCGATGGAGACGAAGTTGAGGAGCAACCATCCCCCCAGACCAAAAAGAAACATCCGAGTAGCCAGCTTAGAACTGGATCTGGGCACAAGCGACGCGGCAGCGGCGACAACTACAAACAGCAGAGCGAAGAGCGCCGACGCATGACGGGGTAGGACATTGAGATGTCCCACCGCGCCGAAGACTCCGAAGAACAGGAGTGCATAGAGCGCAAGCGCAAGCAGAGGAATGCTGAGGACGGCGCTGCGCCGCTTCGCAGTACCGAGCAGCAGGTACGATCCGCAGGCCACGGCCAATAGGACCAGCACTGCCGGCAGGATCACCGGCCAGTAGGTGAGCGCGACATGAAGTTTGTGCGGCCCACGCAGCAAACTCGGTGCCGGCTGCAACGTAGTCCCATAAAAGATTCCGTACACGGTGTATCCGACGTTCATCCAAAGCGGCTGCCTGATGGCAGTCACATCGCGCGCGACCAAGGACGGCATCGTCCTCAAAGCTGGAATCACATAAGCGAGGAAGGCGATTGCCGAGACCGTTGCAGGAATGCTCCAGGAGGCGATCCAGCGCTTCCAATCTCGCGTCACCACGAGATCCGACACGGCGAGGCAGAGCACGAGCAACGCCGTAAACGCACTTCCGAGCAAGCAAAGGCTGCACACGGCTCCGAAAGCAATCTGGGCCCCAGGGGACAGAGGGCGATGGGCGGCCACCGCACGATTGCGAAGGAAGACCGCGAGCAGAGAGAACGAGAGCAGTTGCAGCATCGCATACGGTCTTGCCTCTTGCGCGTAATAGAGGGAGAAACTTGAAGCGGCAAGAGCAGCGGCAGACAGCAGTGCTACCTTGCTCCGGCCGCCGGCGATCTGCCGTGTCGCGATGTAAGCCGCTATCCCCGATCCAAAGGAAAACAGTGCGGACGGCAGTCGAAGCGCGACATCGGAGACGCCCGCGACCCTGCTCCAGAGATAAATAAAAAAATAATAGAGGGGCTGAAGATGCTCGCTCGTAGTGAAGTTGCCGAAGCGAACCCAGAACTCGTGGAAGTTTGGCGCCGACGCAAGGGCTACGGTATAGCCTTCGTCGTACCACAGGCTCTGGTGCGTAAGACCGCTCACACGGCTGAGGACAAACAGGCTCAATAGTCCTGCAAGTGCCCAGGCGTATGTGCTGCGATCCAGCCCCAGCCGCAAGGATTTCGCCTGCCGCATGTTCGCACCCCGCGGCGGATCGAAGGATGCGACATCCGACAGCAGGTTCCAGTGGCCGGAGTCTCCGACGGTTGGGAGCGGCTTCGATTTAGGACGAGACGTATCCATCATGGCGCGAACCACCTCTCAGCGGAATTAGGCCGGGGGCCTGCCCAACGTTCGTCAAATTGTCTGGATACCCTAAAGCCGCTTCCTCGCCCAGCACAGCGTTTCTCGAGCAGTGCACCGCCAGAGATGCGCTCATCGAAACAAACAGCAGGAAAGGAATTCCACTACGGGTGATGAGCGCGCTCTCATTGAGGTTATAGATCAACCAGAACCCGATGAAGGCGATCGGGAAATACCGCGCAGAGGATGGTTCATTATTCAGGTAGCGCAGTGCGCGGGCCAACATCTGAAAGAAAGCAGGCAGGAAGCAGAGCAGGCCAACGTATCCGATGCCCAACATCAGATCGTAGTAGCCGTTGTGCGCGGTGGGAACCAACCAGCCGACGCCGAGAATGATATTGAGCGAATCTCCATGCAGTCCCTGCCAAAACGAGTCGAAGCCATAGCCCAGCCACGGGTGGTGGTCGATGGCGACGCGAATGAGCGACCAGAGCTCCGTGCGTCCAGTCAGGGTCGCATCCTTCGAGAACAGGCCTGGCAACATCTCCTCGTTAGAGATCACTCCAACCCCAACCACCAGGGCGGTCAGCCCAGAAGCAATGAGCAAGGGAATCCGTTGGATTCCGCGAAACCGCATCGCGAACAGAAACGGCACAACCGCCAATGCACCCAGCGTGGAGACCAGAGAGCCGCTGGAACGGGAGAGGAGGAGCAACCCGAAGGCAATTGCCGTGAGCGGCCAGCGGAGCATGGAAAAACGACGAAAGGGGACCGTGACATACGCGATCACGGCCAGGGCCATAGTGAAGCCGAAGACGTTCTTGTGCGTAGTCAGCCCTTTCAGAGAGAGCGGATCCGACGGCGAATAGAGGGAGTGGCGCGACACGACAAAAAAGACCGCGATCAGAGCAATATGGATCGTAGTCGCAATTGAGAACAGCCTCACAATTTCAGGAACTTCGAAGTCCGCACCAAGAATCACTCCCACCAGGCAGGTAATGATAAGGGCGATCGTGTGGCGAAGGCTCAGAGAGGCATTGCTAGCCCACAGAGCGGAGAGCAGGCAGATGGCGAGCAGAGGAAGCAGAGTCACCATACGCGACGCTGCACGCAGATAGTGCTGCGGTCGAGTGCACAGCCGGACCAGCAGAACCAGATAGACAAGCGCCTCGGTCGCGATGACCGGCGCATGCATCCCGGTGCCAACCACGTCGAGGTCCGTATCCGCCAAGCCTGGTGATGTCATCCCGAGGATGACACCCATCATGCTGAGGAAGAGTAGAACGATCACCGCTCTGTAAAATTTATCGGCCATTTCTCATTCCGTAGCGGATGTCGTCGGGCGGTTGACTTAGTGAGCCGTCGTATAGAGCGCGGCGCCGGAGAGCGAGGCGAAGATGCCTGCCGTATTCGTGCCGAAGCTCTTGAGACCACTGGAGGGTACGAAGACGATGTCTCCCGTCTCCAGCGGAACATCCTTGATCTCGCCGCGCATCATTGCCTTCAACTGAATGGGGATCTTCTGCGTTCCGTCCGCTGTCTTCCGCAGCAGGAGAACGTGCTTCGTCGAGGCATCGCGGGAGAGGCCCTGCGCCTCCGAGATCGCCTGCAGCACCGTCATCTTGCCGTTGTCGTGCATGATATAGCCGCCGGGACGGACGACATTACCCATCACATAGGCCAGTCCCGCCCGCGGTACGACGATCGTATCGCCAGGATAGACACGCACATCGCTGCTCATGACTTGATTGGCATTGGTCTGGGGCAGATCGACAACCTCGCGAGCGTCCGTACCGCTGCGGCGAATCGTGATCTGCGGGTCGGCGTCTTTGGTGACGCCACCGGCGAGCGCGATGACATCCACGATGTTGCGAGCGGAGAAGATCGGATACATGCCCGGCCTCTGCACCTCTCCCTCCACAGTTACCCCCTCGGTCGTGAACTCCTTGATGGCGACGGTGACATGCGGCGCCACGATCAGATCCCGCTTCTTCAGCTCTGCCTCGAGCACATGGGCAAACGCCTCGGGCTGTTGATTGACCGCCTTCACATCGCCCAGCAACGCCAGATGCACGTTGCCCGAGGACTCCACGCGAACGTCCTGATTCAACTCGGGGGCGTCGTAGACATTAATGGTAAGCAGGTCTCCCACGCCGATCACCGTCTTCTGCGCCGCCGGCTGTGCTGACGCAGGCGCCGCGGTGCTGACCGTTTGCCCCTGCGCCCAGACTCGCGCGTGCGCCAGTCCGGTCGCAAGCAGCAGCAACAGGATGGGCAGCACAGTGCGGCTTACCGAAATGGCCGGCGCCGGAGACAGGATCTGGGCGCTGCTCACCTTATAGCCATCGCTCTGACGGCCCCAGTAGTAGTAGAAGTCGCTGGAGTTATAGTCGATTCCGTTCAGCACAACGCCCAGCACCCGAGCCCCGGCCCGCTGCAGGACACTCTGGGTCCGCGCCAGCGAGTGCTGCGCGGTCTCGGCGCATTTGGCGACCAGGATCACTGCATCGACCGAGCCGGACAGAGAGACCGTGTCAGTCACCGGAAGGATCGAAGGGGTGTCGATCAGAATGATATCGAAGGTCTTCTTCAACTTGGTCAGAAGCTCCGAGATCGCAACCGATCCCAGCACATCCGCCGGATAGTGCTCCTGGTGGCCGGCGGGCAGGACGAAGAGTCCTGGCACCTCCTCGTATGTCTTTACGAAGCTCTGCCAACTCGGGTTGGACACCGCCTCGTCGAGGCCGTCATGCCCATCTAAGGCCAGCGCCTGGGTCAACGTGCGTTTGCGCAGATCCGCATCGATCACCAACACGGTTCTTCCCGACTGCGCGAACGCAGAGGCGAGATTGAAGGTGATGAAGCTCTTGCCCTCGGCCTCGCTCGTGCTCGTGATCGCAATGATCTTGGAGGCCTTGCCGGGCATCGCGGAGAGGATGGCGGTTCGCAGCGAGCGGAACGATTCCGCAACCACTGAACGCGGCGCACGAGCAGTGGTCTGATACTGCCATGACGAACCTGGCGAGCTCCGCTGTAACGATTGAACGGCAGCCTTGGGAAGCGAGCGCTCCGCCGGCGGCACCAAGGCCAGCACCGGCAGTCCCATGGAGTTCTCGATCTGCAACGGATCGCGCACGCTCGTATCCATCACCTCTGCGGAGAATGCGGCCATCACCCCCACGATCAAACCGAGCAGAAGCGCGACCCCGAGCGCAATCAAGGACTGCGGCTGTGCCGCACGATCCGGCACGACTGCGGAGTCGAGTATGTTCAGGTTGGTGGAGCGTAAGCCGGCCAGTACGCCAGCCTCCTTCAAGCGCTTGAGTAGCTGCTCGTAGAGGTCGCGACTGCTGTCGGCGTCATGCTTGGCTACCGTGTAGGCGGTCGCATTGTGGTTCATCTGAGCAGCTACCGACTTCTGCGAGTTGAGCGCGGCGGCGGCGGAGTTCTCCTGGTCGCGGGCCACCTTGTACTCAGCGGTTGCCTGCCCCACCAGACGCTGGGTTTCATTGTCGATCGAGGCCTGGATCGACTTCAGACGGCTGGCCGCCTGCAGCACCTTCGGATATTGCGATCCGTAGTGTGCATTGAGGTCGGCATAGTTGGCCGCGGCGTCGGCTTGCTCCTGACGCAGCATCTGCAGCGGAGAGTTGGTGGTGTTCGCACCCGTTCCTTGTTGGCCGATGAGGCCAGCCAGAACCTCGGGGCTACGGGTGGTCGCAAGCCGATAGATCGATTCCTTCACCGCGCGGTTGGCCTGCGCCGTGGTGAGCTGCGAGTTGAGCTGCTCAAGCTTGGCGTTTACCGCATTGTTGGTCTCGTCCACCCCATAGATTCCCGACTGCTGCTGCAGCTCCGCCACCTTCTGCTGCGCCTGCTCTACCTGGGTCTTCATGCTTTGCAGTTCGTTGCTGAGGAAGGAGGTCGCCTGTGAGGTGGCGGCATAGCGCACCTGATAGTTGTACTCGATGAAGTCCGCAAGCAGCTGATTGACCACCTGCGCGGCACGGCGTGGATCGCGGTCGAGGAAGCTGACCGAGATCAGCCGCGTGCCTGAGACCGACTCGACCTGCAGGCGTTTATCGTACTTCTGCAGAACATAGGCCAGCCGCTTGGGCGAATCCTCGAGCGAGCGGCCATTCTCGGCGGCGTCGTGGCGGAGCTGGTAGTCCGGACTCTGATCGAGCTTGAGTTCGTGGATGACGCGCAGCGCCAGGTTTCTCGACTTGAGGACATCGACCTGCGTCTGGACCGAAAGATTGAAGTCGAGGGCGTCAGAGGCAGCGGCGGAGTCACCCTGCTCGGACAGATTCGCCGCCGCGTCCTGCTTGAGCACCTGCAGCTTCGCCTGCGCCTTGTACAGCCGCGGCGCGAAGCTGATGTAGGCGATGCCCACCAGCAACAACAGGGCGACAGAAAAGAACACGGCCAACCGCCGCCGCTGCAATATCTTCCAGAGATCACGCAGGTGATACTCGGTATTCCCCGCAGACGCCAGGGGAAGTACCTGATTGGGATACGGCATGCTTCTTACAACGAGGCTATGTTGATCGATGCTGTTCATGTTTAGCTTCCCCATTGGCGAGATGAAAGTTGTGCAGTATTGCGAGAGTAGGTGACTAATCGCCCGACGCGCTGACCAGCGTGGCGGGATGAGATAGGTCCGAGTTCCCCACAGCAAACCGCTGCCGGGAGCCCGAATCGATCAGCGGAGCTTCCGCCTCGCTGCCCACTCCGTAATAATGCAGACCTGCCTTGCGCACCTCGGAGGGCTGCAAGACATTCTTGCCGTCGATCAAAATTGGCAGCTTCAATAACGCGCGAATCCGGTTGAGGTCGAGAGCGGCAAACTCCTCCCACTCGGCCAGCACCAGAACCGCGTCAGCGCCCGCGCAGGCATCATAGGCATCGGCCGCAAAGGAGATGGTGCCGTCGATAAGCGCGCCCCGCGCCCGCTCCATAGCTGCCGGATCGTAGGCACGGATACTTGCGCCCTCAGCCTTCAACAGCTGCACGATCTCAAGTGCGGGCGACTCGCGCACGTCATCCGTGCCCCCTTTGAAGGCAAGTCCGAGCACCGCCAGCTTCTTCCCACGCAACGTCCACAGGGCCTTGCGAATCTTCTCCACAAAGCGCAGCTTCTGCTCGTTGTTGACCTTCATCACCTCGGTCAGCAGCGCGAAATCGTAGCCCACGCTCTTTGCGACGGAACGGAATGCAAGAACGTCCTTCGGAAAACAGGAGCCGCCGTAACCGATGCCCGGCGTCAGAAACTGTGTTCCAATCCGCGAATCCGTACCCACCCCCTGAACCACCTCGCGGACATCCGCACCCACGCCCTCGCAGACATTGGCAACCGCATTGATAAAGGAGATCTTCATCGCCAGAAAGGCGTTCGATGCATGCTTGATGAGCTCCGCGCTCTTGACCCCGGTGACAATCAGCTTGGCAACGTGATTCGTCGGCCCAGCCAGCGAACTTGCGCGCCGGTAGTAACTGCCGTCGAGGATAGGCGCATAGATGGCCGTCAGTGCCCGCCGGCTTGCCTCGTCCGCCACTCCCAGGAGAATGCGATCCGGAAAGAGGAAGTCATGTACCGCCGTGCCTTCGCGCAGAAACTCCGGGTTCGACGCAATGCTGAAGTCCTCCCGGCGCGCTCCATGGAGCACCATGGTCCGGCTCACCGCCTCGCAGGTGCCCACTGGCACCGTGCTCTTCTCGACGATGATCTTATGGTCATCGAGGGCAAGCGCCAACTCCTGAGCGACACCTTCCACGAAGGACAGGTCCGCGTCTCCATTGGGAGAGGGCGGAGTTCCAACACAGATGAAGGCGACGTCACAGAACTGAAATGCCGCCTGAATGTCCGTCGAGAAGTGCAGGCCCTTGCCGTGATGCCGCCGAAGCAGTTCCGGCAGAAGATCTTCATGGATGGGAACACCGCCCGCCCGCAGTCGAGCAATCTTCTCCTTATCCATATCCACAGTGATCACTTCGTGCCCCAGTTCCGCAAAGCAGGCAGCCGAGACAAGGCCCACGTAACCAGCACCAATTACGGCGATATTCATAACGCTCCATCATCTTGATTCGCAAATAGGACTTCATGCCCGCACCGACGCGGACGCAATGAGCGGGTCCACCCGGCTTCTAAATATCCTGAAGAAGCTCTGAGAGCGTCATATTCATGCCCAAGGCAATGACCTCGAGCATGGGCAGAGATATCGACTTGCGCCCTCGCTCGACATCGCTAATAAAGCTTCGGTCGATTCCAAAGTCCGTAGCCATGCGCAGTTGGGTCATGTTTCGCTCTCGGCGCAACTCCCGAAGGCGTGCCCCAAAGCGGCTACTCACATCAATAGGGAGATAAAAAGGGGTTCTGGATGCCGGCGATCCTGAGGGAGCACCGGCGTCGGGGGAAGAGGCATGCTTCCCCACCACCGGCGCCTGAGGAAGTCGCTGCGGCGAGGAAGGACGCTCAAATTGGTTGGGGGGAATGAGTCCGGTGTGTGTGTGTGTATGTACTGGTTGCATTGGGCTGCATCTTCCTTGGGAGGATATTTATCCTGGCCGCACGTATCTGGCCGCACTTACCAATCCGGCTACCAAATGGCCCGACACGCCCTGCCGGGAATTTGGGCTATGTCCTGTCGCCCACAAATCGCTCGCGAACTCGTGCGGCCGTTCATCGTGGGCCGTTCCCACGCTCTATGTTGTTCGACCGCCGCAATAGGAACTTGCGAAGCTACTACACTTGGCCGTTGGCTTACAGGGGCCGGCGTGCCACTGAAGATGGAATACGTTCTCTGAATCTAGGTCGCTTCCTGCGGTATTCGTCAGTTTTTTGAAGCCCGGGAAGCTTTGACTGCCCATCGTCTTGCCGGCCAATCGTGTCTCGCCCATTACAAAATCAGATGCGGCATTTGCCAGCGGCGTTGGCTGTAGACTACTCACGGACAACGCTCTTTCGCGCCCCTGCTGAGAAGCAGCGAGCCTCGGGAAACCGAGGCTCCGCATCCGCTCACTCACGAGCAAGCGCTCTGCGCCCACGACGGAGTGCCTTCCAATCTGGGCAACGGTTTGGCCTCGCCGACGGGCGCTTGCGCCGATTGCCGGCGCAAATGGTTCAGCGTCAACCCAAGGCCGGTGCGCAGGTCGACACCCGGCTCCCAGCGGAGAAGCCGCCTAGCCTTGGTAATATCCGGACGCCGCTGCTTCGGGTCATCGACCGGCAAGGGTTGAAAGACGATGGAGCTGCGGGATCCGGTCACCTCCAGAATGAGTTCGGCGCATTCAAGGATCGTAAACTCGACGGGATTGCCGATGTTGACGGGATAGTGCTCCTTGGACCTGGAAAGCCGGAGGATTCCCTCAATCTCATCGCTCACATAGCAGAAGCTGCGGGTTTGCGAGCCATTACCAAACACGGTAAGATCTTCGCCCGCCAGCGCTTGATGAAGCAGCGTGGAGATCACCCGGCCATCGGAGGATTGCAGCCGCGGCCCATAGGTATTGAAGATGCGCACAATGTGGGTGTCGACATTGTGGTAGCGATGATAGGCCATCGTCGCTGCCTCGCTAAAGCGCTTGGACTCGTCATACACCGAGCGCGGTCCAATGGGATTGACGTTGCCCCAGTAACTCTCCGGCTGAGGATGGACGGCGGGGTCTCCGTAGCACTCCGAGGTAGATGAGAGGAGATACTTCGCCCCATACCTACGGGCAAGCTCAAGCAGATTGAGGGTTCCTAGCGACCCCACACGCAGTGTCTCGATCCCATGCTCGAGATAATCAAATGGGCTTGCCGGCGAGGCCAGGTGAAAGACATAGTCGAAGCGCCCCGGATCAAAAGCGGTGCAGATGTCCTGGTCGAGAACGTCGAAGCGGGGTTCGCGTTGCAGATGCGCAATATTCTGTAGTCTTCCGGTGATCAGGTTATCCACGCACAAGACACTGTGACCTTCCGCGATCAGGCGGTCGCAAAGGTGAGAGCCAAGGAATCCAGCGCCGCCCGTAACAATGGTATGCATCACGCTCCTAACTAATTATGGTGAAGTTCTGTCACTTCGATGCCCGCCGACTAGCCGCAGCCAATCTCATGGGTAGGACGAGTTCCATGCGCCGCGTAACTCCTCCCTATCCACTGCTTGCTGAGTAGAAACACGTAATAGGGATTCAACAGAAGATAGCGCCGCCACAGCCGGCGGGGCTCCTCCTTCAAGCGGAACAGCCACTCCAGCCCCCAGCTCTGCATGGCTGCAGGCGCCTGCGGCAGGGTCCCCGCGATGAATGCGAAGGCTGCGCCTACAGCCAGCAACGGCATCGACAACAGGGGCCGCATCTCATACGCGAAGATCTCCTGTCGCGGGCAACCTAGCCCGACCAGAGTGATCGCTGCTCCGGAGTCACGGATCCGCTGCGCCAGGGCCTGTCTCTCCCCTCGATCCAGAGTCCGAAACTTCGACGGCTCGGCCCCGGCGATGATCAGACGCGGAAAGCGCTCCCTAAGACGGCTCACCAACAAGGAGAGAATCTCCGGCGTGGTGCCGTAAAAATATACGGCCAGCCCTTCATCCGCAGCCCGTTTCAACGTGCGCAGAGTAAGTTCCGGACCATAGACGCGCTGCTCCAGGCCACTCTTATACATCAGGTTCAGCGCCCAACGGACGGGCTGCCCATCGGGCACGATGAGATCAAACGAGTTCAGGCGATACTTGTGTTCCTCGCTCTCGAAGCCGGTCATGACGCCATGCACCGCCAAAGCAGATACGGCATAGGCGCGCCTCGCGGACGCGGCGTTGAAGATGCGTTCGAGCGCCGCCTCGAAATCGACCGCATCAATCAAGATGCCCAGGACGCTCTTCTTGCCCCTATCGATCATTACGCCACCATCCCCTTACTCGCCCACTTATCGATATTCACGGCATAACTCTCGCGCAGAATGCCCTCGATATCGTAGGTCAGGTTCCAGCTGGGATAATGCGACTTGAACTTACTCAGGTCGCCGATCCACCAGATATGGTCCCCCATGCGATTGCTGTCCACATACTCCCACCGCAGCTTGGTCTGACTGATGCGTTCGCATATCGCGATGGCCTCCAGCATGGAGCAGTTGCTGAAGCGGCCTCCGCCGATGTTGTACACCTCGCCCGATCGCGGAGCGTTGAAGAACGCATCGAACGCCTGAATCAGATCGTAGCTGTGAATATTGTCACGCACCTGCTTACCCTGGTATCCAAAAACCTTGTACGGAGTTTCGGTGACACAGCACTTCATCAGATAGGCAAGAAAGCCATGGAGTTGCGTTCCCGAGTGCTGTGGTCCGGTCAGACATCCACCCCGGAAGCACGCGGTCTTCATCCCGAAGTAGCGCCCGTACTCCTGCACCATGACGTCCGCTGCCACCTTCGATGCACCGAAGACGCTGTGCATGCATCGGTCGATGCTCATCGATTCGCCGATCCCGACATGGTAGGCATGCGTCGGATCAATCTCCCAGCGGCTCTCCAACTCGACCAAGGGAAGACGGTTTGGGGTATCACCATACACCTTGTTGGTCGAGGTGAAGATGAACACCGCCTCAGGAGCGAAGCTCCTGGTGGCCTCAAGCACATTGAGAGTGCCATTCGCATTCACCGCGAAGTCCACGCGAGGATCACGGGCCGCCCAGTCGTGCGAAGGTTGCGCCGCGGTGTGCACCACCAGCTTGATCTCCGCGCCGTAGCGCTTGAAGATGCCGTCGATCGCATCGCGATCGCGAATGTCCACCGAATGATGCGTGTAGCGCCGGAGCGTCCGGCTGAGGTCCTCGCGCATCCACGAGGTCGATGCCTCTTCTCCAAAGAACACCGCGCGCATATCGTTGTCGATGCCCACGACGTCAAAGCCCTTGGCCGCAAAATGCCTGACTGCCTCCGATCCGATCAGGCCTGCGGAACCTGTGACAAGGACAATAGCCATTAGTTGTCTCCCAGTAAGTCGTTGTAGTTACGAATTGATCGAGCGCATCTCGCGCTGACTGTCTAGATGCCGTTCATTGCATAGAACGCGGTATGAAGGAGAATGGCGAGATCTACAGCGACGGATCGCTCCTTCAGGTAGTAAAGGTCGTAGTGGATATTCTCGTGAATCGGTGCGGAGCGGTCAGCACTGAGTTGCCAGATTCCTGTAAGACCCGGTTTTACGGAGAGTCGCTGGCGCTGCTGGTCGGAGTACTCGGCGACGATAAAGAGCATCTCCGGTCGCGGTCCTACGAGTGCCATATCTCCGGTGAGAACATTGAACAGCTGGGGCAACTCATCGAGACTTGCCTTGCGAAGCCACTTGCCCGCTCGCGTGATGCGGCAATCGCTGGATGATCTGGGAGTAAGTGCATCTCTACACGCATCCACATGCATAGTCCGAAACTTCAAGATGGTAAATAGCTTGCCATTCAATCCCACGCGGCGCTGGCGAAACAGAACAGGGCCGGGTGAGTCGAGGCTTACGGTAAGCGCGATGATCAGCAGCGGGACAGCCGCAAGCAGCAGCAGGGATGCGGAGGCGATCACATCGACGACGCGCATGGAGATGTTGTAGAGATATCGCGGCTGCACGGTGTGCGCGCCGTAGATGAGATGTCCATCGACGTCCAGATAGTCCACCGGCGCGACATTGCCACAGCCTGTGTCCGCGGCATATGCGACCTCCACGCCTGCCGTCGAGCAGGCTTCCAGGATGGAGCGCGAGCTCTCCTCACTCGAGGAGCGGGAGGCAATGACCACGAGATCCGCTTTGCTCGCGGTGAGCAGTGCCGCGCAGAAGCTGGAGGTGCTGAAGTAACCTACATCGCTGGGATAGCGGAAGGAAGCGAGTGCACCGGACGTGGGAGCGCCGTCGTCAACCACAGCGACCGGCCAGAGTCCTAGTTTGGGGGAGCGCGTCAGCGCCGAGTAAAGCATATGCGCCGAACTGCCAGAGCCATAGATGACCACACGGCGCGATCCAATCCCCTTGCGCCGCAATCTCTCAAAGAGCGCGTGAATCGCGTGCTTCTCCAGGATCAGGACCACAGTCACCAGCGGAAGCTCGGCCGCAAGCAGCCACACTGGCGCCTTGGCCGAATAGGAGACCGCACAAGGCAGCAGGAGGATGGCGCTAAAGAAACTCGCCTCCAGCACGCGAGCCGTCTCGCGGATGCGCAGCAATCCAGCGCTGCTGCGGTATGCTCCAGACCGGGCGAGCATAGCCACGAGAACGCAGGCAAGAATCAGCGACGCCAGGGGCAGATCATGTATGGGCCGGTAGCCGCCCCAATGCTGGGCCAGGGCAGCATATGCCTCGTAGAGGATCATCACGGACAGACACACCGCGCACGCATCGACCATCGACTCGATTGCCCAGAGTGCCGTAACTCGATTCCATCGACGTTCACTGAACGCTGCTCGATGAGCGCTCTCCGCGGCATGAAATCTCGAACCAAGGACCGTTGTAGGCTGCATATCGCTATTGCCCTCACATCTCCCAGCGCCAAGGGCGTGGGGGACGAGCGTGTGGTGCTGGCTCTCTCGTTCGTGCCAGGCTAAAAGTAATTGAGACAAACGGAGGGCCGTTCAAAATGTGGCTTCTCGCTGGTGCTACAGGTTCTGTACTCTCCAAGATGGATGTAAGAAATTGGCCGCAGGATGGGCGGAGGAAGAAGCCAAACTGTCGCCGATCAGCAACAATCCGACTGTAGACGACAGGAGGCAACCAATTCGTGAAATGGGCTCCGGGACCCTGTATTTGTGCGGGCTCGAGCGTTAGCGGTGACATTGCAAAGGGCTTCGGGATCGTCCCAGAGTGATGCCTCAAGCAGAGGGCAACGCACCACCAAAGGCGCCATGCAAAAAGAAGCCAGCAGCTGCGCACGCGATTTACGCTAAGCTAGCATCCATCATGCTGAAATCTCTGTTGGCCTTGTTCGTCATGGTTGCCTTGCCTCATGCTCTATCCGTAACGTCGCCGACAACCCCGCGCTTGATCCTGATCGATGAGGATGGTTCCGGTCCCGGTGGATCGAATCAGATGGCGATCATGACGCTGCTTCAGTCTCCGCAGGCGAAGGTGCTCGGGATCACGATGGTGAGCGGCGACGCCTGGGAGCCGGAAGAGCTGAAACACACGCTGCGCATGCTCGAGTTGATCCACCGCACAGACGTACCGGTGGCTCCCGGAGCGCTTTTCCCCCTGGTTCGGACGAGGCAGGAGACCATGCTATGGCAGCGGCTCTACGGCACCGTGGCCTGGTTGGGTGCTTGGGGCGATGCGGCGCAGCAGACCGGGTCCGCGCCCATGCACGCTCCGGAGATGATGCCAGCGCAGACGGAGGGAGAGCCGACGACACCTCCACTCCCCGAAGATGCCGCTCACTTCCTCATCCGCCAGGTACACGCACATCCGCACCAGGTGACGATCTACGCGGCAGGGCCTCTGACCAACATCGCGCTTGCTCTCTCGATCGACCCGGAGTTCGCCACACTGACGCAAGGCATCGTCATCATGGGGGGAAGCCTCAACCCAAACACCAACGACCCCGAGTTCACCACCAATCCGCGTCACGAGTTCAATTTCTGGTTCGATCCGGAGGCGGCGCACATCACCCTCCGGGCGCACTGGCCCCGCATCGATCTGACCACTGTCGACATCTCGATCAAGGCCAGCTTTACGCAGGCGATGCTCGACCAGATCGCCGCCTCGCCGCAGCCGGCCGCGCAATACATCGCTCATTACTCCCAGCGCCGCTACTACCTCTGGGACGAACTCGCCGCAGCGGCCTGGCTGGACCCAGCCATCATTACCGCCGAGCGCCGGCTCTACCTGGACGTCGATCTCTCCCACGGCGCCGGCTACGGCGACACGCTCGCCTGGGACGAGACCAACAAGCCCGAGAGGGATCTCCAACTGGTCCATGTGCAGACAGACCTGGACCTGCCCCGATTCACACATATGTTCGTCCAACTGATGCAGGCCCCGCCACAGCATCCCTGATCCACCCCGCGACCTCCGCGCGGCACCCGTCCGCTGTGTTTCCAAGGAACGCCAGAAGTTATTGGATAATAGATACAGGTCAAGTCAACGGCCAAAACCCAGGAGGTCACGAGGGTGTCGACATCGCTCGTAACAGAACCACAAGACAGTGCATTGGCGGGCGGTTCGAATCCCGCTCCTTTGGCTTTTCTGTATGAACATCCGCAATGGTTCGCTCCGGCCTTCGCGGAGCTTGAGCGCCGCGGCGTTCCCTTCCAAAAGCTCTTCGCGCCCGACACCTTCTACGCCATCGACGACCAGAGCGAGCCGTCGTTCAAGGTTCTCTTCAATCGCATGAGTCCTTCGTCGGATCGCCGCGGCCACGGTTCCGGCATCTTCCACACCCTCGCCTGGCTCGGCCACCTTGAGTTGCAGGGCGTGCGCGTGTTGAACGGCGTAAAGGCCTTTCAGCACGAGATCTCGAAGGCCTTGCAGCACTCGCTCATTCAATCGCTCGGCCTGCGCTACATCCCCTCGCGCGTCATCCATCGCGCCGAGCAGGCGGTAGCCGCGGCGGAGGGCCTCCGTTATCCCGTGGTCGTCAAGCCGAACGTGGGCGGCAGCGGAGCCGGCATCGTGCGCTTTGACACTCCGGAAGAGCTCGCGGCTGTCGTGCGCGAGGGCAAACTCGAACTCGGCTTCGATCACATCGCCCTGGTGCAGGAATTCGTGCCCGCGCGTGGCGGCTACATCACCCGCGTGGAGACGGTCGGCGGCAAGTACCTCTACGCCATCCAGGTCCACCTGACCGGCGAGACCTTCGACCTCTGCCCCGCGGACATCTGCCAGACCGCGCGCGGCGAATCGCTCAACACCGCCTGCGTGCTCGAGGCCTCCAAAGCCGGCCTGCGCGTCGAAGCCTATACGCCTCCGCCCGAGGTCATCGAGGCGATCGAACGCATCATCCAGGGTGCGGGCATCGACGTCGGAGGCATCGAGTACATCGTCGACGACCGCGACGGCCAGGTCTACTACTACGACGTGAATGCGCTCTCGAACTTCGTCGCCGATCCCGTGCGCGTCATCGGCTTCAACCCCTTCGAGCGGCTGGCCGACTATCTGCAGGCGGAGGTTGCGCGTGCCCGCTGACGGAATTCGCTTCGGCTACTGGATGCCCGTCTTCGGCGGCTGGCTGCGCAACGTTGAGGACGAACAGATGGAGGCGAGCTGGACCTACACCAGCCGCCTCGCCCGGCGCAGCGAGCAGCTCGGCTACGACCTCTCGCTGATCGCCGAGCTGAACATGAACGACATCAAGGGCGTCGATGCTCCCAGCCTGGACGCCTGGTCGACCGCCGCCGCGCTCGCCGCGGTGACCGAGACGCTCGAGCTGATGGTCGCCGTCCGCCCCACCTTCCATCAGCCCGCCCTGCTGGCCAAACAGGCGGCCAACATCGACCACATCGCCAACGGCCGGCTCGCGCTCAACGTCGTCTCCTCCTGGTGGGAGCAGGAGGCGCGCATGTACGGCGTGCACTTCGAGCAGCACGACGACCGCTACGCCCGCACCTCGGAGTGGCTCGACGTCGTCAACGGCATCTGGTCACAGCCGTCCTTCACCCATGACGGCCGCTACTACAAGACCGAGCAGACGGTGCTTGAGCCCAAGCCCGTACGCAAGCCGCGCCCGACCATCTACGCCGGTGGCGAGAGCGAGGCAGCGAAGAACCTCATCGCGCAGAAGTGCGACGCTTACGTCATGCACGGCGACTCGCCCGAGCACGTCGCCGCCAAGATCGCCGACATGCGCGAACGGCGTGAGCGCTTCGGGCTCGAGCCGATGCAGTTCGGAGTGGCCGGCTACGCCTTCACCCGCGACAATGAGTCCGAGGTCCGCAAGGAGATTGATCGCATCACCGATGTCCAGCAGAACGCCAAGGGCTACGCCAACTACGAACAGTGGCTGCGCGGCACTCAGCTGGAGAAGAAGATGTCCATCGAGGAGTACTCCGTCTCGAATCGCGGCCTGCGCTCCGGCCTGACCGGAACGCCGCAGCAGGTGCAGGATCGTATCGGCGAGTTCGAGCGGGCAGGAGTCGACCTCCTGCTGTTGCAGTTCAGCCCGCAACTCGAAGAGATGGAGCGCTTCAGCGAGACGGTCATCCAGCCCGCTCGCGTCTCCTAACGTCCCGCTTTCCTGGCAAGAGAATTGCGATGCACTGCGAAGGAGGCGTCTGGTCTGACCGGATCCGACGCCTCTTGCTTTTTATGACGCCCGCTTCTATTAATTGATCCCGTCTCTATTAAGAGTGAATCGCCCTGAGAGCTACGCTCGATGGGATGCCGCCCAGGGACTGAGATGGAAGCTTCCGCGCGGCGAACCCCTACCGCTGCACCCCAGCCGAACCACCCGCCATCAAGCTCTCCACCTCCGGCAAAGTAGCCATCGAGCCATCTCCCGGCGTCGTCATCGTCAACGCTCCATGAGCCACGCCGCAGTCCAGCGCCCACTGCACTCCCTTCCCCTGCAGCAGCCCGTAGATCAGCCCCGCGGCAAAGGCATCCCCACCGCCCACGCGATCGAAGACCTCCAGATCGAGATACTCCGTGCTCCGGTACACCTCGCCTCCGGCATAGGCGAACGCCGCCCAGTCGTTGCGATTCGCCGTCCGCGGCCTCCGCGTCGTGGTGGCGATCACCTTCAGATCGCGGAACTCCCCCGCCACGCGCTCGCTCGTCTCCAGATACGTCGCCGCATCGTGCCAAGGCGGCCCCTCGGACGCCGCGCCCATCACTACGGCTACATCCCCTTCATGGCCAAACAACACATCGACAAACGGCATCAGGCTCCGGTTCACGTCGATCGCCCCCTCCCGCCCGCCGCGTTCCTTCCACAGCGAAGCTCTATAGTTGCAGTCGAAGCTCACCACCACCCCATGACGCTTCGCTGCCTCCATCGCCTCCTTCACCACCAGCGGCGCCTGCGCCGAGAGCGCGCACATCACCCCTCCCGTATGAAACCAGCGAACGCCCTCCTGCCCGAAGATCGCCTCCCAATCCACCTGCCCCGGCAGCAGCTGCGAGATCGGCGTGTGCCCGCGATCCATCATCCCCAGAGCGCCGCGCACCCCCGAACCGCGCTCCAGAAAGTAGATCCCGTTGCGCGCCTCCCGCCCAACGCCGTCGTACCGCACCCAGCGCAGATGGCTCAGGTCCACGCCTCCCTGCAGCATCAGGTCCTCGAGCAACCGGCCGACCGGGTTATCCACCAGCGCCGTTACGATCGAGGTCCGCAGGCCGAAGCACCGCTGCAGCCCGCGCGCCACGTTGTACTCGCCTCCGCCCTCCCACACCTTGAACTCCCGCGTGCGCGTAATCCGCTCCTCGCCCGGATCGAACCGCAGCATCACCTCGCCCAGGCTCACCAGATCCCACCGCGCATCCCGCGGCCGCTTCAGCTGCAACCCTAGAAGTTCATGCCGTAGCCCTGCCACGCCTCCATCCCCCGCCAACGTCGTTCTCTCCACCCGCGCTTCCCTCCTCCAAATTCGCTCAATCTTCGGTGAGGGTAATTGTATGGGCGCCGCAGCGACCGGCTGGTCTTTAAAGAGCCACAGAAACACGAAAGCCCTCCGGCATCCGGAGGGCTTCTTTTCGCCGAGCAAAGCATGCCCGACTCTACTGTCTCCTCAGCGCTTTTGCGTCTTCTGATCCAGGTTCGCTTCCCGCCTGGATCTATAAGCTGCTGATTATGAATCAAATATTTGGTGGACCTGATCGGGATCGAACCGATGACCTCTTCCATGCCATGGAACGGCGCGAGAGCTAAGTTATTGACGGATAATAACTTATTAGTCGGAGGAGTCGGTAAAACTGGCCCAATTTGCTACCAATGCTACCCAATTTAACCGAGCGGGCTCGGGCTGCAACCGTGGGGCAGCCCAAAAGCTCTTATCTTTTGCGTCTGTAAGCATGCAACCACTCGATACCATTTCCGATCAAAGTTTATACTCGCAAGGCGTCATTGACGCCGATAAGAAAGTAAAACCCAGTCGCAGGCGCGAGTCGCGCAGTTCGGCCACTTAGTCTCACCGCTCTCTACCTTCCCGATGGCACACGAAGGCAGTCTGGACTATTGGGTATTTGCTTTTGCCCCTTTGTTCGTTGAGCTTACGAACAACGGCTTGTTAGAGCGCTATCGACAAGAGTGCCCGAGCGCTCTTGCACCACCGTTGCCACCTTCGATTCCCAAATTGGAGGGTACTCCGATGCGTTCAGGAGAATCCCCCGAGTCCGGTTCTAGCTTCCGGCTCGACGTTCCGTTGCACACATTGCTGACCCAGTCTCCTGCGCCATCTCCCGGCCTACGTCCGATTGGCGAGCCGCAGGTATTTCCCGACCCAGTTTTTCCACAGCATCCCGAGTTGCTCGGCCCCATTGAAATCTCCGATGACTGGACGCCGCCTGAAAGGCGAAGATGGGCCCCCGGCCAGATCTACCACGCCATGCAGGGATGGCTCTTCCCCTATATAAGGTCTCGCGTGACCTCTGGCGATTTTCATCCGCTCATCTCCTACCTCTTCACCGAATTCAAATGCAATCTCGATTGTCATTACTGCTGGGCCTTCGATAATAAGGTCAAGGGAATGACTGAAGATACAGCCAAGCGTTCGGTCGACTGGCTGCACGGCACCGGATGCCGGGTTCTGGCCTATATGGGCGGCGAGCCACTGCTCCGCCCCGACTTCATCCATAAAATCACTTACTACGCCGCGAAGAAAGACTTCTGGATTTATCTACCGACGAATGCGCGGCTGTTGCGCATGGATGTGATCGACAAGCTTGCAGACGCAGGGATGTCGACCTTCAACATCGCCGTTGATGCAGTCGCCCTCAAGCCGGGCCTTCCGAAAGCGCTAGCGCCAATTCGCAAGCAGTTCGATTATCTCGTGCGGAAGCAGTATGGATACGGCTACTCGGTCTTTCTCAATGTCAATATCTGCCGTAACAATCTGCAAGATGTGCGCGAACTCACTGAAATTGCGCATGACTGTGGCATCGCCACGGACTACCACATCAACGAATCCCCGCTGCTTAAGCAGGATGACCACTTCAAACATGCGGAAAACAACATTACCTACATCACGGAAGACGACTGGCCGGCGGTCGAGGAGACCATCCAGTGGCTCAGTGAGAAGCAGGACTCTGGATATAAGATGGTCAACTCCAATGCCCGGCTCTGGCAGATGGTGGACTTTATGAAGGGCAAGCACTTTCCCTGGAACTGCCGGGCTGGGCAGAACTCCATGATCATCCGCGTCGACGGAACGTTGGCGCCGTGCTTTCCGATGTATACCGCCTCCTATGACTGGGGCGCAGTGGGCGATCACAAGTTCGATACCAAGCAACTCGACCACCAGAAGGAAAGCTGCCAGACACATTGCTTCTCGACACTGAACCACATTCTTGGCTGGTGCTACAACGATCAGCGCGTTATCAAATATTTCTTCAAGCAACTTGCACATGGATTCCAGGGAGTGAAGGGGCAGATGTAAGGAACGATACTTCTCCATTCCACGACAACCACGACAACTCGCAGCCAACCGTCTTATTGAGGGAGGACGCATATGCCGGAAGTCATAAATGAGATTGTTCAAACTGACTTCGAAGTAGAAATCCAGAGCCGTATCGACGCGGAACGGGCTCGCCTTCGCGCCGAGGCCGGGCTGGCACGTATGCGCGAGTTCAAAAAACCGGTCGAGCGCACCTTTACCGCGGCTGAGCGCGATTACGTCACGATCCTGTTTGGAGGACTTACCTGGAAACATGAGGAGATGATCAAAGCGGTCTTTCACGGCAGTGGATACCGCTGCGAAAATATTCCGACTCCTGTTGTTGCCGACTTTCAGGCCGGCAAGGAATATGGCAATAACGGACAGTGCAATCCCACTTACTTCACTGTAGGCAATCTCGTTCGCTACCTGCAGAGCCTCGAGCAACAGGGTCTCACGCGCAAGGAGATCATCGACAACTACGTCTTCTTCACCGCAGGATCCTGTGGTCCGTGCCGCTTCGGCATGTACGAGGCTGAGTACCGCTTCGCGCTGCAGAATGCCGGCTTCGAAGGCTTCCGCGTGCTGCTCTTCCAGCAGACCGACGGCATCAAGGCCGCGAGCGGAGAGCCCGGGCTCAAGTTCTCCGTCGACTTCGGCATGGGGATGCTCAACGCGCTCAACCTCGGCGACGTAATGAACGAGCTCGCCTACCAGGTCCGACCCTTCGAGGTGAACAAGGGCGAGACGGACAGGGTGATCCGCGACGCCGCGAAGACCCTCACCGACACGCTGCGCGGGCGTAAGCGCTGGCACATCGTAGACGCGAGTCCGGCATGGATGAAGCCTTTCTTCGAGAAGCACAAGAAGATTGAGGGGATCGGCTGCACGCTTGGCAAGATTGCGCACAATCTATACGGAAAAGAGTACATCGACGCTCTTCATTCCTGTCGTGACCGCATCGATGCGATCCAGGTTGACCGGCTGCGCGTCAAGCCAGTCATCAAGATAACCGGTGAGTTCTGGGCCCAAACCACCGAGGGCGACGGCAACTTCAACATGTTTGCTTTCCTTGAGAAAGAGGGCGCGCAGGTGCTTGTCGAGCCCATTGCGACCTGGATCGCCTACATGATGTACGTGGCCAAGCAGGGAGCAAAAGCTCGCGCGGAGGCCGAGGCCCCGCACAAAGATCCGAAGTGGTATCAGCTCAACAAGCGTCTTGCCAATGGGTTTGTTCTCTTCAAGAAGACTGGCGGACTCACCGTCGGCAGCTCCATGTGGACCTTCTTCTATCACCGCACGATTAAGCACATGGGTGATACCGCACATCACCTCATTCCGCAAAAGGAACTCGCGCGCCTGGCGCATCCCTACTATCACCAGCTCGCGCGCGGCGGTGAGGGCTTTATGGAGGTCGGCAAGAACGTCTACTATACGGTCAATCACCTGTGTCATATGGTGCTTGCACTCAAGCCCTTCGGCTGTATGCCCTCGACGCAGTCCGATGGTGTGCAGTCGCGAGTTGTCAACAAGTACAAGGACATGATCTTCCTTCCCATCGAGACCTCAGGCGAGGGCGAGGTGAACGCACACAGCCGCGTGCAAATGGCACTGGCCGAGGCCAAGGCGAAGGCGCGGTCCGAGTTTCAGAGCGTGCTCGAGCGCACCGGAAGATCTCTGGAACAGTTGCGCGAGTATGTCGACGCGCACCCCGAGCTCTCGCACGCACTCTACCGCGTGCCTCGCCAGGAGGGAATTGCCGGCACAGCGGCGCAATTTGCGCTCCACGTCAACGACCTGATGAACAAGGATGGCGCTTGGCGCCGCGGCGCGCGAACGGCTGTCGCGGTCTCGCAGGCGGCCTGATGCATTGATCCCGGGCGATGCGGGGCAGCGAATTGCCTCAGGTTCGCCTTCCAAGCTGGAACAGCGCCAGCGAAGCGAGGTCGGCATGCAGCAGCTTCTAGTAGGTCTCGATGTCGGATCGACGACGGTCAAGGCAATCGTGGTTGATGCGACCACTGACGCCATTCTCTGGCAGGATTACCAGCGCCACGAGACGCGGCAACCGGAGAAGGTGCTCGAGTTCCTCCGCTGTATGGAGGCCGATGCCGGAATCGCTCCAGAGAACACGCGCATCTTCATCACCGGCTCGGGCGGTGGCACCATCGCCGAGATGATCGGCGCCAAGTTCGTTCAGGAGGTCCACGCCGTCTCCCTTGCGGTGGAAAAACTTCACCCCGAGGTCTACTCGGTCATCGAGCTCGGCGGCCAGGATGCCAAGATCATCGTCTTCAAGGATGACGAGGAGACCGGCCGCAAAAAGAAGATACCTTCCATGAATGACAAGTGCGCCGGAGGGACTGGCGCGGTCATCGACAAGATCAATGCGAAGCTCAAGATTCCCGCTTCCGAGCTCTCAAACCAGGGCTACCACGGTGTCAAGCTGCACAAGGTCGCGGGCAAGTGCGGTGTCTTCGCGGAGACCGACATTAACGGTCTCCAGAAAACTGGGACGCCCCCGCAGGAGCTGATGGCCTCGCTCTTTGAAGCTATCGTGCTGCAGAACCTTAGTGTGCTCACGCGCGGCAACACGTTGCGCCCACATGTCCTTTTGCTTGGCGGACCGAACTCGTTCATCCGCGGGATGAAGGAGGCCTGGCAAGCCAACATCCCACGCATGTGGAAGGAGCGCAAGGTCGAGATTCCCGAGGGCATGGCGCCCGAAGATCTCATCAAGGTCCCTGAGAACTCACAGTACTTTGCCGCGCTGGGCGCGGTCGAGTTCGGCAAGGACGAGGATGCGTCGATCGGTCGCTATCTCGGCGCCGACAAGCTGCTTTACTATATCGACTACGGCCGGGCCGAAGAAAAGGCCGCCTCGGGCACCAAGGGACTGGTGGCGGGCAACGCGGAGCTTGAGGAGTTCAAATCCACCTATCGCCGCAAGAAGTTCATCCCATCGAACTTCACTGCGGGGGAGGTGGTACCAGGCTTCATCGGCATCGATGGGGGGTCAACCTCCACCAAAGCCGCGTTCCTAGGAACCGAGGGCGAGATTCTGTGCAAGACCTATCAGCTTTCCAATGGAAATCCGATTCAGGACACCATCGAGATATTCGAGAAGCTACGGGAGCAGGTCGAGTCTCAGGGGGCGACGCTTGATGTTCTCGGCGTCGGAACCACCGGTTATGCCAAAGACATTCTCAAGGATGTGCTCCACGCCGACGTCGCGCTTGTCGAGACCGTCGCCCACACCGAATCTGCGCTCAAGTTCTATGACGATCCGCATGTCATTATCGACGTCGGCGGCCAAGACATTAAATTAATCATTCTCAAGGACGGCCGGGTCAAGGACTTCAAGCTCAACACGCAGTGCTCAGCAGGCAATGGCTACTTCCTGCAGTCGACCGCTGAAGGTTTCGGCATGAAGGTCGAGGAGTTCGCCGACATTGCCTTCGCCGCCAAATCGATGCCGGCCTTCGGTTACGGCTGTGCCGTCTTTATGCAGTCCGACATTGTCAACTTCCAGCGCCAGGGGTGGCGGTCGGAGGAGATCCTCGCCGGCTTGGCTGACGTGTTGCCGAAAAACGTCTTCCTTTATGTCGCTAGCATTCCGAACCTCGCCACGCTCGGCTCGCGCTTTGTTCTGCAGGGAGGCACCCAGAACAATATGGCCGTGGTCAAGGCCGAGGTCGACTTCATTAAGTCCAGTTTCCGCGCCAACGGCCGCGTGCCCGAGATCATTGTGCACGAGCACTGCGGGGAGTCGGGGGCGATCGGCGCTGCGCAGGAGGCCCTGCGTCTCTGGAAGAACGGCCGTGTGACCACCTTTATCGGCGTCGATGCCGTACGTAACATTCGTTATCGCACCACGCGCAATGAAGACACACGCTGCTACTTCTGCAAGAACAACTGTCTGCGCACCTTCATCGACGTCGACGCCAACGGAGCTGCGACCGACCGAGCTGCACCCCCCGAAGAGATCACACAGGCCGAGGTCGTTCAACACCTGCCGAGCCTCGAGCAGATCCAGGCGAACCTTCCGGCAGTCGAACCGCATGGGACCTCCTCCTGCAGCACCGGCGGTGGCTGTGGCTCAACTTCCACCCCCTTTAAGGCCAAGATCGAGCCCCTCGTCCAGATCCAGATTTCGCCCGGCTCGAGCAAGACGATCGAGCTGCCGAAGCCGGTCGAGTTCCAGCCGCGCAAGACGAAGGTCCCCCTGCGCTTCGGCGAGCAGAGGCTTATCATCGCCACCTGCGAGAAGGGAACCGTCGAGGACCTCGCGGATATGAAGGACATCAAGGGCGAGATCGACAAGATCAAAGCAGCCAACCCAAACTTCGTGGATATCGCTGCGCACGACGTTTTCCGTCACCGCAAGGTCGCCGCGGTCGCCGACGAGGTCCCGAACACCAAAGGATTCTTCGTTTCTAAATCCACCAAGGAGCGGGCAGCGCTCCTCGAACGACGCAAGGACTATCGTGTCGGCATCCCACGCCTGCTGAACACTTACACCTACGCTCCGCTCTTCAACGCCTACTTCGCCAGCCTCGGCCTCCGTGAGGAGAACATTCTCTACTCGGACTACACGACGCCCGAGCTCTACCGAGCTGGGGCCAGCCGCGGTGCCATCGATCCCTGCTACCCGTCGAAGATCGGCATCGCGCACGTCTACAACTTGCTCGCGACCAAACACAACAAGAAGCCGTTGAACGCCGTCTGGTTCCCGATGTACGACGTGCTGCACACGCCCCTCGTCAACCTCACCGGCTCGAATGCCTGCCCCACGGTCACCGCCACGCCTGAGGTCGTGAAAGCTGCGTTCACCAAGGAGAGCGATATCTTCGCTGAAAACAACATCGCCTATCTCGACCCCATCCTCAACCTGCAGGACCAGAGGATCTGCGCGGAGCAGATGTACAAAACTTGGTCGCCGATCCTTGGCCTTTCGCGAGAAGAGAACGAGCGCGCCCTCCGCGAGGGCTTCAAGGCACTCGCCGACTGCGAGAACGAGATCCGCCGGCAGGCCAGGGAGACGCTGGATCAGCTTGAGCGCGAGGACCGCATCGGCATCGTCATGCTGGGTCGCGTCTATCACCACGACCCCGGTCTCAACCACGAGATCATGGAGGAGTTCCAGAAGCTCGGCTACCCGGTCTTCTCGCAGAGCACGCTTCCACTCGATGAGGATTTGCTCGACCGCCTCTTCGGCGACGAGGTCCGCGCCGGCCTCATCACTCACCCACTGGATATCAGCGACGTCTGGAAAAACCGCTACTCGACAAGTACGAACCACAAGGTCTGGGCGGCGAAGTTCACCGCGCGGCACCCAAACCTGGTCGCGCTTGAGGTCTCGAGCTTCAAGTGCGGCCACGATGCTCCGATCTACGGTGTCATCGAGGGCATCATCGAAGAGTCCGGAACGCCCTACTTCTCCTTTAAAGATCTCGACGAGAACAAGCCCTCGGGCTCGATCCGCCTCCGGGTGGAGACCATCGACTACTTCCTCAAACGATACCGAGAAGACATCATTCGGCGGCGAAAGACGGAGGCGGACATTGAAAAGAAGCTCGTAGAGTACGCTCGTCAACTGGAATCCGATAGGCTTGTGGCGGCTCATTAGACTCGGGTCGCCGGCCGGGCCGCATCCGACGCGTGGAAGCGGCTCGGGTATCCGCTGAAAGACGCGACTGACCGGGCTCGCATGGCATTTCACAACAGAGCCTCAATCGAACCGAACACTATCCGGTTCCTCGCCGCGAGATCGTAACTGCCCGGCATACATATGAGCGGAACAACAGGAGAGTGAGAAGACTATGACGCGGCGAATTATCGGACTCGTCTTCCTGACTGTGGCGGGGCTCTGTGTAGCCCCCCCCGGCGCTGCCCAGCAGCTTTCTGCGTCGGATCCGCAGCCCGCAACCATAGTCGGAACGGTGCTTGATGTAAATGGAGGAGTCGTACCGGGCGCCATGGTCGTCCTGAATGGCCCCGACTCCGATGACCATCACACATTCGTCACCCCGGACAACGGCCTCTTCGAGTTCGCCGGCGTTCACCCAGGAGTGGCCCACCATGTCACGATCAGTGCACCTGGATTTGCAGACTGGACCTCAAACACGATTACTCCGACAGCGGGCCAGTACTTCATGGTGACGGGCATCCAGCTCCGGCTTGCGACCGTCCAGGTCTCTGTCGTCGCTGTCACTCCCGAACAGCTCGCCGCCCAACAGGTCAGGATCGAGGAGACGCAACGTGTCTTTGGAATCATTCCGAACTTCTATGTCACCTATGAACCCAACCCGGCGCCCCTGACGTCGAAGCTCAAATTTCAGCTCGCGTTCAGGGCCCTATCCGACCCTGTTACACTTATCGGATTCGCGCTGAATTCTGGAATCTATCAGGCCGCGGATTATCCGAGCTACCGCGGCGGTATGGCGGGATATGGGCAGCGTTTGGGAGCTACCTTCGCCGGCGGCTACACAAATGTTCTCATTGGGGACGCCCTGCTCCCTTCGCTTCTGCACCAGGATCCACGGTACTTCTATCAGGGCAAGGGAACAAACAGATCCCGACTGCTCCATGCAGTCTCGAATGCTTTCATCACCCGTGGGGATAACGGGCGGCGCGAGATCAACTTTTCCGGAATTGGTGGAGACCTGGCCTCCGGCGCCATTGCGAACGCCTATTATCCAACCGGAGAGCGCGGTGGCAGCCTGGTGGTCCGAAGTGCACTGATCGGCATCGGAGGACGAATGGCCAACGGCGTCGTGCAGGAGTTTGTTCTGCACAGGCACCGAACAAATGAGAGGACAGCGGTGGCCTCCCCAAATCAACACTAATGCGCACCTGATACGCTCCGGACTCCGCACTGCTTCAGCCAATCGGCGAGTGCGTGCAGCTTTCGTGTAAACGTGGGGAAACTGCGCACCGGCTGCGGGTTATGGTCGGCACCAACTGCAACGAACAGCTCACTTGCTCCTACATCGCTCCCGGCAGCATCGGGATGCAGGATCGGCGCGCACTCTTCTCGCCTGCCCGGACGTTGTACCAGGAGGTTAACCCGAGGCAGGCATGCCGGGTTGTATGCTCGCTGCGTTGTCTCGTGCTCGACTTGCGCATGGTTCCGGTGGTTCCACCAAAGTCCACTCGTGTCGAGCCCTCGGACTACGACCGTGCCCTCTACAAAGAGCGCAACGAGATCGAGAGGCTCTTCCGTCGCCTCAAAGGCTTCCGCAGAATCTTCTCCCGATTCGAGAAGCTCGACGTGCCACTGCGGCAGGGTAAAACACTCACGTCTGGGCCAATCCCGTTGGCCGGTTTTGAAGTGACCACAAGTGGCCGGTTTTAGGGTGACCACCGAGGTTCTGGCTGGCAGGTGTCGGGCACAGAAAAAATCCTCCCGAAACTGTCACAAAAACAAACACGACGATTACATTCCCCCGAGGAACGCTTCTGTGGCTCCGTCCTTCAACGATCTTTGAGTGCACTGGGCGTGTCCTCGTTGGCCTGATTTATGGCGCGAGATAGTCCATCTCATTCCGAGGCTTCGACATACCTTAGAACAGCGAAGGTCGATCTGAAGCTCCGAGGCTCACCACCCTCCTCGGCTTCCCGAAAGACCACTGTACCCGATGGGCCTTGGATATTTGCACCAGAGCCGGTTACGGTTCTTCACGTGGGCGCATCAGCCAGGTCCATATGATAATGATGGCCGACAACCCCACGATAATTTCCGCCCAGATGAAGGAGACATAGTCCCCAAAGGCTCCCACGGGCGGGACGCCGGGCTGGACGTTGCGGAGCGCTGGCAACCCGAAAGTCAGCGAGATGGAGATAGAGAGTGGAAGCAGATCGACTTTTCGGCCGCTTGTCGTCGCCTTGAACACCATCGCCAGCAAGCTCAGGGCTAGACCACCCATCAATATCATTAGAAGAGTGGAAACAGCGATCACATTGTCGGCCCGTCTGACCTTCAGTTCGATGCCCGCGACTTTCTGGCTGCTCTCATGAGCGACGACGCCTCCTTGGAACTTGATTCCTGGAGTGGATGCAGACAAGCTGATTGTAAGTGGAATAGGGGCGCTCTGCTGCAAGGCTGTTGTGCCGACTGCTAGTTGATCGCTCTGGATCGGCTGCTCTTCTTTGCGTTCCGGAATATTCGAATCCTGGGGCTGTTTCTTTCGCACCGGCGTAGTGATCAGAAACCATAACGTTGTACCGTAGTGGTCGAACGGATATTTGTTCAGCTCTCCGTTCAGAGGAAAGACGACCGCAATCTGGCTCATCCGCTTTCCTTTAGGGAAGTCGAATTCTTGTTGGCCTTCTATGTTGTTGGTCAGTAGCTTTAAATCAACCGCCGGAGTCACCTCATCCTGAGCAAGGGCCCCCTGAGGCCGGATAACTATATGTGCCGTCAATGCTTGCGTTGCCGGATTGACCGCGGTAACGAGCACAGAAATCACGACGTGCTCTGCCGCATCGGCATCGTCTCGCAGTTGCAGAGAACGCCGGCTCCCCTCATTCAGGCTGCGAAGAAGTAGAGCACAATATGCGAAGATCAGGATAGAGACGAGCAGGAGCTCTCGGAAACGCCCAATCTTGTTCCGCATTGCAGATTCCTCCCAGTAGTTTTCCGTCACTCCTGCTTCCTGTGCCTTTCAAAACAGTCAGCCGACTCGACACAGCACCATTGTCCGCCCAGATGACAAGAAGCGGGCGGGACTCAACTGCATTTCTCACCTGTTAAGTTCGATTCCCTACGAGCATAATCCAAGAAAGTAGGTCACCTGCCCAACCGCTCTAACAAGGGTGCCTACGACGACCACGTCACTCTCGAAGGTAGGAGACATGTTATGGGCATTCACAGACAACATGCATCGTGATGAGGTGAAAGGATTCGTGCCTGAAAAATATTGAATGTCTTGCCCGTTGAGCGGTCAGAGCACGGTTAAACCACTGAAAACATCGCTTATCGCGGAAATGGCCGGCTCCCAAGAACGCTGGAAGCCACCGATACCAGCCATGCTCCTTGGTACTGTTCGCCAGCGAGCGGCCGAGGAGAAATTCCATCGAGAGGTAGTAAACACGTTTAGAATTCTTGCGCTCGTACGTTCCGCAGATCACTTTTCCTTCCAGGGGTCGCTTAGGATCCAGAAAACCGTAAGGCTGGTATTTTTGTGCCTCTTTTCGGCAAGGGAAGATAACGTGGATCTGTTCTCGCTGCTGGAACAAGAGGGTGATGCGGGCCTGGGCAACGGGGACTCGGCCGGTTGGCAGCGTGTTTTCTTGACTCCATGGCTACTATTCCGGCCATGGGCTACCGTCTGAGATATCAATATGGCACGACGATGCCTTCCTTGCTGTCGAAGCCAAGGTGCGCCTTGGCTCCGAAGTAATACTGGTTGCCCTTCTTCGTCTGGTGCATCTCCGGATCGCGCTCCTTCTTGCGGTTCTTGGTCGATGAAGGGGCGGCAATGATGGTGGCGTCCACAATGGTGCCGGCGGAGATGCGGATGACCTTGCTTTTCAGATACAGGTTCACCGTATCCAGGATTTTTGCGGTTCAACTCATACTGTTGGAGAAGATGACGGAAGTTCAGGATGGTGGTCTCGTCGGGAACGGCGGCGCGGCCAAGATCGACTCCGGCAAAGCTGCGCAGCACGGGAGACTCGTAGAGCGCATCCTCGGCGCCCGGATCGGAGAGGTTGAGCCAATGCTGCAGAAAGTAGATGCGCAGCATGATCGATAGGCCTACAGGCTGACGGCTCCTGCCTGCCTTCGGATAGTTCGGCGTTATCAATGCCTCCAGTTCTGACCACGGAACGATGGCTTCCATCGTGTTCAGGAACTCTTCCCGGCGGCTCTTCCGCCATACTGCTCCAAACTTGGCCGGCATGCAAATGTTACCTGGCGCATTGCGAGCTCTACCCGGTTACATGTTTATGCAAGCCGGCTGTGGATGTTGCACTTATTCAGAGGTTCCCTAAGGGTTAGTGCAACGTAATTCTCGGAAGGAGAATCCAAGCATTGGGTCGCCATTCCGATGGCGGCTTGTGTAGCGCAAACCCACTGCGCGACATGAGGTGAACTACATGCTCACTAACTTCAAGAATTTACGCTTCGCGAATGGGCCCTTGGTTCTGGTTGCTCTGCTTATGATCGCTAGCGTCCCCGCTATTGGACAACGGGGAAGCACCGAGACGATCGACGCCACAGCCTTCGGTACAAGCACTCAGCTCGGAAGAAACTTTGGCGTTAAAATTATTATTTATGAGTTCTCGAGTCCTGAGGACAGAGACATCCTAGTACAGGCATTCCAGCAGGGTCAGAACGACGGACTAGTGAACGCTCTTGAGAAGATGAAAAGCGTGGGCCGGATAATGATCCCCGGAACACTTGGATACGATCTTAGCTTCATCAGGGAGATCTTGACGCCGACCGGAAGAACCATCCGTTTTGTCACCAACCGCAAGATTGCTTTCGGCGAGTCCTATTGGAATACCCAGACGAAGAGTTTTAATCTTACCGCGGGGCAACTCAACTTGAATGATAACGACAAGAGCAAGAGTGACGGTGTTCTTTTCCCCGCCGCGCAGCTCATTGTCAATAAGGAAGGTGAGTTGCAGTACGAGCTTAACCAGAATGCCTGGAGACTGACTAACATCATCGAGTGGAAATAAGATAGCGCAGTGGTGCCAGCCGTTGGAAGGTTGCCAGACCGCAGACCTCGGATTATTGCTATCGAGAGATAAGACAAACACCTGTAGAGACTTAGGCATCATGATCGCCCGGAAAGGCACGCAGCAGACTAGTGTTTGTCGAGGATCGGCAGTTGTGTCGTGAGATCTGTTTCTCTACGAACTCCCGACATCTGCGGTGCGAGCGGGATATATGGCTATGAAGATTCAACAACAATTAGATACTTGGAGTGCGTTGCTTTTATTGTTTTGCATCGTCCTACTGAGCTTCGCACCCGCGCAGGCGCAACATAAGAGCAGATACATATGTGATGAAGAGCGGCCCGAGAGCCTGTGCAATGCGGTCAACACCTGCGGTTCGGTTTCGTCTCCGTGCACGATTGATATCACCAGGTCAGGCAGCTCCGCCGACGTAAAGCCTGTTATTCCCAACGCGAAGAACAACCAATTTTTCTGCATCAAGGCTGGTACTACAGTGGTGTGGACGAGTTCGAACAAAAACAATGGATTCATGGTCTCGTTCGGCACCGCCTCGCCGTTTGACCCAGACGACCCGATCATCGGTGGCGGGAAGAAGCAGGTGAGGACAAAAGCAAGCACTCCCGGCTGCTACAAGTACGATGTGGGCGCGTTCCGTTCCGGCACAGTTTATGGAATGAGCGGCGGCGGCAGGCCGGAATTAGTCATTCTGCCTTGACGTGCTCAGAAACGCGGCAATGCTCGAGCATTATGTTCCGTAAACCGCGAACGGCCAAGATCGGCGGCCGGCTCGAGGTCGCTCAGCAGATGGCCGCGCATGAGTCAGCCAAAACGACCGGACTCTACGACCGGCGCAATGACGAGGTCTCGCTCGCTGAGGCCGAGGAAACTGCCCATTGGACGAACATGCGCTCGATCTTCCCGCGAACCCAGGGAAGCGCTGCGCAGGTGGTTGATTTCCGGGCGGTGAGAAGATAGGTGTGTTGGGCAGAGTGTTTTTCAGTGATAGATCGCTGCAAGAGGCGGTTTTTACTGCTTGACCCGGCACCCAGCGAGGCCGTTTCCCGGCCTCTGGACACTACGCCCCGAGCACTGCCAGCCGTATGCGGTTCGCGCACAGCCGGTGGTGGTTCTTGGCGATACCTCTGTACCTCACCTTGTCGAAGCCGAAGCATCAGACCTCCAAGATCGTGCCGCTCCAGCATATGACGGAACCGCAACACCGTCGTCTCGTCCGGCGCGCGAGCAACCCCAGGTCCACCCCAACGAACCGCCGCAGCGCCGCAGGTTCGTACAGCGCCTCCTCCACGCCGGAGTCGGACAGGTTGAACCACTGTTGCACGAAGTACGTCCGGAGCATGATCGACAGCCCCACAGGTTGACGTCCCTTGCCGGCCTTGGCATAGTGCGGCCGCACCAGATAGATCCGAATAGCGTGAGAGCCTTCTTGTCTCTCAAGTAGCGGCTATTCAAGCCTTGTATGTATGGCACGTAGGTTGCAGTTGTGGTAGCCGGTTCCAGGAGTCGGATCGACCACCGTGTGTCGCACGCATCCCCAAGAAAGAAGGAGAATCAGACATGGGCGATACTTACACAAGGAGACTGCAAATACACAAAGCATGGATATTCATGGAGGCCCTTGCGGTCACGGCCGGCATAGCCATGGGTCAGAGCAGGACCACCACGTCCGTCACAGCTACGAATCCCTATGGAGAATTTCCCAGAGTGGAAACAGCACTTGACTTTATGTACATCCACACCGGCGCGATTCTTGGATTTCAAAGCGGATTGAACTGTGTAGGCGGCGGCGGGACGATCGCATATAGCCTCACAAGCGCGTTAGCCGTCGCGGCAGACTTGGGTGGCTGCAGAATACTCGAGCTGGATGGCGCGACCGGCCCACTAAGCAAGATCCACGGTAGCGAATTTACCTACTTGTTTGGCCCCCGGATCACCTTCCGAAATTCGACACGGTTTGACCCATTCGGGGAACTGAGTTTCGGCGGGACCCGCGCTTCAATCAGCTGCAACAACGGAGACTTTGGGAATAATTGCGGATCCCTCACGGCCTCGCAGCTGCCCACCCGTACCGTCGCTAATCCCTTCGGAACGAGCGTTTCCAAAAATGCATTCTCCCTGTCGGTCGGTGGCGGCTTTGATTTCAAATTAGGCCATAATATCGCCCTACGCTTGGTTCAGGCCGAATACCTCTATACTCGCTTTGGCAACGACTGCCCGTTCGCTATCTGCAGCAATAACAATAGCCAGAACAGCTTCCGGCTGAAGAGTGGAATCGTCATGAGCTGGGGGGGAGGAGGGGCTCACTAAGCCGAACCTACTGATTACACCTAAACTCCTGTCTTGCCTCCGACGGCGGGTGCAACGGCTGGGTGTGAACGGGCGCTAACACTTTCATGTCGGGTCATTCACCGGAAAAGATTTACTACACCGCAAGTCGTTGAATTCAATGGAGGAGACTTTCACTTTAAGCGTCACCGCACAACCCTCGCCCGGGAGCTGACCGGCAATGCCCTGCTCCAGTCGGTCGTTTGGCGGCTGATTCGCCGACGAGCGCGCGCGGCCGAAATCACGACCGAGATCGGCTACCACACCTTCCGAGCCACCGGCATCACCGCCTACCTCAGGAACCGCGGCCGGCTCGAGGTCGCCCAGAGATGGCCGCGATGAGGCAGCCCGAACGACCGGCCTCTACGACCGGAGCCATGATGAGTTCTCGCTCGATGAGGTCGAACGGATCGGGATCTGGGGTTGATTAAGTTACATCCAGACGAAGCGCTTACACAAACAAACCAAGCACTCCACGCTCAATGACGGCTTTCCGGAGGGGTGAGACCCTGGGCAACTTCCCACTGCCTCACTTTGTGCCTGGCCCCATCGAAAATCCGCTCATAGTTGCCCTTAAGCACTTTCTCGCGCGTTGTTTCGTCTAGAAGTATCCACAGCGGATCATATTGGTAATAGACGCGCAAGTACTGCTCCTGAGTTGACGGCGCCACCTCGTCGGTGCCGAACAGAAAACGATCCGGATAACGATTGATGAGGTCGGCAGCAACACGAGTCGAGTCCGGAGTCGCGACCAAGTACTTGACCACCTCGCTCCAGGAGATATCAAAGTAGACATGATTAAACTGTGGATCAGCCAGGATCGCAGCCAATTGAGCTGCATGGTTCTTTACCGGCCGAATCACCCTTCCCATGCCCGTATGAGCCCAAATGATCGTTGTATTTGGATGCCTTCTGAGAAGAGCTTTCATCTGTTCCAGGTAGACTGGCTGCGAACCTTCCTTCGCAAAAGGAACATCCATATCGTTGTGTATTAGCGCCACGAGCCCGACCGTCCCTGCAAAGTCGAGGATACGGTCAAGCGCCGGGTTTAGCAGACTGGCGGTTTCGCCCGCAACTTTAGCCGACACGAACTCCTTGTGAATTGTGAACTCCCCGATGCCTGAGAACACGCCTGGAAAGGTCTGAAGCACCCGTCGAATGTGATCGACGGCATACATGTCAGCGGGGTTGAACCCTGTGATCATCGGATCGAAGCGTGCTCGCTGTTCGCTTGATAGCGACCGGTACGCCATCGCGATATAAGCATCGGTGAAGGAGTAATAGTAGAGCGGTGCATCCGTCTCCAGATAATACTTTGGAGCGAAGTCGCCGGAGTTCTGGTACGACCACTCCTGTTGCAGGGGAATTCCAAACAGAGCCACGCGTCCGACTTTAGTGCCCATCATCTTCAGGAATTCGTGGATGTCGGTGCCTTCCTGGATGTAGTTAGTGAGGTGAAGGTGGCTGTCATTCAGTTCAAACTTGTCTAAAGAGTTGGACTGGGCGACTGCAACGGTGCAATACAGAAGCAACGACACGCCCAGACTTGAAGCGAACTGGACCACTCTACACGGCCAGACTCCAATCTTATATTTCATCGCCGTTTTCCCGCTCTAAAACGCCATCTCAAGATTTGTGTGGACGATTGGTCCAGTGCCGCCGAACGCGAAGGGTACCGACGTGTAGCCGACTGGGGATCTGTGCAGGTAGAGAAATTCAGTGTTCCATCGGACAACTCTGTTCTTGAAAGGAAAATAATTGACGCCTGCACGGAAATCCCATGGCCGCCCATAATGGCCAATCACTTCCGATCCACCTAGGTAGCCCTGGAGCGTCTTGCGTATTATCATCGCTGAGGCCTGAAGCTGGTAGCCGTAGTCAAAATTTGGTCGCAGGCCCGATGTGCCGGTGCCTTGGAAATTGCTCAACCGGTGCATGGGGTAATACTCACCCTCCAGTGCAAAGCCGTGATACTTAACACCTCCATCGACCGATGCCATCTTGTAAACCGCGTTATTGACCGAAATCCCCGGCCCAAAGAGATTGGGCGTGAAGATAATGCTGCCGTCAGAGAGTCGGAGTTGGGTGTTCTCGAATGTCTCGGTATTCGGCTGTTCTTGGGCGTCCTCCTTGCTATAGCTGAAATGTCCAGCCAGGCGGGTAGCCAGTTTTTGGTGGTCTTCAAAGTCGCCGAAACCCTGGCCGAATTCACCTGTCGTCGGCATCCAGACGAGCGCGTTAGCAGTCGTCTGGAAATAATTCGGGAGTTGGGCCGCGCTCACTCCCAAGATACTGTTGTTATCGCCGATCATGGTCTGATAGATCAGCCCTTTCCTCAAAGTGCCGCTAGCTCTGATGCCCGCGGTGTATGAGGGGCGGAAGAACTCATCGGCGATTAGACGGCTATCCACTCCAAGCCAGAACGGAAAGTTGCCTTCGACGCTCCGCGTACCGGGCAACGACATGATTCCTGCCGTTACGGTGAGATAGTCGTTGAAGGCGTAGCTCAGATTCCCGGCGAGGACGACTTGAGCAGGCAGACCCATCGAAGCGTTAGAAGTCCAGGCATAAAGGAAATAGCGGAACTTCGGATCCATAACCCAACCCAAGAACTTTATCTGCAGCTTCTGCAGTTGGAAGTCCTGACGCTGTTGAAGGTTTGTGGTGACGCCGAATGTGCTTGTATAGGTTGGCTGCAGGGCACGTTGATTGAGGTAGCGCGCGTAGGAATAGATGCTGAGATTCACGTCACCATGCTCTGTATTAACTAACTTGAAGCCGAAATTGGGGGTGTAGGTGCCCCACCATTTGCGCTCCTCCTTGCCGGCGGCCGCATTGTCGGTCTGCCTTCCTGCCGTCGCGGACGCGGCCGAAATAGAGTCGATCGATTCAACCGTCGATGCAGTCGCTGGCGAAATGGGATTAGGACGGGTCTCTTTCGCAATTACCTTTTCAGGTGCGCGCTCTGTCCCCTCAGCCTGCGAAGGATGAGCCTGTTCGGACAGCGCTCGCCGCATGTCTGAGATCAGAATTATCAGCTCGTGGTTTTGCTGTTCCAGTTGCTCATTTTGCTGAACCAACGAATCTACTTTATGCAGCATTTCATCAGCCGTTGGAGGATCTATCTTCGGGTTGGAGCCCGAGGAATTGATGGATTGTCCGCTCGCCAAGCAGGAGGCCCAGGTGAACACAAACAAAATGACGGCTTTTGAGAGTACTTTCAGCGCATCTCGTCGCATTGTTCATCCTCCTGCCGTATCTTCGAGCGACGCAGACTCGCTTGATCTAATTTCACTTCGTTCGACTAGCCAATACTTACTTCCAACCGACTGACAATGGCGAATAGAGGTTGTAGTTCAGCTTGCCAGCCACGTACTCGATCACCTCCTGCGCCTTGACACTGTTCCCAGCCTCATCCAGTGGAGGCGCGAAGACGGCGATTGCGCCCTTCCCAGGAACGATCGCTAAGATCCCGCCGCCGACTCCGCTCTTGGCCGGAAGCCCCACATGCCAGGCCCAACCACCGGAGCCGTCGTAAAGGCCGGCCATTGTCATCGCGCTGAGAATGTAGGGAACGTCTTCGGCTTTGATCACCTGTTCGCCTGTGGCTGGGTTGATCCCGTTATTAGCAAGAGTGGCCCCCATCCGGGCTAGTTGAGCCGCGTTTACGCCAACGGAACACTGCTTGGTGTAGATATCCACCGATTCAAACGGATCAGCGTAGATCCGGTCATACTTGGCCAGAAGCATGGAAAGGGCTTTGTTTCCGGTGTTGGTGGCGGCTTCGGATTTATAAACTTCATCAATAAGGGACAACTTCTCTCCGGCCGCACGGCTGTAGAAGCTTAGGATCTTGTTCCACTTTTCATTCGCATCCTTGCCGGCAATCAAACTTGCGGTAGCGATGGCGCCCGCATTTACAAGAGGGTTGCCGGTGTGTGTCTTCATATCCACAACAGCCACTGGAGAGTTGAAGGGGCGTCCACTAGGCTCGGAGCCGATTTTTTCAAAGACCGCGTTCGGCCCTAAAGCTTCCATGGCAAGAGCCAGCGTATAAACCTTGGAAATGGATTGGATGGAGAAGGAATAGTTCACATCCCCTTTCGTGACCACCTGATTATCGGTAGTAACGATTGCGATGCCGAACAGCTTGGGATCCACCTGTGCGAGATAGGGAATGTAATCGGCGTTCTTTCCGCTGTTGTCATTCTTGAATTTGTCGTAGGCCTCCTGAACTACTGCCGCCACGACGTCGCGCCGCGGGGCCACCGGACTGGACCGACCGGCCTGAGCAGAGAGTTGAACCGGAAAAATGACTATTGCGATCGTAGCCACCATAAGGAGCGCTACTGGCATCCGCTTCGTGTTCATTGTCATTCTCCTCAACTCGCTTTAGATTCTTGCGGGGCAGATTGCGAAGCCTGGCCATGTCCGTTGAGGTCCTGACAGCCCGTTTCTAATAAACAATAACGTTTACTCTCTGCCCATTTCCCCTACAACAGAGCTAAAGAGTCGGGATTTTGAAACTCTTGTCCCAGTCAAATTTGAATGAAAACTGGATTCGGTAATCGTTGTAATTGAAGCCGTCGCGATAGTTCACCCGTCTGCCGAACTGGAACTCACCCCCCATCATGACCTTCGGAATCGGGTGATACAGCAAGTTCGCGATGGCATAGTGACCCTGGTGAAAGTCCGACGTATTCTCTGCGTTTGAGTTCTGGATGTCCACCAGCGAGTAGCCGGCTGAACTGGTGAAGCGCTCGCTCCAGGTGTGATCGAGGAACGACACAACGCCCAACACCGGCAAAGGAACGCCACTAAGGGGCACGGACGAGGTTGGGGGATTGTGCTGGACACCGACATCGAACGGTGCATCGTTCATGTAATTCTCAATGCCATGGCCGTAGACAAACGCCAGCTTTGCAACATTCTTCTTTGATAGGTTGAGATTGGAGCTCAGGTTTACGCCCCAGCCCACGACGCTGCCACCGAGGTTGACCGGGTTGCCGCTCGTGTCAACCCACCCAATCTTCCGAACAATGGCAGCCGTCTGTAGGTAGCCCCAGTTCCTGACTATCCGCGCATTCCCCGAAAGATCCGGGAAATTGAACCGAGGCGTGATATTACTTAGCTCGATACGGCTGGCATAAACGCCTTGGTCACCACTGGCTCCCGGTTTCTCCAGGGCGATAGCGACGCTGCCACTCTTCCTTCTGACCGGCATCCAGCGCACCTGCACCGTGCGGAAGAAGACCATCCCGTTCGGGCCCCAGTATTCCACTGTGTTCGGGAAGACGCCTATGTCCATGAACGGGCTCCAAGTTTGTCCGGCTCCGAACTGGCCCAACTCACCGTAGGCATGCCGTAGACGGAAGGTCGTTTGCCCGGCGTCGACTCCGGTCCCAAATAGTTCGAATTCGAATATGGTGTTGAGATCGCCGAACTGGGTGGAGGTGGATGACTTCACGCCGTACCGAGTCTGCCGCACGCTGGCGTAGACATTTCCACTCGGCGCAAACTCGTTGTGGAAGGACGGCAATTTGGTGGGACGAACTACGTCATACCAGTTCGGATCTATCTGCCCGAAGTCGTAGCCAGAGTCGAGCATAGCGAATCCATAAAACTCGACGCTGTTCTGCCGTTCCGTTATTTCACCTTCCAACGGAACGGGGTCGGCTTGGGGTTGAGGGATAAGAGCCTCCGTGGGAATGGCGACCGTAGGCTGCGGCTCTGCAGGCGTCTTCGTCGCCTGGGCAGGGCTTTGTGTGAGGGGGGAAACCTGGGCGTGTTGCGGCCCCTGCAGTTCCAGCGCGCTGATCTCCGCCCTGACCTCGCCCATCATTTGATCCAATTGTTGGAGCTTGTCTTTCAGTTGTTGTATGTCTTGTTTCCGGTTGTCCTGGGATTGCGCCCGAGCAGGCTGATTCCAACTGACCAAGAGAGCGAAGAGCAAAAGCGTGACGGAGTATAACTTATTCCAAGTGATCCGAAAATTCGCTTTCATTATAGGCTCCTGTCGACTTAGACCCTTTTGCAAATCGCTTACCGAGTTTCAGGCGATCTGCGATGTTCAGTCGGTCTCATGTCGGGCAACTCATGAAAACAAGGGGGGAAACGCCTAAGCACCTACGTCCGCGGTCTGGTACGGGCTCCTGTCGACCAAAACCCAGGTAATTTCAGGAAGACCTGCCACTGTCGATCGGGCTTGTGCCCGGCAATCGATCATTTAATGAAGGAGACCCTAAGCACCTATATTCGCCGTCACTGGAGCATACGGGGTCCTATCGGCCTCTAGCACGCTGATGCGTGAGGGGACTAATGAGATGCTTGCTGCTGGCGGTTGCCGTTCGTGCAATCCTCGCTCGTAGACTAGAAGCGAAGTTGCACAGCCACACCAAGAACGGAGAGGATGCGGTCTGGATCCTCACCACAGTTTGCGCTTGATTGCCCGCCATCGCGTACGGTACAGGTGATTTCTCAACAAGTTAGCTTTGCATGTGACCTGTGACCTCCGACCCGTCGGAGGTCCCTACGATAGGTCGGAGTTTCGTGAGGGTTGTGTGTCTTGCCAAATTGATTCGCACCAGCGGAAACGCTTTCACTTGCAGTGGTTAATCAGACTCTGCCATGTTGTTCGAGTTGGCATTTCAAGTGCAGTTATACGCTCGTATGTTTGTGATTAATTCGAATAAGGACACGGTCGAGCCCTAGCGAACGTGGGTGACCAAGGCCTAAGGTGATCCCTATATCCCAGGACAACCCCAAAGTGAGCAAGATGTGTAAAGAATGACGGAGACGGTGACTATGGATTCTAGGCACAATTTCAGAGACATGATGGTCCACGCCGTTCGACAACTCTCCGCGATCCTTTGCGTTGTGGCGCTCGTTCCCGGAAACGCGGTGACGTTGGAACCACAGCAACCTGCGGCTCCAACGGAACAAGCTGCGCTGACGATACCGCCAGACCAACTGGACTCGCTGGTGGCTCCTATCGCCCTCTATCCTGATCCGCTGCTCAGCCAGACACTGGTAGCTTCCACATATCCTCTCGAAGTGATTCAACTTAAGCAGTGGCTGGACCAGCATAAAGATCTCAAGGACAAAGCACTCGCTGATGCGGTGCAAAAGCAGGACTGGGACCCCAGCATACAGGCAATGGCCGCACTGCCTGATGTAGTCAAACAACTGGCGGACAACATCAAGTGGACCACGGACTTGGGAAATGCATTTCTCGCGCAGCAAAACGATGTGATGGATGCGGTGCAGCGCATGCGCAAGAAGGCAAATAACGCAGGGACCCTGAAGTCTTCGGAGCAGCAGACAGTTGAAACGAGGGTCGTCGAGAGCAAGCAAGTGATCGTGATTGAGCAGGCAAACCCACAGGTTGTTTATGTGCCAAGCTATGACCCGACCGTAATATATGGACCGCCCGTTTATCCCTACCCAGCAATAGCGTATCCGCCGCCAGGCTATTACGCGGCGGGCATGGCGATTTCGTTTGGTGTGGGTATCGCTATGGGAGCGGCTTGGGGCGGTGGCTGGGGTTACGGGTGCGGGTGGGGCGGAAATAATAATGTCTACGTCAATCGCAACAACAACTTCATCAACAACAGCAACAGACAGAACATAAACAACGTCAACCGTAGCAACCGGGCGTCCACCCTACCTGCCCGGGGCAACAGCACTTGGCAGCATAACCCGCAGCACCGCGGTGGCGCGCCTTACTCCGACCGAGCCACAGCGAATCGGTTCGGTGGTAATGCCCGCGGTGATTCCAGCGCTGCGCGACAGGCGAATGCACGGCAGAACCTGGGTGCGCAAGCTCGGCAGCAGCCTGCGGGCGGCCGCGATATGTCGAATCGTGGCATGGGTTCTGGTGCGGGTACGCGGGACCTAGCTAACCGCGGCGCGGGTTCCGGCGCAGGCGGTCTGGATTTGAATCGTGGAGGCGGGGCAGACCGCGTCGGCAATCGGCAAGTATCCCGGACCCCAAGTGCAACGAACCGAAGTGCTTTTGGTGGCGCGTCTGCCGGCATGAGCGGGAGGCAGGCTCGCGCAAGTAGCTCACGCGGCGCTTCCAGCATGGGAGGCTCTCGTGGCGGCGGCGGCCGTTCCGGCGGTGGACGGCGGAGATAGACAACGATGATGAGCGAGGAGAACATGACATTCAGACTAACTAGCTCTAACGCGCCCAGGACTCTCATCGTCTTTGTCCTGCTCGCTTGGTTGGGTATTGCGCCGCCGGCGACGGTCGTTGCGCAAGCACAGGCCGTACACCAACCAACGGTGCAAGGCCCGAAGGCGTTCGCAACTCCACAGCAAGCTGCGGAAGATCTGATCAAAGCCGCCGCTGCCTACGACGTACCGTTGTTGATGGCGATCTTTGGGCCGGATGGTGAAGACTTTATTTCCTCTGCTGATCCAGTCCGGGACAAAAACAACGCCGTTGCATTTGCGAAGGAGGCTCAAGCCGGTCATTCAGTAAAGATGGATCTGTCAAATCCCAATCACGCGCGGATCATCGTCGGTCAAGAGGAATGGCCTTTGCCAGTTCCCTTAGTAAAGAACAATGGGAAATGGTATTTCGACGCGAAGTCAGGGCGACAGGAAATTCTGTTTCGGCGAATCGGAGCCAATGAACTGGATGCGATTCAGGTTTGTCGCGGGTTTGTAGAAGCGCAGAGAAGCTACGCGTCACGGGTTCATGACAATTCGGGCATTAACCAGTATGCCCAGAAAATTTTTAGCAGCCCAGGGAGGCAGGACGGCTTGTACTGGCAGAATAGCGACGGCTCGTCTGCTGGCCCGATCGGCGAGGCGGTGGCCAAAGCATTGGCTGAGGGCTACACCATCGGCAAGCCAGGATTCCACGGTTACTACTTCAAAATTCTGAAGGGGCAAGGTCCTGCGGCTCCGATGGGACGATTGGACTATGTGATCGAGGGAGTGATGATCGGGGGATTTGCTCTGGTCGCTGTCCCGGCTGAATATCGTGTGACGGGCGTAAAGACATTCATCGTGAACAATGACGGAATTCTTTATCAGAAAGACTTGGGGCCCGATTCACTCAACATTGTGAAGAATATGGAGCTCTACAACCCGGATCCAAGCTGGCGTCCTACAAATGACGAATGGCCTCAAGATGTTGCATTAGCTAACCCATGAATGAGTGGTGGATTGCGCGACTCTCTCCCCTCGGAACGTTTGAGTTACCCGTGAACGCATAAGAGCAGGCACGCTGGCACGTGGAAGTCGCGCTGGAGAAGGGGGGACGCTATGACCCAACTCAGATGGCTCAGAATCCTATGTTGGAGCTCTGTCGCTCATAGGCCTCGCGCTGCTCAGCACAACAGTCGCCGTCCAGTTGATAAAGGTCAAGGGACTGATCAAAGGACGAGACGGCGACGCAATGATCCTGCAGACTTGGGATTCCCCCACCGTTAATCCCACTCGAAGCTCAGACACGCCGATGTGAGCAAAGGAGATAGCCATATGGCATCACAGGAACAGGACTGGGCCAAACCACAGGCAATGGCGATCCCGAAGGAGGGATACTTCGAACACGAACAGGGAAACTATGGGCCGCTATTTCCCAGGACTCCTGCCTGTCATGGATTTACTATCATCGCGAAACTCAAGCCGGGAAGAGAGGACGCGATGCGGTCCTATGCAGATAGGGTCGAAAAAGCGTTGCAAGACGACCCGTCGTTCCTGGCACCTTTGAAGCTGCACTACCTGAAGTGGGTTCTCTTCGATATCGGCAGTGAGACGTACTTCATGTACCAAGGGATCTTCGACACCGATTTCGATAAGTACACCGATGACGCCGTAGCGCTGTTCAGCAAGTCAGGACTGCACACCGCCTTTGAAAACCTTGAAGGCTTTCCCGAAGATTGGAAGGCTAATATCCCGGCATTCATCGAGTTTGTTCGAGAGCACCACCGTCCTAGCTTCATGGAATATGGCGAATACCCGTATGTCACTGCTGACGAAATTAAGAAAGCACTCAAGGCGAAGAAGGCTTTCGGGGAAATGCTCGACCAGATGCAATAGGACCCAGCCAAGTATTTGCCGTGACGGATACCTACGATCTTATCGCCATCGGAGCTGGTCCTGCGAGAGAAAGCGCCACGGAGCTGGCATCCTTCTTTGGCCATCGCTCGGCGATAGTCGAGAAAGCCAGACCAGGCGGAACGGTCACGACTACCGGCGGTGCACCGACAAAAACGCTTCGCGAGGCCGTCCTCCAAAAGAGTGGAGGATGGTGGATGAGTCTCACGGGAGGTGATAATTGGCGAAGAATTCAGGTCGAACCTATAACCAACTCCACGTTCCGCGGAGCTACGCTCCGGGTAGACGTCGGTTCAGCGTTTATTGGACATGGAGTTATCCGTGGGAGGCGAATCGGAACATCAGCGAACTGGATAACCGCTTCTCGACCATGACTGAGGTCCGCCGGGTGGGATGGCCGAACTTCGAGTCGATCGAGTATTCAGAAAAGATGTTCCTGCAAGGTATAGCCGGTACGCTGGAACTCTTTCATCTCTCACTGGTGAGGTTCCAGAGCGTCATCGGCGAAGCCACGGGATATCCTGTCGCCGTCTACCAGCGTATCGACCAGGCCGGACAGCGCTTACCGATAGACGAACGCATACTCGCCGACACGGACACGCTGATGGTCTTTGGCCTGGACCACATGGTCACCGAGCAGGAAGCCTCTCCCGAAGAGATTGAAGCGCTTCGAAACTTCCTCGCGCGCGAAGGCACTTGCCTCATCCTTGGTCCGCATCATGACGTGGGTTCCTCGGTTGACCTGACGGAGCGCGCTATGGAATATGCTCATCACGGTGATCCGCTTGTCCCCCGCCAGCAGCGTTTCGGAAAGTACACACGTTCGTTGATGCAGGGGCTTGGCGTTCCCGTCGAAAATCGCTATGGTCTTCGGCCCGCAACCCTTCAAGGAACAACGCACACTGTTCCTCTCTCGATCGCTCAGGATCTGGATATCCGTGGTTGGCTCACGGATGTCAACACGTTCGTCTTCCACATGCACCTGCCGCACTATGCTGTGACCACTGACGATCCGACAGCCATCCACGTGCTGGCTCGGCAGCCGATCGATCTGTCCAAGCCGCATCCCTTCATCGAATCCGGGAATCGCGAGTTCAACATGTTCCTCTGGATGCCACCGGTCGACAAACGTGCGGGTGACATATTGCTGGCTGACTCGACGATTTTCACCACCTTGTTTGGCGGGGACAAAAGTCTGGAGCGCTTTTGGAAGAATCTCGCGACCAAATGACAGCGCTGGCCAGAAACCAAATCCGCCTTATCGTCTCGCTCGCAGTTTACCTGGTGGTGATTGTGATGCAAGCACAAGCGCAGAATCGGGGTGTCTATCCGCTCGGCATGAGCGCAACTAACTCTGGGGTCACGCCTGGCCCAGGATTTACGTACGTCAACCAGCTTCTCTTCTACTCTCGAGATCACGCTAAGGACAATGCAGGCGACACATTGACGGTCACAGGAGAAAACTACGTTCTCATGGACATGAATACGTTGGCCTGGGTAAGCAAGAGAGAGTTTCTTGGCAAAGCTGCGTATTCTCTCGCAGCGACTCTGCCTTTTGCGAAAAACGACCTCACATCGGATATCGAAGGGAATATCAGTGGCGGTGGGGGACTTGGCGATTCATACTATCTGCCATTCATCTTAGGATGGAATCGCGATCGGGTGGCGGTTCGGGTCACATACGGATTTCTCGCCCCAACAGGCCGATTCGCATCCGGCGCAAGCGATAATGTCGGGTCCGGTTATTGGACACAGACTCTGTCTTCAGGACAGACCTTCTATGTGAAAAGTAACAAGCACCTCGTCCTGTCGGCGTTTCAGCTATACGAATTCCATTCAACGCAGGAAGGCACCGATATTCAACCGGGAGAGACATTCGATCTTGATTACTCGCTCATGGGAACGATTCCTGTTCCTAGAAACTTGCGGCTCCAGATCGGTGCCGGTGGGTATGAGCAACGGCAGACAACTGCGAAAACCGGGCCAACAATATCCCCAGCAGCGTCGAAAGAACGTTATGCAGTCAACTCGCTTGGCTTCGCGTTGAGCTCGGTTTATCCAAGCCACAGAGCGAATTTAGGCCTGAAGTATTTCAAGGAATTTCAGAATCGTTCTACGTTTCAGGGATATTCCTTGCAGATTTCTGGTTCGATCAGTTTCTAGGGGTATTCTGATCTCTGAGGTAGAGGAGGGCCACTTTGACAGCGCCAGCTCTTGAACTCGGTGACATCCAAAGCGGAGTTTTGCGTCCGCGCCCCACGCCATTTGCCGCGACGTATATCATCTTGCGAATCGACGACCGCAATGCGGGACGAGAGCTGATGCGCCTCTTAAGCACAGTCGTGGCTTCGGCTGCTCACCCCGCCAGCCCTTCCGAGGATACTTGGGTAAGTGCCGCTCTTAGCTTCCAGGGACTTAAAGCGCTCGGCGTTCCGCAGGCCTCACTCGATAGCTTTTCACCGCAATTCCAGCAGGGAATGGCAGCGCGGGCGAAGGTATTGGGAGACTTTGGCGAGAGCAGTCCCGAAAAGTGGGAAAAGCCGCTCGGGTCAGCAGACGTCCACCTAGTGCTGACCGCGATTTCTCCAGATGCGGAGCATCTTGAATCAGCGATCGAACGCGCCCGGAAAGCGTATCGCCAGTTGTCGGGGGTCACCGCAATATGGCGGCAGGATTGCAATGTCCTCCCCGGTGGAAAAGAGCCATTCGGATTCAAGGATGGCATCAGCCATCCTGCAATCGAAGGCAGCGGGATTCCCGGGAGTAATTCACGCGAGCGGCCACTGAAAGCGGGTGAGTTCGTGCTCGGATATCCCGATGAGATCAGCGATGAGCCTCGAATACCGCAACCGGAGATTTTGGGGCGGAATGGAAGCTATGTGGCCTTTCGCAAGCTGCATCAACGTGTGGCAATGTTCCGTCATTATTTGAAAGCCAACGCTCCAGATAGCCAAGCTGAGGAGCTGTTAGCCGCAAAGATGATGGGGCGCTGGCGCAGTGGCGCCCCCCTTGCTTCGTGTCCCATGCACGATGATCCCGTAGTCGGAATAGACCCCAGACGTAACAACGACTTCCTCTTTAAGGCGGACGACCCAATCGGCTACAAGACTCCGCCTGGCTCTCATATCCGCCGGATGAACCCGCGCGATGCGGACGTGGCTGGCATGGTACGCATTCATCGAATGATTCGGCGTGGAACGTCCTATGGTCCGGCACTTCCTGAGGGAGTCTTGGAAGATGATGGCATTGACCGGGGATTGATGTTCGCCTTCATCGGCGCCAATCTCGGCCGCCAATTCGAGTTTGTTCAGTCCGAGTGGATGAACGATAGTACTTTTTTCGGTGTTACGTCGGAGAAAGACCCAGTTGCCGGCGCTGGTGATGGCACCGGTAAATTCGACGTGCCGCGACGGCCAGTACGGATGCGACTGCAGGGATTGCCTCGATTCGTCGTCACACGTGGCGGAGAGTATTGCTTTCTTCCAGGCCTCCGCGCCTTGCGATGGCTAGGAGATCTCTAGACTAGGAACTTATTGATTTTGTCAACGGGCGATTCCGTGAGGATTCGCGACCTCTTACCGATGAATTTGGTTCGAAAGTGGTATTTCAGCCGTATTGACGCGGCATTGCGTGGCCTCCAGGAAGCGTTCCCGGAGGCCGCGCCGGGTTTCAGGCACACTTCTCCCTGAGGTCCTGTGGCTTTCATGGCCTGCAAGCTATCTACATTGTTCCGGCCACTCCGCGATTCACCAACACCTTCACTACGACCCTGCGGTTCTCGGCCCGTCCGGACGCGGTCTCGTTCGGTGCTGCAGCTCCGTATTCGCCCATCGCACCCGGCGCCACTATATGCCGCACCGGCACGTTACCTTGCTGCATGAGATAAGTGACGACAGCCTTAGCGCGGCTCCCGCTCAGTTGTGTGTTCATCGCAGCGCTGCCGGTCGAATCGGCATACCCCACAACCTCGATGATGTATCCCTTTTGCTCCAGGGCAGTCTTCGCCAGGTTACTGAGA
>DATMOB010000152.1:0-3591 GCA_035568455.1 Granulicella sp.
GAACTTCGTCGCGCGCTCGACTGGAAGGTCCGCTGGCTTTGCACCCTTAAGAATCTTGTCGACGAAGACCGCGGCTCGCCGATCCATCTCTGGTAAGTCTACCCCATAGGCCATCAAGCCGCCTGCTGCCGCGAATTCCGGGAAGCCGCATGCTAGCAGCCGGTGCCTGGCCAAAATATCCACAATCGCCTTGGAGTTTGCATTCAGCATCGGATCTTCGTGGAGGACAGCTGCGCCAATCTGCTGACTGATCATCGCTTCAAAGACGCCCTCGAAATCGCCTGGCCCACGCGCCTCGAAGGTCAGCAATTCCACCTTCAAAGCCTTCGCGGTCGGCTCCAGCTCGCGTAGAATGAGCTGATTCCCGGCCGAATTGGCCGCATTCAATAGCACAGCAGCCTTGGCCATCGACGGCGCCAGTTCCTTGAGCAATTCGAGCCGCTTCGCAACGAGCTCAGCATTGAAGAAACTCAATCCGGTCAGGTTCCCTCCCGGACGCGCGAGACCTTCGACGAGACCAAAAGCGAGCAAATCAGAGGCTGCCGTGATGACGATCGGGATCGTTGACGTCGCCTGCTTGGCCGCAATGGCGCCGGGCACCGTGTGGGTCACGATGACGTCGACATTAAGCCCCACCAGTTCCGCCGCCAGGGCCGGCAGCTGGTCATACCGTCCCTCGGCCCAGCGGAACTCGATCACAATATCCTTGCCTTCGGCGTAGCCGAGGTCGCGCAGCCCGGCGCGAAAGGCAGTAACGCGCGGGGTATGCCAAGACGCAGAGACAAGACCCAAATACCCGATATGGGCGACCTTCGCCCGCTGCTGTGCCCGCGCCGCGAGCGGCCAAGCGACCGCTGTGCCCCCAATCACCTTAATGAAATCGCGTCGTTTCATTACTACCCCCCGCCCGGCTCGGGGCTGCCCAATTCCGGTTTTCAACGCGGGCCATCAAAACAGGAAATTACGACCGGCGAAATAGGGGTCAAAGGCAAATTTGCACTGCAAAAATCCCGTGCCGTGCATGTCGGCTAAGGGTCAAAAGCATCGGATCGATGCGCCCGACGAGTTCGCGGCATGTCCGCTGTGCCTCCGATAGCTCCCCAATTGGTGCGTTGCAGCGATTCGTACTTTGCCTTTATTCCAGCAAGCTGCTCCGGCGAGAAGCCATAGCCCCCTGCAAAATGCACGGTGCCGCCCGGGATGTGGTTGGAATTTGCGCGGCCTGATCTCCAGCGGACCTGAAGCTATCTGATTTTCGATTTGCATTCAAACAGCTTCTTGGTCGAGAAGGCGAGCCTTTAGAAAGCCCGCTGGTGAGTTTTTTGAGAGGGGTGCGATATCTGAGTACCTCTTTTTGAGCGTCTCGATCACGCGGCGAGATCGATTGGTTGATCGATGGGCTTGGTGGCAAGTGTATGCCAGCCATCGACCTTGCGCATGCTGATCTGACCGGAGGCGAGCAGCGCCCAGAACAGCATGGCCGCGGTATCCGCCGATGGCAACACGGTTTGCGTCTTGATCCGTCGCCTGAATTCCTCGTGCAGCCGCTCAATGGTGTTGGTGGTACGAGCGCTGCGCCACTGACCTAGTGGTAGTCGCGTGAAGGTGAAGAGTCGGTCGCCGGCTTCTTGCAGGCTGTCGGCGACTGCGCGGTGCTTGAGCCGCCACTTGCGGATGAAGGTCTTGCGCCGCCTCTCGACTTCCTCACGCGTGCTGGCGTAGATCATGTCGTTGTAGTCGGCAGAGATCTCCTCATGCAGACGCTCGGGTGCGTGCGCCAGCAAATTGCGATGTTTGTGGACGGTGCAGCGCTGGACCGGAACGCCGTCCCAAACCGCCGCAATCGCATTCTCCAACCCCGGCGCGCCGTCCACGATCAGGAGTTCCGGCCGCCGCAGGCCTCGCTGGATGAGATCGTCGAGCACCGTTCGCCAGGCCTCGGTGCTCTCGCCGCCCATGCTCTTGATCGCCAGCAGCACCTTCTGGCCGTCGACGCGCACCCCCATGACCACTAGCAGTGAGATCGACGTCGCTTCGCGATCGAGCCGCACGCGCACCACGGTGCCGTCGAGAATGAGCCTCACGATCGGCTCGGCCACCAGCGAGCGGGCATTCCAAGCCTCCCAATCGCTCTTCACCTTGCGCCAAACCCGGCTCACAACGTCCTTGCCGACCGCACCGCCAAACAGAGCACTTAGCGCCCGACGCACCCGGCGTGTATTGGTGCCGGAAAGATAGCAGCCGGCGATCAGCGCGTCGGCCGCCAGCGTGCGGCGCTGATAGGCTCGCAACATCTGGCTCTTCCACTCGGTTGTGTTGCCGTCCGGAGTTTCCAGCCGGGCGCGCGGCACCTCGATCTTCAGCTGCCCGAACGTTCCCAACAGCGTCCGCGGCCGGTGGCCGTGACGGTGGCCGGGCACGCCCACCATTCGCTCCGAAGCATCGGCCGATCGCTTGGCCCGGCGGGCATAGCGCGAGCGATCGAGCACCTCGTCGAGCTCGCCTTCGAGCATCGCTTGCAGGAATTCGCGGGCTCGATCCCGTAGGCCAGCTTCGATCGGATCGAACCAGTTGTCGAAAAGTTGCGCCGCAGCTTCGGTTTCCAGCTGCGGCTGCTCAAGCATCGTGCTATGGCTCGTCATGGCGTAATCTCCGCCGGCTTCTGCCGGAATCGCTTTTGCATCAAGCTGGAGATTACGCCGCCTTCAAATTCCAACCACTCCCGCTACGGCACCAGAGTTTTTCTTCAATGGGAGAAATGAGAACATCTTTCTTTCCTTTACCCTTCTAAATGCCCCACCTACTTGGTTGCAGGTGAAACGGCGGTCGAGGGATACCACTGTCACCGACTTGTATATTGTGGAGGGATAAGACTGACCGATCAGGGCGCAGAAAACCGCAAATCTGTGATAGGTGTCACAGCCGCGAGGGCCGTTCGGTTGTAGGAGCGCAACGTCGCGCATTTTACCCGGCCCGATCATTCGCAGCGGGTTTCGCCGGCCTCCGTCGGCGCTGGTGAAGGGTCTTCGGTTGGGGCGCGCTGCTATTGGGGTGAAGCAGAGCCAGGCTCAGCCAGTGGCATCGCAGCCGAGACGCCCAAGACAATGAAGTCGTGATCGCCGCGGCGACGGCTGCTAGGTTATGCCCACACCGTCGTGCAAGAGCGGCCAAGATGGCATAATCAAGCCCTGTCAGAGCGGAGAATCTGCCATGCCGCTGCAACGAGGAGAGATACTAGGCTACGACTTCAATCGGATGGTCGTTGAATTCACGATGCTTAATCAGGGCGAGACAGTTCGGTGTGCGATCAGCACTGCGGCGATGGACGATCTTGAAGGCAAGCGTGGTGTGAAGGCAGATCAGCGAGTAGATCAGTTTGTCCGGCTGCGCGATGCGATTGAAGAGCGAGCATCGCGTAAGTTCTTCGAAGGGCCAGTCGAGACTAAAGGACCGCTGGTGCTGCGATCTAACGATTTCTTCAAGTAGCTGCCACATTCCCCGCCGCCGCCATCTCGTCTGCAGCACCTCAGTAACCGGAATTCCACTAGATCGGCATTGAGGCGTCGGGGCTCAGAAGCATGATATGGCGCG
>DATMOB010000153.1:0-2417 GCA_035568455.1 Granulicella sp.
CGCGCATCGCTCACCGCCAATGTTCGCTAGCCACTCCGCGATCGGCTGCATTACAGACCTGATCCTCCACCGAGATCGAGCACTTCCAAACCACTCTCGACCGGCGCTCGATACTGACGGTCCACCGATCGGCCAATTGCCACCCGGCGGTCGCGAATTACGTAGCCTTCAACGGCAGCATGATGCGGGACCTCGCGGTCGAGTTCCTCTCGCTCGCCGGTGCGCTTGCGCGAAGATCGCGAGGCTGCTGAGGCCTGCGACAGAGGCGGAGAAAGGTTAGTAGCGGCTTAGCTCGCTTTCCTTCGCGACGTGCTGATGATCTTTATATTCGCTCCTGATAACATACTGAAATTCACCGTTCGCCGCCGGTAAGCGCTTGATGATTTGGCATGGACCCGGCGGCACTTCGCGCCGCGACCGCGAGTGAAAATATACCCTCTCACCGATCTTGAATTTGTGCTCGGCCATTGAGGACCATTGGCGTTCCACTGCGATTAAGATCGCCTTACTAGCACTACTTCGGCAGATTCTTGGAGCGGCGGGATTCCCAAATCGGTTTTTCTGTGACTCATGGGTGGTCGGCTTTTGGAGGGGCCGGTTATGGCTGACAGGACGTTGGATTGGCGAGACGAGCGCGTTGGCTCAAGCCGTTTCTGGCTCGCTTAGGCCACAAGGCGCGGGACAGATGTGTCCACTCTACGTGTCGGGACTGATCGGTCCTGGCGATCGCAAGAGCATTCAGCCGATGGCGAAGCGGCTTGCGCTGGGCGAATGCGACCAATTGCACCACTTCATTGCCGCCGGGGTCTGGGATGCAACGCCAGTGGAAACAGAACTGCTTATCCAAGCAGATAGGCTCGTCGGCGGCGACGATGCCGTGCTGGTGATTGACGACACTGCGATACCCAAGAAAGGCACGCATTCGGTGGGTGTTGCTGCGCAATATGCTTCGGCGCTGGGCAAGACCGCCAATTGCCAGACCTTGGTATCGCTGACGCTTGCGCGCGGCGAAGTACCGGTCATGCTGGGGTTGCGATTGTTTCTTCCTGAGAGTTGGACGAGCAATCAAGCTCGGCTGAAGCGAGCGGGTGTTCCAACCGAATATCGAACGGCGCGGACGAAGCCGGAGCTGGCTCTGGCAGAGATCGATCGTGTCATCGCGACCGGTGTGTGCTTCGGCTGCGTGCTGGCGGATGCCGGTTATGGGCTAAGTGCGCCGTTCCGCCAGGGGCTCACAGCTCGCAAACTGACCTGGGCGGTCGGTATTCCACGGCATCTCAAGGTTTACCCTGCCGATGTGCGGATGATCTGGCCGGTTGCTAGGCGCGGTCGTCCCCGCCAGCGGCACGTCCCGGACATTCTATCGATACCGGCCGAAGACATGCTGGCCAACGCCAAATGGCGCACCATCAGTTGGCGCACCGGCACGAAAGGAAAGCTCAAGGCTCGTTTTGCTGCGGTCCGCGTGCGGGTTGCCGACGGACCGCCGCAGCGGATCAGGGACAAGGGTCAGCAACATCTGCCCGGCGACGAGGCTTGGTTGATTGGCGAACACAGGATGTCGGGAGAGAAGAAATACTATCTTGCCAACCTGCCGGCGAAGACTGACTTGCGCACCCTAGCGGCCACCATCAAGGCGCGATGGATTTGCGAGCAGGCTCACCAGCAGTTGAAAGAAGAACTTGGTCTCGATCACTTCGAGGGCCGATCCTGGCGGGGCCTTCACCGTCATGCGCTCATGACGATGATCGCCTACGCTTTCCTCCAGTATCGCCGGCTTAAAACAGCAAGGCGGGAAAAAAAGAATCAACGGGCCGCCGCCGCGACCGACATTGCCCGCCGTGCGCCAGGCCATCCTCGAACTCATCGCTCGACCACCGCCGCAGCGATGCCCGCGCTGCAGAAAATGGATTTGCAGCGAAAAGCAGCGTGAATAAATCTGCCAAAGTAGTGCTAATTCGAGCGGGCGATGGTCCGCAACAACGGCTCGAGCCGATCCATGTCCTTGCGGATATGCGCGTCGAAGTCGCGCAGGCCGATGCTGCGCGGCGTGATGCCCTGCGCGCGAATCTTCTCCTTGAGCTCGGGATCCGCGCCCGCGGCGACGATGGCGTCATGCAGGGTCTGCAGGACCGGCGCGGGCGTCTTGGCGGGGGCCAAGAAGCCGTACCAGGTCGCGTTTTGGTAATCGATATGGGCTGCGAGCGCGGTGGGGACCGCGATCGGCTCGCGAATGGGTTCATTGGCCGCGACGGCGAGCGCCAGCAATCGGCCGTCTTGCAGCAGTGGCAGCGTAAAGGCAGCCGGTGCGAAGGTGACGTGAATGCGTCCGCCGAGCAGATCGGCGATGATCGTCGAGCTGACGGTGTAGGGCACGTGCACCAGGTCGGTGCTGGTCTGCGCTGCGAAATACATTC
>DATMOB010000154.1:0-9370 GCA_035568455.1 Granulicella sp.
CGGCTGCTGCTCGACGCGATGCTGGGCGAGGCGACGCTGTTTACACACCGAGACGGCGTGGAGGCGACGTGGGCACTGTTTACACCGCTGCTGGAGGCATGGGCCAAGCAGGGCGCCGAGGGGCTGGAGTTCTACAAGGCCGGTTCGTGGGGTCCTGAGGGAGCCGACAAGCTGTTGGCAAAAGACGGCCGTCACTGGCGCAAACAGTAATTTGTAACCATTTGGGATTCTGACTCTATGCCGCGTACTGTTCGTGTTACATACTCCGTCTCTCCGACGCCCGCCGCTCTGGCCGAGGCGGCGGCACAGTTCTTCTTGGACTGTGTCGTCGCCGCGGTCAAGGCGCGGGGCGTCGCTCGAATTGCCATCTCGGGGGGAACGACTCCGAAGCGGATGTTCGAGCTGCTCGCCGACCCGGCCAAGCCATATCTCGCGGCGGTGCCGTGGGACAAGATCGATCTGTTCTGGGTCGATGAGCGGTGTGTGCCGCCGACGGATGCGGAGTCCAACTACCGGATGACCAGCGAGGCCATGCTGCGGCATATTCCTCTGCCCCCTGCGCGGGTGCACCGCATGGAGGGCGAGCTGCAGCCGGAGGTGGCGGCGGCGCGCTATGAGTCGAGGATTCGCAATGCATTCAAGCTGGAAGGGGCCCAGACGCCGACCTTCGACCTGGTCCTGCTGGGCATGGGCGATGACGCGCATACGGCCTCACTGTTTCCGCACACCGCGGCGATCGACGAGATGAGTCTGATCGCGATGGCGAATTACGTTCCGCAGAAGGACACGTGGCGGATCACGCTGACCTGGCCGGTGATCAATCAGGCGCGCGAGGTGGCGTTTCTGATCGAGGGTGGGGGCAAGGCCGAGGTGCTGCGCGATGTGCTGCTGGGCGCTTACGATCCGGAATCGAAGCCGTCGCAGCTGATTCGTCCGGCCAACGGACGGTTGACCTTCTTGCTCGATCGCGCCGCAGCGGCTAAGCTTCCGGAACCGGTTGCCGCGGGACCGGATACGACGGCGACTAGTGAACTGGAGCTGCGATAGATGATTCTTGCGGGCGATGTAGGCGGAACCAAGGTACATCTGGCGCTGTATGACTTCGAGGGTGGGCGGCTGCGGCCGCTGCGCGAGCAGAAGTATCCGGCGCATGAGTTTGCGAGTCTTGGGGCGGTGATCGAGCGGTTTCTCGAGGTCGACAACATCGACCGCAAGGACATCGCGGCGGCGTGCTTCGGGTGTCCCGGGCCGGTGCGGGCGGGGCGCTTGAAGCTGACGAACCTGCCCTGGATCCTGGATGTGCGCGAGCTGTCGCAGGAGCTTTCGATCGAGCATATATTCCTGATCAACGATCTGGAGGCGAATGGCTACGGGATTCCGGAGCTGTCGCCGGAGCGCATCTTTACGCTCCACAAGGGCGACAGCAGCTCGGTCGGGCATCGCGGCTTAATTGCGGCGGGCACGGGACTGGGCGAGGCGCTGCTGATCTGGGATGGAAAGAGCCGGCACGTTCCCATTGCCTCGGAGGGCGGGCACTGCGACTTCGCGGCGCGCACCGACCGCGAGGTTGCGCTGCTGCTGTATCTGCGGCGCGCGCTGCAGGGACGGGTGAGCTTCGAGCGGGTGGTGTCGGGGATAGGAATCAAGAACGTCTATGCGTTCCTGCGCGACGACCAGAAGATGGAAGAGCCGGCGTGGCTGCGCGAGCGGTTGCAGACGGAGGATCCGAATGCGGTCATCGGCGAGTGCGGGGAGAACGGGTCGAGCCCGATCTGCCAGGAGACGCTGAGTATCTTCGCGGCGGCGTACGGCGCGGAGGCGGGCAATATCGCGTTGAAGGTGCTGGCGATGGGCGGCATGTATCTGGGGGGCGGGATCGCGCCGAAGATCCTGAAGACGCTGCAGAACGGAGCGTTCACGCAGGCGTTCCTGGATAAGGGAAGGCTGTCGCCGCTGCTGGAGTCGATTCCGGTGCGGGTGATTCTCGATGATACCTGCGCTCTGCTGGGGGCGGCGGCGTATGCGGAGGCGCGAGCGTCGGAGAACTCGGGTCATTCGGAGCGGGCCGCTTCGCTGTAGCGGCTTTAGCTCTAGATCCTCTGTGTGCGCGGATCTTAAAACGGTAAAACGGCCAAGTTTTCCGCGGGTTCGCCGCCTCAGGTTCCCGGGCGGCGGCCGTGATATATATGTGGTGGCCATTCACCCCGGTTTTGTGGGAGATTTCAGGTCTTCGTCTTCTGAGGCTGAGTCTCTCGCGCCTGATTGGCGGGGCGGAAGCATGTCGGCGCGCGTTCTGACGCGGGTGCGCGGGATCAGGCGCAGCTCGATGAAGACCGGATGGTGTTGGAACGGGCTCTGTTGCGGGCTGGGTTGAGCAATCTCCGCCAGGGGGGGCACAACGGCGATGATCGTCGAGCATGACCGGCACATTCTCTATGTAGACGACACCGCAGAGCAGCGCTATGCCATGCGGCCCATTCTCGAGGGCGCGGGCTTTCACGTGCTGGAGGCGGGTTCGGGTGCGGAGGCGTTTCGCCAGCTCTATCCAGCTGCGACCGAGGGACCGCGACCGGAGGTGCTGGCGGCGATCCTCGATGTCAAGCTTCCGGATATCAGCGGATATGATCTGTGCCGGAGCATCAAGGGCAACCCGACGACTTCGTCGTTGCCGATTCTGCAGATCGCGGGGAGCCGGGCAGATCCAGGCCTACGCGCTGCCGGCCTCTCGGGCGGAGCGGATGCCTATGTGGCGCAGCCGGTGCATCCTGCGGAGTTGCTGGCGCTGGTGGAGGCGCTGATCCGGTCGCGGGACTCGGAGAAGACGCTGCGCTTCCAGGCGGAGGTGAGCGCGCGATTGATCGCTTCGATCGACTATCAACAGACGCTGCGAACGATCGAGCAGGTGTTTGTCCCATACTTTGCTGATGGCTGCACGCTGTACCTGCGGCCGAACAGGATTCCGGCTGCGGGAACTCGGGTTGGCGACGTGCAGGTCGCCGGGACGATGTGGCGGATCCGGGGGGCGAATTCACTCCATCGATACTCCCGGGACAGGGCACAGCAGGAGCATCTGCTGCCGGGCGATGTGACCGCGGTTCCCGAGCATCTGATGGCAGATGCGATGCGTGTTTCGAGCACGGCCGAGTCGTGCCTGGTTGGCTCCTCGGCGATCATGGTTCCGCTGAAGCTGGAGCGCCGGCGGCTGGGGGCGCTGGTCTTCGAGCTGTATGGAGACCGTCGACGGTACACGCCATCGGACGTCGTGCTGGCTGAGGACCTGGCGGACAGATCGTCGCTGGCGCTACAGAATGCGATTCTGTACAGGGCCCAGCAGAAGGCGCAGAGCGCGCTGGTGCAGTCGGAGAAGCTGGCGGCGGCGGGGCGGCTTTCGGCGGCCATTGCCCACGAGATCAACAATCCGCTGGAGTCGATCACGAACCTGATCTACCTGATCGATACCACGCCGGACATCTCTCCGGCGGTGAAGAGCTATACGCAGGAGGCGCTCTCTGAGGTGTCGCGGTTGGCGCATATCGCGCGGCAGTCGCTGGGCTTCTATCGCGAGCTGACGGGGCCTGCATGGTTTGATCTGAATGAGAGCGTCGACGCAGCGCTGGCCATCTATCAGAAGCGATTCGACGCAAAGAGAATCCGCATCGAGCGAAACCTCGGCGAGGCCCTATCACTGCAGGCGGTGAAGGGGGAGATTCGCCAGGTGATCTCGAACCTGTTGGTCAATGCGTTCGAGGCTATGTCTGAGGACGGGATGCTGCATCTGGAGACGGCTGCCACGGATCCCGATCACATCGTGCTGCGCGTGATCGATAACGGCAGCGGCATCGCCGCCGAGGCGATCGATCACATCTTCGATCCGTTCTTCACCACGCGCGATGGAACGGGGACGGGGCTCGGTTTGTGGGTCTCCGATAGCATCGTCGCCAAGCATGGCGGAAGTATCGAGGTGAGCAGCAACACGGAGGCTCCGAACCAGGGGACGAAGTTTGAGGTTACGTTGCCACGGACGCCTGCGGCGGGTCGGTTCCAGTAAGCGGGGCGGAGCGGTCTTCGAGTGGGGCCGATTGCGAAGCTTCTCCGGGTTGGGGTGCGATGCCGGTGAGCTGGTGCAGGAGGCGGTCCCAGTGGTCGCCGTAGCGGTCCCAGCCGCCGAGATGCTGGACGCGCTTGCGCGCCCGGGCGCTCATGGTCTGGCGCAGCGCGGGGTCGTCGGCGAGCTGCTGCATGCGGGCGGTAAGCGCGGCGGTGTCGCGGTCGGGGACGATGAAGCCCTCCACCCCGTCGGTGAAGAGGTCTTCGGCGCCGGTGGCGGTGGTGGCGATGACGGGGCAGCCGCAGGCCATGGCCTGTCCCTGGACGAGCGCGAGGCCCTCCTCGATGCTGGGGAGCACCAGGGCGTGGCTTGCGCTCATGCGGGCGGCGAGCGCAGGCTGCGGGATGGAGCCGGTGAAGGTGACGTTGGCGGTGGGCAGACGGCCGAGCAGGCCGCGCATCTCGGACGGCACGCTGCCGACGATGGTGAGGTGTTTGCGTGGATGACGGAGCTGGGCGAAGGCCTCGAGCAGGTAGGGAATGCCTTTGCGCAGACTGACGCCCCCGGCGAAGAGAAGTTCGAAGGAGTTGGGGGGCGGGGGGGTGGTGGGGACGAAGCGGTCGAGCCGGACGCCGTAGGGGATGACGTGGACCTTCTCCTCGGGGACGCCCAGGGCGAGGAAGGAGCGTTTGGCGACGGTGGAGGGGACGGTGATGGCATCGGCTAGGGCATAGATCTTCTCCTCGCGGAGGGCGATGTGGGGCTTGGGGAAGGGACCGCGCAGGCCCCAGCGGCGATGCTCTTCGAGGACGGCGGCCTCCTGGAAGCGCTGGTGGGTGGAGCCGCGGTCGCAGATGAACTTGCCGCCGTTCTGCTGGACGTGGGCTCCGGTGAGCAGGCCGGCGCCGGAGATGGCGATGAAGGCGTCGCAGGGCTCGATTCGTGCCCGTGTCCAGCGGTCGAAGCTGCGGGTGTTCCAGGAGGCCAGTCGCGCCATGGGCCAGGGGCAGGCGAAGCGGGAGCGGCCGAGGAGATACTCGGCGGTGTGCAGGAGCGGGAAGGTGCCTACCAGTTCGCGGGGCAGGCCTTCGCGCTTGAGCCGCGCCCAGGGCCAGGTGGAGTAGATCCTCCGTAGGTGATTCCTGCGGTGGAGCTGGTGGGCCAGTTCGAAGTGGTGGAAGACTCCAAAGACCGCCTGGATGATTTGCATAGGGGGAATCTTAGCTGCTTGCGGCGGAATACTCGTCGCAATCCCTCAGCGCGATGAGTTGCGCTCCGTTTCATCGCTTGGCAGGGTGACGGACACCTTTCGGGTAAGGGCCGTCTTTATGACGGTCTTCTTGCCCTGCCCGCCCTTCTTCGGTAATTTCCCGCTGGCCTTCAGCGATTTCACGAACTGTTCCCAGTCCTTTTCGGTCTGGTCGGCGTAGGTTTCGGCGAAGCGGGTGATGGCATCGCAGAAGCGGTCGGAGGTGCCGAGGTAGCCGGCGAGCATGGCGAAGTCGCCGGAGCGGGCGTGGCCGCGGGCGAGGATCTCGCCGGCGACCTTGGCGTACTCCATCAGGCCGGCGGACTTGAGGCTGGAGAGGTCGAGCGAGGCTTTGTGGTCGTTGAGCTGGCGGACCAGGAAGTCGCGGGGTTTGCCGGTGCGTGGGTCGACGATGGTGGTCCAGCCGAGGAAGGGGTCGGACTGGATCTGCATGGCGCGCTCGCCTTCGACGGTGCGGCGGCCCTGGTGGTAGTCGCGGAGGGCGTTCTCGCCGACGAAGGGGGCGTAGGCGGAGAGAGTCTCCTCCTTGATCTGGAGAAAGAGCGGGTCCTTGCTGCCGTTGCCTTCGAGGTAGATGCAGTAGTCGCGCAGGCCGACCGAGCCGGTGCCGACGACCTTGAAGGCGACGTCGAGGACGCGGTACTGGGCGAGGAAGCGGCGGCGCTCGGGCAGCAGGCTCTCGGCGTAGGGGACGAGGGAGGCGATGACGGGCTGGGCCTCGTGCTCCGTGAGCCGCCAGAGGACCGGCTCGGCGGTCTTGAAGCGTCGCGACTGGGGGTGCTTGGGGCGGTGCTTAGCGGGCTTGCCGGCGGTCTCGGTCTTCTCCGTTTGATTCGACTCATCTGTGGGGACGGGTTCGGTTAGGGCGGCCAGGCTGTGGAGCGGCGTGCTGCGCCGGGCGGCGTTGAGGATGGCGGCGACGGGACCGACTTGCGCGAGACGATGGACCTGGTAGCGGGCCACTTCGAGCACCGGCATCTTGCTGAACAGGTGCATGAGGTCGCGGTATTGGGTGAGGAAGGTGGCGGCGGCTTCACGGCAGCGGAGGGAGCCGGCGCCGGCCTCGCGCCCGGCGAGGATGAGGCTGGTGGCCATGCGCTTGACGTCCCACTCGAAGGGGCCGAGGACGGTCTCGTCGAAGTCGTTGATGTCGAAGACGAGGCGGCCGTCGGGGCCGGCGAAGGCGCCGAGGTTGCGCACGTGGGCGTCGCCGCAGAGCTGGCTGAGGAGGCCGGTGTTGGGCGCGAGCGAGAGGTCGTAGGCCATGACCGGGACCGAGCCGCGCAGGTAGGCGAAGGGCGACGCGGTCATGCGCTCTTCTTTCAAGGCGACCAGGGAGGGGATGCGGCCGCGGTTGGAGGCTGCGAGCAGGTCGAGGGGGTCCTGCTGGCGGTCTTTGGGGTTCCAGACGGCGTGGGCCTGGCGCTTGAGTTGTTTGCGCCGAGCCTGGCCGAGGAGGAGGCGTTCGCGGCCGGTGGGGACGCGGGCGGGTTGGGCGGGTTGGCCGGGCTTCCGTGCGGGCTTCGCGGATTGGGTCATCGTCTCTGCATCCCTTCCTGTTTGCTGGGTCACTGCGCGGCCGACGTGTCCTGCTGCTGCGGGCGGTTCTTCGGAACGATACACCGGTGGAGGAGTGGGGCCTTTCGGGGGACCTGCCCCCCTCCCCCGGGAGTGAAGTCCTAAAGTCAAGAAAACAGGTGACCTAAGTCCAAATGAAGTTCAGCCTAGGTCTGGCGATTTTGGACCTTGTGGACGGGGTCTTATGATGCGAAAGCCGCGCCCGGGGCTTTCGATTGATTTGAGTTTAGCAGGCGGAAGGTACCCTTTATGTCAGCTCTATTTGGTTTGATATGTGTGGGTTAGGTGGGCTTGGGGTTGCCATCAATGGTCCAGGGTCCAGGGTCCAGGGATGGGTGCGGCTGGTAAATCGAAATGCAAATACAGGGGTCTCTCCACTGCGCGACGGACGGTGGGGCAGTCCGTCGCTCCGGCCGAGATGACGTGATCTTTGCTTGGTTGCGAGGATGTGATTTGGACACCCCGAGTTTGGCCGGGAGAGGAGAGCGGTCGTTTGCTCGCGCAAACGGGTGCCCCACCCTGCCGCAGAGAACGCGGCGAGGATGGGGCACCCGGTATAGCGAGGATGGGGTAGCCGGTATGGATGGTGTCGGTTAGGGTTTGATGCGGAGCATGACTGCGCCGTGGCTGGGGACGTTGGCGGCGTAGCTGGTGGTGGCGGGGCCGAGGTCCTGGTGGGTCCAGAGGTTGCGGATCTCGGCTTTGAGGGTGTCGGGGTAGCCGATGTCGGTCCAGCGGGCGGTGATCTGGGCTGGGGCGGAGCCGCGGTTAAGCAGGACGACGGCGCGCCCGCCGTCGGCGAGCTGCTTGGACCAGACCTCGAGGTCCTGCTCCTTGCGGACGCGGTGCCCCTGGATGCCGAGGGTGTCCTGGTCGACGGCGATGACGTCTTTGTTGAGCAGGATCTCGCGGGTGTCGGGGGTCATGTTGGCGATGTCGTTGCCGGCGAGCAGGGGGGCGGCGAGCAGCGCCCACATGCTGAAGTGGGTGCGGTACTCCTCGGTGGTCATGCCGCCGTTGCCGACCTCAAGCATGTCGGGGTCGTTCCAGTGTCCGGGGCCGGCGTAGGAGTAGATGGGTGCGAGCTGGTCGAGGATCTCGGTGACGCCGTTGCCGCCCCAGGTCTTCTTGCAGTCCCAGCAGTCCTGGATGTCGGGGGTGGAGCGCCACATGTTGCCGACGGGGCCGGCCCAGAGCCAGGGGTGGTTGGAGCCCCACTCGCAGAGGCTGAAGAGGATGGGGCGGGCTGGAGCTCCGTTGGCCGCGGCGGTGTCTGCTGTGGCGGCGGCGAGGGCGTCGCGCATCAGGGTGTAGGAGGACTCGGCGGACTGGCCGGGCAGTGTGTTACACCAGTCTTCCTTGAGGTAGTCGACGCCCCAGGCGGCGTACTGGCGGGCGTCCTGGTACTCGTGACCGATGGAGCCGGAGCGTTTGGCGCAGGTCATGGTGCCGACGTCGGTGTAGATGCCGAACTTGAGGCCCTTGGAGTGGATGTAGTCGGCGAGGGCCTTGATGCCGGAGGGGAACTTGGCGGTGTCGACGAGGATGTTGCCCTGGGGATCGCGGCCGGTGTTGGAGGCGGAGACGGCGACCTGCCAGCAGTCGTCGAGGATGACGTAGTGGTACCCGGCGTCCTTCATGCCGTTGGCGGCCATGGTGTCGGCGGTGGCGCGGACGACCTTTTCGTTGAGGCCGTCGCAGGCGAACTTGTTCCAGCTGTTCCAACCCATGGGCGGGGTGCGGGCGAGGCCGTTGTCGAGGGCGTGGGCGGAGAGGGAGGTGAGCAGGAAGAGGAACGACAGGGAGACGAGCCACCTACGCGAGCTGCGGAGCTTCATTCAAATCCTCCAAAAAGGGAACGAAGCCAAGTGTACACACTGTACACACATGCATAGAGCGTGGAGGAGGGGGATTCATTCGAGGGTTCAGGCGAGGAGTTTTTCGTAGCAGTAGAAGCGCAGGCCGGGGCGGAAGGCGAGGCCGATCTCGCCGACCAGGCGGTAGCCGAGCTTGGGCAGGAGACGCTGGGTGACGGGGTTCTGGGTGTTGGTGTCGACGCGCAGTTCGGGGAGGCCGCGTTGGAGGGCGACCTGCTCGGCCTGCTGGAGCAGGGCGCTGGCGACGCCGAGTCCCTGGAACTGGGGATGGACGGCGAGGCGGTGAACGACGAGTGCGGGGGCGGTGATGTCCCAGCCGACGTCGGCGTACTCGGGCTCCTGGTCGGTGGTGAGGGCGGCCATGCCGGCGATGCGAGGGCCGAGCTCGGCGACCCAGAGCTGGGTGCGGGCGATGTCACGGGAGAAGGCCTCGGGGTTGGGGTAGTCGTCGTCCCACTGGAGGTTGCCGGCAGAGCGCATGAGCGGGACGACGGCGCGGATGACCTGCATGACGGCGGGGATGTCGGCTGGGGTGGCTAGGCGGAGGTGCATCTTTTGGTTATATCGTCAAAGTGGAGTGGGTGGGGCTTGGACGAG
>DATMOB010000155.1:0-21069 GCA_035568455.1 Granulicella sp.
GCACCCGGCAGCAGAACCAGCAGCTCCAGCAGGAGATCGCCCGCCTCCGCCTCGAGCAGTCTGAGTTCGCCGAGGACGCCGCCCAGGGCCATCGTCTCCAGCAGCTGCTCGCCTTCCGCGAGCACTACGTCACCACCACCGTCGCCGCTCAGGTGATCGGAACCAGCGGCGTCGACCAGTCCCGCGTCCTCTACATCGACAAGGGAGCCGCCGACGGCCTCAAGCCCGACATGGCCGTCATCACCCCCGACGGCATCGTCGGCAAGGTCCGAGACGTCTTCCCCGTAACCTCGCCGCACACCGCACAGGTCCTCGAGATCAACGACCCCTCTTCCGGTGCCGGCGTCCTGCTCGCCAGCACCCGCATCCGCGCCATCCTGCGCGGCGCTCCCGGCGGCGCGATCCAGATCGGCAATCTCACCCAGGACTCCCGCATCAAGTCCGGCGAGGTCGTCCTCACCTCCGGTGGCGACCAGATCTTCCCCCGCGGCCTTCCCGTCGGCACCATCCAGTCCATCGAGCCCGACCCCGATCACCAGCCCTACACCCGCATCCGCATCAAGCCGGCCGCCAACCTCACCCAGCTCGAAGAGGTGCTGGTCATCACCGGCATGCAGGATGAGCCGCCTCCGCAGGCGCAGCAGGATCTCGCCGCCGGCGAGGTCACCGCCTCCCAGGCCACGCGCGCGGCCGCCCTCGCCGCCGAACGCCTGCCCAGCCTCAACCCCGACGGCGCCACCCCCCCGACCGCTAACCCCGCCGTCGCCACCGTCCCGCGTCCCATCCCCACCCTCCACCCGGACCGCTACACCCCCGGCACCACCCCACCGGCCTCCAGTCTCACTCCCGGCGCCCGCAACCCGACCCCCGACACCACCAGCGACGCGACGCAGACCACACCAGATGCTCCGGACGCTACCGAGAGCCAGCCGGCGCCCGAGTCCCAACCGAAAAAATCGCCCAAGGCCGCGCAGCCCGCTCCGCAGAACACCAATCCGCCGCACCCCAAGGAGCCGCAGCTCTAAGCGCAATCATGGCCACTCGCAGCTACACCTCACGCCGGGAACTCGATGAACACACCTTCCATCCAGCGGTCACGCTGCTGGTGCCGATCGCCTTCATCGTCCTGCAGGCGCTGCTGCCGAAACCACTTCCGCGGCTCGCCATCCTCGATCTGCCGTTGGTCGCAACCATCTTCTTCGCCGTCTCCCGGCGCAGTCCCATTGCGGGAACCTTAACTGGCTCCGCCATCGGCCTGCTCCAGGACGCCCTCACCAACCAGCCCATCGGGGTCAACGGCATAGCCAAGGCGCTAATCGGCTACTCCGCCGCCAGCATCGGCTTCAAGATCGACGTCGACAGCATCACCACCCGCGCCGTCATGAGCTTTGGCTTCTTTCTGCTGCAGAGTCTGCTTCTCTATCTCATCCAGCGCCGTCTACTGGGTATGGATGGATTTCAGGTGCTGTGGCTGCACGAACTGCTGCGCGCCGCGGTCAACACGGTCGTAGCCATTCCCATCTTCTACCTTCTGGATCACACCAAGATACGCGAGTAGTGCCCCTCGCCCTGGGACTAGACGGAGCTAGACGGGGCCCAGACCGAACCCACACTGAAACCTGGACTGGACGCCGAGCATGGAACAACCGCCACAAACCGACCGCACCCGCTCCGGCAGGGAAGAGAAGATCTCCCCCAACAAGCTGCACGTCGCCCAGTACGTCATCGCCCTGATTCTGGCCGTTCTGCTCGCCGGTCTGTGGCGGCTGCAGATTCTCGGAGCCAGCAACTACCGCGTTCTGGCCGAGGCCAATCGCATCCGCAAGGTCCCCGTTCTCGCTCCCCGCGGTAAGATCTTCGACCGCGACGGCCGCATCCTGGTCGATAACTACCCCTCCGTCACCTGCTACATCCTGCGCGAGCAGGTCAAGGACATCAACGCCGATCTGCCCATGATCGCCCGCGGCCTGGACATGACCGTCGATCAGATCCAGAGCACCCTGCGCCACTACCAGACCGCGCCCAAGTACCAGCCCATTCCGCTCAAGCAGGACATCACCCCGGACGAGCAGGCCTTCCTCGAAGCCCACCGCAACGAACTGCCCGAGCTCGAGACCCTCGACGAGCAACGCCGCCTCTATCCTAAGGATGGATTCGCCGCCCACATGATCGGCTACGTCGGCGAGGTCTCCGAGGAGATGCTCAACGACCCGCGCTACGCCCTCTACTCGCCCGGCGACGTGGTCGGCCGCTCCGGCGTCGAGCAGACCTACGATGCCATCCTGCGCGGTGTCGACGGCTCCCGCGACGTCATCGTCAACAGCCACGGCAAGGAGGTGGGGCAGCTCGGGCAAGAACTCGCCGTCCCCGGCAAGGACCTCCGCCTCACCATGGACCTCGACGTCCAGATGGCCGCCGAGCGCGCCCTCGAGGGCAAGACCGGCGCCATCGTCGCCCTCGACCCCCACACCGGCGAGATCCTCGCCCTGGCCTCCCGCCCCACCTTCGATCCCAACGCCTTCGCCGTCCGCCTCACCCGCAGCTACTGGTCGCAGCTGATCAACGATCCCGACCACCCCCTGCTCAACAAGGCCATCCAGGCCCAGCTCGCGCCGGGCTCGACCTTCAAGGTCATCATGTCGCTCGCCGGTCTGCAGGAGGGCGTCGCCCAGGACATGCGTGTCACCTGCAACGGTTCAGTCGACTTCTACGGCCATAACTTCAAGTGCGACCAGCGCCACGGCACCCTCGACATCAGCCAGGCCCTGTCCAAGTCCTGCGACGTCTTCTACTACACCCTGGCCAACCGGCTGGGCATTGACACGATTGCGCGTTATGCGCAATCGGTTGGCTTCGCCCAGAAGACTGGCGTCGATCTGCCCGACGAGGCTGCCGGAACCATGCCCTCCACGCAGTGGAAGCTCAAGAACTTCCACGAGAAGTGGTACGCCGGCGAGACCATCTCTGTCGGCATCGGCCAGGGAGCGGTGAACGCCACACCGCTGCAGCTCGCGCGCGCCATCGGCGGCATCGCCTCGGGCGGCGTCTTCCATCGGCCCCACTTGGTCTTCTCGGATGAGCTCACGCCGGAGGAGTTAAGTTCCATTCAGGAGAATCTGCCCGGCTCCGGAGAGAAGACCATCTCGATGACCCCGGACAACTGGCAGATCATCACCGACGCGCTGGCCCAGACCACGATCTCCGGTACGGGCGCTGCCTCGCACCTGGAGGGCATCGACTTCACCGGCAAGACCGGCACCGCCCAGGTCGTCAACCACAGCGCCGGCACCACCAGCCTGGGCTCCGGAAACGCCCGCGCTAACGCCTGGTTCGTCGGCATGGCCCCGCGCCGCAACCCCGACATCATCGTCGCCGTCCTCTGGGAACACGGCGGCTGGGGTGCAGGCTCCGCCCCGCTCGCCGCCCAGGTCATCAACGCCTTCGTCAACAAGCAGCGCCGCCTGCAGCACAACCTCCGCCCCACCCCTCCCCCCCAGCAGATCGCGCAGATCACCTCCGAGACGCCCGCTCCGACGGCCCTGGCGACGAATCCGGCCCCGCCAGCCGTGACGACCAAGCCAGCAGCTGAGCCCGCCAAGGAAACACCCAAACCCACCCGGGCCGCCCCAGCACCCAGACCACCCGCAGCTCCCACCATGAACTGATCTTCTTTGCCGGAGGCGGACAAATCTGTCTGCCGCGGAGGGAAGGGGTGCACGTCATCTCGACCGGAGCGACAAACAGTCTCACCGTTTGTCGCGCAGTGGAGAGACCCCTCCAACCTGCTAGAATGGAAGTAGAAGAAAGCAACCAAAGGGCCCAGGGAACAACCCGGGCCCTTGCGTATTTAGGTCCAGAGATCTGGGAGACTAAGGTCCAGACTTAGTCCAGACTTCATTTGAACTTAAGCCACGTGATTGGAATACTTTAGGACTTTGGACGGGGGGGAGGGGGGTATCCCCGGGAGTGCGTCGGCACAGTGGAACTCCGAAGGGCAGCCAAGCGGGCATTAGTATTTAGGAAGAATTCATGCGCCGCCTATCCTCCTTCCGCGACTTCGACTGGGTGCTCCTTGGCTTCGTCGTTCTGCTGTCGATCATCAGCGTGCTCGAGATCAAGTCGGCGACGCTGCAGACCAAGTTTCGCGGCTTCGACGAGAAGCAGATCGGCTTCCTGCTGGTAGGCATGCTGCTGATGTTCCTGATCTCGCTGATCGACTACCACCGCCTGATCGACATCGCACCCTATGCCTACGGCATCGGCCTGGTCTCGCTAGTCGCAGTAAAGTTGGTGGGGCAGAAGGTCTTGGGCGCGCGGCGCTGGATCCGCATCGGGGGCATCCACTTCCAGCCGTCCGAGTGGATCAAGCTGATCCTCATCGTGGCAGTGGCGCGATACTTCTGGGGCCTCGCCGGCAAGGAGTTGAGCTGGCGGGACATCACTAAAGTCTTTGCCATGGTCTGCGTCCCCATGGGGCTGGTGCTGATTCAGCCGGACCTGGGCACCTCGCTGACCTACGTGCCCATCCTGCTCAGTGGGCTGCTTCTGGGCGGTCTGCGCTTCAAACAGGGAGCCATACTTCTGGTCGGCTTCACCCTGCTGGTCGGCGGCGTGTGGAAGAGCGGTAAGCTTCTCAAGCCCTACCAGAAGGCCCGTCTGACCGCCTTCATGGATCCAAACAACGACCCCAAGGGCTCCGGCTACCAGATCCGCCAGTCGCTGATCGCCGTCGGTTCGGGGGGAGTCTGGGGCCAGGGCGCGAACAAAGGCACCCAGACCCAGGGCGACTTCCTCCCCATCCCCTATACCGACTTCATCTTCGCCGCCTTCTCCGAGGAGCATGGATTCGTGGGCGCGGTGGGGGTGCTGCTGCTATACTTCCTGATATTGATGCGTTTGATTCAGAACGCGCAAACTGCATCGGACCTGCCTGGCGCCTTCATCATCATGGGGGTGGTCGCCGTAATCACGTTTCAGATTGCGGTCAACGTGGGCATGGTTGTCGGTCTGATGCCGGTAACCGGGATTCCGCTTCCGCTGATGAGTTACGGCGGATCGTCGATTCTCTTCACATTTCTCGCGCTGGGCATCGTGATGAATGTCCGCATGCGCCGGTTTGTGAACTGATCGCAAGTGATGTGTCACAGGTTTAGTGCAATACTATTGGCAACACCTGAGCGGCCAGATGCCGTCCAGCGCAGTACCCGCTCCCGTTTCGCGCAGGTCGCAGGCAGCGGTATCCGATTTCTAAGAAAAAAGGCCGGCCAGGCTGAGATCGAATCCAATGGCCGGACAAGGTTTAAGGGAATGATCGCATCCGGAAGGCAAACGGCCCCGCCTCATCATGAGGTTGTTCTGGCCACCTCCGCATGTCGGCTCTCGCATGAAGCAAGTCCCCGGGTCCTCGATCCGCACCGCGCCGTCCCAATCCACTCCTTCGGGAGCTCGGGGCTGGCAGAGATGTACCAACCTCTCGCACCGGTTGTCGATTATCGTTCCCGAGCTTCCGCAGCCCTTAGCCTGTCCGCACCAGAGGTGAGCACCGCCTAGCCTATTCCTGGGCTAGCCGCAGCTCCCGATCTTCCGTCTGCCTGCCGCTCGCGACCTGATACCAGGCCGGGCAGAAAGCAGAGCAATGTCGAAAGAAATTTATATCTCCAGTACTCCCCACGAGACCCGTCTGGCCATCGTCGAAAACGACGCTTTGACCGAGATTTACTACGAGCGTGAGAACGAGTACACCCTCGCAGGCTCAATCTATAACGGCCGGGTGACGCGGGTTCTCCCCGGAATGCAGTCGTCGTTTGTCGACATCGGACTGGAACGCGACGCCTTCCTCTACATCACGGACTTCCTCGAAGAGGCCGGCGATTCGGCGGACTTCGAAGGCGCCAGCGCGGACGGCGAGTCGCGTTCGCCGCGGGGCGATGGCCAGCGCCGAGATCGCGGCGGCCGTGGCGATGGCTCCGACCGTCCCGACCGTTCCGATCGCGGCGAACGTCCGACCACCATCGAGGGCACCCTTGCCTCACCCTCCGACCGCAGCTCGAGCCGCGGCGAAGAGGGCGTCACGCGCAGTGATCGTGGCGACCGTAACGGCCGCGGCGATCGCGGGCGCCGGCGCGGACGCGGGGATCGCGACCGCAATGGCAGCCTGGACGCCTCTCGCGGGGCCGACTCCACGATGACGCCGCCCCCTCCGTCCGTTCCTGCTGTGCCCCCCGTGGACGAGCTGGGCGAGGGCGCTCCCGGAGCCGATGGAAGCCGCCGTTGGCGCGGTCGTCGCGGTCGTCGTCGTGGCCGCGGAGCTCTGGGCAGCGCAGGCGATCCAGCACGCAGCGCGAGCGCCGATGCGTCTCCGGACGCGACCGGCGACCATTCCTACACCGACGCCTCCGAGTCCAGCTTCGCCGGGCAGTCGCAGGGATACGCACAGGAAGAGTTCACCGATTATCCGGTCGAGATCGACCGCGTCGCGGCCGAACTGCCTCAGGCCGACACCCATACCGAGTCCGCCGAGAGCGAACAGAGCCGAGCCGAAGGTCAGCGCGGCGAAGGCCGTCGCGAGGGCGGCCGCAACGAGCGCAATGAGCGCGGCGGCCGCGGCGAGGGACGGGAAGGACGAGGCCGCAACGATCGCAACCAGCGTCCGCCCCGCGCGCCCCGGGGCTTCGCTCCCTCGCGTGATCTCTACGCCGTGGACAGCACTGAAGCCGGCGAGGAGCTTGCGGCTCCGGTCGAGCCGATCATCCTGCCGGGCGAATCGCTGTCGAAGTATCGCGCCGCCTCTGAGCCCGAAGCGTCTGCAACCCCGGATGTTTCCAGCCATGCGGCGGGCCAGAGTGGGTCCACGCCTGCGGTAAATGTGATCCTGCCCAAGCCCAAGACGGTGGTCGACGAAACTGTGATCGCCGCTGGTTGGGACGGAGGCTTCACCCTCCCCGGCGAGACCCTTTCGCGTCGCAGTCGCTCGGAGTCGCAGCCTGCACCTCGTTCCGAGAAGCGCAATGAGCCGCGTGCCTCGCACCGCATGGATGACCGGAGCAACCTCCGCGCCGCTGCTGCGACCTCGGCTCCCGAGGATCAGGCCGGGCTTCCCCAGGTGGTGGAGGATCTCGACGGTCTGAGCGTCGCCACCACCCCCGAGCAGCAGCCCGAAGTGGCCGAGGCAGCCCACCCCGAGCGTGTTTCCGAGAGCGAGATTCTGCACGAGGCGGTTCCGTCTGGGAGCGAGGCGATTGCCGCGGCTCCAGAGACCGAAGCCCCGGCGGTAAACACTGAGTATGAGCCGGAGGAGGCGTCGGCCTCCTACCGGGTTGACCCGATCGCGCCCAGCGAGTTCCGTCAGAGCGGTGGAACTGCCGAGCCAGAGACGGTCGAGGTGCCGGCAACCCAGGAGCCCGCACCCCATCTGGATACCACCGGCGTTCCCCCGCCGCCACCTCCGATGTTCGCTGCCCTGACTGCGGAAGAGGGCTCCGGCGCGGACATCACCTCCATCTCGGCGACCGGTGAGATGCACTCGGAGCCGGTGATGCTGCCCGCAGAGGCGGCTGCGGAGTCTGTGGAGCAGGCCACGTCGCCGATGCAGCACGAGGCGGCGGTGCATGAGGCGACGGCGCAAAGCTTCTCGCCGGGAAAGGGCGCGCTCGAGGAGGAGTTCCTGGAGGATGAGGAGCTCGATGGGGCGACGCTGCATGCCGGCTACGACGAGGAGTTCGAGGACCTGGAGGAGGAGACGCTGGAAGGCGCGGCCGACCTCGGGACCATGTTGCGCGAGATGTCGATCGACCAGATCACGGCGCCGGGCGATGCCGAAGAGGGAGACGAGGAGTTCGAAGAGGAGGAGGCGGACGAGGCCGAGTACGGCGACCCCGACTCCGCGTCTGAGGACGAAGACTTCGTCGAGGGCGATAAGCCGAGCGAACACTCCGCGGCCGACGCCGAGTTCTTCGCCGCTACCTTCCGCGAGCCGGAGACCGAAGAGGGAACTGAGGGCGGCGAGCGGACCGGGCAGGAGGTTCGCCGTGGCCGTCGCGATGGACGCCGTGGCCGTTCCGGCGATCGCGAGCGTGGTCGCGACCGCGATCGCGGCAGCCGCAGCACCGGCGGCGATCACGACCGTAGCCGCTCGGGCGGAAGACGCCAGTCGGCGCAGGCGACCAACCTGCCGGCGATCAGCGATCTGCTGAAGCCGGGCCAGGAGATCCTGGTGCAGATTGCCAAGGAGCCGATCGCCAAGAAGGGCGCTCGCATCACCTCGCACATCGCGCTGCCGGGACGCTTCCTGGTGTTTATGCCGACGGTGAACCATACCGGCGTGTCGCGCAAGATCGAGTCGGACGGCGAACGCCGCCGCCTGAAGGAGATCCTGCTGTCCGAGAAGGGCGAGGCGTCGGGCGGCTTCATCGTGCGCACCGCCGCTGCGGGCGCGAGCGAGGAGGAGCTGCGCTCCGACCTGCGCTTCCTGCTGAACCTGTGGACCGACATCAAGCAGCGCTCGGAGGCGAGCAAGTCGCCGGCGCTGATCTATCACGATCTCAATCTGGTCGAGCGCATTCTGCGCGACCAGGTGACCGACACCTTCTCGGCTATCTGGGTCGATACCGAGAGCGAGTACGAGCGCGTGCTGCGCTTCCTGCAGCGCTTCCAGCCGAGCCTGATCCGGCGGGTGAAGCTCTACACCAAGGAGACGCCGCTGTTCGAGCAGTTCGGCATCACCGAGGAGATCAACAAGGCGCTGCGCTCCAAGGTGTGGCTGAAGTCGGGCGGATCGATCGTGATCAACCAGACCGAGGCGCTGGTGGCGATCGACATCAACACCGGCAAGTTCGTGGGCAAGACGGCGCGGCTCGAGGACACCATCGTCAAGACCAACCTCGACGCTATTCCCGAGATCGTGCGCCAGATCCGTCTGCGCGATCTGGGCGGCATCATCATCATCGACTTCATCGACATGGACGAGCGGCGCAACCGCAACAAGGTGATGGCCGCGCTCGAGGAGGAGTTGAAGACCGACCGCGCGCCCTCTAAGGTGCTGCAGTTCAACGACTTCGGCCTGGTCGCCATCACCCGCAAGCGGGTCAAGCAGTCGCTTGAGCGGACGCTGTCGACCACCTGCGGCGTCTGCCAGGGAACCGGCATGGTCAAGTCGCCGATCACGGTCTGCAACGACATCTATATCGAGATGCGCAAGATGCACAAGCATCTGGATCGCGGCGACGTGATGCTGCGCGTCCATCCGGATGTGATCAAGCAGCTGAAGTCGGGAAGCTCGAAGTGGCTGCAGGAGATGGAGGAGATGGTCGGTAAGACGATCCTGATCAAGTCCGATCCATCGCTGCATCCGGAGCAGTTCGACATCCACTAAGACCAAGTAAAACCAAGGAACACCTTCCGTCAGCCCACGCATGCAGGCACTTCGCACCGTGGGCTGACGGCCGCAGGTGAGGTTTTGTAGTCCAAACGCTATTTCAGGCGTCATAAAGTAAGACAAGACGGCACAACAATCTGCGATCAGCCGGGTTGAAACCGCTACAGGAAAAAGCTTTACTTTATAGGAGTCCTATCGATGCAACGTTCTAGCCGACTTTTCTCCTCCCTTCGCGCCTCCGCAGCCTTAACTTTTTTCTGTGGTGCGGCCACCCTCGGTCTCCAGGCACAGCCGAACACGGCGGAGACCCAGTCCCTGTTCTCCTACACCCAGCCGGTTCGCGTGGAGTCGCCGAAGTTGCTGGCGTCGCTGACCGCCGACGCACCTTCGATGGGCGCGGCCGAGGGCAGCTCGCTCAACTACAGCAGCAGCGCCGGCGCGGCGGAGACGCGCGCGGCGGTGGAGGGCATGAGCTTCGGCGGAGCGGATGCCAGCCCGCAGCCGCCACCACGCCGCTATGGCCGCCGTCCGGTGTATGCGGATTCGTCGCATAACGCGGATGGATCGAACAAATACTCCTTCTTCGGCGGCATCGGTTTTCAGGTCCCGACGGGAAATACGCACAAATATCTGACTCCCAGCTACTCGTTCCAGTTCGGCGGCGGCCGCAACTTCAATAAGAGCTTCGGGGTGATGGCCCAGTTTGACTGGGACAACCTGGGCTTCCAGGGCAGCACGCTCGACAACCAGAGCTTGCTTTACTTCGGTGCCACGGGCCAGGGGCTGGACGGATCCACGCACGTTTGGTCGTTCACCCTCGATCCGATCTATAACTACTACACCTCGGAGAAGTTCGGCGCCTATGTCGTTGGCGGTGTGGGCTTCTTCCACAAAGTGGCGACGTTCACGGTGCCGGCGATCCAATCGACCTTCTATGGCGATTTCCTGGTGAACGCTCAGTTCGATCACTACACCAGCAATGCACCGGGCTATGATGGCGGCCTTGGGTTCACCTACAAGCCCTCCCGCTTTGGCGATTTGAAGTTCTACGCTGAAGCGCGCTATGTCTTTGTCGACAACCAGCAGCGCACGGGGTTGACGGCGGCGAACCTGAATACCACCTTCGGCCAGAACTATCTGGCCAGCGGCGGCACCAACTTCTATCCGGCGAACAGCAACCGGACGACCTACATTCCGGTCAAGTTCGGCGTTCGCTTCTAGCGCTCGCGCAGTCTCGAAGGCAACGAAAGGCCCGGCAGATGGTTGCCGGGCCTTTCGTCGTTTGGGTTTGTCTTGGCAGGGCAAGGACCCCGGGGCTGAAGCCCCTCGTTGTTCGGCCGGCTTTTCGCAGGGCTGAAGCCCTGCGCTCCCACCGGACGAAGCTTGGAGGATGGTGGGAGCCCTACCTCCCACCCTTCGCGATGAGGCTGCGAAGGATGGGCACCCGGGTGGTCTTGGGTAGAAGTTGAAGGCAGATCGAGCTGGGCTAGATGCCGACCGGGTAGGGCTTTTCGTGGATCTCGTCGGCGCCGGGACGGGCAGAGAAGCGCTCGAAGCGGCCCTGGAGCAGGCTGAGCAGGCCGGTGTACCAGTAGCCAAGAACGAAGAGCAGAAGAAATGGCACGGTGAAGTAGTTCTCGCTGGAGATGGCGTACCAGACGGTGCAGGTGAAGTAGCAGCCGATGGCCAGCTCGATCCAGGGAACGATGCCGAGGCGCTTGCGGTAGATCTTGGCCTGGGACTTCTCGCCCTTCTTGTTGACGCGGTACTTGGGGGTGCGGGCGAAGGCGCTTTTGACGCCGAACAGGGCCTCGAGCACGGCTTTGGTGTTGGTGATGGTAAGGCCGACGCCGAGCGCCATCAGGAACGGCACGTAGAGGAAGGTCTTGTACCAGGTCTTGGGAAAGAGCTCCTTTTGGCTGACCAGATAGAAGCTCGAGACCGACATGGTGCTGGCGATGAACAGCGGGAAGTCGATCAGCATCATCTGCAGCCATCCCTGCCAGGAGCGGATGATCATGGCAGGCATCAGCAGCGTGCTGAGGACGATCATCAGCGGATAGCTGATGTTGGCCGTGAGGTGGTACCAGGCCTCGAGCTTGGTGTGCCAGGGCTGATCGCTGGCCATGACGCGCGGAAGGATCTTCTTGCCGGTCTGGATGAGGCCCTTGGCCCAGCGCGCCTGCTGGGTCTTGAAGGCGGTCATCTCGATGGGCAGCTCGGCCGGGCACTCGACGTCCTGCAGGTACTTGAAGTTCCAGCCGACCATCTGGGCGCGGTAGCTGAGGTCGGTGTCCTCGGTGAGGGTGTCGTGCTGCCAGCCGCCGGCCTGGGAGATGGTCTCGCGCCGCCACATGCCGGCGGTGCCGTTGAAGTTGAAGAAGACGCCCGCGCGGGAGCGGCCGCCGTGCTCGAGAACGAAGTGCCCGTCGAGCAAAATGGCTTCCACCTGGGTGAGGAAGCTGTAGTTGCGATTGAGGTGGGTCCAGCGGGTCTGGACCATGCCGATGCCCGGCTCGGCGAAGTGATGGATCACCTGCATGAGCCACTCGGTGGGCGGGACGAAGTCGGCGTCGAAGATGGCGATGAACTCGCCCTTGGCGGTCTTGAGGCCGTGGTCGAGAGCGCCGGCCTTAAAGCCGTAACGATTGGTCCGGTGGATGTAGTGGATGGGCTGCGGAGCCATGCCGGGGAAGCCCTGGGCGTAGCGTTCGACGATCTCGCGGGCGACGGTGGTGGTCTCGTCGGTGGAGTCGTCGAGCAGCTGGATCTCGAAGCGGTCGCGGGGGTAGTTGAGCCGGCAGCAGGCGTCGATCAGCCGATCGATGACGAACTGCTCGTTATAGATCGGGAGCTGGATGGTGACGAAGGGAAGCTGGCCTTCGGGGAATCTAGCCGTCGGCTGGTCCCATTTGGTGGCGTTCTTGCGGTTGCGGTAGTAGAGCCAGACTAGCTGATAGCGATGGACGCCGTAGAAGGCGAGGATCAGCATGACGACGAAGTACGGCACCAGCAGGCAGACGTCGAAGGCGTTCCAGCGGTAGAGGTGCTCGAAGGTGCGGTCGGCATAGTGCGTGCGCCAGTAGTGACCGAGGCCCTTGGAGACGAACAGCAAGGCGAGCGTCGCCGGATTCGATGCCGGGGTTGCCGCGATTGGCAAGGATGGGAAGAAGGCGTACAGAGAATCTGCTCCAACGAGAGGTTGCTTGTGCCTACATCCAGAGATGCGGGAAGAGAGTGGTTTGTGCGAACTTTCCCGATTCTACCGGAAGGGAGGTGAACGGAGGATGACCCTCAGTGGTTGAGAAAGTGGGTGCGGTAGAGGGTGTCGCGCTGGACCGGGCGGAAGCCTGCGTCGCGGATGACGCGGCGCAGGTCCTCTTCAGTGGTGCGGTTGGCCCGCTGGGCTCCGGCCTCGAGCGAGATGGAGCCGAGGTCGTTGCCGCCGAAGCGCAGGGTCATCTGAACGACCTTGAGGCCCTGGGCGGCGCTGCTGGACTGGATGTGGGCGATGTTGTCGAGCAGCATGCGGGAGATGGCCAGGGTGCGGAGGTACTCGACCGCGGTGGGAGGCTGCCAGTCGATTGGGATGACATTACCAGGGTGGAGATCGGGATGAAAGGCGATCGGGGTGAAGGCGGTGAAGCCGCCGGTCTCCTCCTGCAGGGCTCGGATGGACTGAAGGTGGTCGACCCGCTGGTCGAGCGTTTCGTCGAAGCCGAAGACCATGGCGGCGGTGGAGCGCAGGCCGATCTGGTGGGCGGTGCGATGGACCTCAATCCAGGAGCTGCTTTGCGAGATCATGGCGTCGTCGCCGGCGAGCGAGTTCAGGGCGGCGTCACACAGGCGGGTGAGGGTCTCGCGCAGGCTGAGATCGGAGGCGGCGGCGAGCGCCACGACCGCGCTGGTCGAGAGGCCGTGCAGGCAGAGAGCGGGAAAGCGCTGGCGCAGGCCGGAGAGCAGGGCGCAGATCCACTCGAGCGAGGGCAGCGCGGCGGCGGGAGCGAGTTCGAGATGGAGGCCGGTGCCTCCGAGATCGAGGGTCTCGGCGGCCTGGGCGTAGATGGCCTCGGCCGTGTCGTCACAGGCTTCCCTCTTGCCGGCTGTGGCGATGCGGACGCGGCGATCGACCAGGTAGCTGACCACGCCCTCGGGGTGGAGGGTGCGGCGGACGGCGTCGGCCTCCATGCCGATGCCGATGAGGTCGTCGGAGTGGAAGCAGTCAAGAGCTTGCGTGGTGCTGATGCCCATCTCTCGATTTTACCCTTGCGGTTTGCCGATGCGCCCTAGGTCGGGCCTAGGTGGGGTGGGTCATGCCGTCGTGCAGCAGCAAAAGGAAGACGAGCGCGCCGAGGAAGAGCAGAAGGACGAGGATGGCGCTGGCCATAATCCAGATGTCCAGGCGCTTGAGCTGCCGCGTGATGGCCTCGAGCTGGGCGGTCTGGGCGGAGAGTTCGCGGCGTGTCTGGTTGAGATCCTCGCTCACCCGGGCGAGCTGCGTGGTCTGGGCTTCGAGCTGGACGGCGAGTCTGGTGTTGTATTGAGTCAGGCCGGCCGCATCGCCGTGCACGGTTTCAGCCAGTGCGGCAAGGGCGGCCTCCTGCGCGCGTTCCCTGGCCGACCGCAAGGCGAAGTAGCGGTCGGCCAGGGGAACGAGCCGGCTGACGTGAGGAAGCAGTTCGAAGAGCTGCGCGAGGAGACGTGGCCACATGGGTTGGTTTCTCCTTTGATTTCTCTGCTGACTTTTCTCTGCTGGTTTCTCTGCGGGCCCGGTTGAGTGGCTTTAGTGAACGAGGTCGACGCGGCTGCTCAGGCGAACATGCTGCTGCGTGGACGGCGAAGGCTGAGGACCACGGCGGCGATGGTGGTGAGCAGGATGGCGGTGATCAGGCCCTGCGACCAGACACAGTAGATGCACCATTTCTCCATGACGAACGCCTCGAGGTAGCTGAGGAAGCAGGCGAACAGGAAGCCGATCTCGGCGAGGTGGAGGACGATCCAGAAACGGCCGAGCAGGGCGAAGATGGCGATCAGCGTGTATCCGGCGATGCCGAAGACGGCGACGGGGATGTGTTTCTTGGGGGAGGCGGGATCTTCGTCGAAGGAGCGCGGGGGGAGGACGGCGAAGCGGCTGTGGTTGACCGCGCCGCAGTCCCATTTGCCCTCGACTTTACACGGCGGGGCCTGGTTGGGATCCATATTGTGTACTTTGAGGGCGAGGATGGAGACGACGAGACCGGCGACCGCGAGGAGGGCAATCAGAAATCGCATGGCTCATTCTACGGTGTTTCTGGGGCGGTCTATGTCTGTCTATGATGTTGCGGATGCTTTTTGCCGGGTGCGGCGGAGGCGCGGCTTCTTGACGGAGCCGGGTTCGAGATGGGCGGCGAGGCGTTTTTCCATGATGGCGATGGCCTCGGGGCTCTCGTCGATGAGCAGGAAGGAGCGGCCGTGACGGGCGGCGGCGAGGCCGGTGGTTCCGCTGCCGGCGAAGAAGTCGAGGACGCGGTCACCGGGGTTGGAGTGTACGCGAACGATGCGGTTCAGGATGCCGAGCGGCTTCTGCGTGGGGTAGCCGGTCTTCTCCTTGCCGGTCGGAGAGACGATGGTGTGCCACCAGACGTCGGTGGGGGTCTTGCCGCGGGCGCTCTTGGTGGGGCCGACGAGTGCGGGGGCCATGTAGGGGATGCGGTCGCTGGCGTCGAGGTTAAAGGTGTACTCGCTGGGGTGCCGCGTGTACCAGAGGAGGTTGTCGTGCTTGGCGGGCCAACGCGAGGTGGCGCGAGCGCCGTAGTCGTAGGCCCAGATGATCTCGTTCTGGAAGCAGGGGCGGGTGAAGATCTCGTCGAGCAGGACCTTGCAGTAGTGGACCTCGCGCGGGTCGATGTGGAAGAAGAGGCTGCCGGTGGGCGTGAGCAGGCGATGGGCTTCGAGCAGGCGAGGGCGGAGGAAGCCCAGGTAGTCGCCGAAGCGGTCGGTGTAGCCGTTGGCGGCAGGCAAAGCCTCGATGTGCTCGGTGCGGTAGCGGTGGCCGCCGAAGCCGATGCGGTCGCCGGCCTCGTCGCGGGTGGTCTTGATGCGGCTGCGGGACTGGTGGCGGCCGGTGTTGAATGGCGGATCGATGTAGATGAGGTCGAAGCTTGCGGGTTCCAGGCGGCGGAGCAGTTCGAGGTTGTCGCCGTGTAGGATTTGATTCAACGTGCGGCCCTCATCGTCGGGATGGTTTCCCTGGTTCCAGAGTATGGTATCGGATTCTTGTTCGCGTATTGACGGACTGGGTCCGGGGAGGAAAAATCTCCGGCCAAGGGCTGGAGAGTGTATGGTTTTGTCTTGCCCATGTCGATCGTCTCCAATGCGATAACCGCCGCCCTGCTCTCTCACCCGGGACAGGTGCGCCTGCACAACGAGGACGCCTGCGCAGGGGATGTGGAGCATGGCGCGTTCGTGGTGTGTGACGGCGTGGGCGGAGCCGCAGGGGGCGAGATTGCCAGCCGGGTGGCGGCCGACACCCTGCTCGAGTGCCTGGCGGGCACCGACGGAAGCGATGCCACCGGAGGCGAGCGCCTGAAGCAAGGGGTCGAACGGGCGAACCAGGCGATTCTGCAGCAGGCACGGCAGACGCGCGCACTGCGCGGGATGGGGACCACGCTGGTCGCGCTGCTGCTGGAGTCCGCGGCGGCGCCGGCAGCCGCGGACGGTGGCAAGGGTGTGAACAATGGCCGTGTAGACATGGCCCTCGCTGCGGGCCAGAGCGAAGCGGGCCAGGGACAGGCGGGCATCCCCTGGGGTCGCATCTGGCTGGCGAATATCGGAGACAGCCGCTGCTACCGGATGCGCGTCGGTGTGTTCGAGCAGCTGACCGAGGACCACTCGCTGGTGGAGGAGCAGGTGCGGGCGGGAGACCTGACGCGGGAGCAGGCGGAGCGGTCGCCGATCCGCAACGTGATCACCCGAGCGCTGGGATCGCAGGCACAGGCAGAGGCGGACATCCAAAGCCTGGCGGCGAAGCCGGGCGATCTGTACCTGCTGGCGACCGACGGCCTCATGCGTGAGCTGAGCGACGATGAGATCGCCGGAATCCTGCGCGGGGCGGGTTGTGGCGGTTCTGGAAGGACGCGGCGGGCTGTCGATGCCGTGCATGCTGTCGATGCTGATGCTATAGACGCGATGGATGAGGCTCGGCTGCGCCGCATCTGCGAGGCGCTGGTCGCGGCTGCCAACGAGCGTGGCGGCGGCGACAATGTCACCTGTGCGCTGGTGTATCTAAAGGCAGGGAGTAGGGAATAGGGGCCTGCGGTTTTGGGGGATTGGCACTTGGATGCGAATACTCTGATTGGCGTGGTTGGTGCCGGCACCATGGGCAACGGGATTGCGCATGTGTGTGCGCGGGCGGGTTACCGGGTGCTGCTCTGCGATGTGGCGCAGGGGGCGATCGATCGCGGGATGCGGGCGATTGAGACCAATCTGGGCCGCGAGGTGGCGAAGGGCAAGCTGAGCGCGGAGGAGGCGTCGGCGGCGCTGGCGCGCATCGCCCCGGTGCCGACCATCGCCCTCGATGAGACGACGCAGCTGGAGGAGTGCGGTCTGGTGATCGAGGCGGCTCCGGAGCTATTTGCGCTCAAGGCGGAGCTGTTTCGTGAGTTGGACCGAATGCTTCCGCCGGCCAGCATCCTGGCCTCGAATACCAGCTCGATATCGATCACGAAGCTGGCCGCGGTGACCGGGCTTCCGGGGCGGGTGATCGGGATGCACTTCTTCAACCCGGTGCCGGTGATGCCGCTGGTGGAGGTGGTTCGTGGACTGGAGACGAACGAGGAGACCTTCGCTGCGGTGGAGGAGCTGGCGCGGCGACTGGGGAAGACGCCGGTGGCGGTACAGGATGCGGCCGGCTTCGTCTCGAACCGCGTTCTCATGCCGCTGATCAACGAGGCGATCTTTGCGGTGATGGAGGGGGTGGCGACGGCGGAGGCGGTCGACCAGGTGTTTGTGCTGGGGATGGCGCATCCGATGGGGCCGCTGCGGCTGGCGGACTTTATCGGGCTGGATGTCTGCCTGGACATCATGCGGGTGCTGGTCGAGGGTCTGGGCGATCCCAAGTACCGGCCATGCCCGCTGCTGGTGCGGATGGTGGATGCCGGCTGGCTGGGGAAGAAGTCAGGGCGAGGGTTCTATCGCTACGACGGGGGCAAGGCCTGAGCGTGAAGCGGTGGGTGCCGGAGAAGGACGTAGAGCAGAGGGATCGTGGGGCGAGTCTGGGGAATCCAATCGCAGGGTCCAGGGTCGAGTAGGGGCAGGGGCCGGGCTGTAGGTTCGGATCGTAGGTCAAGGAGAGACGATGGCGCAGGAACTGTACTTTGAAGATTTTTATATCGGGCAGACGTTTCACTCCGCCGGCAGCGCCAAGGTATCGGCCGAGGAGATCAAGGAGTTTGGACAGAAGTACGATCCGCAGCCCTTCCATCTGGATGAGGCGGCGGGCGAGGGCTCGTTCTTCAAGGGACTGGCGGCGTCGGGCTGGCTGACGGCGGCGATTGTGATGCGGCTGCGGGTGCAGAGCATCCAGGTGGCGGGCGGGATGATCGGCGCCGGGGTGGAGGAGATGCGCTGGACCGAGCCGGTGCGTCCCGGCGACACCCTGCATACCGAGATCGAGGTGGTGGGGGTGCGTCTCTCGGGCTCGCGCAAGGACTACGGGATCGTGCGCACGAGGACGCTGGCATACAACCAGCGCGATCAGGTGGTGATGCGCTCGACGGTAAACTTTCTCGCTCCGGTGCGGCCGAAGGGCAGGGAGTAGGCAGCAGGGAACGGGGCGCTGTGCGGAAGTTCTGCACAGCGGCGGCCGGCGTATTCTGGAGAGCATGATGCGCATGACCGTGCTGGCGTCGGGATCGAAGGGCAACAGCACCGTCATCTCTTCGAGCCGGACGCGGGTTCTGGTGGATGCCGGGCTGTCCTGCCGCGAGCTGCTGCGGCGGATGGCGGCGGCGGGCGAGGATCCGGCGACGCTGGACGCGATTCTAATTACCCATGAACACCTGGACCACGTGGCGGGGCTGGCCGTGCTGGCGCGGCGGCTGCGGGTTCCGGTATTTTTCACCGAGCCGACGCATCGCGCCTGGGTGCGCATGCTGACCCCGCGCACCACCATGAGCTACGCGAAGTGGATGGAGCGGATGCAGCAGGAGAAGGCGGCGCGGGCCGAGGCTGCGAGTACGATCCCTGCGCTGTCGGCTGTGGGGGAGCCGGAGCCGCGCCCGGAGCAGGCGGAGGATCTGGCCACGGATTTGAATATGGATCTGGCCGCAGAGCTGCCGCTGGAGCCGGAGTTGGACGCAGCTGCAGAGGCAGAAGCCATCGCGGATGGAGATGCGTCGGCCCCCAAGCGGGCGACGACCAAGGCCGATCCGGCGTTTCTGCCCGCGGTGGAGTACTTTGAGGCGGGGAAGAACTTCGCGATCGGAGACATAGGAATTACGCCGTTCACGATTCCCCACGACGCGGCCGATCCCTGCGGGTTTGTCTTTCAGGCCGAGGGCATCCGCATGGCGCTCGCGACCGATCTGGGCTATATGCCGCAGAATGTGAAGCAGGCGCTGTGCGGGATCGACGTTCTTCTGCTGGAGTCAAACCACGACCTGGAGATGCTGCGCGACGGGCCGTATCCGTGGTCGGTGAAGCAGCGGGTGCTGTCGCGTGTGGGCCACCTGTCGAACCACGCGACGGCGGAGTTTCTGGCGCGGGATTATGATGGTGGAGCGGCGTATATCGTGCTGGGCCATCTGTCGGAGTCGAACAATGCGCCCGCGCTGGCGCGCATCTCGGCGGAGCAGGCGCTTGGGGACCGGATGACGCTGCTGGGCAACCGGCTGCTGCTGGCCGAGCAAGCGATGCCACTGGCACCGATTACCCTCTAGGAGTCCGTCGGGGATAGCCGATCCGGTCGGCAGATTTTGCCTTCCGCAGGGGACTGCTTCGTCGGTTTGGGGGACTTTGGCTCTTCGTCGGCAAGAACGTTCAGTTGCGCAGGCACTGGGAAGATGAAGCGGTCGATTGGGGCGTTCTTCAGGCGGTTTTTGGTGTCCATGCGAAGCGGAACAGCTCGAGCAAGTTGCTGGTTGCGCACACCAGTTTCCACTCGGCCTGCACTCCAGTCCCCGCAAGCTGAAGCGGCGGAAGCCACGCAGCTCCTTGATCTGGCCGAAGACGGGTTCGACGATGGCTTTGCGCATCTTGTAAATCGTTCGTCCCGCATCGGTGCGCAGTTTGTGTTGCATGGCGTGCTTGGGCGTGGCTTGGTCCGGCGGTGGTCCGCTCTCCGTCGCCATGGTTTGATCGTGCTTCATGCAACCGGTGGCGATATGCAGGTCGATACCCGCTACCCTTTCATCCGTCGCGTTGGCCTCACTCCAGTAGCCCGCATCGGCACTGACCGCATCCGGCTTGCGCCCCAGGTTAGCTTTGAGCTGCTCCAGCATCGGCAGGAGTTGACGACGATCGTTGGACTGCTGCGTGATCTCGGCCGCCACGGATCGCCTGCGCTGTAGAGTCCACTGCCGCCTGTGCGTTATAGCCCTGCAGGAAGCTGCCTTTGTTGGCCCCATCCGGCATGATCCGGCTGTCCCCATCGGTGAAGTTGCGCTGCGCCTTGGCTTTGGGCTGCGCCTGTTCCGGGTCCGGGTCCGGGACCTTGGGCACGGGGCCACGCGGCTTCTTGCCTGTCTGCCCTTCCTGGCGGCGAGCGGCGCGTTTGGCCTCCGCCTCGGCGCGTTGCTGCTCGGCTTTTTCTTCGGCCTCCTTCTCCAACTCCGCCTTGGCCTGCTGGATCTTCTTCAGGCGACTGTCGCGCCGCGACAACGCATCGGGCAACTCGTCGCCGCGCTTGCCCTTGCCATACAGCGCATCCTCGGCAGCGTCGGTCTCCTCCGCCTGCTGCAGCAGCGCATCGATCTCCCGCTTCAAGCGCTGCTCGGTCTCGCCCATCCGCGCATAGCTCATCGCCTTGTGCTTGCTGGCGTTGGCCTTGATCTTGCTGCCATCGATGGCCACGTGGCCCAACTTCACCAAGCCCGCCTTCGCGCATAACTGCACCGCCTGCAGAAACAGCCCGGCCAGCGCCTTCAAGTGCCGCTTGCGGAACTCTGCCAGTGTGCTGTGGTACCGTTCGGATACTTTGGTGCACACCTTTGGCGCGCGCGGTTGAATCCCTTCCCGCAGCCGGGGGATCAAACAGAGTAGAATGGAGAACATCTACGATGAAACGATCCGCAGCACAAATTTCGAGCCATCGACGCCTACCAGGAACGCCGTGCATTGATCCGGTGGTGGGAGATATTCTGTCGGGCTGGCGCTATGACATCTCCGGGCTCTCGCCCGCGATGCGCACGGACTACGAACAACATCTGACCGAGTGCGGCCATTGCCGCTCGAAGCAGCGCCTGCACCGCACCGTGGATGTGCTGTTGATCTCGGTGAGCTCGCTGTCGATCCTGGCGTTTCTGCTGGCCGCGATGGTGATGAGCCGGGTAGAGGCGATCGCGCATATTCCCCAGGTGCATGTGCATGTGCGGCACGCGGCGGTCTATATCTCGCTCGAGGCGGTGGCGATCATTGGCCTGCTGTTCTCGACCCTGCTGTGGGTTCTGGTAGCGATCGCAACGCCGTTGCCGGGCTTCCTCGGCGGCATCGTGGCGAGC
>DATMOB010000156.1:0-19752 GCA_035568455.1 Granulicella sp.
GAGCTCGATGGGCTTCTACTCCGTCGATCCGGTTAGCGGCAACTATGTCTTTGGCACGCCGTTGTTCGACCGCGTCAACCTGCAGCTCGGTCAGGGCAAGCAGCTCGAGATCGTCGCCCATCGCAAATCGCCGGCGGACCAATACATTCAGTCCGTCAGCTTCAATGGAAAGCCGTACACGAAGTCCTGGTTCAATCATCGGGACATCGTGAACGGTGCCCGCATCGTCTTCGAGATGGGCCCCGAGCCCAATCTCGACTTCGGCACCCACCCCGCCGATGTGCCGCCCTCGCTGACGCTCGCAAGCGCCTGACAACCTTACGCAATGAGTGCAAGGGGAGCCAGGCTCGAGCAGCAGGGTCCCTTTTCTCATTCTTGCTTCGCCACGAAAAATAAGGACTCCGATGAAGAAGCTTCTGCTCTGCCTTTTATTCGCTGCGCCGGCTGTCTTTGCTCAGACGAAAACCCTGTTCTACATGACCGACCACCCCGACTCGGTCCGCGATTTTATGGAGCATCAGACCAAAATCGATATCATCGTTCCCACCTGGTACAACGTCGACCCCAATGGGATGGTCAACGGAGAGCCGGATCCAAGCGTGCTGCGCGTCGCAAAGCAGCGCCACATCGAGCTCTTCCCCATCGTCGCCATCTTCGACAAGGCCGGCGTCCACGACCTGCTCACCAGCGACAAGGCCCAGAGAGCCATGATCGGCTCGCTGATCTCCGAGTCCAAGCAGAATGGCTACGACGGCTTCCAACTCGATTTCGAGGACATCTCCTGGACCGACCGTGACGCGCTCTCGGCCACCGTCAAGCGCATCGCTGACGCCATGCATCGCGAGCAGCTGCAACTCCAGATCGCCGTGGTCCCCAATGCGCCTGGTCACCCCGGTCACAGCGCCTTCAGCAAGTGGATCTTCGCCGACTGGCGCGGTGTCTTCGACCTTCAGGCGCTCAGCCAATCCGTCGATCTCATCTGCCTGATGACCTACGATCAACACACTCGCTGGACCACGCCCGGGCCGGTTGGAGGATGGACGTGGACCAATGAAAATCTCGACTATGCGCTGAAGTTCGTGCCCAGGCAGAAGCTCTCGCTCGGCGTCGCTCTCTATGGCTATCACTGGTACGCCGGTGATCCCGGAGCCAATAGCAAGGAGCAGAAGCCCAACGTCACAGCCGATTACATCGCCGCCAGCGACGTTCAGACCCTGCGCGACACCTACAACGCCAAGGAGCAGTGGGACCCGCAGGACCATACCGCCTACTTCTACTTCTACCGCGATCAGATGCGCGAGTGGATCTTCTACACCGAAAAGCGGGGATTCGCAGACCGTTACAATCTCGCCCGGGAACAGCGCCTGCAAGGCATCTGCGCCTGGGTGCTTGGTCAGGAAGACAACGCAATCTGGAGTGTCCTGCCGGACCGTCAATAACTCAGACCGCCAACCGAAAACTCATTGCAGTAAGTTCTGGCCGAGCATAGCGACAAGGGGAGCTCTCCTTGTACGCCGTGCTCGGCCAATTGCCTTCGCTCTCTAAATCACCCTATGACACTCTACGACGCTCCCACCCGCCTCGCGTGCCACAGCGTGCCTTTCAGGGGATCCACCGCGCCAGGTAGAAAGACAAGCTTCGGGTAGGTCTTCAGAAGCCTTTGCCGCATCGCCTCCGAAACCTCAGGAACATGCTTCCAGATCGAGCCGGTGCCGGCGATCTTCAGTCCATCTTCGATGCCAGGCTCCTTCGCAACCAATCTCCCGATCACATGCAGTACGAGGCCCGCAAGTTCGTACCCGCCACGCTGGAGGGTTCTCTGCGCGACACGGTCTCCATCATGCGCCGCCTGAACCACCACTGGCATCAACTCCGCAAACGAGAAGCCATACCCGTTGGCGACGCCCACCAGCTCGTCTTTGGTTCGCAGTTCAAGCCGCTCCAGCACCCGCTGCAGCAGCAGCGGTTCCTTGCCTGCATTGACTGCCGCAAACGCATTCCGTAGCGCCTGCTGCCCCAGCAGATTTCCTGAGCCCTCATCGGCCAGAGCAGGTCCCCATCCGCCGGCGCCGGTGGTTGTCCCATCGCTGCCGCGTCCGATCACGTTCGATCCAGTCCCCGCGATCACCACCACGCCCGGCTCGCCGGGGAAGGCTGCGTCGAGCGTAATCACCTCGTCCCCCAGCAAGCTCAGGCGGCCGCCGACCCACATCGCCATATGTTCCCTGAGCCACTCCGTCACCTCGGGCACGGCCGCCCCCGAGGTGCCGATGCAGGACGCCGTCACCTCCGCCAGCGCAACCCCGCTCTTTTGGGAGACCGCATCGAGCGCCTCTTTGAGGTGCCTCGCCGCCTCGGCCTTGCCGATGCGCAGCACCTTGGCGCTCCCCGTCTGCGCACGGCTCAACTCGCCGTGCTCATCGGCCAGCACACAGGCGGTCTTCGTTCCCCCAATGTCGAGGCCAAGAAAATATTTCATCGTCAATGTGCTCCCTGTCCGAGCTTCGACTGCAAGTTAGGCTTGAGTAAGATTCTCAATCATCTGGCGAACGTCGGCGCTCTCGACCGTAGTTCGTGCCTTCATGAGAGCTCCATCCTCCTCCAGCATTCCCGGCCGTTGGTAGAGCATGGGACTGGCAACCCGCCGGCGCAGTGACCCGTGAAAATGACGTGCTCCAGTCACCCGCGCTACGCCAGCCGCATTGTTCAGCCGCAACCCACCACCAACCGCGATGTCGATCCGTCCGGCGGCCTGCTTCACCAGCAGGGCGAGAGGCGTGGCGCCTCGCACCACATCCCGTTCTCCACCTGACGTCAGCACCCGGCTGCATCCGGCGGCAATCACAGCTTCGAGCGCCTGCTCGTGCGCCGCCGCGTAGTCGAACGCGCGATGGAAGGTAACCTCTAGCGGCCCGGCCAGCGCCACGAACTCGCTAGCTCGTTCGATGTCCACGCTGCCATCGGCATGCAGAAAGCCCAGCACCGCTCCGCTTGCGCCCAGCGAGCGAGCATACTTCAGGTCATCGCGCATCACCTCGAGCTCCGCCGTCGTGTACAGAAAATCTCCGCTGCGCGGACGCAGCAGCACATGCACCGGAAGCCCGCTCCGCTCGATGGCCGCACGAATCAAACCATGACTCGGAGTCAATCCGCCCTCGCTCAGCGCACTACACAACTCGATACGATGCGCTCCGCCGTCGCGTCCCGCATCACAGGCCTCCACACTTTCGGCGCACAGTTCAAATACAATCTTTTGCATCAGTGAACGACCCACAATCCTTCCCCTAAAAAAATGGCCGACCCAAACCTTCTGGGCCGGCCATGGTTACAAGCCCGCAAGGAAGAGTTTTCTCTCCTCTACGGCAATAGCGCGAGCAGCCGGAGACCTGCGCTAGAACTTGTAGTTCAGCGCCAATTGCAGTCTCCGCTCCTGGTTGCGTACGCTGTTAATCAGCCCGAACTGTCCCGGACCATCCGTGATATTGCTATCCGGAGCGCCGTAGTCGGCCACGTTCAGCACGTTGAAGGCATCCATCCGGAAGCCGAGCTTCTGGCGCTCGGTGATGGAGAAGTCCTTGAACACCGAGCTGTCTACCTGGTAGTACCCAGGATCGCGCTCGGTCCCGATCGCTGCCGAACCGAACGTGTTCGCCGCCGGTGCCCCGTAGGCGCACACCTGGTTGTCGGTCTGCTGCGTGCATGGCGTGGCCGAAGGATCGGTGCCCCACCAGTTCTGAATGCTGCGGTTGACGATCTTCATCTTCCGGTACTGGTTCGGGCGCGCGGCGCCGTAGCTGTTCGAGTTGCTATTGTTCGGCGATGACATCGTGTCGGGAAGTCCGGTAAAGGCGATGAGCGTGTTCGAAAGCGACCATCCGCCGATTGCTTCATCGATCAGTTTGTTTACGTGCGCACCGAATTGGCGATTGTGGCCGAAGGGCAGCGCATACACCACAATCGCATTCAGGTTGTGCCGCACATCCTGGCCCGCCGGGCCGTAGTCCGCGCGGCTGTTGTAGGCATTCTGAAACGCTCCGTCCGAGCCGTTGACGCTGGGAACGCCGTAGTTGCCTGCGCTATTGGTCATGGCCCGTCCGTAGGTGTAGTTTACGGTGTACTCAAGACCGCGGCTGGCGCGCTGCCGCAGCGATACCTGCAGCGCGTTGTAGTTCATCATGGCGCTCGACTCCGTCACCAGCAGCGCGCCGCCTGAACCGACCAGGTTCGCATACGGAGCCGTCGCGTAGTTGCCGGGAACCGTCAGCTCATTGCCGTTGCGGTAGTCCTCAACATGCTGCCCGGTCTCGCCAACATAGCCCACCGTCAGCGAGGTCTTGTCATTCAGAGCGTACTCCGTGGTCAGGTTGAACTCCTGGATATAGGCAGGCTGAATATTCTGCGGCCACGCGCCAAATCCAGCTGACGTCGTGTTGATATCGCCGGGAGAGGAGCTGAAGCCCTGCTCCACGGTGTAGCCCTGACCGCCGCTGGTCGCGCTCGGGGCCACGGCGTTCTTCTGCGAGTAGGCGACAAACGGGCTGTTGTAGGTCAGCCGCTGGTTGGTGGCATTGCCCTCGAAGAAGCTGGTCGCGCCATAGCCGCCGCGCACCACAAACTTCGGATTCACCTGCAGCGCAAAGCCCAGTCGCGGCATGAACTGCTTGAAGTTCGCCTGGTAGCAGGAGCGCGTGGGGCAGGTAACCGACCCAACCGGAGCGCCCGCCGGAACCGATCCTGCATACTCCACCACGCCGCTGTTCAGCAGTACGTTCGCCGTCTTGTTGTTCACCTCGTACCAGGGCTGGTCGTACTCGTAGCGAAGGCCCAGGTTGAGGGTCAGGTTGGGCCGCACCTTCCAGTCGTCCTGGAAGAAGCCCGCCAGACGCCACTGCCGGTCGCCCGACTCGCCGCCATCCTCGATCTGCGCGGTGCTGACATTGTCCAGCACAAAGTCCGCAGGACCATATCCCGGTCCGTTCGTCGCCCCCGGATTCGACGAAAACTGGCCGCTATAAATCAAGCTGCCCAGCGATCCATAGTTCGCCGTGTTGAGGAACTGCTGCTGGTAGCGCAGCGCCTGGCCACCGATGCTCAGCAGGTGCTTACCTCGCTGGATGGTCAGGTTATCCCCATACGTAAAGGTGTTGTCCACATAGATCTGCGGCGCCGCCGGTGTTCCGAAGCCACCCGCATTGTTGGTCAGGTCGTTGATGTTCTGGAAGGCGAAACCGGGGTACTGCTGCGCGCCAAAGGGAATTCCCACCAGGCTGTCGCCACTCAGGCCAAAGAATCCCGTGGGATCAGTGGGGACGCCCTGGCTCCAACGGATTCGCGTAAAGCCGACCCGCGCCTCGTTCACAATCGACGGGGAAAACGTGTGCACCCAGGTCCCGCCGCCAAGCTTGGTCGGATAGATACTGAACGAGGGGAAGCTGATCGCCAGCACGGCCACGCTGCCGTCGTAGGCGCGCCCTTGCGAGTAGAACGCCGTAATCTTATCCGCCAGCCGCGGGTCCCACTCCGTCTTGATATCGAATTGATTATTGACGATGAAGCTCCGCGATGGCCCCTGGTAGTTGTTCTCCAGCAGGGTACCGGACAGCGGTGCGGTATTCGGCAGCGGATAGTACTCCGGATGCGCAAACAGGAACTTCGCCACCGGGTTCAGAATCGGTAGCTGGTTAGTGGCGTAGGGAGCGAAGCCGCCCTGCGTGTTGTACAGTTGGATGCCGCCCTGGGCAGGATTCAGCAATGCGGAGAAGTCGCCGTTGCGCATCGCCGCCGGAATCACGCTGGCCACGCCGAGACCCCCGGTATGTTGGCGCACGCCCTCGTAGTCGCCAAAGAAGAACAGCTTGTCACGCAGAATGGGGCCGCCCAGCGTGCCCCCGAAGATCGACTGCGTGTACGGATTCTTCGGAATGATCGTGCTCTGGTCCTTGTTGGTCCAGGAGTTCGCATCCAGATTTTCATTCTGCAGATAGCCATAGGCGCTGCCGTGAAACTGGTTGGTCCCGCTCTTCAGCACCGACACCACCGCGCCGCCGCTGGCATTGCCATACGTCGCCGGCGCATTCGCGGAGATCACCTTGATCTCGCCAATCGCATCCGGAGCAGGGTTGTAGCCGATCAGGTTGTTCTGCCCTTCGTTCAGGTCAATCCCGTCCAAGGTGTAGTTATTGCCCTGCTGCCGGTTGCCGTTGATCGACCCGACACCGCTGCTGCTGGAGTCCCGCTCGATCGCGTTCACGCCCGTCATGCCGGTCGGAGCAGTGCTCACCGCGCCCGGCTGGAACAAGGTCACCGACGAGAAGTTCCGTCCCTCCAGCGGAATATTTGCAATTTCATTGGTCGACATCGTAATGCCCAGGGTGGCATCGTCGGTATTCAGAATCGTTGCCGCCGCGCTGTTCACGTCGACCGTGCTGGTGTCGCCCACCGCCAGCCTCTCATTCAGCTTCACCGTCTGGTTGATCTCGAGCGCAAACTCGGGAACCGTCTCCGTGGAGAAGCCCTGAGCGCCAATCTTGACGGTGTAGTGCCCAATCGGTAGAAAGCGCAGCGAGTACACACCCGCCTCATTGGTGGTCGCCTCCGTGGTCACGCCCGTGTCGACATTCTGCGCCGTCACGTGGGCCTTGGCGATGACCGCGCCGCTCGGGTCGGTCACCTCGCCCGTGATCGAGCCGGTGACGGTTTGTGCCCACCCGAGCGGCGTCCCCACAACCGCCATGAAGGCACACGCGGCGGCATAACGAAAAAGTTTGTGTTTCATGCAGATCCTCACTTTGCGGCTACTTGACTTTGCGGCTGGTTCTTGCCCAAATCCGTGCACGGCCGAACAAAAGGTGAACAATGGGCACCCCAGCCCCGACCCGTGACGTTGAAAAACATGGAAAGAAAATGGCTATGGCGGTGAGGATAGAAAGTTGAAGCAATAAATGTCAAACGGTTTTTCACAAAAACTGCAGAAACGACATTCAAATGATCATCTATATGATCGCAACGTCGCCTTTGAGCTGCGCCAGCAGGTATAGTGGTGCTTCCGGGAAAGGAAACCTCCAAGTGGCCGTAAAGACACAGGACCGCGCCAACCAGATCCTTCATCTGCTCCTGCAGAAGGGAACCAGCAGCGTCGACGACCTCGCCGCCGCCGTCAGCTCCTCGCCGGCCAGCGTGCGCCGTGACCTCATCAAGCTTGAAGGCCGCGGCCTGGTGCATCGCACCCACGGCGGGGTCGAGTTGGCCGGCAAGCTCACCTATGAGCCCTTCCGCTTCGACGCCGCCTTCCCCCTGCGCGAAGAGCGCTTCGCCGATGAGAAGCGACGCATCGCCCTGGCCGCTGCCGAGATGGTCGCCGAAGGCGACACGATCGCCCTCTCCCCCGGCACAACCACCACTCAGCTCGCCCGCAGCCTGCGCCATCGCGAAGGCATCCACATCGTCACCAGCGCGGTCAACATCGGCATGGAGCTCTCCAGTCAACCCAACGCCAACGTTACCCTCACCGGCGGCACCATCCGCTGGGCCGGCTCCTTCTCCATGGTTGGCTCCACCGCCTTCAACGCCATCCAGAACCTCTTCTTCGACAAGGTCTTCATGGGCGCCACCGGCATCCACCCGGAGCACGGTATCACCGTCATCGAATCAGACGAGGCACTCATCCTCCGCGAGATGGTTCGCCACGCTCGCCAGGTGATCGCCGTTGCCGACTCCAGCAAGCTCGGTATGATCAGCACCAACAAGGTCTGCGAATCCTCCCAGATTCACACCATCATCACTGACGACAACATCTCGCCCGAACTCGTCCAGCTCTTCAAACGCCGCAACATCCAGATCCGCTGCGTCTAAGTTCCCCACCGGCGCTGCCAGTCCACGGAGGATGAAACGTAATCCTGGTTCTTATCCGTGGTGAGAAGGAGCGGTTCGATCAAGGATTTCGAGCTAAGCCGAAGCTGGATGGCTGTTCTCGCCAGTCGAGCAATCAGGGTCGCCCCCCTGGTCGCCCCCCGGCTTAGTAGGCAGGAGTCTAAATGTGAACAACCTCACCTTCCTCCGACTGGGTGTCACAATCCGATTTCTCGGTCTTTAGCAGTGCTCGACCTCTACGGTTGAGACTTCGTTTCGATCACGGTGGAGGCTGCGCACCTCCGGCCGATTCGTGTCGCTATGGTCGAACGCTCACCCCTTGGCTCGTGGAAACCGGTTGGAGAAGCGGGAGTGGTCTCTCAAGCACCGACGAAGCCGTCTCCGGCCCGTACGGAGACCACAATCCTGCTGTTCCCGCAACCGAGCGGAGACAGCAGGATGGAACGATTCCAGATCGTGACCAAATGAGAGTCGATGTTTCCTGGCTAGTGTCAGGTCCTGCGAGCCGCTGGCGTCATGGTTCTACGCGGAAGATGCCGATCTCCTGTCCCGGAAGGTGAGCTTGCAACTGTCCCCCTGCAAGATTCAGCGTTGTTCCATTCGTGAGCACGGGTGTATACCTCGTGCATCCAGCAAGCACAGCAGAATCAGCAGGAATCCGCACATCGCGAGCGTTGCCATCATTGTTTGCGATGATGACGTAGCCTGCTTCGTCTGCATGTTGGCTCTCGCAGCCGTGAGCACCCATGCCGCGTGCAAACGCCAGTGTGCTCGTGTCTGCGAACAGGGTCTGTTGCCGACCTGTCTGCAGCGCCGGCGTGTGGAGGCGAAGCTGGAACAGGGTTGCTACCCAGTTCCGCATCGTCTGCTGTGCTTGGTCGCGGCCGGACTGTGCGAAGGCGTCGTTCTTATCCTTCGGAAAACCCCCGGGGAAGTCCCTCCGGTTTGCGGGGTCATCGCCTCCAGACATTCCAATCTCGTCGCCATAGTAGAGTTGCGGCATTCCCCGCAGCGTTGCGAGCAGTCCGAATGCAAGGTGCAGCGCGGCCGTATCTGCCCCGGCCTCCGACAGGAATCTCTTGTTGTCGTGATTCCCGATGAAGGTAACCAGACGTTCCGGATGCGGATAGAGATTGTCCTGCTTGAGAACATCCGCAATCGCCGTCATCGGTTTCTGGTGGGTCAGCGCCCCACGCAACGCAAAGAACATGGGGTAGTCAAACGGCGTGTCGAGCAGCGTATCCAAAGTTCCGTCGCTGCCCCTGTTTGCTCTTCCTCCGGCAAAGAAGCTGGTGACGTTAGGATCTCCATTAAAGACCTCGCCGACCTCAGAAAGGTGCGGATAGATCGCATGCAGCAGCCCGTTGTAGTCGTGCCAAAAGCTTCGCGGCACAAAAGGAAATGTATCGATGCGCATCCCGTCCAGCCCGGCTGATTCGATCCACCAGATGGCATTTTGCATCAGATAGACCGTGACCAGAGGATTGCTCTGATTCAGATCAGGAAGACTGTTCGCAAACCAGCCATTAAGTACGGGATCTCGTTTTGTCGGCGACCCATTGGGGTCGACGATGCTGCCGAAGTCGAACTGCGCGTCGATATGCGAGCTCACCGTACCGTGAAACCAGTCGGCCGTCGGCGAGTCCTTCGCCCATGGATGAGCGGGGCCGACGTGATTCGGCACCGTATCGAGAACCACCTTCATTCCCCGTGCGTGCGCCGCCTGCACGAGACCTCGATAGTCAGCCATCGTCCCGAAGTGCGGGTCCACGGCATACAGGTCCGTCGCACTGTAGCCATGATAGGTCTGCCCCGATTGCGCGGCGCTATTGTCGTAAAGCGGAGTCGTCCAGATCGTCGTGACGCCCATCTGCCGCAGATAGTCCAGATGCTCCTGAATCCCGCGCAAATCACCGCCGTGATACGCCCGCAGCGAGCTCCGGTCATCCGGGTCGCGGAAGCCGGCCACCCGGTCATTCGCCAAGTCCCCGTCCGCAAACCTGTCCGGCATGATGAGATACATCACGTCCGCCGTGGTGAAGCCTTTGGGCTGCTCGCTGACCGCTCTGAGCGGCGACAACGTATACGGCACTGAGACACTGCCGAATCGATTCGCGGCGACGACCTCAATCTGTCCCGGCGTTGCGGTTGCTGTCAAAAAGTTCAAGAACGCCCAGTGTCCATTCCGCGAGATCGTCGTCTCACCAATCCGGGCGGTCGTGTTCTTGAGAGTGAAGGTCGTTCCCTCCAGGTGCTCTCCGTGCACCAGCAGCAGCGAATCCGGAAGCTGCGTAAACCAGTTCGGAGGATCGATCTTGGTGATGGTGGGTTTTGCACTCTGGGCAGAGGCTGTGGGGAGGCCCAGCAGAACGAGGAGCAGCGTCAGGAAGAGCTTTGAGTGTGGGGTGAATACCAGCTGGAGCATCCAGCCTTTACTTCTATACATGATCTCGGACCTCATTGCCGCATCAGCGATGCTCGTGAAACACAAAAAAAGAGGCGCCGCATGGGAGTTCCATGCGGCGCGACGTGGGGGTGCATTTTAGAAGGTGACGCGATAGGCCAGCTCAATCTCGCGCGCACTGCGGAAGCGGGTTTGATTGACGATGGGACCGGTCGTGTACTGATCGATGTTCAGGTTGATCGGGTTGGCAAACTGTGGATGGTTGAAGAGGTTGTAGGCCTGCCCGCGGAGCTCTGACTTGATACGTTCCGTCAAGGAAATTGACTTGAACACCGAGAGTCCTGTGGTGTTGTAGCCCGGCCCATAGAACGCATTGCGGTGTACGTTGCCAACTCGCGTATACAGACCGGCGCTGTTCTTCGGCGCATCCCGGAAGGCGGATGCGTTCAGGTAGACAAACCCGGAGCCGCTGTTCGCATAGTCCTTTTGAAGCCCTACATGCGGAGTTCCGACCAGGTCCGGGCGCACCGCAACACCATCGCTGTCGCCATAGGTCATCAGGTCGAAGGGCGTACCGGAGCCCATGCTGACGAACGGGCTGAGCTGCCAGCCGCCCACCAGATAGTTCAGCCCCTTGTTGGTGTTGGAGCCGAAGCGGCGACCCCGGCCATAAGGCACCTCGATCAGCGCGGAGAACGTAGCAGCATGGCGCTGGTCATCATCCGCGTTGCCACGGTTCAGGCTCATGGTCGGCCCCTGAGCCGTTATTGGCACCGCGGTCTGAGAACCGCCATCGTAGGGGCTGGGAACGTCGTCGGTGTTATGGGACCAGGTATAGGCCGCAGTGACCTGCAGACCATTCACCAGCCGATGATTGAGGCTGGTCTGGAGCCCGTTGTAGTGCGATGTGCCTTCAAAGCGGTTCAGAGATACATTGAGTCCGCGGTTGGGGAAGAACTGGAGGCCGGTGCCGAGCTGATTGCCGTTGTATCCCAGGGTGGCCATCAGATGGTCCGACTTGGTCCCGACATACGCGATCGTGACCGTCGTGTTCTTCTCGATCTCCTGCTGCAGGGACAGATTGTATTGCTGCACCATCGGCAGGCGCGGGTGCAGGTCGTATCCAATGACGTTCGCATTGGTCGGGTTGGCCTCGTTCACGCTGGCGCCTGCGGCGGGCAGGGCGCTGGTAGCGAGTGCGCTGTTGTTGACGGCCCACGGACCAGGTGTATTCGAGTTCGCCGGCTGCTGCGAGGCAGTCTGGCCGGAGAGGGCAACGCGATACCCGGTGTAGTCGTTGTAGGACGCACTGCCATTGAAGTCGGGGTTGTTGCTCAGCTGATTACCGATACCACCCCGTTCGATGAAGTAGTAGATCCCGTAGCCTCCGCGCAACGCCGCCTTGCCGTTCCCGAAGAGGTCGTAGGCAAATCCGATGCGTGGCGCAAAGTTGGTCTTGGGGGTATTGACGATGGACCGTGTCAGACCGTTCGTCCCCGCGACATCGAGCTGCCCGGTAACGATATTGAAGTTCGAGAGGCGGTTGTTTGCTTCGTACGGGAAGTTGTAGAGGTCATAGCGGAGGCCAGCATTTACCGTCAACCGCCGTGTGAGCTTCCAGTCGTCTTGTGCGAAGAAGCCGAGTTCGTAGGTGCGCGTCAGGAAGTACGAGTCTGCGTTGCCGATGGAGTAGGTGTTGACGAAGCCCGCGAGAACCTCGGAGGTGTCGAACCCCGTGAAGTCGCTTCCCGTTCCCTGATACTGGAAGAAGCCCTTCGCATTCGATCCCTGGAAGAAGTCCACGTGCCGTAGGATCAGGCTGCCGCCGAACTTCAAGGTATGTGCCCCGTGGTTGTAGCTGACCGAGTCCGAGTACTGCCAGATGTGCTGCGGAACCTGATACGAACCGCCGTCTCCAGTGTAGGAGAGGTTCTCGTAGTTGCCGCCGATGAGCGCGCCGCCGCCCAGCAGAGCCGTGCGGTTGGCATTCGGGATGCCGAGATCCTGCGAGAACGGCACGCCGTCCATCGGATTGATGTAGCCGTAGAAGGGACGGCTGTAACCGAAGCGGAACTCATTAATGATGTTGGCTGTGAAGATGTGCGTCTCGCCCGCAGCAATACCGCGCGGGTGAGTGTTGTTTTCGCCTGCGCCATAGCCGGCGGGAAGTCCAGTGATCGCGGTCGTCTTATCGTCGTTGTCCTGCCCGTAGCTGTAACGGACGAACATCAGATCCTTCGACTTCAGGTGGTAGTCCAGGCGGATGTCAAAGTCGTTGTACTTATTCTTGATGAACTGCGCCTGCGCATAGTTGAAGCGAACGCCGTTGATTGCTGTGTGATTGGGCAAGGGAAAGACATTGAGGTAATTCACCCCCACCTTGTTCAAGCGCGCCGGATCGATATGGTTCGGCTGATTGTTGTAGTTGAACTGGGAGCAGGTGAGCGGATCGAAGATCGCTCCGTTGTCGATCGAGTTATTCAGCGTCTTCGTATCGCTGATGATCAGGCCATGCACCGTCGTGAAGCTGGCGCAGCCATCCGGAGCGAAGCCGCCGACGTAGTTGTATGGAATGCTCGTCAGCCCTCCACCGAGCAGCTCGGAGAAGTCGCCGGTGCGCATCTTGGCTGTGGGAACGGTGTTGAGGCTCGCTCCGCCATTGGGGATGTTCTCACGGAGCCCCTGGTAGTCGGCGAAGAAGAAGAGCTTGTCCTTAAAGATGGGAAATCCGATCGTACCGCCGAACTGGTGGCGATGCTGGCTCGGCTCGGGCACTCCGGCGGCAAAATAATTCTCATTCGCGCCCCCGAGTGCGAGGTCACGATAAAATTCGAACGCAGAACCGTGGATCTGGTTCGTTCCGCTCTTGGTGATCGCCTGCGTGACCAGACCGCCAGCCCGGCCGAACTCCGCCGGAGCGAGCGAGTTCGTAACGCGGAATTCGCTCATGGCCTCCACCGGCGGGAAGAAGTTGATCGTGTTGACCATGCTCTCGTTGTTGTCCAGACCGTCGAGCAGGAAGTTATTCGCCTGGGGCCGGAGTCCGTTCGCGCTCAGCGAAGCGCCGCCGGTATCGTTGTAGCGCAGCGTTTCCACGTTATTGCTCACCCCGGAGGCCTGATTTCCATAGGCACCACGGGTCACGCCCGGCGTGAGCAGGGCGAGTTGGGTAAAGTTGCGGCCGTTCAGCGGCAGGTCGGAGAGCTGGCGATCATTAATAACCAGGCCTGTCTGCGAGCTCTCCGTCTGGACAATGGGAGCAGCGTCCGTGACGGTGACCGAGGTCGCCTCGGACCCAACCGTTAATTTAAAGTTGAGAGCTTGTACCTGCGAGACATCCAGGTTGAAGTTCTGCTGTTGAGAACCGAACCCCTGGGCCTGCACATCCGCCCGATAGCTGCCCGGGGGCAGGGCCGTGACGCTGAAGTCGCCCGAGCCCCCGGACTTGACCGTCCGGACGGAGTTGTTCTGCAGATTCTTAATCGTGATGGTCGCCCCTGGAACTGCGGCCCCGGTCGGATCGAGCACCGTTCCGAGAACCCGGCCAGTGTCAGTCTGGGCGATGAGGGCGGACGTGCCCACAACGGCCAACATGACCACCAAGAGCTGTCGCCCTAAGCTCGTAAAGGTCTTCCTCATATACTTGTTGCTCATTGAAATGCTGCCTCCGAATGCGCTCAGAACTGAGGAACTCGCAACGAACTCCTTCGCTTCTGAGGGACGGCGCACACTTTGGTTGACCCGGGAGCATCTGCACAATCCTCTCCAGTTCGTTTGTGACTCATTTGTTCATCTTTTGTTAAGTCACATATGTATCAGTGAGATACGGAATTACATTAACGCGCTCGCCGGCGGGTGCAGGTGATACAGTACAAAGCGCGGGCCATGCAGAGCGCCAGTTCAAGTTCAAGAGTTACCTTCGGGATGTATGAAGTGGACCTCCACACAGGCGAACTGTGGCGGTCGGGTTACCGCGTCAAACTCCAGAGCCAACCCTTCAAGGTCCTCACCATTCTGCTGGAGCGGCCCGGCGATATCGTTACCCGGGAGGAGCTCCAGCGACGACTCTGGGGCGGCGACACGATCGTCGACTTCGATCATTCTCTCGCGACGGCCATCAATAAGATCCGCGAAGCCCTGCGAGACTCCGCCGAGAATCCGCGGTTTGTGGAAACGCTGGCGCGCCGCGGATACCGCTTCATCGCACCCGTAACCCGTGCCGGAGCGGACGAAGCTGCCAGCCCTGCCGGCCTTACCGCCCGGTCCGTGGAATCTGAGATCGCGGACACGCTCAATACGGAGTCGCCCACCGAGCAGGACGGAGAGCCGCTTTTCATATCCCAGAAGACTCAGCCACCCTCCCCGTTCCCCAGTGCTCAGGAAGAGGCCTACGCGGGCTCGCACGGAGTGGGCATCAAGCTTCGGACCCCGAAGCGCCGGTTTCAGCACTTTGCCGCAGGCTTGCTGACCGGTCTGGCGATCACCGTGAGCGTCTGGTACAGCCTTGGATCCTGGCACCCCGCGACCGTTCCTCCGCACATGACGCAGCTGACCCACAGCGGCCACCTCGCAACCGCCATGAACGTGACGGAGAACCTGATGGCCAGCGTCACCGACGGCTATCGCCTCTTCGTCCCTGTGATTGAAGCCGGCCGCACCGGGGTCGCTACTCTCCCCGTTGCCGGTGGTTCGCCGGTCAGTCTGAGTCTCCCCGACGAGGTAGCAAGCCCCATGCTGGGCGATATCTCTCCCGACGGATCGCGCCTCTTGCTGCGGAACCACCTCTCGCCCGAGTCCGAGCAGCCGCTCTGGGTCGTTCCCACCAACGGTGGATCGGCGCTCCGCGTCGGAGCCGTACTGGCGCACGACGCCACCTGGATGCCCGATGGCGCCGGAATTCTCTATGCCGCTGGAAACGATCTCTATCTTACCGACGTAACCAACAGCCGTTCACTCGTCTTCGCTTCGTTACCAGGGAGAGCGTTTTGGCTCCGCTGGAGTCCCTCCGGCAAACTGCTACGCTTTACCGTCATCGATCCCATCGCTCACACCGAGTCTCTTTGGCAGCTCTCGGCTGCAAGCCGAAAACCGCAGCAGATCCTCCAGGGCTTTCTCGATCCCCCCATGGAGTGCTGCGGCGTCTGGACCGGGGATGGGAACTCCTTCGTCTTCCAATCCACCAGCAGCCGCAGCACTGATCTGTGGAAGCTCGCCGGGGACGCGACCAGCCATCCGACGCGTCTCACCGACGGTCCCTTACAGTTCCAGTCGCCTGTCGCCGCCCGCGGTGGGAACACTATATTTTTTGTCGGCGTCGACAGCCGCTCCCAGCTCGAGCGCCTCTCTTCCGCCGGAGAGCTGATACCGGTGAGGAGCTTCCTTGCCTCCGCCGTCCGGGTCGAGTTCTCTCGCGACCGCAGGTGGGTGGTCTGGAACGACATTGCAGGTCGGCTCTGGCGCTCCGCCGCCGACGGAACCCAGAAGCTGCAGCTCACGCCGGACGCGCTCGACGTCTTCATCGCCCATTGGTCGCCAGACGGCTCCCGCCTGGCCTTCATGGCGCGGGAGCCCGGCAAGGCCTGGAAGATCTACCTTGTCTCCGCCGACGGCGGCGACATCCAGCCGCTTCTCAAAGAGTCACGCAACGCCGCGGATCCCTCCTGGTCCCAGGACAGCCAATTCCTCGTCTTCGGACGCGTCAACGACGCGCTCGGCAAAGAGAACGCCGCCCGAACCCTTCAGATCCTCAACCTCCGCACGAATGCGGTCGAAGAGGTCCCCGGCTCGGACGGTCTCTTCAGCCCCCGCTGGTCCCCGGACGGACGCTACATCGCCGCGCTCTCGCTCGATCAGCGCGAGGTTCGCCTCTACGATCTTGAAAACCGCAACTGGAAGACGTTGCCCGTCCACTCCGGTGCAGACCCGGTCTGGTCGCCGGACAGCCGGTACCTGTACTTGCATGAGTCTCTCGACCCCACACAGCCGATCGATCGCATCTCCATTCCCCAGGGCTCGGTTCAGCAGTTGGTCCGCCTCTCGAGTTCGCAGGAAGGAGACGCGGTTGACTATCTATTCGGTGGCATCGATCTTGAGAATCAACCTCTCGTCCTGGCGCGCACCTTTACCGGCAACCTCTATTCGCTGCAAGTGAGGTAAGGACTCGAGCAGAGCATTGCACCGCCGCTAGGACCGTCTACGACGTCATGAGAAGTAATGATCGGATGTTGACCATCCTGCACATGGACGAAGGGACACACCAACAAAGCAAGGGCAATACAGATTGATCGCATAATTGGGAAGTCTACTGCACGCGCGGTGAATGGGACACATACGGAGTTGCTGTGGGCAGAATCAGCAGACTGGTCCTGATAAAACGCCGCAGGATCCACGAATCTTTGAGTTTTCCGAGCGGCGGTCAGACAGACGCGGGCGCGACTGCAGCAGCCCACACTGGCGGGAGTAAGGTGCGGTTTGTCCGTGACTCGCCAGGAATCGACGACCGGCAACAACATCGGAAAATTGCTGGGATACTCGATGACGCGGCCCGGGGGGATCGATGCGCATGGGCTTGACGCGTTGGGATCTAGCTGGCCGCGAGCGCTGCGGCCGTGATATTTTGTAGCAATTCCCGTTTCAAATCGAGTGCAGACCACTATGCGAAAGTCCTCTCTGCTTCAACTATGTGTCTTGGTCCTGATGGCCTTCCCCGTCTTTGACCAGAGGGTGAAGACCACCTATGTCAAAGCGGGCAATCTATTCGACAGCCAGAGCGGCGCTTATCACTCCAACGTCGTGCTGGTGATCGAGGGGGAGCGCATCAAGTCGGTCCAGGCGGGCAGCTTCGCCATCCCCGCGGGCGCAGAGGTCCTCGACCTCTCCCATGCCTACGTCTTCCCCGGCCTGATTGACTGCCACACCCATCTGGGGGCGCGCGCCGACCGCTATGATCCGATCTACGACTTCAAAGACACTCCGTTCGATTCCGCCATCGCTGGCGTGGTCAATGCGAAGAAGACGCTGGACGCCGGATTCACCTCCGTTCGCGATGTCGGCTCACTCCCATTTCTGGCCGTCGACCTGCGCAATAGCATCAATGAGGGCTTTATCCCCGGGCCGCGCATCGTCGCCTCCGGGCCTGCGATTTCCATCACTGGCGCCATGGCGACCTCAACGACTACTCGCCGCAGACCAGCGTGATGATGTTTCCCGAGCAGCGCAACTTCCAGATCGCCAACGGCACCGAGCAGGTGCGCGAAACCGTCCGCGCTCAGGTGAAGTACGGCGTCGACGTGATCAAAATCCTCGCCTCTGGCGGAGTCCTTAGCAAAGGCGATCAGCCCGGTGCGCCGCAATATACCTACGAAGAACTCAAGATGGCCGCCGATACCGCCCACCAGGCCGGCCGCAAAATTGCCGCCCACGCCCACGGCACGAAAAGCATCAAGTGGGCGATTCAGGCCGGCATCGACTCCATCGAACACGCCTCGCTCGTCGACGACGAGGGAATCCAGATGGCGAAAGTCCGCGGCACCTACTTCGTCATGGACCTCTACGACGACGACTACATCCTCGGAAAGGCCAAAGACTTCGGCATTCCCCAGGAGTTCCTTGACAAAGAGCGCCGCCTCGGCGAGCAGCAGCGTGAGAACTTCCGCAAAGCCTTCCAGGCCGGCGTCAAGATGGCCTTCGGCACCGACGCAGGAGTCTACCCGCACGGCGACAACGCCAAGCAGTTCCACTACATGGTGATGTACGGGATGACACCCGCACAGGTAATCCAAGCCGCCACATGGAACGCTGCCGACCTCATCGGCCGCTCCAACGATGTCGGCTCCCTAACGAGCGGCCACTACGCGGACCTGATCGCAGTCAGCGATGATCCGCTGCAGCACGTCGAGGTGTTGGAGCATGTCCAGCTCGTAATGAAGGGCGGCACAGTGGCGAAGAACGAGATCACCCGCAGGTAGATGGCCAACTTCTGGTTTGCAAACCGCACCTTACTCCCAAAGTGCCTGAGCTCGGAAAGCTGATCACGGACTAAGGATGTATTGTTCTGCAGCTTTCCAAATGAGCGGTGCGAGCTGATCCAGGTTGCTCTCCAACCAGGCCTGCACGGGCGCCAGGCGCTGGGAAGCCGAACGGGGACCCTGCTGAAACGGCTCTCCATACCTCCGAAGGGCGTCAAGTCTTCGCGCCATTTTGCGTTCGTGTCAGTGCTCGCAGGAACGCTTCTTGTCCTGGATCTGGTCCGCCGCTTGGAAGGGGAGCAACGACCATTCAATTGGTTCCCGTTCACAACCCGGCTTCAACGTGATCTTGCAGCAGTGACGAACTGTCAGGTCTGCTCGGTAGCCGACTTCTCCAGGACCGATTTCCGCAACTCGCATAATGTAGACGAGACTCTAGTGTCCCGAGTCTAAAATACTTTGAAGAACAAAGTATAGGTATGTCATCGGATAGAGTGAGGAGTAAGTCCGATGGCAACGGGTCGTCCCTTAGTTCCATTCACTCTCGGCGCGGAGCAGCGGGAGCAATTGCAGTCGTGGTCTCGTCGCGCGAAGGCGGCGCAGGCTCTGGCGATGCGCTCCCGGATCGTGTTGCTGGCCGCCGACGGTGTGAGCAACACGGAGATTGCGCGCCGTCAGGGTTGTTCGCTGCCGACCGCCGGCAAGTGGCGGCAGCGGTTTCTCGATGGCGGTCTCGACGGGCTGCTGGACGAGCCGCGCCCCGGGACTCCGCGCAAGCTGAGCGACCGGCAAGTGGAGCAGGTGCTGACGCGCACGCTGGAGAGCCAGCCAGAGGCGGCCACCCACTGGTCAACCCGCGATATGGCCAAGGCCACGGGACTCAGCCAGTCGACGATCAGCCGCATCTGGCGCGCCTTCTCGCTCGCTCCTCACCGGGCAGAGACCTTCAAGCTCAGCCGCGATCCACTCTTCATCGACAAGGTGCGCGACATCGTGGGCCTGTATCTGAACCCGCCCGACCGGGCGCTGGTGCTGTGCGTCGACGAGAAGTCGCAGATACAGGCCCTCGCTCGAACCGCGCCGTTGCTGCCCATGCGCCCCGGCCAGGCGGAGCGGCGCACCCACGACTACAAGCGCCACGGCACCACCAGCCTCTTCGCCGCCCTCGACGCCAGGACGGGCAAGATCATCGGCCAGAACCAGCAGCGCCACCGCTCGACGGAGTTCCGCAACTTCCTCGACACCATCGAGAAGAATGTGCCGGAAGAACTGGACGTTCACCTGATCCTGGACAACTACAGCACCCATAAAACGAAGCTGATCCGGGACTGGCTGGCCAAACGGCCCCGCTTCCATGTTCACTTCACGCCGACCTCAGCCTCATGGCTCAATCTGGTCGAACGCTGGTTCGCGCTGCTCACCGAACGACAACTCCGCCGCGGCGTCCACCGCTCCACCAAGGAACTCAAAGCCGCCATCGACGACTTCATCCAACACCACAACCAAGACCCA
>DATMOB010000157.1:0-105310 GCA_035568455.1 Granulicella sp.
ATACCGTAGATTCATCGCTCTTCCATCTCAATCCGGAGTGAAAAGTCACTCCCTCCAGGTGGAGGCGCCCTCGACCGGGCGCGCTAGGTCCGACATTGATCTGCGCGCGAGAAGTCTTGTTGGGTCGCACATGAGTCTCGAAGGTGAGGAATTGTTCGCTGGGCCCGGTGGTTTGCCCTATTGCTCCGTTCGTCACATATGTCGAAGTAAACACTACAGAAATTTCCTCCATTTCGTCGAGTGATCTGTTTGCGAACTTAATGTTGAGTACTCCATCTTGTCCTAGGCTCAAGCGACTGCCGTGTGGACGCGGCTTCCATTGGACATCGAGCAGTTGTACTGGACATGAACCTCGAGGGCTTTGAGCATATACAACTCTTCTAAACAGCAATGGAACATAAGCCAATAGGATTAGTGAAAACAGACTAATCAGCTTCCGCCACGTTCCCATTGTGTCGCTCATGCCCCTGCTCCACTGGGCTGCCCGATGTTTTGTACCAGTTGGTTGTTAGTGTAGCGCAACGAGTGATCGGACTATATCCGTGCGGAGTGGGAAGAGATGGTGCCCAGGGCAGGGTCAAGTCGCCCCCTTAAAGGGGGGGCGACTTGACCTTTCCTCCACGTCCCTTATGCCTGCTGATTAAGTATGGTTCCGTTGCTCTGAGTGCTCCCAGAGCTCTCGTACTGGTTCAGCACGTTCATCAAAGAGGTTTCTGTCGTCAGGCTCTTCTGCATGGCAGGATCGCTACCTGCCGCGTTTTGGAGTTGCGCGATGTTGTTCTGGAGCATCTGTACGAAGTTCTGATTCGTCGTCGAGTTGAGGGGATCGTTCGCGCCACCAGCTTGTACGCCGCCACTTGGTACGTAGCTGACAGCCTCCCCAGCCAGTACCGCAAACTGATCTCCAGTGATCACGCCTTGATTTGCCAGATTGCTAGCAGCCGCAATCTCTTGCTGGCTCGTCATGTTGCTGAAGTCATACTGACTTCCCGCCGTATTGCTGATTCCAGAAATTGACATCGTGAGTTCTCCTCGGGAGTATGTCACAACCGTAGTAGCAATTGGGATTGATGTGCCCATGACAATGCACTTTTCCTGCCGCCGCACAGGCATGTAGGCGGGAATGTGACGCGCGTTCAAAGCTGCAATTAAGAAGTTCTTTTTTCACAACCGTGACAAAAAAACCGTGACAGTGACGAAAAAGAAGGTCAGCCGTTTCGGGCTGACCTTCTCATAAGTACTTGATTCTTTAGATTGGTGCGGAGGAGGGGACTTGAACCCCTATGCCTTGCGGCGCTAGCACCTCAAGCTAGTGCGTCTGCCAATTTCGCCACCTCCGCACTGGTGTTGCTACTGACGGTTGAGCATCAGTAAGACCAGAACAACCGCGGTGACCAATCTGAAAGTCAGTATAGCATCTCGCGGCGGATGAATGAAATAGCTCGAGAGGACTGAGTGAGGAGCGTGTGTGGAGGAGCTAACCGGTGCGACGGCTTCGATCGATGAATGGAGTGCCTCCTATAATTGAGCCGTGATTACCTCAGCTCTTGAAGCTCTCGGACGCCTTCCCTCCGGCCAGACGTTGCTCTTCGATGCCGACGACACGCTTTGGGAGAACAACATCTACTTCGAGCGCGCGATCGCCAGCTTCATCTCGTACCTGAACCATCGCGAGTTCAGCGCGCGGCAGGTTCGCGAACGGCTGAATCAGGTCGAACACTCTACCATTGCGGCCAGCGGCTACGGCTTGAAGAGCTTTCACCAGTCACTGGTGCGTTGCTTCGAGGAGCTGACCGACGCGCCGCTCACCGCCGAGAAGCACGAACGCATCGTCCGCTTCGCGGATTCGATCGCCGAGCAGGAGATCGAGTTGCTCGGCGGAGTCGCCGACACGCTGCCGCTGCTCTCGAGCCGGCATCGGTGCATTCTGGTGACCAAGGGCGATCTCGAGGAACAGAGCGGCAAGCTGGCTCGCTCAGGGCTGGAGCATTTTTTTACCGCCGTGGAGGTGCTCCCGGAGAAGCACGAGCTCGCCTATCGCAGCCTGAGCGAGCTGCATGGGTGCGAGGCCGGGGTTACATGGATGATCGGCAATAGCCCGCGCTCGGACATCAATCCTGCGCTGGCTGCCGGACTGCACGCGATCTTTATCCCGCACGACTTCACCTGGATCCTCGAGCATGAGAGCATCAACGCGGCTCCGGCGGGCCAGCATCTGCTCGAACTCGAGCGGTTCACTGATCTGCTTCGGCTGTTTTAGGCCCGGGAAGGGCTAGCGCCTTTTGCGGCGAGGTGGTTGGTGTGGGTAGCCCTGCCCTCTCTATTCCCTGAAAATAAGTCCAATTGATGCAACAGTTTAGCTGGCACTGTCGAAGCTAAGTGATTGCAATCATTAGGGTTATAGCTAATCTGGTGCGGGCAAAAGAACGGCCCGGCAGGATGGACTCTGCCGGGCCGTTGTTGGTGGGAAGAGAGTCTATCTGTGGTGGAAGTCGTGGCCGTGGTCGTAGCCGTGAGCGTCGTGATGAGCGTCGAAATGGCCTTCGTAGTGACCATAGGGATGGGCGTAGGCGTGGACGTAGATGTTGCGGTTGTAGAAGGTTCTGCCCCAGGGGTGGTGGTCAATGAGGAGGACGTGGCCTCCCCAGCCGAAGCCGGCGCCGAACCAGCCGTAGGTGGCGAAGCCGGGGGCGAGGAAGACGCGCGGTCCGAAGCCGATGGCCCCGCCGACGAAGTAGCCGTGCCGTGGGGCGAAGAAGACGATGCCGGGGTTGTAGACGGGAACGTAGAGGTAGGCGGGATCGACCGGCATGATCTCCACGTAGCCGCCGTCGTCGACGACGTTGTCATAGGCGTTGGGCACCAGGTAGCCGTAGCCCTGGGCGGCGCGGCGCATGCGCTGGACGGCGTCCATGACGTCGTTGCGTTGGACGAGGACGGCGTTGCCCAGGGTTCCGGTCCACTGGGGATCGCGCGCCATCATGTCGAGCACGCTGGGGAAGGGGAGCAGAGCGAGGACGCTGGGATCCCAGGGGAGGTTATCGGCCTGAATGGCCTGAGAGAGAGCGTCGCCGGTGAGATAGCTGTGCTGCTGGGCCCAGCGGGCGGCGTCGGGGATCTGGTCCCAGAAGCTCGTGGCGGTGAGCACCTGGGCAAGCAGAGGATCGGGGTAGAGGGCGATGCGTTGCACGAGGTCGTCCAGCTGCTGCGGCGGCATGGGGGGCGGCGGCGCCTGGTCAGAGGGCGGAGGAGCCTGTGGCGGGTACTGGGAGGGTGCTTGCGGCGGGTATGCAGGCTGCCCCTGTTGCGGATACTGGGGTTGTCCCTGCGGGTACTGCTGCTGTCCCTGCGGGTACTGGGGTTGTCCCTGTGGGTATTGCGACTGGCCCTGCGGGTACTGCGGCTGCCCCTGCGGGTAGGGCTGCTGCGGTTGCTGATCCGTTGTAGGCGGCGCCTGGCGAACAATGGGAGCCTGGGCGAAGGCCGCTCCTCCGGTGAGGAGCGTGGCGCAAAGGATGAGTCTGGCGAGTTCTTTCATGGCTGCTTTCTACCTGCATTCGAATCAACGTAATTTTTGCCGGAAAGTTGTGGTATTGGCTAGCGCAAACCCGAGGCCGCCATGGGGAGCGGTCCGCCGGATATGCAGCCGGGCGAAGGGGTTGCGGGAGGGTGGGCGCTTTGCCGCACATCCGGAGGCTCAGTTGATAGATGCGGCTGGCGATGCGGAGGACTCCGAGGAGCGGAGGTGAGGCCGGCGAACTGTTGGATGGGACTGGTGGGGCGGGTTCGGCTGTTGCCCCGGGGTTTACGTGAGAAGTCGTTAGTCCCACGGACAAGAAGCTCGCAGAGCGTTTGCTTGGGTACCGGGGATGTCCACGCCATCGCCCGCGCGCACTCTCCGGGCACGACGGGTGGGACGCACCCAGGCGGTCGCCTCGAAGCTGGTTCGAGTGCATCGCCATTACTGGCTGCGGGTGGAGGGATCCGGGCGCGAGGGCTGCGGCGGGATCCGTGCCTGCGCGATCAAAGATGTCAGCGACTTTCTGTGTTTGAGCGCGGCCGCTGGTGCGGGAGGGGCCGGGGACTAGGGCTGGGCTCCGTTGCCGGCTGCGGCGGGAAGAAGTTGCGCGGCGGGCTGCGAAGCGACGCCGGGCAGCGAACCGGAGTCGGCGACATCCTCCTTCGGTCCCAGGCCGAGCTTGATGAGAGCGCGTGAGTCGGGGGTCAGCTTGGTCTGCCAGCCATTGTCGGCCTGAAGCTTCTGCATGGCGGTCTCACTGGCCGCGTCCCAGTGCCCGGAAGGGGTTCCGGACATGTAGCCGGTCTTGATCAGTGCGGTCTGGATCTGGGTCGCACGCTCGGAGTCCATGGTGCGTGGAGCCGCGGCGTGGCCGGCCGCTCGCGAGGAGCTGTGTTTCTTGGTCGAGGTAGGACCGCGACGGCCGTGGACATACGCGAACGAAGGTGCGGCCATGGCAAGTACGAGGGCGCAAGACAGGATGTATCGCCTAAACTGCATTGATTGTTGCAACTCCTCAGGTAGCAGTGTCGTTCCGGACCTTAGTTCTTCCTGATCTATCGACCCTTTTAGGGTATCGACGAAGCAACCTGCTGGCAATGAGTAAAGCTTTCCTGGCCCGGGAAATATTTTCGCTGTATTGCAGGATGTAGATTTGAGGGTAGGGGTTGGATTCCTCAGCGCTTTTTCGCGGGCATTAAGGCGATCCGGCAGCGGCGCGAAGGCGATAGGCGATTCTCCGTTGCTCGTCTGTTGTTCGACGGCTGGCGCTCGCAAGGGTGTTGCAAGGGCGTTGGGCGGCGTAATATAGAGCGATGCAGCCCCGTACACGTTTCGGTCTTTCGTTTGTCCTATGCACCGGTGCCGCGCTCTGCGCCTACATGGTGCCCGCGTTTTCTTTGCATGCCTTCGGCCAGGAAGAGCGAGGACGTAAGTACAAGGCGCCTCCGGAGACGGCCCACATCGTGGTCCAGGTAGTGAAGGCGTCGAATGGAAAGCCGATCTTGAACGCTGCAGTGGTCTTCCATCCGATCAAGGATGGCAAGGACGAGGGCAACCTCGAGGTGAAGAGCGATCCGGATGGGAAGGCCACAATCGATGTGATCCCGATCGGCAGCCTGGTTACGGTGCAGGTGATCGCAAACGGCTTTGCGACCTTCGCGCAGGATTACACGATTACCGACGCCGAGAAGCAGATCAGCGTGAAGATGGTGCGGCCGCAGGCCCAGGTATCGACGTATGTCGATAACAGCGGAAAGCCTTCGCAGTTGCAGCCCGGAGTGCAGGAACCGCACCGGCCGGCGCCGCCCGCAGGACAGTCATCGAGTCCTGCTCCGGCGACCTCGACGACCAGCCCGGCTCCGCCGAGCGCACCCAAGCAGTAGGGGTTCATGAGCAGACTGTTGGCAGGGAAGACTGTGCTCGTGACCGGTGCGGCGAAGCGAATCGGGCGGGCAATTGCGCTGGGCTTTGCCGAGCAGGGCGCGAATGTGGCGATTACGTACGGCGCCTCCGCGGACGAGGCGGAGGAGACGGTGCAGGCTCTGGCAGACCTCGACGTGGAGGCGATGTCGGTGCGCTGCGACCTGCGCGATCCTGAGGACATTCGCGAGACGGTGAGCGCCGTGGTCGAGGAGTTTGGCCGGCTGGAGATTCTGGTCAACAACGCCGGGATCTTCGAATCGGTGGCGCTCGAGGAGATCTCGCTGGAGCAGTGGGACCGGATGTTCGACACCAATACGCGTGGGCCCTTCCTGATGGCGCAGGCGGCGTACCCGCACCTGCGTGCGGCGAATGGGCGAATCATCAACATCGGGTCGCTGGGCGGTACGCATCCCTGGGCCACGCACGCCCACTACTGCACGTCGAAGGCCGCGCTGCACATGCTTTCGCAGACGATGGCAAAGGCCTGGGCACCGGAGATCAGTGTCAACTGCATTGCACCGGGGATGATCGTCCAGGGTGAGGTGGGGGCGGGCTACGAGGAGTTCGCACGGCGTACGCCGATGGGACGCAATGGACGGGCGGCGGATGTCGCGGCGGCGGCGTTGTTCTTCGCGACCGGGCCGCACTTCATTACCGGACAGTTGCTGGCGGTGGATGGCGGGCTAGGGCTTTAGGAACTGAATCTTCCCAGGGCTGTGGCTCAACTGCGCCAGAACCATCCCCACCAGTTGCTCTTCACCTTCATATCTTCATAAATGTGCGCGGGCTCTTCCTGGGGCGGAAGCGGCTGGCCGTGGAAGGCAGCGGCGGGGTTCTCGAAGCAGAGCAGATCGGCGTAAGCCTCGCCGTGCTTTTTGGCGACGAAGGCGTGGGCCTCGCGCATGCGGGGTGGGCGGGAGCGCGTGTTGTGGGCGTCGGTGGCGAGGAAGTGGACCCAGCGATCGGCGAGCAGGCGGTGCGCCATCGCCTCGGCCTTTTTCCCCATGTGGCCGAGTACGGAGCCGGCGGTGACCTGGATGAGGAGGCCGCCGCGGAGCCAGCGGGTCATTCTCGAGGGGGCGGCCTGAAGGGTGGGGTTGCGCTCGGGATGGGTGAGGATGGGGGTCAGATTGGCGAGCTGGAGCTCGTAGAAGGTCGCGGTGAGGCCGTTGGGCAGGCCGTAATCGGGTAACTCCACCAGGAGATAGCCAAGGCCATTGATGCCGAAGCGGGCTGGCTCCTGGCGGGCGGCCTGGATGTTGGCGTGGGAGAGATGGAGGTCGCAGCCGAGGCCGAGGCTGAGCGGGATGCGCTCGGCCTCGAGGCGGGCGCGCAGGTCGGCCAGCTTCGCGGCGTTGACTGCGGGGTCGAAGTTGTAGGTGTCGTTGGCGTGCGGGGTGCAGACGACGTGGGTGATGCCGTCCTCGACGGCGAGCCGGGCCATGGCGACTGAGGTGTCCAGGTCGGCGGCGCCGTCGTCGAGATTGGGCAGAAGGTGGTGGTGGATGTCGATCATGTCAGGCTTGAGGCTGGGTCGTTCTGAGCAAGTCTCGGCGGAGTTGAGCGAAGCGTGATTCTAGACGGCTGCGGCCAGGGAGCGGGCCATTCCCTGAAAGAGGCGGAGTCCGTCGGCGGAGCCGAGCAGCGACTCGCTGGAGCGGTCGGGGTGCGGCATGAGGCCGAGGACGTTGCGGCCCTCGCTGAGAATGCCGGCGATGTTTTCGAGCGATCCGTTGGGATTGGCCTGGGGGGTGAGCTCAGCCTGGGGGGTGGTGTAGCGGAAGGCGATGCGGTCCTGCGCCTTGAGGGTGCGGAGGGTGTCCTCGTCGCAGAAGTAGTTGCCTTCCATGTGGCCGACGGGCATGGTGAGCACCTGGGCGGGGTCGAGGCCGGCGGTGAAGGGCGAGTTGGTGGTCTCGGTGCGCAGGTGAACTTGCTTGCAGACGTAGTGTTGTTGGGCGTTGCGCATCAGCGCGCCGGGCAGCAGGCCCGCCTCGCAGAGGATCTGGAAGCCGTTGCAGATGCCCATGACCAGGCCGCCCTGGGCGGCGAAGCGCTGAACAGACTGCATGACCGGGGCGAACTTGGCGATGGCGCCGGTGCGCAGGTAGTCGCCATAGGCGAAGCCGCCGGGGACGAGGATCGCGTCGCAGCCCTCGAGGTCCTCGGAGGCGTGCCAGAGGAAGGTGACCGGCTCGTGCAGAAGGGAGCCGATGACGTTGTAGGTATCGTGATCGCAGTTCGAACCGGGGAAGACTAGGACGCCAAACTTCATGGGGTCAGAATATCAGTTTCTCTCCACCCGGATCATTCCAGGTGGGGCGGTGGGTAGGATGTTGGCGTGAAAGTATTCGAGACGAGATTGTGGTGGGGGTTGCTGTTCTGCTGCGCGAGCTTGTGTCTGGGGCAGACCAAGGCGCCGGTGTTGACCAACGTCGCTCCTGCTCCCTCGGCTCGGTTTCCTGCGAGTTGGTATCCGAAGGACAGTGATGTGGGGTTGACCGAGGCTCCGCAGACGGATGCTCCGTATACGGCGACGCTGGTGACGCGTGTGGAATTTCTCAACCCGAAGACGGGAGAGAGGAAATCCCTCAGCCAGAGCACCTTGCAGGCGCGCGATGGCACCGGACGGACGCGGGAGGAGCAGAGTATGCCGCGGCCCGATGGACATGGCGGCACGGCCGAGGCGCGTGAGGTGACGGTGAGCGATCCGGTGTCGCACTGCAGCTTTCGCTCGATGGAACCCTGGGAGGGGCCGGGCGAACCGACGGCGATGGTCTCCTGCATGTCGCGGACGGTGCATTACAGCGGCCAGAATATGTGGGCCGATGCGATGGTGAATGAGCCGAAGGAGGAGCGTTCAGTGAATGAGGTCTCTCGCTCGGAGCCGCTGGGGCGGCGGATGTTTGGCGATCCGGAAGCCAGCGGGATGCGGCGCACCCGGAGCCAGACGAATGCTCAGACGGGTAAGGTGGCCACGCTGGAGATCGAGATCTGGTACTCGGCTGAGTTGAAGGAGCTGCTGGCGATGACATTTCCGGTGGCGGATACGGGGGCGGCTGTCGGTCCGTTGCCGGGGTTCGAATTGACGAATGTTCGGCGTGGAGAGCCGGATGCGGCGCTGTTCGATCCGCCGAATGGATATCGGATCGTGCTGGAGCATCCGGTGGAGTAGAGGTGGGTGCTTGGGGCTTGTCTGGTACCGGGGCGCGATGATGGGGAGCGCGTCCGGCAAGGGCAAAGGCAAAGGCAAAATACAGGGGTCTCTCCACTGCGCGACGGCCGGTGAGGCTGTCCGTCGCTTCGGTCGAGATGACGTCTTCAATTGTCTTGCTGGGAGATTGGCGGCTGCGGGTTCAGCCTTCGAGTTTGTAGCGGGTCTCGGCGAGGCGGAAGAGGCGGCGCCAGACCAGGCGGTTGGTGGTGACGACCATCAGGGACATGACGATGGTGCAGAGCAGGAGGACGGCGAACTGGCCGCTGCCGGTGGCGGCGTTGATCTGCGCGCCGAGGCCGGTGGTCTGCAGGACGCGGCCCTGGATGGAGAAGTACTCGGCGAAGATGCTGGCGTTCCAGGCGCCCCCCGAGGCGGTGACCATGCCGGTGATGAGAAAGGGAAAGATGCCGGGCAGGATGACGGTCTTCCAGCGCTGCAGCCGGCTAAAGCGGAAGAGGGTGGCGACCTCCTTGAGGTCGGAGGGGATGGCCATGGCTCCGGCGATGACGTTGAAGAGGATGTACCACTGGGTGCCGAGCAGCATAAGGACGATGGAGCCGATGCCGATGCCGCCGCCGAGCCGCACCAGGGCGAGCAGGAGGATGGGGAAGAGGGCGGTGGCGGGGACCGAGGCGGCGATCTGGGCGAAGGGTTGGGCGATCCGGGCCAGACGGGGGTTGAAGCCGATGGCGACGCCGACAGGGATGGTCCAGGCGGCGGCCAGCAAGAGCGAGAGGTTGACGCGGAGGAAGGTGGCGAGCGCTCCGTGGGCTATGTGCAGGTACTGCGAGGCGGGCAGCGGCCGGAGCAGGGCGATGGCCTGGAGGGCGGCGTAGAGCACGACGGCGGCGGCGGCCAGGAAGAGCGCGGCGCGCAGGAGGTTGACGCGCTTGGCCGGCGCGGGCTGCGGCTCCTGTTCGGCGAGCTGGTGGAGCCGGGCGGTGCGGCGCTGGGCGAGCTGGCGATAGAGATTCTCGGAGAGCGGCGCGGCGGTGTGGCGCTGCAGGCCGCGGAGTGCCTTCGAGTGGGTGAGCAGGTGCAGGATGGGGGAGTCGACGCGTTTGCTGCTCTCCACCTGCTCGAACTTGAACTTGTCGCTCCAGGCGATCAGCGGGCGCCAGACGAGCTGGTCGGTGGCGACGATGATGAGGATCATGACGCCGAGGCCGTAGGCGATGGCGAGGCCGCTTCCGTGGTCGGCGGCGGTCTGCAGGTAGGAGCCGAGGCCAGGAAGACCGAAGGCGCGGGGGCCGATGTGGAACATCTCGCAGGCGATGAGGGCGAACCAGGCGCCGGCGACGCTCATGATGGAGTTCCAGATGAGGCCGATGGTGGAGTAGGGCAGCTCGAGCTGGAGCAGGCGCTGGACGCGGGAGAAGCGGTAGATGGTGGTGGCTTCGATGAGCTCTTTGGGGATGCTCTTGAGCGAGGAGTAGAAGCTGAAGGCGAGGTTCCAGACCGAGCCGGTGAAGATGAGGACGATGGCGCCCATCTCGACGCCCAGCTGGCGGGTGGGGAAGAGGGCGATCATGGCGAGCATGACCGGAGGCAGAAAGCTGAGGACCGGGATCGACTGCAGGATGTCGAGCACCGCGATCATGAAGAGCTCGGCGCGACGGTTGTAGGCGGCGATGTAGCCGTAGCTGATGGCGAAGAGCAGGCTGAGCAGGTAGGCGAGGCCGATGCGGACGATGGAGTAGAAGGCGTAGAGCGGCAGCGAGCGCGGGTCGAGCGAGATGACGATCTCGGGCTCGACGCGGCCGGCCCAGAACATGGCGATGCGGACGACGGCATAGAAGCAGGCCAGGCCGATGGCGGCCACGGTGAGGTCGAGGACAAAGGGCCAGGTGCGCTTGACGGCCTGGGAGCGGGCTAGGATCTCGCGGCCGGGGATGTTGGTGAAGCTGGGGGGGAAGCTCACGCGTCGATCTCCGCGGCCTGGTCGACGTCGGCCTCGGCGTTGTGCCTGGCGGACTCGACGAAGCGGCGGCGGGAGGCGTCGAAGTCGAAGAGCTCGGCGTAGCGGCCCCAGTTGATGGCGGTCTCGAGCTGGCGCAGGGTCTCGTCTTCGCTGAACTGCTCGTCGAGCATGTCGTGGAAGAACTCTTCGGCGACGGTTCGATCGCTCTTGGCCTCGATGGCGCGGACGATCTGGCGGAGCAGGAGGACGTGTTCGACGGCGGCCTTGCGGAAGAGCCCTTTCTGGCGGAGGATCTCGGAGTTGGCGTACTCGGCGCCGGTGGGGGTGATGGCGGCGTCGCCCTCGGTAACGGTGAGGAAGCCGAGCAGCTGGGCGGCGTCGACGATGGGGAGAAGATCGTCGATTTCAAAAGCCAGATCGTCCGCCAATCGATAGATGTCGTCCTTGCCGTTGTGGTCGAGCAGCAGCTCGAGCAGGCCGGCGATGCCGCCGGGGCGGGCGTGTGGGAGCATCTGGTAGTGCATCTGGCGCTGGTCGCGGACGGGGCGGCCGGTGGGAGTCTGGGGCAGCGCGGGCGGCTGGGCGTCGGGCTGGGTGAGGACCTTGTAGATGTAGTCGACGAGCTGGGTGAAGGCGGTGGTCTTGCGGTCGCGGGGGTGGGAGATGGCGACCTTGAAGTCGGTGCGGACGTGTCCGGGGTTGCGGCCGAGGACGATGATGCGGTCGGCGAGCAGGACGGCCTCCTCGATGTTGTGGGTGACGAGGAAGATGGCCTGGGTGGGGATGGTCTTCTTCTGCCAGAGCTCGAGCAGTTCGCTGCGCAGGTTTTCGGCGGTGAGGACGTCGAGCGCGCTGAAGGGCTCGTCCATGAAGAGGACCTCGGGCTCGACGACCAGAGCCCGCGCGAAGCCGACCCGCTGGCGCATGCCGCCGGAGAGCTCCTTGGGGTAGGCGGAGTGGAAGCCGTCGAGGCCGACGGTGTCGAGGATCTTGAGGGCGCGGCGGCGGCGCTCTTGGGGCTCCATGCCGCGGGCCTTGAGCGGGGCCTCGACGTTTTCAAAGACGGTCAGCCAGGGAAAGAGGGCGAAGCTCTGAAAGACGATGGAGACGTTGACGTCGGCGGTGGCGATGGGCTTGCCGTGCCAGTAGACCTGGCCGCCTGAGGGCGCGGAGAGGCCGGTGAGCATGCGCAGGAGGGTGGATTTTCCGGAGCCGGAGGGGCCGAGCAGGGCGACGATCTCCCCCGCGGCGATGGAGAGGTCGGTGGGCGAGATGACCTGGATGCGGTTTTCGCTGGGTTGCGCGTAGTACTTCTCGACGCGCTCGGCGCTGATGATTGCGGGTGGCATCACTATTGTTTATCGCTGAATTAAGCGGTAGCGTCAAAAAAATGAACGCGCTGTGACTTACGCGGCGTTTGCGGGCAGCGTATCATCGGGGTAGAGTAAATCGGTCCGTGCTCCGATCGTTGCATTGCAGCCGCGTATTGCCGGCTGCGTTGCGTAGTCGAGAATCAGCTCAACAGCCATTTGGGGAAAACTTCGCATGCCAGAATCAGCCGCCAATTCCTCGCCTAAATCTCGGGTTCTCGTTGCCGACGACGAACAGGTGATTGCGAATACACTTGCCATTATCCTCAATCAGGCAGGATTTGAAGCGCGGGCGGTGTACAGCGGCGAGAAGGCGGTAGAGTCGCTCGACAGCTTCCAGCCCGACATGCTGATCAGCGACGTGATCATGACCGGGATGACCGGCATCGAGGCGGCGATCGCTACCCGAAGGAAGATGCCAAACTGCAAGATCCTGCTGTTCTCCGGGCAGGCGGCGACGGCCGATCTGTTGGAGAAGGCGCGGGCGGAGGGCCACGAGTTCGAGATCCTGGCCAAGCCGGTCCATCCTACGGACCTGCTGGCGAAGCTGCGGGGCTGATTAGAGGCCTAAGTCCTCGCTTGATTGTTGATTGCGGCCGTGGGTGCGGCCGCGTCGGTGCCACCTGAAGCGCAGGGCGGGGTTGCAGGCAGTGCTCGAAAGCTCGGTCCTTTTGTTCTTGGCGTTGCGGTGGGACTGGTGACTAAGGCTGCCCTTTTCCAAGTCGAATCTCTGCTTCCCCCGGCCTCTGAGGTGGTTTCTGACCTCATCTGTCCCATCCATAGCTGGACCTATCTTCATTCAACCCAAAGGCTGTGGCGGGTTTTTGCGAGGGTCAGGTTGTGCGGGCTCTGGGCTTGATCTTGATGGCGGGGGAGCCGGCGTACACGGTCCAGGGTTCGAGATCGCGGGTGGCTACTGACCCGAGCCCGAGCACGGCGCCATCGCCGAGATTGACCCCCGGGGCGACCGAGGCGCGTGCGCAGACCCAGGCGTAGGCGCCGATGTGCATTGGATAGGCCAGGAGCGGAAAGGCGGGATCGTCGTAGTCGTGAGTGGCGCCGCAGAGATAGGCGGCCTGGGAGAGGATGGAGTGCGAGCCCAGGGTGATGGGAGCGGGGTTGTAGATCTCGGAGTCGTCGGCGGCGGTGACCAGATCGCCACAGGTGAGGTTCCAGGGGGCCCAGATTCTGGATTTGGGGTAGAAGAAGCAGTTGGGACCGAGCTTCGCTCCGAAGAGTCGGAGAAGAAAGGATCTCCAGGCGTGCAGCGGTCGCGGCGAGGGCCGGTAGAGGAGCAGCCAGACCAGGTTCCAACTGGCTCGGAGCAGGCGGTTGCGGAGGGAGAATGCGGGGCGCAGGTAGGGGTCGGCGGCAGCATGGGCGGAGATGTGATGGGCCGCGTTGTAGTGCAGAGTCCGGGAGGGCTTGGGGGCGGCCGCCGGTGCGTGGGCGGGAGGGTTGCCCGACGCATTGCCCGGTGGATCGTCCGGCGGCGGGTTGCCGTCGGGAGTTACGGTCGCGTTCCTGGCTCTGTTGCTGGATGTATTCTCGGGCACGTTCTTGGCCTCGGGCTAGGCGTGATCCAATGCCTGGATGGGACGCGGCTCGGCGTCGGAGGTACGGAACAGGTCCATGATGGCGGCCGCGTTGGTTCGCATGTCGTAGCGGGTTTCAAAGGTGTTCCGGGCAAGAGATCCCATCTGTTGTCGCTCCTGGGGCGACAGCTGGATCCAGCGCGCGAAGAGTTGGAGGGTGCCTTGAACGGTATCGGGCTCCATCAGGGCAGCCCCCGCGTGGGAGATCTCAGGGGCGATATTGACCTGGTTGGAGAGCAGGGCAGGCTTGCCGCAGGCCATCGCCTCGGCGACGGCGATGCCGAAGTTCTCCTGGTGGGAGGGGAGGATGAAGGCTTCGCAGGCCTGGTAGGCGCCCCACTTTTGATCGCCGTAGATCGGCCCGGTCCAGTGGACACGGGCGTCGAGGCCGGCCCTGGCGATGCGTCGCTGCAGGCTGGCGCGCCAATGCTGCTCGTCGGGTCCGGCGATGGCTAGATGCAGGTCGGGATCGAGCGCGGCGGCCTGGATGAAGGCTTCGATGAGGAGGTCGCATCCCTTCTTGCGGTTGATGCGGCCGAGAAAGAGGATGAAGCGCCGACCCTGGAGCTTGGGGAAGCTGGCGTAAAAAGCCTGTTTGCCGAACTCCGGAGTGGTCTCGGGCCGGCTGGCGCCGAAGGGGACGACCTGGGCGGACCAGCGGTTGAGGCGGAAGCTCTGCCGGGCGAGCTCGGATTCGCGCGCGGTGGTGAATAGGACGCGGGAGGCCGAACACAGATTCCAGTACTCCGCTACATACCAATAGATCGATTTCTTCAGGTGTTTGAAGGGAAACCTGCGTTTGAAGTAGGGGTCGAGCATGCCGTGAGCGAAGACGATGTAGGGGGTATTGCCGGCGAGGGCGCGCGAGGCGGCAAGACCACAGTACTGCCAGAGGCCGTTGACGATGACTCCGTTGAAGCGGGATCGGTTTTGCCGCAGCCAGGGGAGCAGTCTGCGGTTGAGCCCATACTTGGTCGCGGTGGGTCCGAGCGCGTGGACGGGGAAGCTGAGGCCGTTGAGGAAAGGAGCGCCGGGTGGATCGAGGGTGACGACTTCATTCGAATATCCCGCGGGACTGAACTCAATGAGGGAGCGGACCGACGCGGCGGGTCCGCCAGATGCCGGATTGAGTGTCGCGATGACATGCAGAATGCGCATAAGGAGTGTGTGTGCAAGAGTAGCAAGCTTTTTGGGGTTCAGGGGACTCTGTTTTAGATGGATGCTGGTTGGTGTTTGGCCGGCTGTGTCAGGGCAGAATCTTTCGGGTGATGCAGGCGAGCGCCTGCCGGAGTCCACGGACGTCCGCTTCGAAGTTCCAGTGGCGCATGCGTGCGAGGGCGCGGCGACCCATCGCCTCTGCTGTCCCGGGGGTCTCGAGCACCCGGCGCAGGGCTTGGGTTAGAGCAGCGACATCGCCCGCGGGAAAGAGACAGCCTTCGACGCCATCGCTGAGGAGATCGGGGTGGCAGCCGACGTCGTCGGAGAGGATGACCGGCTTGCCGGCGTTCATGACCTCGTTGACGATGAGGCCCCAGGGTTCATGCCGGGAGGGCAGCACAAAGACGCTGGCGAGGTCGAAGAAGCGAGGCAGTTCGGACTGGTTGCGAAAGCCGCAGAAGCGGATGCTGTGCAGTCCGCTGGCGGCGGCACAGCGTTCGAGTCGAGCTCGCTCCTCGCCATCGCCGACGATGACCAGGTAGGGATGGGGTTCGACGCCGGGCGCTGGAGCGAGCGCGAGGTAGGCCTCGAGCAGATCGATGCAGCGTTTGCGGGTCTGGAGCTTCGACGCGAAGAGGATGACCGGCCGGGATGGGGCCAGGTCGAGTTCGGCCTGCAGCTCCGCCCGCCCGGCGCGAGCTTGCTGGCTGCGCTGCTGGAAGTATCTGTTATCGACGGCGTAGGGGACGGTCCAGAGCGGAAGCTGGTCGCCCAGGTAGTGGCGCCAGTAGGCTCGGTTGAGGGTTCCGATGGGCAGGGCGCCGGCGATGCAGTGCTTGAGGCCGTGAAAGAAGAGCTTTTTGGCGAGGAGCTTGGTCCGGCTGCGCGGCCGGTCGCTCAACCAGGGTTCGGCGCGCAGCAGCACGGGAATCCCCAGGGCTTTGGCCGCAAGCATGGCTTGGATGGAGTTCAGGCTGGCGTAGCCGTGGAGCCACAGTGCATCGAAGGCCGGCTCTCCGTTGCGTCCTTTTAGGTGGCGGAGGATGCCGCGATTCAAGGGGCGCGTCGTCGACACGGTGGCGTTGTCCAGGAGGACGGGAAGAAACTCGTGTTTGTAGCCCTCGAGCAAGGGGGTATCCCACTTGACGTCAACGCCAAAGCCCTTGTCCGCATAGTTGCGCAGAGAGAAGCCGGAGCCGAAGAAGACGGTGAGGTCGATGTCCTCTTCCTGAGCGATGCGGCGCAGCAGCGGGGCCTGGTACTGGATCGGGTGGCTGACCAGGTAGGCCAGTCGAAGGCGTCGCGACGACCTGGGCGATGGCGTCTGAGCGGGCATAGGTCAGTACTTGATCGCGATCAGCATGATGGAGACGGCACTGAGAAGGACGCCGACGCCGCCGGATTCGATGGCGGATTTGATCGCGCTGGGGGGCAGGTAAAGGATGTCGTCGGCCTGGAGGACGGGGTCGGGAGCCTTGCCCAGCATGACCTTCTTGACGTCTACCCGGAGCAGGGTCCGCCTGCGGTCGACGGTGCGGATGATGCGCAGGTCGTCGTAGCGGCCGGGGTAGAGCGTGCCTCCGCCGAGCGAGGTGGCTTGCAGGAGAGTCAGGGGCGAGTTCTGTTGGATGGGGATGGCTCCCGGCTGCTTGAACTCGCCGAGCAGGTAGATGACGCCGACGCGGGAGAGGACGATGGTGTCTCCGGGATAGACGGGGACGTTCCACTCCGCGCTGTGCATGGGGTCGGTGCCCAGCTGGACGATGATGGGCTGAGCTGTGCCGGGCCGATTGATGGTGACGGTGTGGCTCGCGGTCAGGGGAAGACCGCCGGCGGCGGAGATAATCTCGAGCAGATGGCGGACGCCGGTGACGGGAACGATCGCGTGGGCCTCGCCGGTTACGGTGATTACCTGGGTGGCGGATTCGACGACCTGCAGGGTGACCTGCGGGTCGAGATACATGCCGGAGGTCTTGAGCCGCTCGGCGATGAGATCTTCGGCTCGATCGAGGGTGAGGCCCTTGACCGAGACGGTGCCGATCAGCGGGAGTTGCATGGTTCCATCGAGATTGACGCGAACCGTGGGTCCGTAGTCGGTGGAACCGTAGATGTGAACCGTGACGAGGTCGCCGGGCGCGAGAAAGATGTCTCCATGGTCGAGATGGAGCAGGTCGGAGGTGGGAGTGGGAACCGGCAGGGCGCGATCGGTGGTGGGGGGAGTGAGGGCCGGTCCGCTGAACTGGGCTCGAGCCGGAGGACAGGCGGAGAGCAACAGCAGCACGAGCGCCGCAGCCCAGCGTGCCAGCGGCGGTGTCGGAGCCTGCGGCCGGGGTTGCTTCACGAGGAGCGGAGAGGTCGTCGGGTCCATGGCTTAGCCTCGGGTCGCGGGGGGTGTCTGGCCGTCTTTGTGTTGTGGCTCCCAGGTCTCTGAATCGACCCCGGCGTAGTGGTATCCGGACTGGCCGTAGTAGCCCTGGTACTCCGGTGAGTTGAGGTCGACCGCGTTGAGCACGATGCCGGTGATGGGAGCGCCTGCGCGGATGAGCAGGTCGCGCGCGCGGCGAACGATGTGTTTGCTGGCCGTGCCCTGGCGAACGACCAGGGCGACGGCGTCGCATTGGCGGGCGAGAATGACGCCGTCGGTCACGGAGAGGATCGGCGGCGAATCGATGACCACGTAGTCGTAGAGCTGAGCGCACTCCGCCAGAAGGGCTTTCATCGCCTCCGAGCTGAGGAGTTCGGCGGGGAATGGGGGAACGGGGCCGCTGGCCAGGATGTCCAGGTTGGGGCTCTCGGGGATCTGCTGCACGCTTTGCGTGAAGGTGGTTCCTCCGGTGAGCAGGGTGCTGAGGCCGATCTTCGCGCTGAGTCCAAAGCGGGGATGAACGTTGGGGCGGCGCAGATCGGCGTCGATCAGGAGCACGCGGTTGTCTCCCTGGGCGAGCACGCAGGCCATGTTGCTGGCGATGGTGGTCTTTCCTTCGGACGGGGTGGAGCTGGTGAAGAGGATGAATTTGGGAGGGCGTCCGGTGGTCGAGAGCAGCAGCGAGGTGCGCAGCGAACGCAGCGACTCGGCGAACTGCGACTTGGGTGAGGTGAGGACGGCGATGTTCCTTTGCGCCGTGGTGAACTTCGGGTTCTGTTCGGCGCTGGTTCGCTTGGTCTTGGGAACGACGGCGAGCGAAGGCAGCTGGGAGATGCTCTCGATCTCGGAGATACTGCGCAGACCGGTATCGAGGCTCTCGAGCAGGAAGGAGATGACGATGCCGATCAGCAGGCCGACGACCAGCATGATCAGCACTATCGTGCTCTTGGGCTGCATGGTGGGCGCAGCGGGGGGCAGCGCCGGATCGACGATATCGATCTCAAGCGATTCCAAACCAGCCTCGACGCCGGCGGTGCGCAGCCGTTGGAGCAGTCCCTCGTAGAGGGTGCGGTTGGATTCGAACTCGCGCTGGCGCAGGGTGTATTCGACCATATCGTCGCGCATCTTGTAGGCCTGGGCCTTCTGCTCTTCCAGTGCGGCGAGGGTCTGGTCCTGGTTGGACTTGGCGATGACGAAGTCTTCCTTGGCCTGGCTGATGAGCCGTCCCTCTTCGGTACTGAGTTCCTTCTGCAGTTCGGCGACCTGCGCGGCCTGCGACTTGACCTGGGGATGATTGGGGCCGAGCGTCGCCTGGAGTTGGGCAAGCGAGGCGCGGGCGGTCGCGATCTGGCTGCGAAGCTGGGTCAGGACCATGGGGGTCCCAGTACCGCGACTGGAGTCGATCGAGTCCTCGATGGTGTTGGGATCGATCCCCTGCATGACCCTGTATTTGGATTCGGCGAGGATGCGCGCGATCCGGGCCTGAGCCGCTGCTACCGAGAGATCCTCGAGCGTGGTGGCATTCTGATTGTGGGCAGGATCGAGTCCCAGCATACCCAGGCGACGCTGAATGTCGAGCATCTGTTCCTGCGACGTTTCCACCTGTCGCTTGAGGTCGTCGAGCTGGCCTGAGAGCCATTGGGAGACGCGCTGGGTGGAGAGGTAACGGGTCTCGTAGCTGCGCTGGATATAGTCGGCAACTACTTTGTTGAGGAGGTCGGCGGAGAGCTTCGCGCTGAGGCTGGAGTAGGTGAGTCGGATGATATCCGTCTTCGGAATCAGCGCGACCTTGAGTTGCTGGTGCAGGCGCTGGAGAGTCTGTTGGCGGACGAATGGGTTCTCGAGGGACTGGTATGGGACGGTTCCATGGGCGCCAAGAAAATCGGGGTTGTTGCAGAGGTTCATCTCTCGCGCCACGGTGAGCAAGAGCGAATCGCTTTGGAGGATGACGACCTCGGCCCCCAGTTTACTGCCGGCGTCAGCGCTCAGGCCCTGAGCGGGATCGATCTTGTATTCGGCGGAGGAGCCGGAGCGGACCTCGATCTCGGCAAATGCATTGTAGATCCTTGGTTGCGAGAACGCTTGATAGATGCCGTATGCAATCCCCAGCAGGATGCAGACGACTAGGACGAGCCTCCGCTTCCGCAGCGTGATGAGTGCTTCTGAAAGAGTAGTGTCTGTGGATTTGCCGCCGTCGAGCAGTTCAAGCGAGTCCTTGACGGGGGAAGCTTGCACAGTCTGTGAGGCCATGGCATGGATTGTAGCCGAAAGCACTCAACGGACAATGACTAAATCACAATGGGCCGCTGGGATGTTGGTACTCTTCAGGTGATCCACTAGAATGCAGTAAATGCGCCCAAAAGGAGGGCGAAAAGGGCATGTCGTCATCGATTCAGATAGCGGTGGTCGGATCCGGGTACGTAGGGCTGGTGGCGGCCGTCTGCTTTGCGGAGATGGGGCATCGTGTCATCTGCGTGGACAATGATGAAGGCAAGGTGGAGGCGCTGCGCGCTGGAGCCACGCCGATTCACGAGCAGCACCTGCCGGAGTTGTTGGAGCGCTACCGGAATAACGAAGTACGGTTCATGACGGATCTGGCCGAGGCGACGCGGGAGTCGCAGGCGATCTTTATCGCGGTGGGCACTCCGCAGAGCGAGTCGGGCGATGCGGATCTGTCGTACGTGGAGGCGGTGGCCTGCGAGATTGCGCGCTCGCTGACCAAGTACACGGTGATTGTGGAAAAAAGCACGGTGCCGGTCTACACCAACGAATGGATCCGGCAGGCGATGGAGCGCAATGGCGTTGCTCGGGAGCTGTTCGATGTGGTGTCGAACCCGGAGTTTCTGCGCGAGGGCACGGCGGTCGCTGATTTTCTGCATCCTGATCGGATTGTGATCGGTTCAGATAGCGAACGCGCGGCGGCGGTGCTGGCGGCGATCTATGAGCCGCTGACCGGGGGCGGGTACTACGATCGTCTCGATGCGATTGACGGCATGTGCGGTGCAGGCGAGCCGCCGCCGCTGTTGCTGACCTCGACCAAGAGCGCGGAGATCATCAAGCACGCGTCGAATGCGTTTTTGGCGATGAAGATTTCGTTCATCAACGCGGTGTCGAATCTGTGCGAGGCCACAGGCGCCAACGTCGAGCAGGTGGCGCACGGCATCGGGCTCGACAGCCGCATCGGGCCGAAGTTCCTGCGTCCCGGAATCGGCTATGGCGGGTCCTGCTTTCCGAAGGATGTGGCTGCGTTCCGCTCGGTAGCGGAGCAGATGGGAGTGGACTTCAGTCTGCTGACCGAGGTCGAGAAGATCAACGCGCAGCAGAAGAAGCGGTTTGTGCGCAAGGTGCGTTCGGCGCTATGGACGCTGCGCGGCAAGCGGCTGGGCGTGCTTGGCCTGGCCTTCAAGGGTGAGACCGACGACATCCGCGAGTCACCGGCGATCGAGCTGGTCGAGATGCTGCTGGCCGAGGGATGCTCGGTGGTGGCCTACGATCCGGCGGCGATGGATCGGGCGAAGGAGATCCTGCCCGCAGGCTCGCGACTGTCCTATGCGAGCAACTCCTATGCGGCGGCCAAGGACTCGGACGCTCTATTGATCTTGACCGATTGGGCGGAGTTCGCGGCGCTTGATCTCAACCGTCTGCAGGGCGCGATGCGTTATCCGATCGTGATCGATGGGCGGAATATGTTCGATCCGAGTGTCATGGCGGGTCTCGGGTTTACGTATCTCAGCATCGGTCGGCCCGCAGGCAATCCCGTGCGGGAGCGCAGTCTGGCGTCGTGCTGATGCTTCTGTGATTTGTCAAAAGATACGGCGGGCTCTCAGCCCTTCGTTTTTCGGAAGGTTCCTGGGGCGAGCGTAAGACTCGAGAGGCGAAGCGGCTTGTGGATTGATGGCTTCGGAAGCAGATTGAAAGGATAGGATGGCACAGAAGGTCTTAGTCACAGGAGCCGCCGGTTTTCTCGGCTCTCATCTCTGCGATGCATTGCTGGCCGAGGGCGCGGCGGTGATCGGCGTGGACAACTTGAGCACCGGCGACGTCACGAATCTAGCGCACCTGCGCAACGAACCGCGCTTTCGTTTCGTCGAGCAGGACATCTGTAAGCCGGTCGATGTGGGGGCGGTCGATTATGTTTTCAACTTTGCTTCGCCGGCCAGTCCGGTGGACTACGCCCGGCTGGGCGTCGAGACGCTGCAGGTGGGCTCGGCGGGGACGTTGAACACGCTCGAGCTGGCGCGCCGCCACGGGGCTGGATATCTGCACGCCTCCACCTCGGAGTGCTATGGCGACCCTGAGCTGCATCCGCAGGTAGAGACCTACTGGGGCAACGTCAATCCGGTCGGGCCGCGTTCGGTCTATGACGAGGCGAAGCGCTTCTCGGAGGCTGCGGTGATGGCCTATCACCGCTACTATGGCGTGAAGACGCACCTGGTCCGCATCTTCAATACCTATGGCCCTCGGCTGCAGGCCAACGATGGCCGGGTGATCTCGAACCTGATGATGCAGGCGCTGCGGGGCGAGCCGCTGACCATCTACGGCGATGGCTCGCAGACGCGCAGCTTCTGTTTTGTCTCGGACCTGATCGAAGGCATTCTTCGGCTATCGCGCTCGGAGGAGGCATTGCCGGTGAACATCGGCAACCCGGTGGAGTGGACGATCCTCGAGTGTGCGCAGGAGATCCTGGAGGTGACGGGAGCGAAGACGGAGATTGTCTTCAAGGAACTCCCCCAGGATGATCCCACGCGCCGCCGGCCGGATATCACGAAGGCGAAGCAGCTGCTCGGGTGGGAGCCGAAGATCAGTCTGCGCGAGGGGCTGGAGCGATCGCTCAGCTTCTTTGAGCAGTGTGTCGAGCGCGAGAAGAGCGGCGTCGCAGTGCGATGAGCCGCACACGGCTGGCCGCGTTCACTTTGAGAGGATGGTCGTCGTCTTCAGCTTGGGGAACCAGGTGATCTGGGCTGCGACCACGGTGTCCTTTTGCAGGCCGGGTTCAGCGATGGGGGCCTTCCAGCCCTCGTACTGGACCCAGGCGTTCAGTTCGATGTCTCGGTGGAAGCGTTTGACCACGGTGGCTTTGAACTGATTCTGGGTCGTGCCTCCCGGGATGAATGTCTTCGCCGTCTTCTTGTTGAGATACTCGACCTCAATCCATTGCTGTGGCGAGATGTGGTAGGTCAGCCAGGCCTGGCCGCCCTTGGCCTTACGGCCGATCCAGTCGCCCAGGATGTTGCCTTTGTTGGTGTATCCCTGACGCTGGACAACCTCCCAGTAATTGCCGCCGCCGGCGATCGAGGAGAGCGCCGCCGGGTCGGTGGAGACGGCCTCCACGCGCAGCTCCAGCTTGCGCATTCCGGGAATCTGGGAGAGGTCGAGGCCGGTGCGGTAGGCGGCGCGACGCGGCGCGCTGATGGGGGTAACGTCGTCATGGGTGATGGAGTCGGTGTAGAAGGTGAGGTAACGCCGCACGAACGGCAGCCGGTAGGAGAAGCTGAAGTCGCTGAAGCGCGCTCCTGGATCGTTGCGCGAGTACTTCTCCGCCACATTGGTATCGCTGATGCTGAAGAAGCCCTTGAGGAAGACGTGGAGCGTAACCGGGGCGTGGCCCTCGCCGCCAAAGATGATCGAGCGCTGGAAGGCGAACTGCAGGTTGCTGGTGGGCTGGAAGGAGAACATCTCCGAGTGCATATAGGGGCTGTTGGGGGCGGAATGGCCCTTGAGGCTGCCATAGAAGAAGTCGTAGCGAACCGGGCCGAGCAGCCGGGAGACGAGCGGGATGCGAAGCGGCTCGACGCGGTTGATGCGAAAGGAGTAGATGTTCTCGGCGTTATTGGACCAGGCCATGGCGGAGCCTGCCGCCGGCCCGAGCCAGGCGTCGGACTTGCCGCCGGAGATCTCGTGTCCGAGCAGGTGATAGGAGAGCGTGGCCTCGACCAGGCGGAACGGATCCTGCGCCGGAAGCGAGCCAACGGGGATCGTCGATTGCGGAACGTTGGGCGGCAGGTAGGGTATCTCGTCGCCGTTGGAGAGCAGGCTGGCGACGGCCTGGGAGTAGCCGGTGCCGGCGGGGGCGTGCTGGTACTCTCCGCGGAGATAGAGTGAGAAGCGACCGCTCTCGGTGACGGTTGAGAGGCCGGTGATGTTGTTGAATCCGCTCTGGTAGGGTCGCCCGTAGTCGCTGGCGATGGTCTGGCCGAGGTGGAAGCTGTCGCGCAGGGTGGTGCCGCTGACTCCCATGAGCCGGGAGTAGCCGGACTGCAGGCCGTAGACGGTCTCGCGCCGACCATTGCGGTTGGGCAGCTCGCTGTCCAGCTCGGTCAAGAGCGCCGCCAGGATCGCCTGGGCCTCTTCGCTGTCGCTCTCCACGATGGACTGTCGCGAGGCCTCGAGCATGTGCAGCACGCTGCGCCGTGTCCACGGCCGCATGGCGAGGAAGGCGGTGTCGACGAAGCCCATGGCATACAGGCGGAGCATCTGGGGATAGACCCAGTTATCGACCGGGATATAGACGGAGCCTTCGATGTCGCGCGGGATGGATACGAAGTTGGGGTCGTAGGGGTTGTATGCGACCGGAGGGGAGGACGGCGGGCCGGGGTTCGCGACCTGCGGCTGAGGCGACTGTTCTGGGACCGGAGCCGGATAGGAGGGGGCCGGAGTCTGTGAGGGAACGGACTTGGGGAGGGATCGTTCCTGGGAGGTCGTTTGTGCGACCGCCTCTGTGTTCTGAGCGGCTAACCGAGCGAGGAGCGGGGTGCGGTCGAGGGCGGCCAGGTCAGGCGCATCGGGGAGCTGCGCGATTGCGTTCACCGGCATGGGCCTGAATTGGGGGATCGGGCCGGAGATCTGGCCGAGGCTGGAGGACGAACTGAGGGCCGCTATACCTGCAAAGACAAGAAGAGTATCTGTACGCACCCGCACCTACCCCTTCGAAACGTAATCTTCCGGCGGCCCAGTGTAACCCAGGCGACAGTAAGCGGAGGGTTGGCGATAGCCGACAGCGGTTCAAACGCAGTTAGAGCTGCGGCGCTTGAGAGGGGGGGGCGAGGGCAGCTGCTCTCCGGCCAGATCATCTCCTCGTGCGGAGAAATGACCTGGCCGGGCGGGATCGAGGGATGTTGATTTGGGTTTGCTATCGCCTGGCGGCTTCGATGCGTTGACGGAAACTGTGATGGACCTGCTCCATCCACGCTGGTGTGGCGACCTGGCGCTCGATCAGGAAGCGCTCCATGGTTTGGATCGGGTCTGCGGGCTGCTTCGTTTTAAGAGCTGGGAAGGGAATGCACTCCATGAGAACGGCTCCGCCGCCGGCGCGGGCACGCTGCGTGGACTCCTGCGCGACGCGATAGAGGGCGACCGGGTCTGCCGCATCGACCGGGATGCCGGGCACGCCGTTGGCGGTCGCGAGCCGGCTGAGACCGCCGGGGCTGCTGCCGGGGCCATTGCCAGCGGTTGTCGGGGGAAGAGCGACCAGGATTACCGGCAGCGATCGCGCCCCGGCGAGGTGCAAGACCTGCTGCCACTCCGAGGGACTGAGATCGTGCGTGTGAGCGTAGGCGACGACCAGTCTGCTGGATCTTGCTCCGTTGAAGGTCTTCGAAGCCAGGGCGGCGCCCAGGGCGACATTGAGCCGCTGCGCGCCGGATTCGAGGAAGGGAAGGAGCTTCGGTAGATTCTTCGCCGAGTTTTCGGGCAGGATGGCGCTGCCTGGTTTGCGCGAGTTGGAGGCCTGGAGGTGATGCAACAGTTCGGGCAGCTTGGCTCCGCGAAGGAACTCGGTGGCGACGCCAAGGCGGGCATCGCTGGTGAGGTCGCCGGGTTCGATGTCGATGAGGGTGCTGACGCGGCAGGCCTCCTCGCCAGGGGCGGTGTGGAGCCGGGCGGCGGTCTTGGTCTTCTTCTGCAGGCCGGCGACGCACTCTTCGAGCAGCCGCAGCTCGACCATCGCCGTGTAGAGCGTACGCAGCTTCTTGTTGGGGATCAGCGGGTTCTCAAAGGGAGTGGAATTGAGCTCGGCTTGCGCACGCGGTTCCTTGCTTGTTGCGACTGTCACGCAGCGCTCCTTCTTAGAAATTCAGGCGTAGAGGTTCAGACTTCATGGGGCCCGGTTCAGAGTTTCAGGCTGAGAGGTTCAGGCAGAGAAAGCTCCCGATCATCGGAAGGTTACACGGGAAGGATGACACAGTTTGCCGCCGCAGATCCTACCCCTATGGGGAAAGATCTGCGACGGCTGGGTGCCTCCATCAGGCGCGTGCGGGATCGCTGGCCTCGATGTCGAGGCCGAGTTCTACGAGCGCCTGCTGCGCCTTCTTGGGCTTGATCACCTTGCCCTCGCGCGCGAGCTTCGAGATGGTGGCGCCGGCGATGGCCTCGGCGCTGACCTCGAAGTGGCGACGGAGGTGTTCGCGGTTGTCGCTGCGGCCGAAGCCGTCGGTGCCGAGCGAGACCAGACGCGAGCCGTTGGCATTCAGCCAGGGTGCGAGCGCGTCGGGCATCGACTTCATGTAGTCGCTGGCGGCGATGATGGGGCCGGCGGCGCCTTCGAGCGCCGTCTCAAGGTAGGACTTGCGCTCAGGCTGGGCGGGATGCAGGCGGTTCCAGCGCTCGACGGCGAGCGCGTCGCGACGCACCTCGGTGTAGCTGGGAACGCTCCAGACATCCGTGGCGATGCCGTACTTCTCCGCCAGGATCTCCTGCGCGCGGAGCACCTCGTTCAGGATCGGGCCGCTGCCGAAGAGCTGAGCTACTGCGGGGCCATTGGCGGCGGCGCGGAATTTGTAGAGGCCCTTGAGAATGCCCTCGGCGCAGCCCTCCGGCATCGCCGGCATGGCGTAGTCCTCGTTGTACATGGTGACGTAGTAGAAGAGGTCTTCGCCCTCCTGGTACATGCGGCGGATGCCGTCCTGCAGGACGACGGCCAGCTCGTAGGCGTAGGCGGGGTCGTAGGAGACGCAGGTGGGGACGGTGCTCGAGAGCACCAGCGAGTGGCCGTCCTGGTGCTGCAGGCCTTCACCCAGCATGGTGGTGCGGCCGGCCGTCCCGCCCATGAGGAAGCCCTTGCCGCGCGAGTCGGCGAAGGCCCAGACCATGTCGCCGATGCGCTGGAAGCCGAACATGGAGTAGTACATGTAGAAGGGAATCGCAGGCACACCGTAGTTGGAGTACGCCGTTCCAGCCGCCGTGAAGGAGGCCATGGAGCCGGCTTCGGTGATGCCCTCCTCGAGGATCTGTCCGTCCTTGGCCTCGCGGTAGTAGAGCAGCATGTCGGCGTCGTGCGGGGTGTACTTCTGGCCCTCGGGGGCGTAGATGCCGACCTGGCGGATGGCGGACTCGAGGCCAAAGGTGCGGCCCTCATCGGGGACAATGGGGACGATCAGCTTGCCGACCGCGGGATCCTTCAAGAGATGCTTGAGGATGTTGACGAAGACCATCGTGGTCGAGACGGCGCGGCCCTTCGAGCCGCCGAGCCACTCGTTGTAGTAGTCGAGCGCGGGGGCCTTGAAGTCAAGCTTGGGCGAGGTCCGGGTGGGCAGGTAGCCGCCGAGCTCGGCGCGCCGGGCCTGCATGTACTGCAGCTCGGGCGAGCTCTGCTCCGGGCGATAGAAGGCTCCGTTGCGGGCGGCTTCCTCGGGCACCGGGATGTCGAAGCGCTTGACGAAGGCAGTGAGCGCGTCGTCGGCGAGCTTCTTCTCGGAGTGGGTGGCGTTGCGCGCCTGCGCGGAGCCGAGGCCGTAGCCCTTGACGGTCTTGGCGAGGATGACGGTCGGTGTGCCCTTGTGCTCGATGGCGCGCTTGTAGGCGTTGTAGATCTTGGCGGGATCGTGGCCGCCGCGGTGCAGGTTGGCGAGCTGGTCGTCGCTCATGTCCTTGACCAGTTCGAGCAGCTCGGGGTACTTGCCGAAGAAGTGCTGGCGCAGGTAGGCACCGTCCTTGGCCTTGAAAGTCTGGAAGTCGCCGTCGACGCACTCTTCCATCCTGCGGAGAAGCAGGCCGGTGTGATCGCGCTCGAACAGGGCGTCCCAGTCCGAGCCCCAGATGACCTTGATGACGTTCCAGCCGGCGCCGGAGAAGACGCCCTCGAGCTCGTCGATGATGCGCTTGTTGCCGCGAACCGGGCCGTCGAGCCGCTGCAGGTTGCAGTTGACGACGAAGATGAGGTTGTCGAGCTTCTCGCGCGCGCCCAGCGAGATGGCGCCCAGGGTGTCGACCTCGTCGGTCTCACCGTCTCCGACAAAGGCCCAGACCTTGCGCGGCGACTCGGGGATGAGGCCGCGATGCTCCAGATACTTCATGAAGCGGGCCTGGTAGATGGCGTTCAGCGGTCCGATTCCCATGGAGACGGTGGGGAAGTTCCAGAAGTCGGACATCAGCCAGGGGTGAGGATAGGACGACAGGCCGGGGGAGTCGCGCAGCTCGTGGCGGAAGTTCTTCAGGCGGGCGTCGTCGAAGCGGCCTTCGAGGAAGGCGCGGGCGTAGACGCCGGGCGAGGCGTGGCCCTGGAAGTAGATGAAGTCGCCGGGCAGATCGCCGTACTTGGCGTGAAAGAAGTGGTTGAAGCCGACCTCAAGCAGAGTGGCGAGCGAGGAGTAGGTGGAGATGTGGCCACCGATGCCGGCGTCCTTCTTGTTCTGGCTATGGACCATCGCCATGGCGTTCCAGCGGATGAGGGCTTCGACGCGGCGTTCGAGGCCGCGGTCGCCGGGGTAGGGCAGCTCGTCATGCTTGGGAATGGTGTTGCGGTAGGGGGTGGTGAGCTCGCCGGGGGTAGGAACGCCGATCTCGCGGGCGCGCTGGCGGAGGGCACCCAGCAGCTCCGCGCTGTGCTGCCAGTCGGCGGCGACCACCTCATCGAATGCTTCAATCCATTCGGCTACCTCGGCGGTGTAGTCGATCTGCGCAGCCGTCTCAAGCTTCGTTGTCATAGGACCCCGTATTCCTCTAATTTCACTCTTCATAAAGATAATCGCCTTGCGCGGAAACGTCATCTTGCTGGGGCGGGCGATTGATCGGGTGGAGCCGTGGAAGGGGGCGGACGCGGCCGTTTGCTTGGATAAAGCGAATGCCCCAACCTGCCACAGTCTCACCGTGGCAGGTTGGGGCACCGTTCGATCATCGGTCGGATGACCGGTCCGATGATCGATTTAGGGACGGGCTAGCTGGAGTAGTCGGCGTTGATGGCCACGTACTCGGCGGTCAGGTCGCAGGTGAGGAAGCGGCATTCTCCCTTACCCTGGCCGAGGTCGATGGTGATGGTGTACTCGCGCTCCATCATGGTGGCGTGGGTCGCTGCCTTGTCGAAGGAGGGAACCCGCAGGCCGTCGGCGAAGACCAGATGGGGTCCGATGGAGACCTTGACCCGGTTCGGATCGAAGGGTACCCCGGAGTAACCGGTGGCGGCCATCAGCCGCCCCCAGTTGGGGTCGGCGCTCGACCAGGCGGTCTTGCACAGCGGTGAGTGAGCGATGGCCTTGGCGACCTGCTTGGCCTCGGCGGCGTCGCGCGCGCCGGTGATATGCAGGGTGACCACGTGGCCAACCCCCTCGCCGTCGTCGACGATCTTATGGGCCAGCGAGGCGCAGACCCGGTTCAGTTCGGCCTCGAAGGCTGCGCGATTGGAGTGATCAAGCTTAATTCCGCTGGCGCCGCTGGCGATCAGCAGAACGGTGTCGTTGGTCGAGGTGTCGCCGTCGATGGAGATGCTGTTGAAGCTGCGCTCGACCGAGGGCTGCAACAGGGCGGTGAGCTCGGCGGAGTCGGCGACCAGATCGGTGAAGATGTAGGCCAGCATGGTGGCGTGGGGCGGGGCTGGGGGCATGCCCAGCTGCGGGTGGATCATGCCTGCGCCCTTGGTGGTGCCAAAGATCCTGATCTCGGTCCCGGCGGACTGGTCCGCGATCACGGCGTAGTCGACCTTCATCTTGGTGTCGGTGGTCATGATGGCCCGAGCGAAGGTCTCGGCGTGTTCCACGGTGCTGCCGAGCGCCTGTTTGATGGCGGGCATGGCGGCGATGACCTTGTCGGCGGGAAAGGGAACGCCGATGATGCCGGTCGATGAAGGAAAGACCTGGTCAAAGACGCAGCCGAAGGCCTCGGCGGCGGCCCTGCAGGTGGCCTCGCAGGCGTCGATGCCGGCGGCTCCGGTGGCGCAGTTGGCGTTGCCGGCGTTAACCAGCACCGCGGAGACGCGGCCGCTGGTGGAGATGAGGTGCCGGCGACCCACGGTAACGGGCGCGGCAACGAGCTGGTTGGAGGTAAACATCGCCGCCGCGTTGGCTCCCTTGGGAGCGATTGCGACCGCGAGATCGAGTTTTCCGCTTGCCTTGATTCCGGCCTTGACCGCACCCCACTGGAATCCCAGCGGGAGGGCGGCAGAAGAGTGTTTCGCCTGGGTAGTCATCTGCTTTCACTGTATCAAGATCGCGGGGAGATCGGAGGCGGGGTGATGTACTCTGCTGCCGGTGGCATGGAAGCCGGGATATGCTGGTTCGGACAAAGCGATAGGGTCAAGAGAAGAACGGGAGACAGGAGAGACAACAATGCTTTTGCGTGAGTTACGAACTGCTGTTCTCGAGGCCAATCTGGAGCTGGTGCGGCGTGGGCTGGTGCTGTACACCTTTGGCAATGCCTCGGGGGTGGACCGCGACCGGGGGCTGGTGGTGATCAAGCCGTCCGGGGTGGACTATGAGGATCTGGCGCCGGAGTTGATGGTCATCAGCGATCTGGAGGGCAACGTAGTCGACGGTGACCTGAAGCCGTCCTCCGACCTGGACACCCACACGCTGCTGTATCGCGAGTTCCCGGCGATCGGGGCGGTGGTGCATACGCACTCGGAGTTTGCGACCAGCTTTGCGCAGGCGGGGTTGGCAATTCCGGCCTTTGGAACGACCCACGCGGACTATTTCTACGGTCCGGTTCCGGTGACCGAACCGCTGACCGAGGCGGCGATCGGAGGACGGTATGTGCATGAGACCGGCCTGGCGATCGTAAGCCGCTTCAAGAACGACGGCACCGGCGCCGCCATCGACCCGATGGCGATGCCGGCGGTGCTGGTGGCCGGCCATGCTCCCTTCTGCTGGGGGAAGGACCCGCAGGAGGCGGCGCACAACGCCGTTGTGCTCGAAGCGGTGGCCAGGATGGCGTACCGCACGCTCACCTTGAGCGCGAGCGCCGCTGAGGTCTCGCAGGCGCTTCTCGACCGGCATTACTTCCGCAAGCATGGAGCCAAGGCGACGTACGGGCAGTGAGGAGAGCCGAGCGGAAACGCTAGAAGCTAGACACGAACTGCATCGGCACACCAGTTCCTTTGCAAACGATGCCGTTTGCCTCTACTGCGTGGACTCTGCGCCGGTGTTGGCCGGAACATTTTTGCCGTGTTCGGGGTCGTAGGCGTGCTTGGTCATCCAGGTCTTGAACTTGGCTGGCGGCTCCGAGGTTAGCCCGTTGTGGCGCAGGACGTAGACGTCCTCCCGCACCTGGGTATGGAGGTCGCAGGTGAAGAAGGCGTTGTTTTGACCGAAGACAGGAAGCAGAACGGTCAGTTCCTGGTGCGGCTTCTTCCACTTCGCCGGATAGGTCTCGAAGCCGAAGGAGTTTTTCAGCCTCCGTGAGCAATCGAAGTTGAAGTCCACGCCACGGACGTTGCCGTTCTCAAACAGGTCGGCGCGGCCCTCGCCCCTGGACTCTTCGGGGTAGCGATTGTGGTAGAAGGTCGTCTCGTTGTGGCCGAAGATGTGCACCCGCAGCGGGTAGTCGGCGGGGTTCTTGCTTTCGGCAGAGAGGGCGACGGTCAAACCAAGAAAGAGGCAAGCGCAGAGTACCTGGGATACACGCATCCGATTCGGGGGCTCCTAGTTTCCCGCTGATTATAGCGGTGAGAAACGAGCAGCAGCGAAGTAAGTTCTGTCAATTGTTTTGCTGCTCGCGTGGTTGAGGACCGCTGCGGAGCGGCGCGATCCGAAAGGCTTCGAAACGAGATTCAGAACTTAACCGGGAGCGTGCAGCCGGTAGCGCTGCTCTCGCGGGCCAGTTCGAGCAGCTTGATGGTGCGGTAGCCGTCCTCGGGCGTGACCGCCAGCGGCGCGATGCCGCGGATGGCGTCGCGGACGTTGGCGTAGAAGCCGCGGTAGTCGCCGGGGCGGGTCTCGATCTTGCGGGTGACGACGATGCCGGGCTCGGCGGGGTCGGGAGCCACGGTCAGCAGACCCCAGTGCGACTCCTTATCGAGCAGCCATTGGTCGGGCTTGGATGAGGGGTTCTCGGACAGTCTCGGGACATGAGCCCCGGCGACCAGGGCGGGCTCCTGCGGGTCGAGGCCATACTTCTTGAAGCTTCCCTTGGTGCCGTGCAGCAGGAAGCGCGGCGACGGGTCGCAGGCGAGCATGGTGGAGCGGCAGAAGGCGAGCAGCCGCGGGTAGTGCAGGACGATGTCGAAGGAGTCTTCGATGTCGGAGGCGTCGCGATCCTTGCGTACGCTGGCAGTGATCCCCTGCGGCGTGCCGAACAGCGCCAACGCCTGGTCGAGCAGATGCGGGGCGAGGTCGAAGAGCAGGCCGTTGCAGGCGCTGCCGGACTCCTTCCAGGTATTGGGGCGGGGCAGCGGACGGTAGCGGTCGAAGTGCGACTCGAAGGTGACCAGGCGGCCCAGGGCCTTCTGCTCAAGCAGATCGCGCACGGTAAGGAAGTCGCCGTCCCAGCGGCGGTTCTGGAAGGGCGCGAGGACGAGGTTCTTCCGGGCGGCGAGTTCGATCAGCTCGCGGGCCTGCTCGCTGGTAGCGGCGAACGGCTTGTCCACCACAACGTGCTTGCCGGCCGCGAGGGCTTGTTTCGCGAGCGGGTAATGGGTCTCGTTGGGCGTGCCGACCACGACGAGATCGACGTCGAGATCGGCGTCGGAGGCCAGCGCCTCCTCCACACTGCGCAGGATGGTGGCATGGGGATAGGCGCGCGCGGCCTCGTCGCCCTTGCGCTGCACGATGGCGGTGAGCCGCAGGCCGGGCACAGCGCTGACGAAGGGCGCATGAAAGACGCGTCCGGCGAGTCCGAAGCCGAGTACGGCGACTTTGATCTCATCTGTTCCGTGGGACTGCTGGTTCGGCATGATGGGCTCCTGTCGTTAAAATAATGGACGCCAGACTCGGTCGTATCGACATATGGGACTGCGGTAAGTATCGAATAAATAGACGAGCTGTCATCCCGAGCGCAGCGAAGGATCCCGGTACCGCCTCCACTACCCATACCGCTCGCACCTTTCAACCCGGACTCTGCCTCTTCTGAGTGCTGTTCAGAAGCAGATCCTTAGCCTGCCCAGGCCTCTGTATATGTCGATCCAGCTGTCGATACAGCCTAGAACTCCAGAGTAGCGAACGCCAGATGAGCGGACGCCTGCCGGCGTTCGCGGCCGCTTCAGGCGTGACAGATTTGTTTCAGGGCGGGGTAGATTCTCCTGTAGTGCGCGTAGGCGCCCTGCATGGCGGGCGCCGAGCGGGGCGAAATGGTATCGGCGACGCGGATGGTGGCGGCGCAGGCCTCGGCGACGCTCGACCACGCACCGACGCCGGTACCGGCGAGCAGAGCGGCTCCGAAGGCTCCACCCTCCTCGGCTTCGAGCAACTGCACTGGATGGCCGTAGACGTCGGCCTGAATCTGCCGCCAGAGGGGACCACGCGCTCCACCGCCGCCCAGCCGGATGCTGCTGACCGGGATGCCGAGCTCGCCGAAGAGGGTGAAGGTGTCCTTCAGGCTGAAGGCCACGCCCTCGAGAACCGCGCGGACAAAGTGCCCTTTGGTGGTCGAGGCGGTGATTCCGACGAAGGCGGCGCGCGCCTCGGGGTCGAGGTGCGGGGTGCGTTCGCCGAAGAGGTATGGAGCCCAGAGCAGACCGTGGCTGGCTGCCGGAACCTGGGCGGCGAGCTCGGTCAACTCGTTATAGCTGGCGGTTGGCGCGAAGGTGTCGCGGAAGTAACGAAGGCTCAGCCCCGCTGCATTGGTGACGCCCATGACGTGCCACAGTCCGGGGGCGGCGTGGCAGAAGGTGTGCAGGCGGCCGAGCCGGTCCTTGGTGGGCGCGGCGGTGGAGGCGAAGACCACCCCTGAGGTGCCGATGGTGGCCGAGACCGAGCCGGGATCGAGGATGCCCATGCCGACCGCGCCCGCTCCCTGGTCCCCGGCTCCGGCTGCGACCGGGGTGTCGATGGCCAGGCCGGTGGCCTGGGCGCCGCTGTCGGAGATGCGGGCGCAGATCTCGGGGCCTTCGAACAGGCGCGGCAGCCACGACATGGGGATGCCGGCGGCGGCGGCGACCTCCTCCGACCAGCGGCGATGGGTGACGTCGAGCAGCAGCGTTCCGGAGGCCTCCTGCATGTCCATGGCGAACTCGCCCGTCAGGCGGTACCGGACATAGTCCTTGGGGCAGAGAACGTGGGCGATTTTGGAGAATATTTCCGGCTGGTGCTCGCGGACCCAGAGCAGTTTGGTCAGGGTGAAGTTGGGCAGCGCCGGGTTGCAGGTGAGCTCGATCAGGCGCTCGAAGCCGATCTTCTCGGTCAGCCAGTCGCACTGCGGCTGTGTGCGCTGATCGCACCAGATAAGAGCCGGGCGGAGGACCTGGCCGTTGGCGTCGAGCATGACGCAGCCGTGCATCTGACCGGTGAGGCCGACGGCTTCGATGTCCTCGCCCGAGATAAAGGCGCCGGCGATGGCTCCGGCGGCGATGACGGCGGTGATGGCCTCGGTGGCGGCGCGATACCAGTCCTCGGGGTCCTGCTCGGCCCAGCCGACGTGTTCGGAGTGGATGGGAGCGTGCTCCGCGCTTTGTGAAGCAACCACAGTGCCGCTGCGGTTGACGAGAACTGCGCGGGTGCCACCTGTACCGACATCAATGCCGAGAAACATTCAGACTGCCTCCTGAGGGATGATGATGAGTCTATCGTGAGGCCTGCGTGTCTGGCGTGGCATGGAGCCGAACGACCTGGCCGAAACCTGCCTTTCAAGGAGCCAGCCGCGTGGGCCGAGAGCCCCTTCGCTGGCCGGATCGTTTGTCGAGCTGTAATCGAGTAGGGTTGCCTCATTTTTTGCACATTCGGAGACGTTCGCAGCATCGAACCGGAGGAACAAAGTTGCACTGGTCCAGGTCTATCCCAATCGGTTGCCTAGTTGTCTGTTCGCATGGCGCTTTTCAGGCTTGTGGCAAAAGGACGTGTTGAATGCAGGTAACATACTAGACATGGGTCGAACAGAAAGAGTGCAGAGGGCTCGGGCATCGCTCGCGGTCATTGGCAGTTGCCTGCTCAGTGTCCTGACCGCGCAGGCGCAGGCCCAGGCCGCGGGCAGCGGCACCGGTCCAGCAGGTCCGGCTGCGTACAACGCGAACACGGGGCTGAGCCCGGCCGCGGTGAATCAGGCGCAGCAGCAGTTGTCCGGCGCGTCTGGACCGGGTGGCGCCCAGGTCGGGTTGCAATCCACGGGATCGCCGGTGTCGCAAGACTCCTACCGGGGAAGTATCGTCAGCGGAACGGCGACGGGCGGCGTGATCGACCTTCCGCTTGAGGATGCGATCCAGCGTGGCCTGAGGACGAATCTGGGGATCATCCTGCAGTCCTCCGCGGAGCAGAACGCCAACGGGCAGCGGCTGGAGCAGCTGCAGTCCCTGCTGCCGACGGTTTCGGGCGGGGCGAGCATCAGTGTGCAGCAGTTGAACCTGGCTGCCTTCGGGTTGACGTTTCCCGGATTGAACCCGATCGTCGGACCGTTCCAGGTGACCGATTTTCGCGCGTACCTGAGCCAGACGCTGTTCAATCTGCCCTCGTTGCAGAACTATCTGGCGGCGAAGCATAACTTTGCCAGCGCGAAGTTCACGGCCCAGGACGCGCGCGATCTGGTGGTGTTGACCGTGGGCAACGCCTATCTGCTGTGCGTCGCCGACTCCGCGCGGGTGGAGGCGGTGAAGGCCGAGATGGCGACATCGAAGCTCTCGCTCGATCAGGCCGTAGCCTCCCACGAGGCCGGCACCAGCCCGCGAATCGATGTGCTGCGGGCGCAGGTGGACTACCAGAACGAGCAGCAGAGCCTGATCTCGACGACGAACCAGTTGGAGAAGGACAAGCTGGCGCTGGCGCGAACGATCGGACTCCCGCTCGACCAGCAGTTCCGCCTCACCGACTCCGTACCTTACGCCGCGCTCGATGGCATCGACCCGAGGACGGCGTTCGCCGAGGCGCTGAAGAACCGCAAGGATCTGCAGGCGTTGAACGAGACCGTCAAGGCGGCCGAGGCCGAGAAGAAGGCAGCCTGGCAGCAGCAGCTGCCGCAGGCCGATGTGAGCGGCAACTACGGCGATCAGGGTGATACGGTAGGGCATTCGCACGGGACTTATAGCGTGAACGGCGAGATCACCGCCCCGATCCTGCAGATCGCGAAGACCCGCGGCGACGAGCAGGTGGCCGGTTCGCAGTATGAGCAGGCGAAGGCTCGCTACCTGGATCAGATCCAGCAGGTGAATGCCGATATTCGCGACAGCATCCTCGATATCGAGGCAGCGGCTAAGCTGGTGGATGCGACCAAGTCCAACGCCGCGCTGGCGGCCGAGGCACTGAGCGAGGCGCAGCAGCGTTTTCATGCTGGCGTTTCGGATAATCTGCCGGTCTCGCAGGCGCAGACCCAGACCGAGCAGGCCAACGACCAGTACATCAGCGCGCTCTACCAGCACAATGTCGCCAAGCTCTCATTGGCGCGGGCTCTGGGTGTGGCGCAGACAAGTTACAAGGATTATCTCGGAGGGAAGTGACCTTGGCAGACCAAGAGATTCAAGAGCAGCAGAAGAGGAATGGGGCGCAGGGCAATGGTTCGCCGAGCAATGGTGCTGCGGAGAACGAATCGCCGGCGAAGCGGTCGCGGCGCAAGTTTATCGTGATCGCGGTGGTGATTCTGCTGGTGGTCAGCGCAGGCTTGTTTTATTGGCACTCGACGTTTGTCGAGGAGACCGACGATGCCCAGGTGGACGGAGATCTCTACCAGGTCAGCGCGCGCGTCGCCGGGCAGGTGACCAAGGTCTACGTGGAGGATAACCAGCAGGTGAAGCAGGGCCAGCTGCTCGCGGAGATCGATCCCACCGACTACCAGGTAGCGCTCGACCAGGCGCAGGCGAACCTGGCCAGCGCGCAGGCCGAGTACATCCAGGCCAACGTCGGTGTCCCCATCACCAGCGTGACCAGTGCGACCAGCATCAGCACGGCGAGCTCGGATGTGGCCGGCAGCGAGGCTGCGGTGGCGCAAGCCCAGCAGCAGCGCGCGGCGGCGGAGCAGCGCGTCGCCCAGGCGCGGGCCAACGCCCTGAAGGCGCAGCTCGACGTCGACCGCTACACCCCGCTGGTGCAGAAGGACGTCATCTCCAAGCAGCAGTACGACGCCGCGGTGGCGCAGGCGAACGCAAGCACGGCGGCGGTGCTCGAGGCGCAGGACGATGTGGTCGCCGCGCAGGAGGCTATTCGCCAGGCGCAGCAGCGTCTGGCCCAGGCGCGCTTCCAGGCGTCGCAGGCGGTGAAAAATGGTCCCAAGCAGGTGCGCGTGCAGGAGGCTCGGGCGAACTCGCTGCTGGCCTCGGTCAAGCAGGCGCAGACCAAGGTCGACCAGGCGAAGCTGAATCTGGGCTACTGCCGCATCACGGCTCCGACGGCCGGAATCATCAACAAGAAGAACGTGCAGGTGGGAGCCAACCTGAGCGTCGGCCAGGAAGTGCTCACGGTGATTCCGCTGACCAATCTGTGGGTGACGGCTAACTTTAAAGAGACCCAGCTGGACCGCATGCGGCCGGGACAGCCGGTGAAGATCAGCGTGGATGCTCTGGGCGGCCGCAAGTTCAATGGCAAGGTGACGCAGATCGGCGGGGCGACGGGGTCGCGGCTGAGCCTGTTTCCGCCGGAGAATGCGACCGGCAACTACGTCAAGGTGGTGCAGCGCATCCCGGTGCGCATCGACTTCACCGACCTGCAACATGATGATGCCGACTACGCGCTGCGGCCCGGTTTCTCGGTGACGCCGGTGGTGCAGGTGAAGCAGTAACCACAGACTCAGCGGTTGCGTGGGCTGGAGCGAATGGGGCGGGCGACGGGAAACCGGGCTCGCCCCTTGTCGCATCACACCGGGATACGAAAGCAACTGGGACTGAGGTGAACAATGGCAACGTCGATGAAGAAGGTGGATGCTGCGCCGGATGTGGATACTCCCCACTGGCATGCGCACGCCAAAGAGATTCAACGGTTCGGCCAGGTGATCGTGGATCTGCCGCATCGTCTGGAGGCGGACGTGCGGCAGCAGATGGTGGCGAAGCTGAACCAGCTTCTGGCGGATTCGATCACGCTGCGCGATATGTACAAGAAGCACCATTGGCAGGTCTCCGGACCGACGTTTTACCAGCTGCATCTGCTGTTCGATAAGCACTACGAGGAGCAGGTGGAGCTGGTGGATACGGTCGCCGAGCGCATTCAGATCCTGGGCGGCGTGAGCATCGCCATGGGCGGCGACGTCGCCCAGATGAGCAAGATCCAGAGCCCGCCGCGCGGCCGGGAGGAGGTTCCGGTGCAGATCTCGCGGCTGCTCGAGGCCCACCGCCAGATCATGGAGGAGTGCCACTCGCTTGCCAAGGCCGCCGACGATGCGGGCGACGATGGTACCAACGATATGGTCGTGGGCGACGTTCTGCGCACCAATGAGCTGCAGTCCTGGATGGTCGGTCAGCATCTGGTCGACACACGCTTGATTCGCGGCAAATAAAGATTCGCGGTAAATAAGATTCACGGCCAGTGAGGGAAAAGGCGCCGCCGCGTCTGACGGCTGCGAGCATCTTCATCTACACAGGATTCGCATCGAAGCGGTAGAGTGGAACATCTATAGGTGTGTCCCTTATGCCCATCGCGCTCGCACTCTTCGTTAAGTACGCCTACCTGATCCTGTTCGTGTGGGTTTTGGTGGAGCAGCTTGGGTTGCCGGTGCCGAGCATTCCGCTGCTGTTGACCGCGGGCACGCTCTCGGCGGCGCACAAGGTGGGTGTGTTGCCGTCGCTGCTGGTGGTACTGGCAGGGTGCCTGCTGCCCGATAGCCTTTGGTATGTTCTGGGCCGGCGGTTTGGCAATCGGGTTTTGAAGCTGTTGTGCCGGTACTCGTTTGAGGCCTCCACCTGCGTGACCAAGACCGAAGGGTACTTCAGCCGGCGGGGTCCGGTCACCCTGCTGTTCGCCAAGTTCGTTCCTGGGCTGTCGACGGTGGCGGCTCCGATCGCCGGGCAGACGGGGATGCCGTTCGAGCGCTTCCTGCTGTGGGACCTGGCGGGCTCGGTGCTGTGGGCCGGGGCCTATCTGCTGGTCGGACGCTTCTTTGGCGACCTGGCCAAGCGGAGCGCGAGTTTCTTCCATCTGCTGGGCCATTCTGCGGTTGCGCTGGTGCTTCTGATGGTGCTGGCACTGCTGGCCTACCGTGTGATCAAGCAGCAGCGCTTCCTGGCGAAGGTGCAGGCCATGCGGCTGGAGCCGGAGGAGTTGAAGGCGATGCTCGACGCAGCGGAGGCCGCCGGTGCGGTCGCGCCCTTTATTGTCGATCTGCGCCACCCGCTCGACTACCTGCCGGACCCGCGGGTGCTGCCGGGCGCGGTGCGGGTGGGGCCGACGGAGTTGGCGCGGCACAGCGAACGGATCCCGCGCGATCGCGACGTGATTCTCTACTGCACCTGCCCGAGCGAGGAGACCAGCGCGAAGGTGGCGCTACAGCTGCACCGGATGGGCGTGATCCGAGTGCGTCCGCTGCGCGGGGGCTTCGATGGCTGGAAGCTGGCAGGATTTCCGCTGGTGGAGTATGTCGATGAGGCGCAGGTGGCGGAGCGGCTGGTGCAGCCCACGGCCGCCGCGGGAAAGACCATACAAGTCTGAGCGTGCTTTCCTGGCGTTGACGGTGCGAGGGGCAACGCCCGCGCGCCACAACCCACCGGGTGCCCCATCTTTGCGACGGCCTCACCGTCGCAACATACAAGGTGGGCATCGAGCGAAGCGAGACCGTTTCTTCCCAATCCTCCCCAATCCCTCCCGCTGTTCCCCACTCCCTTCCTCTGTCAACCCACTTCCCGCCCAACCCCAACAAACCAAAGCAAATACACGTTGGCGCAAAGGACCCATCCAACCTGTCACAATAGAAGTAGAGATTAAATTCAGCCCGGCCTCCGCGCCGGGCTGTCGCATTTAACCCAGCAAACGAGATGACCTAAGTCCAACTCAATTTGGACTTAGGTCATTTCGTTTGTAGAAACGCTTCCAGTGCCGGCCACATCTTCACCGACGGCCACCGCCGCGGCAGCCCCACCCTGCTCACCGAACACCCCGATGAGGACAAGACTCACGAGGACTTCTGCTACTACCACCCGCCGCCCTCAGCCTCCTACTCCAGCCAGAGCCCCGCCCAAACCAGCTTCGACCTCCCCTTACCTGAGGACCGCAGCTCCATCCAGGCCGCCATCGGCCAGGTGCTCCAGCACATCGCCGCCAACACCCTCGGCCCGCGCCGCGCCCGCCTTCTGCTCCACGGCCTGCAGATCGCCAGCCTCAACCTGCCGCCCCAGCCGCGCCCCAGCTGCGAAGATGACGCCTCAAGCACCGTCACCGCGATCGTCACCCATCCCACCCTAGGCCCCATCGCCGCCGCCGCCGAGCTCACCCGTCCGCCCGAGCACCGCAGCATCGGCCGCAACCTCCTCGACGAGCTCGAGGAACTTGACCGCATCCACGAACCCCAGCCGGAAACCGAAACTACCGCTCTCAACTCCGAGCCCGCCATCCCACCCCCCCTCGATGCCACCGCCGACCGCACCACCAAACGCCGGGTGCCCCATCCTTCGGCGCAGTCTCATCGCGCCGAAGGGTGGGAAGGAACGCCCTCAGCCACAGGGAATCCTGGGTGCCCCATGTCTCGCCCTTGAGACATGGGCATCGAGCAAAGCTCGACCGCACTCCCCCACCTGTCGAAACCTTCGGACCCGCTGCGCCGAAGGATGGGGTACCCGGTGGGCGGTCTTCGGGGGGGACAGTCAGAGAGATTAGGCGGCTTCGAGGACCGCCATGTCCTGGGAGCGTTTGCTGTGGTCTTCGACGCCGATGAGGTTGAGGATGGGGGTGGTCAGGATGGTGGTGACCAGGGCCATGACGACCAGCATGGTGAAGAGCGTCGGCGAGAAGACGTGGGCGTTGTAGGCGATGTTGAGCACGATCAGCTCGACCAGCCCGCGGGTGTTGAGCAGAGCGCCGAGCGCGAGGGCGTTGCGCCAGGATTGTCCGGTCCAGCGGGCGGCGAGCACAGCTCCGCCCATCTTGCCGGCGACGGCGGCGAGGAGGACGACGCCCGTCCAGAGCCAGATTCTAGGTTCGCTGAGCAGGTCGAGCCGGGTGCGCATGCCAGTGAGGGCGAAGAAGAGCGGCAGCAGAAGGACGGAGACGATCATGTCGAGGCGGGTGCGGACGGCAGCCTGCCAGCGCTCGATGCGGGGGAAGCAGAGGCCGGCCATGAAGGCTCCAAAGAGCGGGTGGATGCCGATGGCCTCGGTGGCGGCGGCGGAGGCGAGGACGACGGCGAGGATGACGCCGAAGAGCTCATAGGAGAGGCCGATGGTGTTCTGACGACGAACCAGCCAGTTTCCCAGCGGACGGACGCCGAAGAGCATGACGACGACGTAGAGGGCGAGCCAGAGCAGGCGGATGGGCATGCTCATGGCGTGGTCGCCGCCGCCGAGCAGGGTGAGGCCGAAGGCGAGCAGGATCCAGGCGGCGACGTCGTCGACGGCGGCGCACATGAGGGCGGTGGTGCCGAGCGAGCTGGACTGCAGGCGACGCTCCTCCAGCATGCGCGCGAGGACGGGGAAGGCGGTGATGCTCATGGAGATGCCGAGGAAGAGCACGAAGGGCATGCTGCCGATGCCGTGGGGAGCAAAGCGGATGCGCAAGGAGTGAGCGACCAGTGCGGCCATGACAAAGGGGAAGAAAATGCTGACGGCGCTGGAAAAAACTGCCGTCTTGCCCTGGCGTTGTATATGGCCGTAGTCGAGCTCGCTGCCGATCAAAAACAGGAACAGGATGAGGCCGATGGAGCTCAGGGTCTCGAAGGAGCCGAGCGAGGCGGCGGGGAAGATGCTCTGGGCGGCGTGGGGGGCGAAGCGGCCAAACACTGAGGGGCCAACGAGAATGCCGCCGATGATCTCGCCGACGACACGGGCTTGGCCCATTCTGCGGGCGAGCCAGCCGCAGAGCAGGGCTACCAGGAGAACGATCGTAATTTGCAGCAGAAGCAGGGTCACAGGCAATTCCTCGGTGGTGGGGATGCACTCGTGGATCGAGTATCTGTGGGAGGGCTGCAATTTACGGGCCGAAATGGGGGACTTCGCGCGATGCTTGTGGCGTGTCCTTGGGGGCAACCGGTATCGTCGTGGGTTGAGCGAAGGCAAGTACAGGGGTCTCTCCACTGCGCGGCAGACGCTGAGGCTGCCCGCCGCTTCGGTCGAGATGACGTATCTGATTGAATCGAGAGGATTGTTTGCTGCGGAAGCAGATCCCCTTCGGTGCTGACACCACGGGTTGATGACCGAAGGGGATCTGGGAGAACCGGGGATTGATTCCGGTTAGCTGGCCAGGGTTACGGTGATGGTTTTGGTTTCGGGGTTCAGGGTGGCGATGCGGAAGTTGCGGATCTGGCCGGGCTGTGGGGCCTCGGGCTTGGGTTTGGCGGTCGAGGTGCCGGTCTTCCACTTGGCGTTGAGCATGGAGCTGAAGGCGGAGAGGTCGAGTGCTCCGGCTGTGGCCTTGGCGGGCTCCGGTTCGGCGGTGTCGGTGGTCTCGGGGGCGGGCAGGGTGCAGAGGGCGAGGACGCCGTCGCCGAGCTCGATGGTGGCGTGGGTGCCGTCGAGCTTGGTGATGCGGCCGGTGACCGGGTCGCCGGGCTTGTGTTCGGCGAGGAAATCGTCGAGGCCGGTGGGCACTAGCTGCTTCATGCTGAGGCGGATCTGGCGCTTGACGGGGTCGATCTCGAGCACCTTGGCCTGGACGGTCTGGCCGGTGCGCAAGACATCTTGCGGACGTTCGATGCGCTTCTCGGCGCTGATCTCCGAGACGTGGATGAGGCCCTCGACGCCCTCGGCGAGGGTGAGGAAGGCGCCGAACTTGGTGAGCGAGGAGATGGGGCCGGAGATCGTGGAGCCGACAGGGAACTTGCGCGGGGCCTCGGACCAGGGGTCGCCGAGGGTTTGCTTGAGGCCGAGGGCGATGCGCTTTTCGGCGAGGTTGATGCCAAGGATGACGGCGTCGACGACATCGCCGAGCTTGAGCAGGTCCTCGGGCTTGCGGACCTTCTTGGCCCAGGACATCTCGGAGACGTGGATCATGCCCTCGATGCCGGGGGCGAGCTCGACGAAGGCGCCGAAGTCGGTGAGGCGGGTCACGGCGCCGCGGATGCGCTCGCCGACGGTGTAGGTGGTGGGGACGGCGTCCCAGGGGTGGGGCTGGGTCTGCTTGAGGCCGAGGGCGATGCGGCGGGTGGCGTGGCCGGCCTTGTCGAGGTGGGAGGTCTGGTCGATCTTGAGGACCTTGACCTGGAGCTGCTCGCCGACGGTGAGCAGGTCGGAGGGCTTGGCGAGGCGGGTCCAGGCGATGTCGGAGATGTGGAGCAGGCCGTCGACGCCGCCGAGGTCGAGGAAGGCGCCGTAGTCGGTGAGGGAGCGGACGGTGCCGGTGACGATGTCACCCTCCTGCAGCTCGGCGAAGCGGCGGTCTTTGGTGGACTTTTCTTCCTCTTCGAGGACGGCGCGGCGGTCGACGACGATGTCGACGGAGTCTTCGCTTTCCTTCTCGAGCTTGAGGATGCGGCAGCGAATCTCCTGGCCGATTAGGGCGGCGAGATCGGCCGCGTCGCGGGCGCCGCTGCGGGAGCCGGGCAGGAAAGCGCGCACGCCGACGTCGACGGTGAGGCCGCCCTTGACGATGGCGGTCACGGTTCCGGCGATGACGGTCTGGGCGGCGAAGGCGGCCTCGAGCGCGGAGATGTCTTTGGGCTGGGCGACCTTCTGCAGGGAGAGGTCGTAGTAGCCCTCGGGATTGCGGCCCTTGCTGGTGACGGTCAACTTGTCGCCGACGGCGATGGGCTGGCCGGAGGTGGTGAAGACGGTGAGCGGAAGGATGCCTTCGGTCTTATAGCCGATGTCGACGAGGACGGAGTCGGCGGTGACGGCGACCACGGTGCCGCTGATCTGGCGGTCATCGGTGCCGGTCTTGTGCGAGTGGGTGCGCTCGAACTGAGAGAGGATCTGGTCGAAGGACTCGGTGGACTCGGTGGAGTCGGCGGCTTCGGCTGCGTCGAAGGGAGCTGCTGGTTCGGGGGTGGATGCGGGGAGCTTATCTTCGGGAATGGACATGAACAGAGGGCGCCTCTACGGTCGTAATCCGGCTAGGATACCACCGGCGGGAGGGTGGAAGGTTTGGCTTGGGGATGGGAGTGAAGGAAGGGAACAGACTGAGAGAGGCTATTACGAGGTGAAACGGCCAATCCGTTGGTTGCGGATTGGCCCTCTTGTTTGCTGCGATTTGTTTCGGGCGCGCTCTATTTGGTTTGGGCGGCGCGGAGCTGGATCTCGGAGCGGAGGCGATCGAGGGCCTCGAGCATGAAGTCGAGGGTGGGCTGATCGAGGAAGGCTTCGTCCTGGAACTTGGCGTGGACGCCGCCGACGACCACATCGGGGCCGGGGACGACGCGGGCGAGCATGGAGCTCAGGGTCTCGCGGAGCTGAGCCTGGGCACGGACGCCGCCGGTGAAGGCCAGCGAGGAGCTGATGATGGAGACCGGCTTGTTCTTGAGCGCGGAGTTGAAGACGGGGCGGGAGACCCAGTCAAGCGTGTTCTTGAGCACGCCGGGGATGCCGTGGTTGTACTCGGGGGTGACGAACAGGACGCCGTCGCTCTCGGCGATGGCGGCGTTGAGCGCCTGCACGGAGGCGGGCTTCTGCTCTTTATCGAGGTCTTCGTTGTAGAGCGGGATATCGCTGATGTCGGCGAGGGTGAGCTGGGCCGCGGGGTTGATGCTGCGGGCGAGCAGTTTGATCAGAGCGGTGCTGAACGAGGCTTGACGCAGGCTTCCTGAGATTCCCAGGATATGGACGGGGGAGGTGGATTGCATGATGCGAGTTTCTCCGAACAAAACGATGCAGTAACGTACAGTGTTAGTTTACGCGACGGGGTGGAGTAGTTCGCGGCTCGCGGCAAGGAGCAAGGCCGCGGCGGCGCTGTCAATCGCTCGGCGTGGTTTGCCGATGAAGAGGTTCGTCAGGCGGCGAGGCAGCCGCTATACTGAGTGCTCGTGTGCTTCTGTTAGCGCATGCGGAGGGCTCCGTAAGATGCAGTCGAATCGTTTCGTGTTGGTCTCAGGTTGTCTGGTTGGGGCAGGTGTCATCGCCCGAACAGGCTGCTCGCAACAATCTCTTTACTCAACCTGTCACTCCACCCGGATCGAGGCGGCATGAAGCGAACGACACGCGCAGCCTGTTTAATGCTTGCTGTACTTGCTGCGCACAAGGGGAATGCGCAGACCTCTCCAACCGCGGCCACGATTTCGAACTCTCCGATCGTTGCTGCATCTGCCGCAGGAGCCGGGCAGCGCGATGTTGCGCTCTCTGTGCCTGTGGGAACGCCGCTGCAGGTTGCGCTCGAGCATGAGACTCGGGTGAAGAAGGTTGGGCAGCCGCTGCATGGCCGCCTGATGCTGCCGGTTTATGCCTTCGATCACGAGGTGATTCCTCAGGGGGTCGAGGTGGACGGGCATATCTCGAGCATCGGCAGCCCGGGCAAGAAGAAGCTGCTGATGTCGTATATGAACGCCAACTTCACGCCGACGCGACCGGTTGAGGTTACATTTGACGCGATCGTGCTGCCGGATGGCCGGCGTATACCGCTGCACGTCACGGTGGTTCCGGGCTCGGGCCAGGTGATCCGGTTGGTGGACACGGGCAAGGCGGCGCCGGCGAAGTCGGGCATCGCGGCCAAGTTGGATCAGGCGAAGCAGGAGTGGCAGCAGGCCAGGCAGCAGGTGCACGAGCCGGGCAAGGTGCATAAGGCGATGCGGATCGCCGAGGGCCAACTGCCGGTGCATCCGCAGTACCTGGATGCAGGAGCGGTCTACTACGCTGAGCTGCAGCAGCCGTTGGAGTTTGGCGACGAGACGGTAAAGGGCGAGGAGCTGCAGTCGGTGGGCACGATTCCTCCGCCCGGGAGCCTGGTGCGGGCGACGCTACTGACGTCGCTCGATTCGGGCACGACCAAGAAGGGCACGCTGGTCCAGGCTACGCTAGCCAAGCCGCTGTTCGATGGCGACCGTCTGATTCTGCCGCAGGGAACGCGGCTGAATGGGTCGGTGCTGCAGGTGCGGCCGGCGCGGCGGTTGAAGCACAATGGGCAGCTGCGCATTGCGTTTCACGAGCTGGTTCTGCCGGATGGATCGAATGTGAGCGTGGACACGACGATCCAGGGGATCGAGAGCGGTGCGGGCGACAACGCCACGCTCGATTCTGAGGGCGGCGCGAAGGCGACGAGCTCGAAGTCGCGGTATGTGTCGACGGGGCTCTCGGTGAGTCTGGCGATGGTGGGCAGCGGAGGCCAGAACGACGTTGGTTTGGCTGGACCTGCGGCGGGTGGAGCTGTCAGCTTCAAGCTGATTGGCCTGGCCGTGGGGCTGGCGGTGCAGTCGCACAACTTGGCCATCGTCATGAGCGCCTACGGCGGGAGCATGGCGATCTACCGGGGCTTCTTTGGACGTGGTCACGAGATCACGTTCCCGAAGGATACGTCGATGGAGATCGGCTTCGGCGCGCAGACGACGGCGGCTCCGATGTCGAGCAGCCGGTAAGGACTGAAGTGGGCGAGGGCCGCTGGTTGCTGCAGCGGTCCTCGCCGGCTTTGGGCTGTATCGACATATACGGAGGAGGCCTGGACGGGCTAAAGATCCGCTTCTGCACAGCACGCAGAAGAGACGGAGCCCGGGTTGAAAGGGTTCAGGCGGTATGGTGGTGCAGAGGGTACCGGGGTCCCTTCGGCTTCGCTCAGGGCAGGCTCTTCGACTCCGCTGCGCTCCGCTCAGGATGAAATCTCTTATATTTATCCGGTACCTGCCAAAGGCCTATATGTCGATGCGGCCTAGACTGTCGTCTTTTAAAATCGGTGGCTTGGCGACGTGACCGATAGGGCCGGGCGCTTTATGATTGTTGTATGAGTTTAGTGAGTGAGCAGGTGGAGACGGCAGGCGCGGCGACCGGTCATGCGGCGAAGTACACGCGCAACAACCCCTTTCTTTCGACGGTGCAGATCAATGAGCTGCTTACGGGGGAGGGGTCGGAGAAGGAGACGCGGCACGTCGACCTGTCGCTCGAAGAGGGCATGACCTACACGCCGGGCGATGCGGTGGGGATCATTCCCGAGAACCGCGAGTCGGAGGTGGCCGAGGTGCTGGCGGCGCTGGGCTATACGGGCGACGAGCGGGTGCTCGACCACTACAAGGTCGAGATCAGCTTCCATGAGGCGCTGCGGACGCGGCTGGCGATCGGCAAGCTGACGCGCGGCGCGGTGAACCAGTTTGCCAAGCTGGTGGATCCGGCGCATAAGATCGAGGCGCTGTCGCTGATGGTGGGGCCGGAGCATAAGGCGCGCGCCGAGGAGTACTGCTGGGGGCGGGAGTTCATCGACCTGATTAGGGAGTTTCCGGGTGTGATCACGGGGCCGCAGCAGCTGTTTACGGTGCTGGCGCGGTTGACGCCGCGGATGTACTCGATTGCGTCGAGCCAGGCGCTGCATCCGGATTCGGTGCAGACGACGGTGCGGGTGATCCGGTATGACTCGCATGGGCGCGAGCGGCAGGGACTGTGCAGCGGGCACCTGGGAGAGCGGGCGCCGGTGGGCGGGACGATGCCGATCTTCCTGCATGCGAATGGCAACTTCCGGCTGCCGGAGGACACGACGGCTCCGGTGATCATGATCGGGCCGGGAACGGGGATCGCGCCGTTTCGCGCGTTTCTCGAGGAGCGGCAGGCGACTGGGCAGAAGGGCGAGAACTGGCTGTTTTTTGGCGATCAGCGCGAGCAGCTGGACTTTCTCTATAAGGACGAGTTGCTGGCGATGCACAAGGACGGCGTGTTGACCCATCTGGATACGGCGTTCTCGCGCGATCAGGCGAAGAAGATCTACGTGCAGGACCGCATGCAGGAGAAGGCCGCGGAGTTGTACAAGTGGCTGGAGCGCGGGGCGTTCTTCTATGTCTGCGGCGATGCGACGCGCATGGCCAAGGACGTGGAGACGGCGCTGCTGGATGTGATTGCGAAGGGTTCGAATGGGACGCTGGAGCATGCGGCCGAGTACCTGGAGACGATGAAGAAGCAGAAGCGGTACCAGCGGGACGTTTACTAGGGATTTGCTCGCAGTATTTGGAAGTGTGCGACAATGGCGGTCCGGCTTCGGCTGGACCGCTTTTATTTTTGTTGAGGAGATGGCTATGCGAGTACTTGTCTATGGTGCGACCGGGAATGCGGGCCGTGAGATTGTGAAGGAGCTGGTGGCGCGGGGTCACCAGGTGACGGGCGTGGCGCGGCATGTGGATTCGCTCGCGGGGCAGCCGGGGGTGACGGCGAAGGTGGACGATCTGTCGAATGTGGAGAGGATCGCGGCGACGATCGATGGCGCGGAGGTGGTGGTGAGTGCGTATCAGCCGCCTGCGGAGAATACCGACGCGTTGGTCGAGGTGACCAAGCGGCAGATTGCGGCGGTGAAGAAGGCGGGCGTGGGGCGGCTGCTGGTGGTGGGCGGCGCTGCGCTGCTGGAGGTCGCGCCCGGGGTGACGCTGATCAAGTCGGGGTACCTGCCGGCGGAGTACATGCCGATCGCTACCTCGCATGAGAAGGCGCTCGGGGTGCTGCGTGGGGCAGATGTGAACTGGACGTACCTGAGTCCGGCGGCGTACTTTGTACCGGGCGAACGGACGGGGAAGTTCCGGCTGGGGACGAAGGAGCTGGTCTCGGACGACAAGGGGGAGAGCAGGATCTCGTTTGCGGATTATGCGATTGCGCTGGTGGATGAGATCGAGCGGCCGGCGCACGAGCGGGGCTCGTTCTCGGTTGCGTACTGAAGGAGAAGGCAGCGGGGTGGCGCTGCCTTCTCGTGGTGTGGCATGGCTGACGAGGTGCTGAGACCTTGAAGAAAGGCATACCCCAGGGGCTGAAGCCCTCATTCTCTCTGGCTGCCGATGCCAAGGCTAAAGCCTTGGCCTACCTGGAAGCATGATCGTGTTGCCACGTCCCGCGGCTTTTGAAGGCGTGCCTGAGCTGATCCGATGATTCCAAAAGACTGCTAGACGCGGTGGTGGTCGGGACGCCAGGAGGTGATGCTCTCCTTGATCTGGCGGGGGGTGAGGTTCTGGGCCAGGGTGCGGTCGACCAGGGCGGGGAGCTCGTCGTCGGAGGCGAAGCGGAGGGCGACGATCTGCGCGACGGTGAGGCGTGAGGTGGCTGCGAGCGTGGCTGGGGGGAGTAGAGCGGCGAAGCGGAGGCGCTCTTCGAGGCGGATGACGCGGTCCTGGACCTTGAGGTCCTTGACGCGGGTGTTGGTGGCGAGGACCAGAAGGGCGAAGGAGAGCAGCAGGATCCAGAGATGGATGATGAGCTCGTGGGGCCGGTGCTGGGTCGCGACCCAGATGGTGGCGGCGATGGCGAGCAGGAAGTTGACCAGAAGGATCGGCGCGGTGATGTAGTGGAAGGGCGGATCCATGTGGGCGTGGTTCTTGAAGTTCTGTATCTCGGGCATGGCCGGATGATACACGGCAGCCGTGCTTTGGGGATGAGAATGTTTGCGATAGGCTCAGAGGTATGGCATTGACGAAGAAGCGGATTGGCGTGCATGTGGGAGTGGCCGGGGGGGTGTGGACGGCGGTGAATCGGGCGGTCGAGGCGGGGGCGAATACGTTCCAGATCTTTTCGGCGAGTCCGCGGACGTGGAAGGCGGCGGCGGTGAAGCCGGAGGACGCGGCCAAGATGCAGGAGCTGCGGGCGAAGCACGATGTGGGCCCGGTGGCGGTGCATGCCAGCTATCTGATTAATCTGTGCAGCCAGACAGAGTCGGTGCGGGAGAACTCGATTGCGGCGTTTCGCGGCGAGGTGGAGCGCGCGCTGGCGCTGGGCGCGGAGTTCCTGGTGCTGCATCCGGGAAGCTGGAAGGGATTGACGCGCGAGGAGGGTCTGCGGCTGGCGGCGCAGTCGATTGAGCGGGCGATTGAGGGCGTGGCCTGGCAGGGGAAGGACTTCCGGATTCTGATTGAGAATACGGCGGGGGCGGAGTTCTCGCTGGGCGGGAAGCTGGAGCAGGTGGCGGAGTTGGTGGATTGTCTGAAGGCATGCGCCCCGGTGGCGGTGTGTCTGGATACCTGCCACGTGCATGTGGCAGGTTATGACATTGTGTCGGAGGATGGGTACATCGAGACGATGAAGCTGGTGGAGTCGACGGTGGGGTTTGAGGCGGTGAAGGTGTGGCACTGCAACGATGCCAAGGCGGCGATGGGATCGAAGTTGGACCGGCACGAGCATATCGGCGAGGGGACGATTGGGGCGGATGCGTTCCGCCGGCTGCTGCACGATACGAGGTTCGCGCATGCGGCGTTTATCGCGGAGACCCCGGTGGATGCTCCGGGCGATGAAGCGCGGAACGTTGGCGTGCTGCGGACGCTGGCGGCGGGGTAGCTATACCAGCGTATCGAGCCGGAAGGGCGCGGTGTAGGGTTCGACCGGGAAGCCCTTGGCCTTCCATGCCGCCAGTCCGCCCTTCAGGAATTTGATCCGGAAGAATTTGAGAGCGCGAGTACGACCGAGGACTTGGCGGCTGGTGGCGTCGCTGGGACAGGTGCAGTAGACGACGATGTCCTGGTCTCGGGGGAGTAGGTTGGGGTTGGTGAGGATGTCCTTGGGTGGAACTCTGCGGCTGCCGGGGATGATCTGGGAGTCGGACAAGAGGTCCAGGGGCAGACGGACGTCGAAGAGCAGAACGGGCGGGTCGGAGTTGAGCAGGGAGTGGAGCTCCTCGGGGGAGATGCTGGAGCGTTCGACCGCGCGGCGGTCCTGCTGGCGTTTGAGCCAGAGGTAGGCGAGTATGCAGGCGGCGAGGATGGCGAGGGCTGAGAGAGATATCGTCATTGGGGGTGCTCTCCGCGAAAGACTTAGACTTAGGATTCCCGAGGGTGGGGCGAGGATTCTTTGTGACGGAAGAAGGTTGGGCGGAGGGGCGGTGTCCTTCGCCTGGGTGGCGGCTGTGCGGGGTGAGGCGGGCGTTACAATCGTAGGGTATGTCAGAGAAAATGTTGCGTGAAGACGGCGCCCGAGCCGCCGAGATGAACGACGCTTCGGCGGAGACGAACCAGGCACAGCGCTACAACCCGGCGGAGATCGAGCCGCGGTGGCAGGCGGCGTGGGATGCAGATGAGAGCCTGTACAGGGCTGAGGGTCATGAGTCCGGCAAGCCGAAGTACTACTGCCTGGAGATGCTGCCGTATCCGAGCGGGCAGCTGCACATGGGGCATGTGCGGAACTATGCGATCGGCGATGCGCTGGCGCGGTTCATGTGGATGCGCGGCTACAACGTGCTGCACCCGATGGGGTGGGATGCGTTTGGTCTGCCGGCCGAGAACGCGGCGCTGAAGAACCATACGCCGCCGCGGGAGTGGACGCTCTTGAACATTGCGGCGATGCGGCAGCAGATGCGGCGTATGGGGTTGAGCTACGACTGGTCGACCGAGGTGACGACCTGTCTGCCGGAGTACTACCGCTGGAACCAGTGGATCTTCCTGAAGATGGTGGAGAAGGGGCTGGCGTACCGCAAGAAGAGCAAGGTGAACTGGTGCGATCTGTGCCAGACGGTGCTTGCGAACGAGCAGGTGGTGGGTGGATGCTGCTGGCGGCATGAGGACAATCCCGTCGAGCAGCGCGATCTGACGCAGTGGTTCCTGCGGATCACGGAGTATGCCGAGGAGCTGCTGCAGGGCTTGGACAAGCTCGACGGCTGGCCGGAGAAGGTGCGCACCATGCAGCGCAACTGGATTGGCCGCAGCGATGGGACGCTGGTGGACTTTGCGGTCGTGGGGCATGAGGAGAAGCTGACGGTGTTCACGACGCGGGTGGACACGATCTTCGGCGCGACCTCGGTGCAGTTGGCGCCGGAGCATCCGGTGGCCAAGGCGTTCGCGGCGGAGGATGCGGCGCTGGCGGTCCAGATCGAGCAGCTGCTCGACGAGCAGAAGCGCGCGCGCGAGGCGGGCGATGTCGGCGCGATCGAGAAGCATGGTGTCGACACCGGGCGATTTGCGGTGAATCCGTTCACCGGCCAGCTTGTGCCGATCTGGGTGGCTAATTACATTCTCGCTGACTACGGGACGGGCGCAGTCATGAGCGTTCCCGCGCATGATGAGCGGGACTTCGAGTTTGCCACCAAGTACGGTCTGGCGGTGAAGCGGGTGATTGTGCCGGCGGCGGGTACAAACTCTGCCGAGGAGCCGGCGCTGCCGTATACCGCGGAGGACGGGGCGGTGGTGATCGACTCCGGTCAGTGGACGGGTGAGTCGTGTGTGGAGGCGCAGGCCAAGATGGCGGCCTTTGCCAAAGAGAAGGGGTTTGGCACGCCTACGGTTACGTATCGGTTGAAGGACTGGGGCGTGAGTCGGCAGCGGTATTGGGGAACGCCGATCCCGATGGTGTACTGCGAGCGCGGCCATGACGGCGTGGAGCCGGGCGGTGTGGTTCCGCTGCCGGAGAGCGCTCTGCCGGTGATGCTTCCGGCCCAAGTGGAGATCACACAACAAGGTGGATCGCCGCTGGGGCGGGTGGCGGAGTTTGTGAACACGACCTGCCCGGTGTGCGGTGGGCCGGCGCGGCGCGAGACCGACACGATGGATACCTTCGTCGATTCGAGCTGGTACTTCTATCGCTATACGGATGCGAAGAATGAGACCGCGCCGTTTGCCAGTGAGAAGGCGAACTACTGGTTTCCGATCGATCAGTACATTGGCGGGGTCGAGCACGCGATTCTGCACCTGATTTACTCGCGCTTCTGGACCAAGGTGATGCGGGACATCGGGCTGATCAAGAACGATGAGCCTGCGGAGCGGCTGTTCACGCAGGGCATGGTGGTGAAGGATGGCGCGAAGATGTCGAAGTCGAAGGGCAACGTGGTCTCGCCCAACGACATGATCGAGCGCTATGGAGCGGATGCGACGCGCATGTATGCGTTGTTCGCGGCGCCGCCAGACCGCGACCTGGAGTGGCAGGAGGATGGGGTTGCGGGGATCAGCAGGTTCCTGAGCCGGGTGTACCGGCTGGTGACCAAGTATGGTGCTACGCGCCCGGCGGGTGCTACGCGCACGGCGGATAGCGCTTCGCGCGACGGCGAACGGTCGGTTGTGGAGCAGAAGCTGCTGCGGACTTTGCATCAGACGTTTGCGAAGATCACGCAGGACTTCAGCGGGCGCTGGCACTTCAATACGTCGATCTCGTCGATCATGATTCTGGTGAACGAGATTGCGGCGAGCGAGGCGGCGATGGATGCGGGCGAGATCTCGCCGGCTGCGATCGCCGCGGTGTTCGACGGCCTGACGCTGTTGCTGGCGCCGTTCGCTCCGTTTATGGCGGCGGAGCTGTGGCAGCAGATGGGGCACGAGGGCGCGATCTTCCGGGCGCAGTGGCCAGTGGCCGATGAGGAGCTGGCGCGCGAGGATGAGATCGAGATCCCGGTGCAGGCGAACGGCAAGTTGGTCAACGTGGTGAAGGTGCCGGCGGGCAGCGATGAGGCGGCGGTGAAGGCCGCGGCGCTGGCCGACGCCAGGGTGATTGCGCGGCTGGACGGCAAGGCGGTCGTGAAGGTGATCGTGGTGCCGGGCAAGCTGGTGAATCTCGTGGTGAAGTAGCCGTGCCCGCGCTGAGGGCGGAGGGTACAGGCGAGCGGGCCCCGGTGCGGGGGACGCAGTCGTTTGTGCATACGCTCTCGGCGTGCTGGCAGCGGCCGGGGCTGACGGGGCTCGAGGTGCTGTGGCGCTGGGCGTATGGGGTGCCGGCGCTGTGGGTGATCGGGTCGCGGTTGAAGGCGATTCTGGCGGCGCATACGCAGGGTACGTTTGAGTTGTCCCGGCTGGGGCTGGATCGGGCGTTGCTTGCGGATCCGGTGGGCGCGTTGACGGCGGACCCGATGGGTGTGGTGGGCAAGGTGACGCAGGCTGTCGCGGTGCTGCTGCCGGATGTGGTGCGGGTGGCGGTGTGGCTGGCGCCGGTGCTGCTGGTGGCCTGGGTGGTGGTGTCGGCCGTGGGAAGGACCTCGGTGATGCGGCGCGTGGATGCCCGTCTGAGCTCGAGGCCGGGGACACTGATGCTGCTGCAGGCGATTCGCATGGCGGCGCTGGCGGGGACGCTGGCGCTGTGGTGGGTTGCGATCCAGGCGACGGCGCGGTTGGCGGTCAGCGGGCCGATGGCGGCCGGGCAGGAGCCGGAGCTGGTGCTTTACTGCGCGCTGGCGATTGTGGCCACGCTGGGGTTGTTTACACTGTGGGCGGTGGGGAGTTGGGTGTTTTCGGTGGCGCCGCTGCTGGCGATGCTGCGCGGGCTGGGGGCCGGGGCGAGTCTGCGGGCGGCATTTCGGCTGGGGTCGCTGAAGTGGAAGCTGATCGAGATCAATCTGGTGATGGGGATCGTGAAGATTGCGCTGATCGTACTGGCCATGGTGTTTTCGGCGAGTCCGCTGCCGTTTGAGACGGTGGCGACTGAGGGATTTCTGGTCACCTGGTGGGCCGGGGTGACGGTGTTGTATCTGGTGGGGTCGGATTTCTTTCATGTGGCGCGGCTGGTGGCGTATCTGGATCTTTGGCGGGCTTACGAACGGGAGTAGTGTTCGCTGGCTGTGGCTTCGCTGCGATTGTGGAGGAGTTTGTCGCGGGTTGGAGGAAGGTGGTCGAGCTGCGCTCGATGCCCACCTTAGGCGCGATAAAACTGCGCCGAAGATGGGGCACCGGTTCTGCTTGGGTTGGGGTGACAGGATTGCCGCGGGATTTACACTGGAGATGTGGATACCTCGACAATTGTCATACTGGATTTTGGCTCGCAATATACGCAGCTGATTGCGCGGCGTATACGGGAGTTCAACGTGTTCTCGGTGGTGCTGCCGTGCACCACTTCTCTGAATAAGGTTCGCGAACTGAATCCGAAGGGGATCATTCTTTCGGGCGGGCCGTGCAGCGTGTACGACGCGCAGGCTCCGGCGGCCGATCCGGCGGTGCTGGCGATGGGGGTGCCGGTGCTGGGGATCTGCTACGGGCTGCAGTTCATTACGCATCATCTGGGCGGCAAGGTGGTATCGGCACCGGCGCGCGAGTATGGACATGCGCAGGTGACGGTGGTGGCGGAGACGCCGCTGTTTCGCGGGCTGCCGCGCGAGCTGAATGTGTGGATGTCGCATGGCGACCATGCGCACGCGCTGCCGGAGGGCTTCACGCTGACGGCCGAGACGGCGAATGCGGTGGCCGGGATCGAGGACGCAGAGCGCAGGATCTGGGCGGTGCAGTTCCATCCCGAGGTGGCGCATACGCCGCAGGGCATGGAGCTGTTGAAGAACTTTGTGGTGGACATCTGCGGGGCGAAGGCGGACTGGACGCCGGAGCACTTCATCCAGACGACGGTGGAGCGGATTCGCGAGCAGGTGGGCGATGGCCATGCGATCTGCGGACTGAGCGGCGGCGTGGACTCGTCGGTGGCGGCGGTGCTGGTGGCCAAGGCAATCGGCGACCGGCTGACCTGCATCTTCGTGAACAACGGCGTGCTGCGCAAGGATGAGTTTCAGAAGGTGCAGACGACCATGCGCGAGCAGCTGGGGCTGAATGTGGTCGCGGTGGATGCGAGCGAGCGCTTCCTGGCCAAGCTGTCGGGCGTGACCGATCCGGAGAAGAAGCGGAAGGCGATCGGCGGCGAGTTCATCGCGGTGTTCGATGACGAGGCGAAGAGGATCTTCGAGTCGGAGAAGGGCTTGTCTCGTTCGGGCGGCGAGGAGATTGCGTGGTTGGTGCAGGGAACGCTGTATCCGGATGTAATCGAGTCGTCGAGCGTGCATGGGCCATCGCATACGATCAAGAGCCATCACAACGTGGGCGGCTTGCCAGCGGATATGAAGCTGAAGCTGATTGAGCCGCTGCGTGATCTGTTCAAGGACGAGGTGCGGCGGATCGGACGCGACCTGGGCATGCCGGAGGACATCATTGAGCGGCAGCCGTTCCCGGGCCCGGGGCTGGCGGTAAGGATTCTGGGCGAGGTGACGGCGGAGCGCGTGGCGATTCTGCAGGAGGCGGACCAGATCGTGGTCGATGAGATCAAGCGCGCTGGCCTGTATCGGAAGGTGTGGCAGAGCTTCGCTGTGCTGCTGCCGGTGAAGTCGGTGGGCGTGATGGGCGATCAGCGGACCTATGCGAATACCTGCGCGATTCGCGCGGTCGAGAGCGAGGACGGGATGACAGCGGACTGGGCTCCGCTGCCGTTCGAGGTGCTGCGGACCATCTCGAGCCGGATCGTGAGCGAGGTGCGCGGGATCAATCGCGTGGTGTATGACATTACGTCGAAGCCGCCGGGAACGATCGAGTGGGAGTAGGCCTGGCCGGTCGGCGGAAACGCTGAGGCGCCTTGCGATCGAGAAAAAATAGTAGTCGTGCCCCTCGATCCGAATCGATATGATTCGGATCGAGGGGCACAGGTAATGGATGGTGCATCGTGGCGTTTGCGCAGTGCCGGCGGAACGTGTCTGCGCCGAACTGTCTGCGGACTGCTTGTCCTGGCATTGATTGTCTATGCGCGTCTCGCGGATTCGCAGACCAACACTGCCGCGGCCCAAGGTGGGGCAGGGTACCGACTCAGCGTCGCCGTCGATGAGGTCAGTCTCACCTTCCACGCTGCCGACGTCCATGGATTACCCATCAACGATCTGAGGTTGGATGAGCTGAGCCTTCGGGACAACGGCAAGCCACCCAGTAAGGTACTTTCGTTTCATTCCTTACAGGACTATCCCATCCATGCGGGGATTCTGATGGATACAAGCGGGTCCATGGATGGGCATCTTCGCGGGAATCGGGCCATTTCTATTCAATATGCGCAGCGGCTGTTACGGCGACAGACTGACCAGGCCTTCGTTATGGATTTTGGCCGGTTATCGAATATCGTGCAGCCTTTGACCAGCGATCCGGCTGCACTTGCTGCCGGCATCAACAGAGTGAGCGCGGGCAGAGAGAATCCGATCCCTGGCACAGCCCTGTTTGACACGATCTATCGAGCCTGTCTGTACGAGTTTGGCAAGAGCGATCACGCGGCCAGTGGAAACTTCATTTTGCTGTTCTCGGATGGGGAAGACAATGCCAGCCATACCTCGCTGAAGGAGGTGGTGGACATCTGTCAGCGCAACAATATTGCCATCTATGCCTTTCGCGCGGAGCGGAACTCGAGCTTCTTCTCCATCGGCCCGAGAACATTGGCGGAACTCGCGTCGGAGACGGGCGGGCGCGTCTTCTATGATGACGGCTTGGAGGCGGAGATATGCAAGGAGCTGCGCATGATCGAGGCGGACCTGCGCAATCAATATCGGTTGATCTACAGACCGGCGGAGTTGAGACACGACGGCTCATTCCACCGGATCGAGTTGACGGCTTCGGAGCGGGTAGACAGCACCAACATCCGCTCTGGTTACTATGCTCCGGCACGTTGACCGCAGTCCCGAAGCCGCGGGGGGACGATTCAATGCGAATTGATGGATGCCGTAGCTGACGGTTATCGGGGGATGAGGGTGAAGCTTTGGATCTCCACCTTTGCTCCACGCTTGATGTGTTCGCGCAGGAAGAAGATCGATATCTTATCGAAGCGGCGGCGGCTTGCCGACGGGGCTATGGGGAAGCGCAGGGTCTCTTGCACCGGCGGACGGTTGGCGGGGATGGGCGTGACTGCGCTCGAGGGAAGTGCCTGGACGCCGAGCAGCAGCGGAGGCTGCTTGGGCGAGGTGGAGTCGCTCAGCCGCATGCCAAGAATGATCCTCCCGGAGAGGGTGTCGGCGTTTGCGAGGGTAACGTCGATCTCGCGGCAGCATCTGGGATCGATGGCCTTGGCGAGTGTCTGATGTGCCTCCATCAGCAGAGCGCCTTCGTTCGTTGAGCGGAGATTGATGCCAGCGTCCGTTGGCTTTCCGTGGGCGATGTGAGCCTGTGGGCCGGGCTCATTGCGTGGCGCCTGGAAGTACCAGTAGGCACCGTCGAAGGGAATGACGAGCGGCTTTGCCAGGGCTCCGGCGCGGAACGCCGCGTCGCGCGGCATCGGCGGGTGAATCTCGGTCTGTTTCCTGGGTGGCGGCCAAAGGACGATACCGACATAGTTGGAATCGTACCTGTGGGCCAGGGCTGAATCTCTTGGGGACCTGTGCGGCGATCGGCTCCCGCTGGGGGGACGGAGGCGACGGTCGATCCATGGAAGCTGGGCGAGTACGGTGATCAGCAGCGCGAGCGCAACCATCCCGGAGAGGGATCTTCTGGGAGGCAAGGCGGGGAGGGGGTTCCATCTCCAGATGAGCAGGGCGACGGAGGCGATGAGGAGAGTTCCGGCGAGTGCGAGGGCTCCGGTGCAGGCCAGGAGCAGTGAGGTTTGCGCGCAGATGGCGATGAAGAAGGTGTGCAGCGGCCGCAGATCCTCATGAGGGAGGCCGTAGAGGGATGGCAGCTCGCCGGGGGCGTGCGCGGGGGCGTGGGTTTGCGTGATTGCTGCGCTGGGAAAGATGCGGCGGAGACTGACTGCGGTGGCCACCGTCGCCAAAATGACCAGCGGCAGCAGCCAGTTCGACTGTTCGCGGTCGAGCAAAACGATCGCTGGAAGAAAGATCCAGCCGACCAGGGCATGTCTGGAGAGCGAACCCGGGAGTAAGGCTGGCTTGGTCGAAAGTACGCGCCAGAGGAGCCACACATCGACTGCACCCGCCGCCGCAGTCAGCGCAAGGGAGACGGAGGCGTGAAAGAACGCCATCGCCCATCGGAGTAAAGGCTGGTGGAGCGGCTGGCTGGCGGGCAAAAGCGATCCACAGAAGGCATAGGGGAACGCGGCCGCAGTCAGAATGCCGGTAGCGATGAGCATCCAGCAGGAGGCAGAGTGGACGCCGTCCCCGGTGAGACTGCTAAAAAGTGCTGGGGTGCGCAGTGACTCGATGGCGCCGTCTTCCTGGGTTGAATCCATGATTCTCCCTGCCGCTGCTCATTTTGAAGGCGTTGCGTCTTGGTCGACAATCATACCCTCAAGCGGCGGGGGCCTAGAGTTTCCAATAGAACTCTTCGCGTGCCTTCACGCGCTCGAGAAAGAGCAAAACCCCGAATCCGCTCTGTAGCTGAGACTAGAACGGCCGCCACGTCGGCCTTGACATTTATGACCTTCTCATAGAAGAAGTGTCCTGAGTCTGGAAGTTCGCTGCATTCTCTTGACTGTCCAACCCTGTTGCCACCCCAAGCAAACAGCAGGTCCTTCCGCTGCTCCACCCCAGCCAGCGAGCTGGCCGGGGCGGAGCAGCGGAAGGATGACAAGCGGCGGAGGGCTCTAGGGTGTGGGCCGGTCGGGTTTGATTGCGGCGGAGTGGCGGGGGGTGGTCTGGACCACGATGCGGGTGTCGTGGGCGAAGGCGACCTCCTTGCCGCGGCGGAAGATGCGCTCGTAGATGGAGATGGCTGCACCGTAGGCGCCGAGGCCGGCGGCGATGTTGGGCTGGCCGGCGGCGGTGCCGACGATGAAGCCGAGGACTCCGATGCTGTTCGAGGCCGCGGCGTTGTGGGCGATGGGGTTGTCCTCGTCGAATGGGCGGGAGGCGAGTGCGATCAGGAGTAAGGGGACGACGATTTTGTCCTGCGGCTTGGGCTTGACCTCGCCCTCGGAGGTCATGGCCATGGCGTCGGCGCTGGAGGTGTCGGCGCCGGTGAGGGCGGCCTGGACGTTCTGGGCCTGCTCGCCGGGAAGCTGGAGCTGGCGGAAGCTGAAGCGGAGCACGCCGGGGCGGGCGAAGAAGCGGGCGGGCTTGGCTTCGGTGACCGAGCCGGTGAGGATCGAGCCCTGGGGGACGGCGATGGTGCCGTCGGGGTTGAGGATGGGTTCGGCCACGGTGGCCTGGATGGTCTCGCCGGACTTGGAGTTGGCGGAGCTGATGGGGGTGTCGAGGTAGGCCTGGACGATCCAGGTGGGTCGCGCGTCGGGCGCCTTGGTTACGGGGGGTCTGGGCGCCGCCGCAGCGGCGGGCGGGTCGGGAACCGCGACCGGGGCGCTGGTTTCGACGGTCCAGGCGGTGGCCTTGGCGATGCGCTCGGGATGGTAGGGGAGCTGGCTGTAGAGGAGCTGCTTGAGGCGGTCACCCTTACCGGGAGCGGTCACGTTGGAGATGCGGTCCTTGGCGTCTTGCTTGAAGATGTCGAAGTAGCGGGCGATGAATCCTCCCCGGTGCGGGGGCGGGGCGACCACGCGGTAGATCGGAGCGCCGTCGGTGGCGGTTCCGGTGGTGATGGGGACGGTGGTGCCGTCGGCCAGCACGATGGCGGTGAAGCGGACGACGGGGGTGTGGAAGGGGGTGAAGTCGCCGCGCAGACGGGCGTGGATGCGGCGGGTGCGGTCGGGGGTGAGGGAGACGATGGTTCCAGTGACGATGGTCTTGGCGGGCAGGAGCAGCTGGTCGTGGTCGTAGACCGGGTAGAGCAGCTCGGCGCGGATGGGCTCACCGGCCTTCATGGGCAGAGGGCCGCCGATCTGGACGGGGAGCGGAGTTCCGGGGGGTAGTGTGATGACTTGCGCACCGCAGCGAAGAGAGCCAGGGAGAAGCAGCAGCGTCAGTAGGAGGGAGGTCTTCGGTGCCATCGTAGGATTGATGGTAGCGCAGTCTCAGTCATCCTGACGTCAATAGGTCCTATTGTGTTTGGTGATGAATGGCGGCACCGCCGCGGAGGAAGGTCATGGTGAAGGTGACCAGGCGGGTGTCGGGGTCTGCTTCCGCAGTGAAGTCGGCTGAATACCCCGCGAGCGACTGCAGGGCAGCTTTGTTTTCAGATAGTTGGCGGTGTAGATGGAGTCGTAGAGGGCGGAGGCGACAAGGAAAAAGCGCCGCGAACCGCTGCGGCGCCTTCGGTGAAGCTTTGAGCGAAGTAAGAGTTAGGCGAGTTCGGCGAGGGAGTTGGCGCCGAACTTGAGGTGCCAGGGGCTGGCGGCTTTGAGGGCCTGGTTGACATTCTGGATGTTCTTGACGCCCTCGGTCTCAAGCCAGTCGCGAAAGGCCTTATCGCCCTGCTTGGCGTAGACGGCGATGCCGTCCTTCCAGGTGGCGCGGCCGCAGAGCACGCCGTTGAACTTGGTTCCGGACTCGGCGGCCAGCTCGAGGGTCTCGATGAAGACGGGGTTGGAGACGCCGGCCGAGAGGTAGATGAAGGGCTTGTGGGTCATGGACTCGGCGTCGCGGAAGTGCTGCAGGGCCTCGGCGCGGGTGTAGGCCTTCTCGCCCTTGAAGGCGCGGGTGCCTTCGACGAAGGCCATCTCGATGGGGACCTCGACCTTGAGGACGTCGACGCCGTAGCGCTCCTTACCGAACTCGGCCATGGCACCGGAGACGATCTCGGGCTTCTTCTTGGCGTAGGCGAGGGACTTCTCGTCGCCGCCGTCGGCGTCGTAGCCGACGAACTCGAGGAAGAAGGGGATGTCGTGGGCGCGGCACTCGTCGCCGATGCGCTCGATCCAGGCGTGCTTGTGGTCGTTGATGTGGGACTTCTCGAAGGGGGTGTAGTAGAGCAGGATTTTGATGCAGTCGGCGCCGGCCTCCTTGAGGCGGCGGACGCTCCAGAGGTCGAGCAGGTCGGGCAGGCGGCCGGGGGTCTGGGCGTCGTAGCCGGTCTTCTCGTAGGCGAGCAGAAGGCCGGCGTTGTTGCGCATCTTGGAGGCGGGCAGGCCGAACTCAGGATCAAGCAGGATGGCGGAGGCGTAGCGGGTAAGGACGTCGGTGACCAGTTCCTTGAAGACCTCGAGGTCGTGGCCGTCGGCCGCGGCTCCGCGCTCCTTGGCGAGCGCCTTCTGCAGCGAACCGCGCTGGTCCATGGCCGCCGCGGCGATGACGCCGCGCGCGTCAGAGACGGCCTTGAGGCCGGCTAACTTTCCTGGGGTGGGTTTCATTCAACGGTCTCCTGACGACTTCAATGAGTACAGGAGAATTCTACACAGAGCGCAGGGTGTTCCGGGTTCGGGCCCTGGAGTCGAGTGGAGCTGGGTTTTGGTGATCCCCCGAACAGAGGGTTTCGCGGAGCTACTAATGGTCGCAGGGGACGTCAACGTTACGGGGGGCAGCCAGGCATCCTAGGCAGATAGGCGGAGAGTGGTTTGATTGGGCGAGTGGGAGGGAGTAATGGGAGCTGATCCGGCTGCGACATCCGGTTTCGAGAGCGGCGCTGCGGTGAACCCCGGCAGGCGGCGCGACGCGGTGGAGTTGGCGGTTGGGTTCGCTCTGATCCTGCTGGTGATCTGGACGCCACGACCCTGGCAGCGGGTGCTGTACTGCGCGACAGCGCTGTTTCTGATCGGGGTGATGTGGATCTCGTTCGAGGGCGCACGGGCGATGGGGCTGCGCACAGCCAATCTGCTGCGGTCGCTGTGGGTGGTGGGGGTGGCGCTGCTGCTGGCTGGCGGCTCTCTGCTGCTGGCCGAGCGCCTGCATACCCTGCATGCCTCGGACGTGGGCGGGGGGCTGGCAGGGCTGCTCAAGCGGTATTGGGGATACGGGCTGTGGGCGTTCGCGCAACAGATTCTGCTGCAGGGCTTCTTTCTGCGGCGCATGGTGCGGCTGCTGCCGAGTGAGGGGGCGGCGGTGCTGGGGGCGGCGGCTATCTTCGCGCTGGCGCATCTGCCGAACCCGATCCTGACCCTAATCACCTTCGTGTGGGGGCTGTTGGCGTGTGCGGCGTTTCTGCGCTACCGCAACCTGTATCCGCTGGGGCTGACGCATGCGGTGCTGGGGGTGACTCTTGCCGTCTCCGTGCCGGGTCCGATGATCGGGAACATGCGGGTGGGACTCGGTTACCTGAGCTACGTGCAGCGGCACCGGAGCTCTCAACGCAGCCAGGCGCCCCATATCGTGTCGACGCATGCGTGGGTGAGGGCGGAGGCGCCGACGCGGCGGTCCTGACGCCAGGCGCGGCCGTAGAAGATGCCGGCGAGCGCGGCCAGCAGAACGTAGCGCCAGTTGAAGTGCAGGGCGCGCTTGTTGAAGTGCGAGAGGCCAAAGAGGACTGCGGTGACCAGCAGGGCGGGGGTGCGGCCGAGCCGGCGTTCGAGCAGGTTCTGCAGCCAGCCGCGGAAGAACAGCTCCTCCGGAACGGCGATGAAGAGAAAGGTGAACAGGAACATTCCGGCCAGCCGGAGCGGGTGCGGCCAGAGCTTCGCCTCGGTGTGCAGGTGGAGGAAGCCGAGGGCGAGGCCGAGGGCGATGGCGACCGGGGCGTAGAGCGCGAACTCGCGCAGGCCGATGCCGACGTCGCGAAGGCGGAGGCGCAGATCGAAGCCGACGCCGTCGAGCTGGCGCAGGATGAGGAAGCCGTAGATGCCGGTGTCGAGCAGCAGGATCTTGTTGAAGGCGGCGAGGTGCGCCGGCCAGGCGGGCTCGAACCAGCGGAGGTCGACGGACAGCCCGAGGAGGGCGAGCACGAGGAGGTCGCGCCAGGTGCCGCGCTGGGTGGGGTCGACGCGCTTGGCGTCGAGCAGGAGAGCGGAGACCGCGATCGGAAGCAGGGCGTAGAGGAGGAGCCAGCCCCAGCGGAAGCTGCTGGTGGAGCTGCTGACCAGGATGTAGGGGAGACAAAGAACCGAGGGGCGCAGTACGCGCAGCCATGCGGGGAGATGCCCGGCGCGGGCGGCGAGCCGTTCGCAGGTGTCCCGGCAGAAGGCCGCCGCGAGCAGGGGAAGCAGCGTCAGGAGGGCGGCGAACACGATCGGCGGGTTGAGCGGGATGTGGGGTCCGCCGGACGGTGGCATGGTTCTAAGGTAGCAAGAGGATCAGGGGGGCGGGGCGGACGAATCCGGGTGCAAGGTGGAAGCGCCGGCGGACAGGGTTTCGGGCTTTTCCGCTGCGCAGGATAGGGAACTGTTGCGCAGCGGAACGGATGACGAAAGTGCTGTTACGGCGTAACTGTCTGGCGTAACCGTCTGATTGACTTCTTAGCGGGCAGCGGTGAGGGTAGATTGCTGCAGGGCGAAGAGTTCCTGGATTCCCTTTTCGGCGAAGTCGAGCATCTGGTTGAGCTGGGCGCGGCTGTACGGCTCGCGTTCAGCGGTAGCCTGGGTTTCGACCAAGCCGCCGGAGGCGACCATGACGACGTTCATGTCGACCTCGGCGCGGGAGTCTTCTTCGTAGGCCAGATCGAGGACGACATGGCCGTCGACGATGCCTACGGAGGTGGCGGCGACCATTTGAAGGAGAGGCGAGGACTTGAGGGTACCGGCGGCGACCAGCTTATCGAGAGCGATGGCGAGCGCGACGGAGGCTCCCGTGATGGCTGCGGTGCGGGTTCCGCCATCGGCCTGGAGGACGTCGCAGTCGAGGATGATGGTGCGTTCGCCGAGCGCCTTCATGTCGACGACGGAGCGTAAGGAGCGGCCGATGAGGCGCTGGATCTCGTGGGTGCGTCCGCCGACCTTGCCGCGCTCGCTCTCGCGGGCGGTGCGGGTGAGGGTGGCGCGCGGCAGCATGCCGTACTCGGCGGTCACCCAGCCGCGGCCGGAGTTGCGCAGCCAGCCGGGGACGCCCTGCTCGATGGTGGCGTTGCAAAGGACGCGGGTGTTGCCGGCTTCAATGAGAACGGAGCCCTCGGGCATGGCGATGAAGCCCGGAGTGAGGCGGGTGGGGCGGAGCGCGTCGGCGGCGCGTTGGCCGGGACGAAAGATCGTTGGGGCAAGCAAACTCATAGGGGCGATTATAGTTGCGTTGAGCAAAACAGGCCGTTGCGGCCGTTCCCGAAATGGGACCAGGTTCCGTTTTGGGACAAGCACAGGTGACCACACGGGTACCGTACGAAGCTTGGGTTTCATTTCCGGAATCGTCTGATTGCCGCTTCGGACAGGAACGGCTGCACTGAGCTCTTTCTAAGGAAGGAGTTGGTTTGGCTGTCCCAGTTTGGCACGCAAACTGATGGTGTTTTTTGTTACAGCGCAAAGCGTTCCGGGCCTGAAAGAACTCCGGAGATCAACATGCAGGCACTGCAGAGCAACACGGCCCAAGAAAAACGCCGGCCATCCGGCTCCTTCCTCTCCTCGCTCAGCGCCGCCACCGGGGCGGGAGCAGGCAGCGAGAGAAACGCAAAAGCTGCGAGCCTTCCGGCAGCGCGGGATCGTCCCGCTCGCTCTCGGGGCGTTCGTCGGCTACCCATCCGGCTGCCGCCGCGCCTTCCCATGCCGCGAAGCCCTCTGCGAAGACCTCTACTGGCGAGGCAGCGCGCGGGGAGTTGCCTAAGCTTTAGTGGGACAGCGGCGCTCGAAGACGGGATGAGCGAGGCTGAACGACGGCCTTCGGCCCGGCCGGCCGACAGACCGGGCAGACGGCCTGCGGGCTCCAGCAGCTCCAGCGAGGCTAGCCGCTGCGGCGGCGAGCTGGGTGGGTCGCCGTGCCCCGGGGCCGCTGGGAATGCCTCGGTGTTTGCTATGCTGGCTCTATCTAAAGAATGTTCTTGCTCTGCAAGGGCCCGAGGGAGTTTTATGTCTGACGATATGTTGAAGGTTGCGGCTGCGGCTGCTGCAGTGAAGGTTACAGTGCGGCCGAACGGGTCGTTGCGGGTGGAAGGACCAATCTCGCTGGTGGATGTGAATGGCAACGAGTGGGACCTGACCGGCAAGCCGGCGATCTCGCTGTGCCGCTGCGGCATGTCGGCGAAGCGTCCGTTTTGCGACGGCTCGCATGGCCGCGAGGGTTGGAAGTGCGAGGCCAGCCCGATCCCGACGGAGCCGGTGGCGTTGGGGTAAGCTTCAACGCTTGGCTTCTTGCGAGGAGATCCCTATGCTGCCTTGGCTGCCGAGGCGATCTCCTCGCAAAGCTTGCGCCGGCTCGCCTGAGGTTGCTCCGCCAAGTTGAGGGACTCCAAATTCTCCGTAATTCCAAGTCTAAGGAGTGCGCTTTGCGAGGACACAATATCTCCGCTGTAACGACTGCGATGGCGCTGGTGTTTGCAACGATGCTGGGGGTGGCCGTCGCTCTGGGGCAGGAGGGTACGAGTCTGGCGGCTTCGCCAGCGAGGGTCACGCTTCCTTCGGCGGAGCTCGATGGAGTGGGCGGCACCTACCGTCGCGCGGAGGAGCCGGATGTGTTGGTGAGCGTCTACCGCGAGGGCGATCACCTGTACACGGAGGGCGAGCGCAGCCCGCGGCTGGAGCTGTTTCCGGTGGCGCACGATCGCTATTTGAGCGAGGGGAGCCGCGAGGAGATCGACTTCGAGCGTGACGGGAATGGCAAGGTAAACGGAGCGTCGCTGAAGCTGGGTGGGAGTGCGGCTGGGTTCGCGCTGGTGCGCGCAAGCGACCAGGGCAAGCGGCTAAATCACTTCCGTGCCTACACGCGGCAGGATGTCATGATCCCGATGCGGGACGGGGTGCAGCTGCATGCGGTGATCCTGCGGCCGGAGGGTTCGGAGCGTGGCGAGCGGCTGCCGTTCTTGATCGAGCGCACACCGTACGGGGTGGACGGGATGACCTCGGAGAGCCTGAATGCGAGCAAACCGGAGCTGGCCGCGAGCGGTTACATATTCGTCTACGAAGATGTCCGCGGGCGTTACAAATCAGGCGGGCAGTTCGTAATGAACCGGCCGATCGTGGAGCACCGCACGAAGCAGGATGTGGACGAGACCACGGACACGCGCGACAGCATCGACTGGCTGCTGACGAACATACCGAACAGCAGCGGCAAGGTGGGTGTGCTCGGCATCTCGTATCCCGGATTTCTGGCAATCATGGCGGGGATTGATGCGCATCCGGCGGTGAAGGCGATCTCTCCGCAGGCTCCGATGACGGACGTGTGGATGGGCGACGATTTCTTTCACAACGGAGCGTTCCGCGAGACCTACGGCTTTGATTATGTGCAACAGCTGGAGGCACAAAAGACGGATGGGGTGGTCAACAGCAAGGAAGACCAGTTCAATTTCTTTCTTGACCATGTGAACTTCGCTGGCGCGGCCGCAGCGGCCGGAATGAGCAATCTTCCGACGGCAAAGATTTTTCTCTCGCAGCCTGCCTATACGAAGTTCTGGCAGGATATGGCGGTTGAGAAGCACCTGACGAAGGTGGAGGTTTCAACGCTGGAGGTGGGCGGTTGGTGGGACCAGGAGGATATGTGGGGGACGCAGGCGGAGTACGCTGCGCTTGAGCCGCATGACGCCAAACACGAGGTCCACATGGTGCTGGGCCCTTGGAACCACGGTGGTTGGGTGCCGACGACGCGACATCTGGGTGCGCTGGACTTTGGCGCGGCCACCGGCGAGCAGTATCGCAAGACCATCGAGGCGCCGTTCTTTGAGAAGAACCTCAAGGGACACGGCGGCTTCGATCTGAAGGATGTGGCCACCTTCCGCACGGGCGTGAACCAGTGGGAGCGGTACGACGCGTGGCCGCCGAAGACGGGCTTTCACACGGCGAAGCTCTACCTGACGAGCGAGCATGGATTGGGGTTCACGGCGCCGACCGGCGATTACAACCAGATTGCTGGAGCGTATGTTTCGGACCCGGCGAACCCGGTGCCGTATCGCAATCGGCCGATTCAATCGACCTACGCGCCGGGCTCGAAGTGGCGGACGTGGCTGGTGGAGGATCAACGGTTCGTCAGCGGGCGGGCCGATCTCGCGAACTTTGAGACGCCGGTGCTGGACCACGACGTTACGGTCACCGGCGATGTCATGGCGGATCTGTTCGCCGCCACGACCGGCACCGACGCGGACTGGGTGGTGAAACTGATCGACGTCTATCCCGATGACGCGCCGGCGCCGATGGCGGGCTATCAGCTGATGATCGCCGATGAGATCTTTCGCGGCCGCTATGTGAAGAGCTTCGAGACTCCGCAGCCGATCAAGTCCAGCGAGGTGGTCGAGTACAAGTGGAGCCTGCATGGCGCGGATCACACATTTCTGAAGGGACACCGGATCATGGTGGAGGTGCAGTCGAGCTGGTTTCCGCTGTACGACCGCAACCCGCAGACCTTCGTTCCCAACATCATGACGGCGCCGGCAAACGCGTACAAGGCGCAGACGGAGAGTATCTACGGGTCGCCGAAGTACCCATCGCATTTGGAGTTTTCCGTCCCGGACTAGTTGCATTTTGTTCGGCATTGGTTGCATTTCGTCCAGGGATAGTTATAGATTGAGGGCTCATGTCGATCAAGACGATCAGTAGTCGCGAGGTTTATCGCAACCCGTGGACGAGCGTGCGCGAGGATGTGATCGAGCGCACGAACGGGCAGCGCGGGATCTATGGCGTTATCGACAAGGACCCGGCAAGCATCATCATTCCGCTGGAGGTGACGGCGGAGGGCGAGTTTCTTTATCTGATCGAGCAGTTTCGCTATACCGTTGGTGGCCGGCACGTCGAGCTGCCGCAGGGTGGGTGGGAGAAGGCGGAGATCGATCCCGAGGAGCTGGCGCGCGGGGAGCTGCGTGAGGAGACCGGTCTGTCGGCGGAGCGGATGACGCAGCTGGGGACCCTGCAGATTGCGTACGGCGTGATGAACCAGAAGCATCACGTGTTTCTCGCCGAGGGATTGCAGCAGGGCGAGCCCGATCGGGATGCGGAGGAGAGCGATCTCGAAGTGAGGCGAGTCTCGGTGGCGCAGTTTGAGGCGATGATCGTGGAGGGTACGATCGTCGATAACTGCTCGGTGGCAGCCTGGGGGCTGTATCGGCTTTGGCGCGAGCGACGGCCGGAGCACAGATAAGGCGGGCAGGACTTTTCAGAATGGCCAGCCTCGCAGTAGGATGGCGGGGTGCCACTAAAACGATTTTTCTCGCTCGCTGTTGTATCCGTTTGCATGACTGCCTCGGCGCAACAACCAACCCTGCCGCTCTGGTCTCATGGGGCGCCTGAGTCGAGCACGACGAAGGGGGCGGAGCGGGATGTGATCAACGCTACGGACAACCTGATTGCCGGCCGCAAGATCATGCATCTGACCGATGTGAGCGAGCCGACACTGACCGTCTACCAGCCGGATCCAGCGAAGAACAGCGGCGCCGCGGTGGTGGTGTTTCCCGGCGGCGGCTACAGGATTCTGGCCTATGATCTCGAGGGCACCGAGGTCTGCACCTGGCTGAACGCGATCCATATGACCTGCGTTCTGGTGAAGTATCGCGTGCCCTACGACGGTCACTATCCGGAGCGCAGCGAGGATCTCGAGGACGCGCAGCAGGCGATGCGGTTGACCCGGGTGCATGCGTCGGAGTGGGGCATCGATCCGAAGCGCGTGGGCGCGCTGGGCTTCTCGGCCGGAGCGCACCTGGTGGCGGTGCTGAGCAATCACTTTGACGCCGATCCCAACTTTGCCGCGGTGAAGGCGCATGGCGGGCTCGGCCGTGGGGTGAATGCGCGGCCCGACTTCGCGCTGGTGCTCTATCCCGGATATCTGGTGCATTGGCCGGACAAGACCGACCTTGCGCCTGAGGCGAAGCCTAACGCGGAGACGCCGCCCACCTTCGTGTTGCAGGCCGAGGACGATCCTGTGCATGAGGAGAACGCCGAGGTGTACTTCCAGGCGCTCAAAGATGCGAAGGTTCCAGCAGAGTTGCATCTCTACGCGCAGGGCGGCCACGGCTATGGGCTGCGTTCGACGGAGCAGCCCATTACGCATTGGCCCGCGCTGGCGGAGACATGGTTCAACACGATTCACGTGCTGGCCACGCAGTAGTCCGTCCCGATGCCTCCGGGCGAGCCTCATCAGTTTGTCCAAAAATACCGCACCGATAATTTGTCCATCCGTTATTCATCCATAGGGGAAGTAGGCATGATGCGTTTCTCGAACGACCGGCCAACCACCGTACTGCGTCCTATCCTTACCTCACTTGCTCTGTTGGCTGTGACAGCGCTGCAGTTGAGTGCTTCAAAACTGCAAGGGCAGAGACTGACGCTGGATCGCAACGAGGCGACGGTTCTGGTTGAGCCGTACGCTTCGAATATCGTTCGCGTCAGCATCAGCCTGCGCAAGGACGACGCGCTGGCGCCGCCGGGGTATGGCATCACTGCGAAGCCGCTGCCGGAGGGCTGGAGCGTCGAGCAGAGTGCTGGGCAGGGCGACGTGCTTCGCTCCGGGCGGATGGTGGTTACGGTCGCACCCCAGGGGGGCAAGTGGAAGCCGACGGGGACAGGTGCGGATATCGCGCAGTTCTTCAATGGATCGACGCCGGGGGTTGGGATTTCGATCAAGACGCCGGAGGGGGCTACGCTGCTGCAGATGCATGGCTGGCAGATGTCGGTGCCGAACCACAAGGATGGCAACGCCGATGTGCTGTACGACCGGCGGCCGAGCGATCCGCCGTTCTTCCAGGTGGGTGCGAGCTTCGCCTCGCCCGCCGATGAGCACTACTACGGTCTGGGGCAGAACCAGGAGGGGTATCTGGATCGGCGCGGCCACTCGGTGCGCTGCGCGCACGACTACGACGCGCCCGCCGGTCAGAGCGTGTGTGTGCCGTTTGTGGTTACCAGTAAGGGCTACGGGTTGCTGTGGGACAACCCCTCGCGCACGACGGTCGCCTTCGGTTTCAACAACGCGACCCGGTGGACCTCGGAGGTCGGGCGGCGCGTTTCGTTTTTTGTCATCGCGGGCAAGAGCTACGACGAGATTTATTCCGGGTATCGGTTGCTGACGGGGGACACCCCGATGCTGCCGAAGTCGGCGTACGGATACATCCAGTGCAAGCAGCGCTATAGCTCGCAGGCGGAGCTGATGGCGGTGGCGCAGGGCTATCGCGAGCGGCACTTGCCGATCGATGACTTGGTGATCGACTGGTTCTACTACACCAAGATGGGGCAGATGGATATGGATCCGGCGAAGTGGCCCGATCCGGTGGCGATGAACAAGCAGCTGCATGCGATGAACTTCCACACCATGATCAGCGTGTGGCCGCGGTTCATCCCGGAGGATCGCTACTACGCTACGCTGCTGAAGAACGGCTGGTTCGAGAAGCTCGCCGACGGAACGCCGACCAACGGGTTGCCGTATGATCGCGCCGGCGCTGACATCGACACCACCAATCCCGATGCGGCGAAGTGGTACTGGAAGATCGTCAAGGAGAACTTCGTCGACAAGGGCTTTGACTCCTTCTGGGCCGATGAGACCGAGCCCGATCTGCCTCCGAATGGAAGCTACTTCCACGTGGGCCCGGGGACGGAGTTCTTCAACGTCTATCCGCTGTTCCATACCGCGGCGTTCTACAACGGCATGCGCAAGGACACGAAGGAGCGGGCGCTCATTCTGGCGCGGGACTCGTACATCGGCGCGCAGCATAATGGCGCGATCTTCTGGTCGTCGGACATCAACGGCAACTGGGATACGTTGCAGCGGCAGGTGCCGACGGGGATTAACTTTGTCGCGTCGGGTATGCCGTATTGGAGCACGGACATCGGGGGGTGGCAGGGGCTGCCCTACTCGCACACGCCGGAGCGGACGCCGCTGATCGATCCCTCGGATGCGCGCGATAACGTGCACCACTACGACGACTATCCGGAGCTGTACGTGCGCTGGTTCGAGTACGGCGCCTTCCAGCCGAACTTCCGCACCCACGGAACGCGCGACCACAACGAGGTCTGGTCGTACGGCAAGCAGGCGGAGCCGATCCTCGAGAAGTACCTGCGGCTGCGCTACGAGTTGATGCCGTACATCTACTCGCTGGGCTACGCGGCGCATGAGACCGGAGCGCCGTTCATGCGCGGCCTGTTTATGGACTTCGGGAACGATCCGAAGGTGGCGAACCGGGGGGATGAGTACATGTTCGGGCCGGCGCTGCTGGTGGCCCCGGTGACGGAGCAGGGCATGACCAGCCGCAAGGTCTACCTGCCGGCGGGCACGGACTGGTACAACTTCTGGACCAATGAGCGGCTGCACGGCGGGCAGACGATCACGGCGGAGGCGCCGATCGATACCATTCCGCTGTTCGTGCGGGCGGGGTCGATTCTGCCGCTGGGGGCTGCGGTCGAGAGCACCAACGAGGTGCAGAAGATTGCGAAGCTCCGGGTGTACCCGGGGGCGGATGGGGAGTTTGCACTGTACCGCGACGACGGAACCAGCTACGACTACGAACAGGGCAAGATGGAACTGACCCACCTGCACTGGTCGGATACTACCGGCAAGCTGACGCATACCGGATCGGCGATCGGGCCCGCTGTCGAGGAGGACGAGAGCAGACTGGTTGAGGTGGTGGGCGGGGCTCGGTAGCCCCTCCCCCGGTGAAGTCCTAAAGTCTAGATGAATTGGGGCTTAAGTCCAAATGAAGTTTGGACTTTCGGACCCTCTTGATTTGAAGCTGACGCCAGAGCGCAGGGCCCATCGAACTTTTCGTTCGATGGGCCCTGTGTTTTCTATCGATATCCATTGTATCGAGTTGGGCGGGGCGAATCGGCAGATTTGCTTTTGGCTGTAAGGCGTTGGAATGATTGGAGATGGGGGGATCTTCGACAAGTTCGGGGCTTGACATGAAGGGCTGTCGCTCAGGTGCCGTCTCGAAGGGCTGAAGAGCGTGCTGTAAAGCTCGGAAAGGCGAAAGGCATACCCCAGGGGCTGAAGCCCCGCGTTCTCTCTGTCTCTTGATGCCAAGGCTAAAGCCTTGGCTTACCTGGATGCGGGATTGCGCCGAAGTTTCTTGGTGGCGAAAGCCGCGCTTTGTTTTCAGGCGGTTGCGGCGAGGCTGAAAGCCCTGCGTTCCTGCGGAAGGGCCGTGGTGCTGCTGAAAATACAGGGGTCCCTTCGGCTGCGCTCAGGTCAGGCTTCTCCACTCCGCGCTGGACGATAAGGCCGTCCGGCGCTGCGGTCGAGATGACGTGGTTTTCTTTGGGTGGAGGGTTTCGATCGGGAGGGGGGCGATTTTTTGCTAACTAATCGATTAGTTGTTCGTCCTACGGTGTAGGACGGGAGACGGAGCGATGCCGCCAAAGAGATCGATCACGCTGACCGAGGCCGAGTTGCGGCTGATGAAGATGCTGTGGCAGCGGGGAGAGTCGGCCGTGGGCGAGCTGGTCGCGGCCATGCCGGACGGGAGCGCGCTGGCGTATAACTCGGTGCTGACGACGATCCGGATTCTGGAGCAGAAGGGGTATGTGCGGCACCGGCAGGAGGGGCGGGCGTTTCTGTATAGCCCGATGGTGGCCGAGGACGAGGCGGGTAAGACCGAGGTCCGGCACATGCTGCAGCGGTTCTTTGGGAACTCGCGGGAGCGGCTGCTGCTGTCGCTGCTGGGCGACGAGGAGGTTACGGCCGAGGAGCTTCTCCGGCTGAAGGATGCGATTGCGGCGGCGGAGGGGGTCGAGGAGGAGCGGGACCGGGCGTCGGATACCACGACGGAGGAGGGGGCATGATGCTTCTTTCTGGGGTTGGCTACGTGGAGCATCTGGCACGGCTCTGCGCTGCGGCGGCGGTGGCTGGGCTTTGGCAGGGAGTTGTGCTGGCGGCCGTGGGGGCGCTGGCGCTGCGTCTGGCTCCGCGGACTACGGCGGCGGTGCGGTTCCTGGTGTGGACGGCGGTGCTGCTGGGTGCGGCGCTGCTGCCGTTTCTGCGGCTGCAGGGGCATGGTTTAGGAGGAGCGGCGGCTGCGATTCCAGAGGGCGGGGCGGCGCACGCTTTGCTGCATCTTGGGCGCGCCTGGAGCGTGGGGATCGCGGGTCTGTGGCTGGCGTTCTCGGTGGTGCGGCTGGTTCAGCTGGCGGTGCAGGGAGTTCGGCTGCGGGCGCTGTGGAGAGACGCGCGGCCCGTGGATGTTGACGGGGAGGACGGTGAGATTGCAGGGCTGTTGGCGCGGGTTCGCCTGCGGCGGCCCCAGCTGTGTGTCTCGAGTGAGGTGGATCGTCCCAGTGTGATCGGTTTTTTTGCGCCGCGGGTTCTGATCCCGGATTGGCTGTTTGCGCAGTTGACCGGCCCGGAGCTGTTCCAGATTGTGCTGCATGAGGTTGAGCACCTGCGTCGCGGGGATGACTGGCTGAATCTGCTGCAGAAGCTGAGTCTGGCGGTGTTTCCGCTGAACCCGGCGCTGGTGTGGATCGAACGGCGCCTGTGCCGGGAGCGGGAGCTGGCCTGCGACGACGGTGTGCTGCGCGTGACCCTGGCGCCGCGGGTGTATGCGAGCTGCCTGGCTACGCTGGCGGAGCGGCGGCTGGAGCGGCGGGCGGGACTTTCGCTCTCGCTGGGGTTGCTGGGAGCCTGGGGACGGTCGTTGAGATCGGGATCGGAGCTGTCGCGGCGGGTGTACAGCATCCTGAACCGGCAGCCGGCGCTGAGCGCGGCGAGGACACGGGCGGTGATGGCGATGCTGGCTGTGGGTCTGGCTGGATGCGCGGTTGAGCTGGCGCGGTCGCCGCAGTTGGTTTCGTTTGCTGGGCCTGCGCCTGTGTCGACGATTGCGGCTGCTTCGCCGGAGCCCATGGCTTCCGGGGCGGAGGCTTTGGGCTTATCGGGCTACCAAAGGGACGGGCGGCCGGGTGCTGGGTATCAGAACGTCCTGTTTCGGGCTCCAGCGCCGGGCGCGGGACAGGCTGGCATGAGTCTGCTCAGGGCCTCTGTGCCGACGGCTTCGGCAGCCTTATCGGCGCTTCCGAAACGCTCGCGAACGCAGCCAGGCCGGATGATGCAGGCTGGAGCGCGGGCTGAGGGAATGCGGGGTCTGGGCGCGGCGAATGGCTACTGGGCGCAGGCGACCCAGGCCATCGCAGCGGAGCAGCCTGCGACGGCCCAACCGGTGCGAGGTTGGGTGGTGCTGACCTCGTGGACCGTGACGGAGACGGCGGAGCTTACGCAGGATGCGACGGTGCCGGCGGCTGCCCCGATGGTTGTGACGGTCAATCAACTCGCCGGGGTCCCTTCTGTCCGGCAATCGGAGGTCCGGCAGGACAGCGGTCAGGATAGGGTTCCTGCAGTCCGTCAGGGCGAGCGCCCCGCTGTGAGGCAAGTTTTTCCCCAATATGCTGCCGTGCCGACTGATCTCGGCTGGCTGATCGTTCAACTTTAACCAGATCGAAAACTACATCGAAGGAGTGAATTCCGGTGAGAATTACGTCAACATCAACTAATTTATTAGTCGCTAAGCTCAAGGGGTACTTCAAGCGCTTTGCGGTGCCTGCGGGAGCTACGGCGGTTGTGCTCTTTGCGGTGTGTTTCCTCATCAACCGGGGCGGCGTGCATGCGGCCAGCTCCGTTGCGGCCGCACCGGCCAGCTCCGCCGGCGCTGCGCCGATGGACGATAGCAGCGTCTCGGCGCTGACCGCGCTGGATAATGCGGTCGAGGCGGTGGCGGCGCGGGTGACGCCGGCGGTGGTCAACATTGCGGTCACCTCGAAGGGGAGTGGGGAGGCGGATACGGACTCGGAGGGAAACTCGGGCGAAGAGCAGGGCCAGCGGCCGCGTGGACAGATGCAGCTGCCTCCGGGCTTTGAGCAGTTCTTCGGGCCGAACGGACCCTTTGGTGGACAGCTGCAGCAGGGGCCGATGCCGCCGCAGATCGAGCATGGCATCGGGTCGGGCATCATCATCTCGCCCGATGGCTACATCGTGACCAACAACCACGTGGTGGATGGCGCGGTGCAGATCCGGGTGACGCTGCATGACCGGCGGGTGCTGACCGGCAAGGTGGTGGGCACGGACAAGCTGACCGACCTGGCGGTGATCAAGGTGGACGGCCACGACCTGCCCACGGTGGCGTGGGGTGATTCGAGCAAGCTGCATGCGGGACAGACGGTGCTGGCGTTCGGCAGCCCGTTCGGTTACTTCCAGTTCTCGGTGACGCGAGGCATTGTGAGCGCGGTGAACCGGCCGAATCCGTATGCGCAGAATGCGCGCCAGCTGGGCGGCTACATCCAGACGGATGCGGCGATCAATCCGGGCAACTCGGGCGGGCCGCTGGTGAATGCGCATGGCGAGCTGGTGGGCATCAACACCTTCATCATCTCGAACTCGGGCTCGTTTGCCGGGGCGGGCTTTGCCATCCCCTCGCAGATCGTGCGTGCGACGGCTGATCAGCTGATCAAGAACGGCAGCGTGCAGCATGGGTACATGGGCATCGCGATGAACGATGTGACGCCCGATAATGCTGGCTTCTTCAAGCTGAAGGACGCGGAGGGCGCGATCGTCTCGCAGGTGACGCCGGATTCTCCGGCCAGCCGCGCGGGATTGAAGAGCGGCGACGTGATTCGTGAGCTGAATGGAGAGAAGGTGGTCAATGGCGGAGCGCTGCAGGTTGCGGTGAGCGAGCTGACTCCGGGAACGACGATTGCGCTGGGCATCGTGCGCGACGGTGCGCCGCAGACGGTGCATGTCACGCTGGGGCAGTTCAATGCGAAGAACCAGGTGGCGGAGAATGAGGGCGGCAATGGGGCGAAGGGCGGCCGGATCGGGATCGGCATCGATGACCTGACGCCGCAGATGCGGCAGCAACTCGGTGTCCCGGAGGATGTGCACGGGGCGGCGGTCGGCAGCGTGCGGCCGGGAAGTCCGGCGGACGATGCCGGGATCGTTCCGGGCGACGTGATCGTCGAGATCAACCGCCTGCCGGTGAGCTCGGCGCAGCAGCTGATCACGGAGGTGCATAACAGCCCGGCAGGGAAGGATATCCTGCTGCTGGTGTGGTCGAAGGGCAACGCCAGCTACCGGGTGTTGCATCCGAGCAACGGCTGATGTGTAACTGACTTAGGTACAAACTGGCCCCGGCTGCGCGGTGCGATCATCGCCCGCAGCCGGAGTTTTTCTTTGCGCGGTGGTAACGAGAGAGTGAATCCCGGTCAGATCGGGGTGGGGCCGGGGCCGGAACAGTGGCATCATAGAGAGGTATTTCAGAATGAAAGGGAAACCGACGCTTTATGCCTGAGACCAAGCAGCCGAACACTCCGTACTCCTCGACGCCGTTGCGCGAACTGCCCGCCTTCAAGGCGCTGGAGGCGCACTATGCGCAGGTGAAGGATCTCACCCTGCGGCAGCTGTTCGCGGAGGACGCGACGCGCGGCGCGCGGTTTGCGCTCGATGCCGAGGGATTCTACTTCGACTACTCGAAGAACCGCATTACGGCGGAGACGGTGAAGCTGCTGCTGGAGCTGGCGGAGCAGAGCGGCCTGCGGGCGAAGATCGAGGCGATGTTCCGCGGCGAGAAGATCAATGTGACCGAGGGCCGCGCTGTGCTGCACGTGGCGCTGCGGGCGCCCAAGGGGCAGGGCATCGTGGTGGACGGCGTCGATGTGGTGCCTGAGGTGCACAAGGTGCTGGATGCGATGTCGGGGTTTGCGAACCGGGTGCGCTCGGGCGAGTGGAAGGGCTTCACCGGAAAGCGGATCAAGAACATCGTGAATATCGGCATCGGCGGCTCGGACCTGGGGCCGGTGATGGCCTATGAGGCGCTGCGCCACTACAGTCTGCGCGAGCTGAACCTCCGCTTTGTGTCGAACGTGGACAGCACGGACTTTGTCGAGGCGACGCAGGATCTGAAGGCGGAGGAGACGCTGTTTATCGTCAGCTCGAAGACCTTCACCACGCTCGAGACGATGACCAACGCTCACTCCGCGCGGGCCTGGCTGCTGGAGCAGCTGAAGGATGAGAAGGCGGTGGCGAACCACTTCGTGGCGGTGTCGACGAATGCCGATGCGGTGAAGAAGTTCGGCATCGATACGGCGAATATGTTCGGCTTCTGGGACTGGGTGGGCGGGCGCTACTCGATGGACTCGGCGATCGGGCTGTCGACGATGCTGGCGATCGGGCCGGAGCAGTTCCGCGAGATGCTGGCGGGCTTCCATGAGATCGATGAGCACTTCCGCAGCAGCGAGTTTGGCCAGAGCCTGCCGGTGATTCTGGGCCTGTTGACGGTCTGGTACAACCAGTTCTTCGACGCGCAGACGGTGGCGGTGCTGCCGTATGAGCAGTATCTGAAGCGCTTCCCGGCCTACCTGCAGCAGCTGACCATGGAGAGCAATGGCAAATATGTAACCGTGGACGGCCGGCGGGTGGACTACCAGACCGGGCCGATCTTCTGGGGCGAGCCGGGCACCAACGGGCAGCACTCGTTTTATCAGTTGATCCATCAGGGGACGAAGCTGATTCCTTGCGACTTCATCGGCTTCTTCAAGACGCTGAATCCGTTGGGGGACCATCATGCGTACTTGATGTCGAACGTGTTTGCGCAGGCTGAGGCGCTGGCCTTCGGCAAGACGGCGGCGGAGGTGAAGGCGGAGGGCACGGCGGACTGGCTGGTCCCGCACCGCACCTTCGAGGGCAACCGGCCTTCGAACACGATTCTCGCGGAGAAGCTGACGCCGAAGGTACTGGGCAAGTTGGTGGCGCTCTACGAGCATAGCGTATTTGTGCAGGGCGTGATCTGGCAGATCGACTCGTTCGACCAGTGGGGCGTGGAGCTGGGCAAGGTGCTGGCGAACCGCATCATTCCGGAGCTGAAGGGCGCGGGCGAGCTGAAGCATGACAGCTCGACGAATAAGCTGATCGCGCTGTATCGCGAGAAGAGCAAATAACGCCATCCCGCACGAAGGGTAGACCGCCGGGTGCCCCATCCTTGTCGCAGTTTTATCGCGATGAGGATGGGGTATCTTTTGCGCCAGCAAACGACCCCAAGCGTTCTAGTGTGTGCCTATACGACCCGCTTCGATGTTCTATTTCTTCTTAGTTCCCAAAATGGGATTTGCTCCGTTTTTTTTAGGTCCGATTCCATTCGAAAATCGTGTTTTGTATGAAATTGTTCTCCCTGGACTCCACACGGAGATTCATAGGAGAACGAATGTATGGCAGAAAAGATCGGTTACTATCTCGTCGATCTGGAAGTATCGACCGGATTGATAGGCGCGCCCATCCTTCACTTGAAGCTCGGCGTCAACGCGGTTACGGGAATCGTACAGGGCACGGGTGAGATCACCCAACCGCTTCCGCCGCCGCACGGCTCCGCCTACATCCCGCAGATCAGCGGAGTCATCCTCCACACCGGCTTCGGTGAGGACACGATGCTCGTGGCCCTGCAGGGCGAATACCTGCATACGAATCCTCCCTCCATGGTGGTCTACCCCGTCAGGGTCACCGCAGCGCTGGCGGTCGACGCTTCGTGGACTGGTACGGCCGTCATTACCAACGGCAACCACACCTGCAACGACTGCAAGGTCACCGTAGAGCGCGGAACGGCGGCTCGGACGGTGGCTAGGCAGGAATACCCTGTGAGCTCGAACTGAGAGACGCGCAGGAAGCAAGGATCGATTCTTGGTTGTTGCTAAGCTGTGCAGGCCATCAAGGAACAGATCGTCTCGCGAGAGAGTAGATATCGGCACCTGGAGGCTCCATGCACCAGGTGCCTTTCTCTCTCCCCAAGGAATCGACCAAACCGAAGCTAGTCGTTCGAACTGAGGTCGATGACGTTGCGCAGCTCGGCGTGGAAGAGGCGCTGGGCCTCCTGCACGATGGGGTGTTCGAGGGCCTTGGCCTGGGCGGAGCCGGACTTGGCGGCGCGGGGTTTTTTGGCGGCTGCTGCGGCGGCGGTCTTTGCGCCGGGCATGATCGCGAGCTTCAGGCCGGGGGTGTGTGCGAGGATCGCGGCGCGAGCGATCTTCTCCGCATCAGCGTTGACGACGGTGGGCAGCATGATCTTCGAGACCGCGGTCTGAATGGTCACGGTGTCGCCGGCGATGCTCCACTCTGCGTCTTCCAGAGCCTCGGCGGCGGTGGTCTGTCCCTTGGCGTCCATCAGGGCGTCGACGGCCAGGCGCTGCAGGGTGGCGACGGGGCCGTCGGTCTGCGCTGGGAGAGGGGAGGCAGATTGCGCGGCGGGCGCTGCTTCGGGCTGCGCGGTGGGCTCTATCGGCGCTGCCTCGGCGGCTGGCCCTGGCCGGGCGGTCTGTGGGGCAGAGGCTTCGGGCTCGGGGATGCTCTCATTGGATGAGAAGGCCGAGACGATCACCGGCGGGGCCTCGGTATACATGTCGATCGGAGGTAGATCAGCCTCTACAGGCGCTGTGATGACTGGCGCTGGCGGAGTGGGGGGCGGCTCCGGGGCGGTGAAGGCGGGCGCGGACGGTGGCGGGGCCGGTTTTGCGACGACGGGGGCTGGCGCGAATGGGGAGAACGCTGGCTTTGCCGCGGCGGCGGGTGGAGCGAAGGGAGAGGCGATGGCCGGCAGCGGTGGTACTGGTGTGGATGGCAGTGGCGGGGGTGGTGTGAACGGCGATGCCGTGGGGGTGCTCGGGCGAGTCTGCATGGGAGCTACGCCGGCGGGGCGCGAGATGCGCAGGGAGGCGGACCCTGATGCTGCGGTCGACTTTGCGCCTTCGCTGGAGGGGTTGCCGAACTTGCTCAGGATCTCTTCGACGGGAAGGAGGCGGCGCAGGTGGACGAGCTTCAGCAGGCCGAGCTCGAAGTGGAAGCGCTGCTCTTGCCGATATCCCAGCTCATCGAACGTCCGGAGCATGGTCTGGAGGAAGCGGGTGAGCTCCTCTTCAGTGAAGAGCGCGGCGGTGCGTGCGGCGCGGCGCTGTTCGTCGGTGGAGATCTGGAGCAGCTCGGCGGCGGGGCCGTCGAGATTGCCGCCATCGGGCTCGACGCCGGCGATGCGGGCGATGAGGCAGTTGCGCAGGTAGCGGACGCACTGGCGGGCCAGCTGCGCGGGCGAGTTGCCGGCGTCGAGCAGTTGGTTGGCGACGGTGAGGACCTCGGCGCTGTGGTTGGCGTGGACTGCGTCCAGGATGCGCTCGAAGACGGCGTTGGGCACGGTGCCCATGAGCTCGCGGATCTGGGAGGCGTCGAGGGTGGCGCGGCCGTCATTCACCGGGGCGCTGGCAATGGCCTGGTCCATGATGGAGAGGGCGTCGCGCATGGAGCCGTCGCCGGCCTCGGCCAGCAGCGAAAGCGCGGTGTCGTCGGCGTCGATGGCCTCGGCGGCAGCGATGGTGTGCAGCTGGCCCATGATGTCGACCAGCTTGACGGCGTGGAAGCTGTAGTGCTGGCAGCGCGAGCGGACGGTCTGGGGGATGTCCTCGGGCTGGGTGGTGGCCATCATGAAGACGATGTGGTCTGGCGGCTCCTCGAGGGTCTTGAGCAGGGCGTTGAAGGCGGCGTCGGTGATCTGGTGCGCCTCGTCGAGGATGTAGATCTTGTAGCGGTCGCGCGCGGGGCGGTAGCGGGCGGCGTCGCGCAGCTCCCGAATCTCGTCGATGCCGCGGTTGGTGGCGGCGTCGATCTCGATGACGTCGACGGCATTGCCGGCGCGGATCTCGGTGCAGCTCTCGCAGACCTCGCAGGGCTCGGCGGTGGGCCGGGCGGGGGAGCCGATGGGGTTGCGGCAGTTGAGCGCCATCGCCAGGATGCGGGCGATGGTGGTCTTGCCGATGCCGCGGTGGCCGCTGAAGATGTAGCCGTGGGCGATGCGCTGTTGGGTGAGCGCGTTCATCAGCGTCACGGTGACGTGGTCCTGTCCGATGACGTCGGCGAAGCGCTGCGGGCGGTATTTACGGGCTAGAACCTGGTAGGCCATGCGATAGGACGATTGTATCGTTCCGGTGGTTGGAAAAGGAGGGCGGCAGGGATGGATGCTGGATTAGCTAATCCCTCCCTGCGGATCGTCTCGGGTTGCGGGTGGAAGGCATCCCCCAGGGGCTGAAGCCCCGGGTTCTCGCGGGCTCCGGAGGCCAAGGCTAAAGCCTTGGCCTCCCTAGAGGCGGGATCGCCTAAAAGCGTGATCGAGCCTGGAAGCGTGATCGTGTCGAGGTTCACTCGGCGGCTGAGGCTGCGCTTTGTTCTCCCGCGGTTTCTTCAGGCGCTCTGCTTTTTCTTTTGGCGGGCGAGCTTGGCGCGGCGTTTCAGCTCGAGTTCGCTGAACATGGTGCCGCGGCATTGAAGTGCGCCGCAGTAGCAGTCCTGGGTGTCCTCGTCGGAGTCGTAGAGGTTGTACTCGTAGACCAACTCCTCGCCGGGCTCGATGTCGCGGATGGCGACGACGAAGATGCGGCCGTCCTCGTCCTCGGTTTCGCAGTTGGGGTTGCAGGAATGGTTGATGAACATGGGGGTGCCGAAGCCGTCGATGACCATGTTGTCGTCGCCGTAGCCGAAGAGGTAGGTGACGCAGCGGTTCTCGTAGCGCAGGTCGGCCTCGTCCTTGGTGAGGCGCGGGCCCTCGTACTCGCAGATGCGTGCGCCCTTTTTGATGCGGCGCATGGTGTAGCAGCCTGCGGCGTGAATGGACGAGGAGCGGATTATCAACCCAGGCAACATAATGTTTTCGATTCCGTGGAGGTGAGAGTAGTGGAGATGGAGGCGGGTCTGAGAAAGCCTGCCATCCCAGAACTATAGCAAAGGAGGCGGAACAAAGGATCGGGATGGGTGGGGCGGGCGGTGGAGGCCTGCGGCCGGTTTCTTGAAGGCTCGCAAAGGGGTAAACTTGGAGGCGATGACGGGCCGTCCTCCATTTCGTGCAGTGCTTCTTTCAGCGGGGCTGGCAAGTCTGCTGGCGGGGTTGTCCGGCGTCGCGGCGGCACAGAAGTATGTTCCTCCTCCGCCTCCTTTGACGACGCTGCCGCCGTGCCCGGCGGACAAGAAGCTCGCCAAGAAGATGATCAAGAACGGCGAGTGCGACCCGACCAATGTGCCGGCGCAGGCGAACGCGGCTCCCGCGCCGCCGATCAATACAACCGGACCGGAACCGGCCAGCCAGCGCTTCCCGTTCCCGGGTGAGACGCCCGCAGCGGCGCCGAAGCCGGCGGCGCAGGCGTTTCCTTATCCTGGCGATCCGGCGCCGGGGGCCAAGCAGCCTGATCCAGGCTTCTCCGGGACCTACCCGGCGCGGCCTGGCGACCCGCCGCCGGCCTCTGGGCAGAAGCCGGCCGATACTCCGGCGGCGAACAAGTTCCCATATCCGGGCGATCCGGCACCGGCGGGGGATGCGTCCTCCGCTCCTGCAGGGGCTGCGCCAGACTCTTCTTCTTCGTCGTCTTCCTCCTCTTCTTCATCCTCGTCCAGCTCCTCCGATGGCTCGGGCAGCAGCTCCGATCCGGGTGCGGCGGGGGCAGACCATGCGGCCGACGACCAACCGAAGCCCGCGGAACAGGGAGCCAAGGGAAGACGCAGCTTGAAGGTGGTCAAGACGAAGACTGACACGGAGCGGGTCGACGAGGATCTCAGCGTCGCCCATTTTTACCTGCAGAGTGGAAATATGATGGGGGCGTATCTGCGCTCGCAGGATGCGGTGAAGCTGCAGCCGGATTACGCGCTCGCGCACTTCTCACTGGCGGAGGCGGCCAGGAAGTTGGGGAAGAACGCCGAGGCGGTGCAGGAGTACCAGATGTACTTGAAGATCGAACCCGACGGCAAGCAGTCCAAGGCAGCCGAGAAGGCGTTGAAGGAGTTGAACTAGAGGGATCGAGGAGTGCAGACGTAGGGTTGGGTTCGCAGAACGTCGTGAGGCAAAGATTTCATCGCCGCTGACCGGCGGTCGGCGTAGATTGGGTGCCATCATGCACAACGATCTCAAGCTACTGCAGGGGGAGCTTGAACGCGCGCTCTCAGGCCTAGATGATCGCCAGACGCAGCTGCGGCCGGAGTCAGGTCTGCAGTCTTCTCCCCGGCGATGGAGCATGCAGCAGATCGTTGGGCATCTGCTGTTGACCTACGCTGCCACCCTGACCGCGGTGGAGGCACGGCTGGCGAAGGGGTCGGCTACCAAGGCTCGGCCATCGCTGGCGCAGCGCATCGGTCAGCTCACGGTGATCGGTCTGGGCCGGTTCCCGCAGGGCAGGAGGGCTCCGGCGGGGGTGATGCCGGAGGAGCATGCGGTGCCGCTGACCGGCGAGGCGCTCTGTGCCGCGGTGGTGGCCGCGCTCGCGAGGATGGACGACCGGATCGAGGACGCGGAGCGGCTGTTCGGCCACCGGCGCAGAGCGATCAGTCACATGATCCTGGGGCCCTTGAATGTCGACCAGTGGCGCCGCTTCCATCTGGTACATGGGCGTCATCACATTCGCCAGATGGCGGCGATCCGCGCGGAGTACGGGATCTGAGCGGCGGCCACGGCGGCGGACCGAGTCATAGACCCGAGTCATGGATCCGGTTGGGGATTCGGTCAGCGCGCGCGGTGTCGCCGTGCTCCGGGAGCCTCTCTCGGATCGGGAGGAGCCTGCGTGACGGGGGGCAGGCGCAGGCCGGACTGGGATGCCGCGACCTCCAGCTCGAGCTCCTCCTCCACGCGCAGGTAGCGGCGCATGTAGCGCAGCGGCTCCTCGGCGGTGGCCAGCTCGCGCAGGTGGTAGCGCCACACATCCTCGCGGGCGCTGCGCCGGGTGTAGGGCTTGCGGCTCACCGAGCCGATAGTGCCATCGGCCATGCGCCGCTGGAAGGTCTGTTTGGCTACCTGAAAGGTGATCTGTTCGCCCGCCTTCCAGAAGGTGGAGGCAAACTCGTGCGAGAACAGCAGCACGTAGTAGCGGCGTTCTTCTGCGAGATCCTCGAGCGCCTGCTGCGCGCTCTCCCATGGTCGGCCCAGTTTACCGGTGAACCATTTGCGAAACTCGAAGCCATTTTCCCGGGCCTGACCTACAAGAAGCCGAATCAACTCCTGTTTCGTCATACGCAATAGCCTATCCTCTTCTCCCGGTGGGGCGGACGGAATTCTCCGGGTGGGGCAGATGAAAATTCATGCGTAACGACGGATCTCGCCGTTTTGGGAGAATCGGCGTGAGAGGACCGGCAGGCGGAACCTCTATGATGAAGGTTCTGTCAGGAAGAGCAAAGGGAGAGAACGATAGGAAGATGGAAAGAATGCCGGAGCGGATCGTTCCCCAAATGAGAGAGCTTATTCCACTCGCCTGGCTTGCCGGGAGTGCTCGCGCACGGGTTTGCGCCAGTGGCTGGAAGGCCGGAATTGTCTGCTGTTTGCTTGTTCTCCTCGCAGCTTCGGGCGGCGCGCAGCCGCTGCACACGGATCCGATCAACCTCGATCCGCGGGTGCAGGACGGGCTGGGGTACTTCTACAATCTCGACTACGACGGCGCGCTCAGCCGCTTTGAGAGTCTCCAGCGCGACCATCCGCAGAACGCGATGGCGGTCGGATTCGTGCTGACGGTGGTCATCTTCCGCGAGCTGTATAACCAGGATCTGCTGGACACGACCTACTACGCGCACGACAGCTTCCTTACGACCAAACGCGCCGTCAACGTCGCCCCGGCGACGCGCCAGCGCATCGAGGATCTCACCAACCATGCGATTGCGCTGTGCGACCAGCGCATCCGGGAAAACTCGCGGGATAAGGACGCCTACTTCGAGCGCGGTTATGCGCGCGGCCTGCATGCGGCCTTCATTACGCTGGTGGACCATAGCTTTGCTGCGGCGGCGCGCCAGGGCTATGCGGCCCGCAACGACAGCGAGCAGGCGCTGCGGATTGATCCAGACTACGCCGATGCCAAGATGGCGATCGGCATTCAGCAGTTTGCCGTGGCCAGTCTGCCCCGGCTGGTGCGGATGGTGGTGGGTATGTTCGGCGTCGGCGGCAACAAGGAACGGGGACTGGAGCTGCTGAAGGAGGCAGCCGCGCATGGTGTGGTGACCAATGTCGATTCACGCACTGTGCTGTCGTTGTTTCTTCGCCACGATGGCCGCTACCCGGAGGCGGTGCAGGTGCAGCATGGCCTGGCTGTCGAGTTTCCGCACGACTATCTGTTTCGTCTGGAGGAGGGCAACCTGACCAAGGACGAGGGCAATGGTCCGGGCGCTATTGCGATCTACAAGCAGGTGCTGGCCGACGCGCAGAGGCCCGGCTACTTCGCCGATCCGCGGCTGCAGTTGGTCTACTTCGGGCTCGCCGACACCCAGCGCGGACAAAACGATGTGGTGGATGCCGCGCACAACTACCTGAATGCGGCGGAGCAGCCGAACTGCAGCGACTGGCTGCGCAAACGAGCGCAGCTAAACGCCGGCGAGATGTTCGATCTGCTGCGCGATCGCAAGCAGGCCGTACAGCTCTACCAGATGGCCTCGGCCGGGGGTGGAGACCAGTCGCAGGCCGAGGCCGCGCGCCGCTATCTGAAGGCTCCTTACGCGGGGAGGTAGAGGGCTGGCGGCGCTAAAGGCGTTCAGGGATTCGCTCCCGCGCCTCTAAGCTCGAGACACGCTCCACGACGTCGCTTCGGCCGGCGGCGTCACCGTGGCCCAACGCTCGGCGATTTGCTCGCCCTCGAACCGCCACAGCACGAAGCCCTGAAACTGCATCGCCTTGCCCGATGCGCGATCCGTCCAGCGCCAGATATTGCGGCACACAACCTTGTCTCCCTCTGCGATCATTTCTTCAATCGTTAGATGCAGATCCGGCATGGCGGCGTACATCCCAACCATCATCTGCTCGTCGCCCTCGACCCCGGTAGCCCTTCCACCCGGGCCGTCATGGTCGTAAAAGTCCGGCGTCATGTTCTTGCGGATCACCGCGGCGTTACGCTGATTGACGAAGTCCTCAAAGTGGCCTTGGACCACTTGCTTCATCTGCTCCAACGAAAGCGTCGTCGCCATGCGTCCGCTCCTGACATAGGGATGACCTTCCCGGCCCGCCTTCGTCGACATCTTCAGCTGTCGCAGGAAGACCTAGGAGTCGCCCGGAAGCTGTAATGCTAGATCACCCTCTGGGAACCATCCAGCACAGCCCCTCCTGCGTACCCGATGCCTCGCATTATAGGGCTCAGGAATAGGGTGCGAGCAGGGCGCATCGCGGCCAAATCCACTAAAGAGCGAAGTGATCGCTCAAATGCAGGGCGTCAGCGCGGCGGGAGTAGTCCATAACCCACCGAACTGGATTACGGCAGATTCAAATGCGCGGCAAAGTCGGGCACCTCGGCGTACGCCAGATGCATGCCCTCCGAAAAGGACTTGACCTTCATGCCATGCGGGTCGAAGAGGCGGGTCAGCGATGTCGAGGAATACAGCGAGATATGCCCATTGCGCGGACTGGAGTACCACCAGCTCAGGCTCTCGAAGCCCGCTGGCTGCACCAGGGTCGAAAAGATAATGACGCCTTTGTTCTTCAACAGGGACACCATCGTAGCCACCGTCTCCTTCGGAAACGGTACGTGCTCCATTACCTCAAAGCAGGTGATGAGATCGAAGGTCTCGGCGGGCATCTCATTGAAGCTCGAAAACGGATCATAAGTTGCAGCCCTGAATCCCTGAGCCCGCAGCCGTTGCGCAAGCACTCCCGCCCCACCGCCATAATCGAGAAGCGATATGGAGGCACGAAAGCCGCCGAAATCTGTGGCGATCATTCTGGCATTGCTGGCCGGCCGCACCTCAACGAAGTCTGGATCGACCTCGATGTATGCATCATTGTAGATATGTCTCTGAAACACCTCCGGCGTCCAGGCGTCGAAGCTGGTCGTGAAGAGGAATCCACATTGTTCACATCGGCGGTAGTACACCGGGTAGCCGACGAGCGGCAAAGTGCGTCCCTGTAATTCAATACAACTCTTGTTAAAGTCGACCACCCCAAAAAGCCGACTTGCTCCCTGGCACACCTTACACTTCACCGAGCCGGTGTCAGCAACCTTCGCCAGGCATCCTTCCTTGTCCATATCAGCGACAGCGCTTTGCTCCGGAATCAACGGTTCCGGGGGAGTCAGAGAAATTGATGCCCCACCGGTCTCGCGAAGCTCCTGCCGGCAATCTCCGCGGCGCCGGGCACATTCCTTGATCAGCGCGCTCCGCACCTTGGACACCACCGATGGCCAGTCCTCAAGGTTTTCTTGGCGGAACAGCCGCATGCTTGGATACCAGGGGCTATCCTCTCGATCGAGCAGCCAACGCCAGTCAGGCGAAATCGGCAGCATCACCCAGACCTGCTTGCCGAGAGCGCCGGCCAGGTGTGCCACCGCGGTGTCGACGGCGATGACCAGATCGAGATGCGCCATCAGCGCTGCCGTATCGGCCATATCATCGATCGCGTGCCCGAGGTCCGTGATGGGGGCGCGCGCAGTCGCCAGCTCTGCGGACGCCGGCCCCTTTTGCAGCGAGAAGAAATGCGCGCCCTCCATCTGCAGAAGTGGTTCAAGCAGACCGAACGGAAGCGAACGGTATCGGTCTTTGACGTGGGTCGGATTTCCCGCCCATACAATTCCAACCCGCAGACCGCTGGCTGGCCAGGGAAGAGCAGCCGCTCTTTGCAGCGCCTCTTCGGGAGCGGATAGGTAGGGAACCTGCGCTGGTATGCTCGCCAGAGTCGTCCCGCAAGCCAGGGGCAGGCTCATCAATGGGCATTGCCAGTCGAAGGCGGGCAAGGACTCTCCAGCGGCCACCAGACTGGTCACCCCAGGCAGGAGAGCCGCGATCCGCCGTAGCGAGCCCTGGACCTCCAACACCACCGAGCCGCCTGCTGCCTGCACCATGGGAAGATAGCGCAGGCACTGCAGCGTGTCGCCCAGCCCCTGCTCGGCGTGGAGCAGAATGCGCGCTCCGTTCAGCTTCTCGCCGCGCCACTGAGGCTGCGGAAAGTTACGCGGCTTGGCCTTAGAGAGCCAGCGACATTCATAGTTAGGCAGGCCGGCGGCGAAATCTCCTAAAAGCAACTGCATCAAGGCCTGGTTCCATTTGGCATCGAAGTAGTTCGGCATCTGGGCCAGGGCCAGCTCATAAAGCGTCACAGCTTCGGCGAACCTTCCTTGGAGATCGCGAACCGCACCCAGGTTACTGCAGGCCACACCATAGCCCGGCATTAGTTCCAGTGCCCGCTCATGGCAGACCGCGGCGGCGTCCAGCTTGCCTTCCAGCTTAAACATGTTGCCCAGGTTAGTGTGAGCATGCGCACAGTCGGGGTTGAGGGCGAGAGCTTGCTCGTAACAAGCAGTTGCCTCTTTCATCTTTCCCCGGGTCTCGAAGGCGGTACCCAGGCTGTTGCGTGCATCGACGTAGTCCGGCTTGAGCACAAGCGCTCGCTCATAACAAGCGATGGCATCATCCAGCTTGCCCTGGATTTGGTAAACATTGCCCAGGCTGTGGCAGGCATCGGCGAAGTCGGGATTGAGATCCAGCGCCCGCTTGTAACGCGCAATGGCCTCGTCATACTTGCCTTGTTCACGAAGCAAAGTGCCCAGATTCGAATGGTATATGGGTTGGTTGCCCTGGATCGCAATCGACTGGAGAATCAACTCGACCCCATTATCATGACGCCCAGTCCGGCAGACGATGGTGCCCAGCAAATGCAAGCTGTCCGAATGACGCGCGTCGAGCCTAAGAATCCGGCGGTACAAGGTCTCCGCTTCGGCAAGTCGTTCGGCTTGATGATGCCGAAGCGCATCCTCGAACATCTTCTGAATGGCCCGGGAGGGCCCTTGCTGCCGCTTCACAAAGGGATAGCTACGACGGCTCATCGACTCGATCTATCCTTCACCCACAAGATAATCTTCCACTCCGCCCAGGCTGTTTTCATCGAATCGAACCGCGCTCCTCCAGGCATCGCATCACAGTCCAAGAGATCCGGACCACACTTCCCGGTCCACAAACCACTCTTGATTCGCTGCAAAACCTATCTTGGTTATATCGGCGCACAGATGCATTAGTTAAGCGCAGAGCGGCACCCAACCTCCGGTCAAATTGCCGGGCAACGCCGATGCCCCACACGAGATCCTCATCCTGAGCGAAGTCTCTTGCAGTCGGACCGTAAGAGACGCAGTCGAATGGCCCCGGATACCGCCCCCACCCGTACCGCACGCACCTTCCAAGCAAACGAAACGAGGCAGCCCGAAGGCTGCCCCGCTGGCAAAACAAAACCACGCCCTAGTGCACCACCGACTGGAACAAGGGCGAGCTCAGCAGGCTCGAGAACTCGGTGTCCGTGGACGAATAATCCACCGTCAGCGTGCCCGAGTTCGAATCGATCGTCATCTCCGACAGCGCCGACTTCTCGAGCGGTGTGCCGGAGGTCTGCCGCATCAGCGCGATCCCCTTCATCAGGGTCGCCGCCGTCGCCGCCGTCAGCGTGTCCGACATCACTACCGCCATGTCGAACTTCACGCCGTTCGCAAAGTCCATGGTGTAGCGCGAGCTCTTCATCCGGTCCCGCACCGTGTCGTAGTCGGCAATGCTCGACGCCTCGCCCAGCACGCCCTTCATCATGGTCTGCGTTCCCTTCGCGTCCAGCAGGCTCCACACCGCGCTCGAGTCCACCGCCGCCATCTCGTTCACCAGATCGGTGTCCGAAAGAAAGTTCGGCGCCATACCGTCGCGAGCGTCGAGCGCTGCCGTAACCGACTGCTTGTCCCCGAACACCATCGTCGTCTGGTCCAGGAACACCACGCTCATACCGCTCGAACCCATCGGATAGATGTTGTTGTTGCGCACCGCCACTGGCTTGACCTTCTGCTTCGCGAAGTTCGCCAGGATCGCCCGCGTCTGGAACTGGCCCTGCGCGATGCCCACGATCCGCGCCGTCTCCGGCCCGGCACCGGTCCGGAACGCGGCAAAGCACAGCGTGTCCGCATCCTGATCGACCTTCAGGCCCGAGTTCTTCAAGGCCGTATCCAGCCGCTTCAACTCCGGCGGAAGCACGCGGTCCTTCAGGTTCATCGCCGCCGTCGAGTTCTGCATCGCGCGGTAGTCCACCACGATCAACTGCTGCACGTCCTTGGGAATCGCCGATTTGGCATCGTTGCTCAACTGCGCCGCCTGCGCCGGCACCGCAACAGACGCCGCAACCGCAGCCGCCATCAGACACTTGCTTACGCTGGAGATCATCACTCGCTCCTTCAGAACCTTCATATCCACTGGAAACTCCTCACAAAACCAACTCGCGGCCGCCGATCGCAGGCGCCTCAATCAAGCCTATTCTCTCTGATGACCGCGCTCGCCACAACCGAATAGATGCGCAAGACAATACTCGCGGAACCCGGTGCCAATTCCCGGTCCTCAATCCGTCGGCCAGACCAAAGGAGCAAGCAGCTTCCGTTCCAACACCTTTGCCTCGGGATCGAGTCCACTGGTTTGACGCACCCACTCCGAATCCGGCTCAAATGCATCCTCAGGAATTAGCCCAATTAACTCCCCATCCTCAATCACTACCCCATGCCGCCGCGCCAGCTCCTTCGCCGTCGCATAGACCTTGCCCATCGGGGTCGCGCGATAGTCCGTGATGTTCATGCTGACCTGCGCACGCCCGTTCGCAATCACTCCAATCGCCTTCACCCCGCGCAGCCCGCCGTTCGACGCCCGCAGATCCCGCGCAATCGCCCGCGCCGCCGTGATCTCCGGCTGCAGCGGCAGCACCGCTCTGCCCGTGTGCGCTCCATTCCTCTCCGTCTGATCGCCAATCCCGCCTCCCTGCCGGATATGTAGGTTGTAGGCGATCAGGAAGCTGCGTGCGCCCACCACACTCGCGCCCGCCTGCGGATGCAGCTCCGGACCGCCCACATCCGGCCGCCGCGCCACATCCCGCAGCGAAGCCTCCCTCAGCCCCTCGAACTGGCCACGCCGAACATCCTCTAGGTGCACCCGGTCAGGCCGCGCCGCCGACGCTCCATAGAAGTACACCGGAACGCCGTACCTCCGCCAGATCTGCAGGCCAGCTTGCCGCGCCAGCAGCGCGCACTGCGCCAGCGAGATCCCGCTCACCGGCACAAACGGCACCACGTCCGCCGCCCCAATCCGGGGATGCACCCCGCTCTGCCCCGTCAGGTCGATCAACTGCGCAGCCCTGCCCACCGACCGCACCGCCGCCTCGACCACCGCATCCGGGGCGCCCGCAATCGTCACCACCGAGCGGTTATGCGCCCGATCCATCGACCAGTCAAGCAGCCGCACCCCCTCGACCTTCATCGAGGCAATGATCTCGCGAACCTTCTCCTCGTCCGAACCCTCGGAGAAGTTCGGCACACATTCCATGATGGCATCTGGATTCATAGTCAAGACCGTTTCACCGATACACCCCAAAGGGCTCCGTTGCCTGCGTAGGTTCCCATCCGACCGACAACTCTATCGCAACTACTTCCAGAAGGTATAGCCGACGCTGAACTGCACGCTCGCATTTACACCCGGATTCTTATCCCCCAGCGACGCGCTTGAGATATGTACGGCGTTCGCGCTGAAGTCGATCGACCGCCGCGGCCGGATGAAGTAGTGAAATCCCACTCCGAACTGTGGTGTGAAGTTCCACACGCTCGTATCCGTGTTCGGTCCGTCATTGGCCAGGTTGAGAATGGTCGAACCAAAGGCCGGATACTTGTGATTCGTCCAAATCAGGCCGCCCGCCCCTTGCACCCACGGCGAGATGCGCTTGGTCCCGGCAAAGTTCCAGCGCAGGATGATCGGCGTCACCGAGACGCCGCTGTAGGTTCCACCCACGGTGTAAAGCGGTGAGCAGTTGATATTGGTCGAGTTCGGAATCGCCGTGCAGTTCGCCCGCTGCATGGTCGGCGTGAAGGACTGCCAGTACGGGAACAGTTCGACCGCGTACTCGAAGTTGCCCCGCCATTTTCCCTGCACGTTGTTCTTGTAGAGCACCTTACCGGCATGCACACCGGCCATCATGAACTTGAAGTTGTTCCGATCCTCGGTCAACCCAAGCCCGCCCTGCACCAGCGCGCCGAACTCGAACGGCAGCTTCGTGCTCGCCGTGCGAAAGGGCGTCTCTGCCGTAGCGGCCGGGGCCTGCGGACCGGAGACGCCCGCGGCTGCCGCGCTATCTGCCGAGGAGACAAAGGTGGCCGACGAGATCATAGAGGATGAAGATGAAGAGGGACCGACGATCTGAGCCCGTCCGTTGGGGACGGCGACCATTCCGGCCAGTACAACTGCAAAGAGCAACCTGAAACCAGAACGATACGGCACGAACTTCATCCAACAACTCCAGTCAACATGATCAGGGATGGATCCCCGGCGAACGGATCGCTAGTTCACTTCCATACGGACGCTTCCCTTGATGAAAAAGCCGCCGAAAAATCGGCGGCTTCTCACGAAACCTCCGCTTATATGCTAGCTCGCCGCCACCGGCTGACTGTCCATGTCGAAGTTCGAATAGACGTTCTGCGTGTCGTCCAGATCTTCCAGCGTATCCAGCAGCCGCATCATTTGATTCGCCGTGCTGCCCTCGAGCTTCGTGTAGGTGGACGAGATCATCGTGATCTCGGCGTGCTCGGGCGTGATATTCGCCGCCTTCAACGCCGCGAGCACAGCCTCGAACTCCTTCGGCTCACACAGAATCTCCCAGCCCTCACCCTCGTCGGAGAGATCCTCCGCACCGGCTTCGAGCACGATCTCCGTCAGCTTGTCCTCGGAGGCCGCATCCTTTGCGACCACGATCACGCCCTTCTTGGTGAACATCCACGAGACCGAGTTCGACTCGCCGAGGTTGCCGCCGTTCTTGGTGAAGGCGTGCCGAACCTCGCTGACCGCGCGGTTCTTGTTGTCGGTGAGCACATGCACGATCACCGCAACTCCGCCGGGGCCATAGCCCTCGTAGGTGATCTCCTCGTAGCTCACGCCTTCGAGCTCGCCGGTGCCGCGCTGGATCGCCCGCTTGATGTTGTCCGCAGGCATGTTCTCGGCTTTGGCCGCGGCAATCGCTGTACGCAGACGCGGGTTGCCATCCGGATCGCCCCCACCCTGCTTGGCGGCAATGGTGATTTCCTTGATCAGACGGGTGAAGATCTTGCCGCGCTTGGCGTCGAGCGCGCCCTTTTTATGCTTGATTGTCGCCCATTTTGAATGGCCGGACATAAGAACCCTCTTCTAAGGTGAAGCTGATATTGGCGCGGCCTGCGGCGTACCACAAGGGGGCGCGACTCCCGATTTTAGCATGGCAGCTACGGCGCCTGCACGACGCCGCAGCACGCCTTAGCCGCCGGATTCAGACCGCATCAAGCGACAATCTCAGGTTGAAACAGCTCTTTGGTCGTCTCGCGACGGCGAATCAGTCGCGCCTCCGAGCCCTCCACCAGGACCTCGGCCGGACGCGGGCGCGTGTTGTAGTTCGAGCTGAGCGACATGCCATACGCCCCGGCATCGAGCACCAGCACCAGTTCGCCCGGCTTGACCGCCGGCAGCGCACGGTCGCGGGCGAAGAAGTCGCCCGACTCGCAGACCGGGCCAACGATATCCACCTTGGCGTCTGCCTTGCCTCCTGCCTTGCCCTGCTTCACCGGCAAAATCTCGTGGTGGGCCTGGTAGAGCGACGGCCGGATGAGGTCGTTCATCCCAGCGTCGGTGACCACGAAGGTCTTCTTGCCATTCTTTTTGACGTAGAGCACGCGGCTCAGCAGTGCCCCGGCCTGGGCGACGATGAAGCGGCCCGGCTCGAGCAAAAGATGCAGCCCCCGGCCCCCCGCGGAGCCGTCGAGCGCAGCACCCAGCGCCTTGGCGTAGCGCTTCACCTGCTGCGCCGGGTCGAAGGCCGTGCCCGGGCCAGCGGCATCGGAATTGGCATCGGCACGATGGGAGTAGTCGATCCCCAGCCCGCCGCCGGCGTCAACATAACGGATATTGTGACCATCCTTCTTCAGGTCGGCGATCAGCGCGGTCACGCGCTCGAGCGCAGCGCGGAAGGGATCGACCGAGCGAATCTGCGAGCCGATGTGAACGCTGACCCCGGCGGCCTCGAGCGACGACCTGCGCGCTGCCTTGCGGTAGATCGCCCGTGCCAGCCCGATCTCGATGCCGAACTTGTGTTCGCTCATGCCGGTCGAGATGTAGGGATGCGTCTCGGCAAAAACATCCGGATTCACCCGCAGGGCGAAACGAGCGCGCTTGCCCAGGGCAGCGGCGCGCTCGGCCAAAAGCTCCAGCTCCCCCTCGGACTCGACGTTGAAGATCAGAATGTCGGCCTTGAGCGCAGCATCGATCTCCTCGACCTGCTTGCCCACGCCCGAAAAGACGACCTTCTTCAGCGCCGGCTTGTATCCCTTGCGAACGCGTTCCAACTCGCCACCGGAGACGATGTCGAAGCCCGCGCCGCGCTCTCCCAGCAGACGCAGCAGAGCCAGCGAGCTGTTCGCCTTTACCGAGTAGCAGACCGTGTGCGGGCGGTCGCGAAAGGCCTCCTCGAACAGCGCGAAGCGGTGCGCGATCTGCTCCGCCGAGTAGACGTAGAGCGGCGTCCCGTGCGCTTCGGCGAGGCCGGAGAGATCGACCGAGTCGCAACACAGGCGACGATTGCGGTAGAGGAACGGGCGGGCGGCGGGAGTCTTCGTGCTGGGTCTCGATTGCGTGGGCTTCAAACGGTCGGGCTTCCTGTCGTGTACGGCAAGGTATAGGGCGCTTCAGGAATGATAATCCAGGCGGCCAGGTAGGCCAGCACGCCGATGCCGCTGGTAAAGATCGCCAGCAGGACGGCGACCACCCGCACCAGGCTGATATCCCAGTGGTAGTGCTCGGCAAAGCCCGCGCAGACCCCGGCGATCATGCGCGGATGGCGCGGACGCACCAGCCTGCCGGTGAGCGGATAAGTGGGAGGCGGGGCGGCAGCAGCGACCGCGGCTCCGCAGTTGGAGCAGAAGCGGGCGTTGAGATCGATGGACTTGCCACAGCTGGGGCAGAACATACGGGTCCTCTGGAGTTCCTATCTTAGGCCGATACGGAACTCGCAGAAGTATACGCGCAGGGGGGAGCTGAAGTTCCAGGAGGACCGTCACACCTCCTTCTGCGTCCGAAAGAGGATGATTCCGACGTAGCGATCCATCCACTCTGCCTTCTCCGGGGCAAGCGCTCGGAGCTCGTCTGTGACGGGCGGCTCTTCGCAGGCGATAACCCGCAGACCAGCCGATACCACCGCATTCAGATAATCGGATACCCGCGGCATTGCATGTTGGAGAAAAACGTCGGATTTCCATGGGGATGGATAACGATAGGGCTGAGTCTGCTGGTACGCAAAACCATGGCGCCACCCTTCGATCTCGTTCTTCAAGACGGCGAACCGAAACGGATGAGGAACAGAGAAGACGAAAGCTCCGCCAGGAGACAAAAGGTCTGCGAGCGTCTTTACGGTGCCTCGCAGATCATGGGCGTACATGAGCGCCTGGAAACACACAATTAGATCGAACCTCTTGCCCCGGAGTGGTTCGAGCGAGTTCAGGTCTTCAAATGACCCCTGAATCAGCTGAAGATTCGGACAAACCGCGTTCGTCTCCCATTGCGCTCGAAATCCGCTGCTCGGGTCGATTCCGATCACCGCAGCTGCGCCGCCTTCCGCAAAGAAGCGGCTCTTGTCCCCAGTTCCGCAACCAACATCGAGTATGTGCTTTCCTCGAAAATCCCCGGCCAAACGTTGCTGAGCAGGCCACTCGATCATCTTGTCCGCCGACACCTGTCGCGATCTTGCATATACCTGGGCAAGATCATTCCAGGGCGCGGCTCCATCACCGTTTGCAGGCTGGTCTCGCATCGTTCCATCATAGGCGCGCGGTCGAGACACTACGTTGGGCACGCGCAAAATCTATTCTTCCGATTGGGGAGCCAGTTCCCCACCGAAAGAGCCTTCGATCCGCCGAAAAAAAAGAGCGGCCGCCGAAGCAGCCGCTCTCTGTTTGCAGCACTACAGCTACATCGCAGGCAGCGAGCTCTTGCTGGGCGCGAGAATCTCGTCCAGCCGGTCCGGGGTGCCGTCTACGCGCTCCAGCGACGGATAGCGCATGCCGTCGTAGTATGGCAGCGCGATCGTGGTGTACTTATCGCCACGGTGGAACTGTAACTGCAGCGGCTTCCTGTCCTTCTCCGCCGCCAGAATCGCGTCGGTCAGCACCTTCGCGCTGTAGGCGGTACCGTTTACCGAGACAAGTTCCATACCCGGCGTAACGCCTGCCTTGAAAACCGGGCTATCCCACCATACGTTGGAGACCACGCCGGCAGAGCCGCCGCCGCGCCGCGAACCCACCGAGAGGCCCAGCGAGGTGGAGAAGTCCGCGTACCCCGCGGTCGCCTCCTCCTTCACCATCCACTCCGTCGGCTTATCCGTGTAGACCAGCTTGTAGCCGCCCTGGGTGAAGCCGTTCATGGGCACCTGCGTGTGCAGGTCGTAGACGCGCTCCTGCAGGAAGCTCTTCCAGTCGTAGGCCACAACCGCATTCAGGTTGCTGACCACATCCTCAAACGTGTACGGGGCGGTGATGAAGCTGCCGTTGTAGACGCCGAAGAACCGCTTGCAGAAGTCGTCCAGCGACTTCTTGCCATCGGTCAGCTCGCGAATCTTGGTATCCGCATCCAGCCAGATCAGCATACCCTCGGTGTAGTAGTCCTCAGGCCGCTGATAGCTGACGAAGCTGACCGGGCGGCGCTGCGACACGATCGGTTGGTTGGTGGTATCGACCATCGGACGCCAGTTGCGCCCGGGGCTCGTGGCAAAGCCCGCGGCCACCTGCGCAAAGATGTCGCGTGTCTGCTCCGGCGTGCGCATCCCGGCGCGCGCGGTCAAAATGTTGCCCCAGTACTGCGTCATGCCCTCGTAGACCCAGAGTAGATCGTCGCGCATAGGCACATCGAAGCTCGGGGTCCAGAGATCCGCCGGACGACGGAACTTTCCATCCCAGGAGTGGGTGTACTCATGCCCCAGCAGGTCGCGATCGAAGATGCCGTTCGCCCAGTCGGTCAGGTAGTTGCGGTCGAGGCCGTCCTCGCTCGACTGGTGGTGCTCCAGTCCGACTCCGCCCACCTTGTCGCTCAGCAGCAGCAGAAAATCATAGTGCTTGTAGTGGTGCGATCCATAGAGCTTGTCCGCCTCCAGCGTCAGCCGCTTGTGCGCCTCCAACTCCTCCGGCGTCATCTTCAGATCGTCCTGCGAATCGGCGAAGATGTTCAGGTGCACGATGTCGGTCGCGGTGGGCGAGAGATCGACGCGCAGCGAGTAGAGCCCGGCGTACAGCGGAGAGTCCACCAGCGTGTTCAGCGGCGTGCGCTCAAACTGGATCGTATCGCCCTGCTTCGACGCGGTCTCGAGCGCCGTGGCGTACTTCCAACCGCTGGGCAGCTTCAGCGTGGTGTCGAATGCAATGTCGCGCGAGAAGTAGCCGGCGGGATACATCACCACCTCGTTCCATTCGAGGTCGGCGATCGCGTCCGAGATCTCGATCCGCCCGGCGCTCGGCTTGATCGGAGACAGGTAATCGAAGTCCAGGCCCACCGTCTTTGCTCCCGCGGTCAGCGGAACGTGGAAGGCATACACATTCACCCGATCCCGCACCCACTGCACCCGCTTCCCGTCGACCGTGGTGATAATCCCGGCCAGGCTCGAGATCGGCCCGGAGGGTTCATGCTCGCCCGGAATCCACTCGGGATAGAGCAGCACCATCTCCTTGCTGCCGGGTTCCACTGGCACCTCCTCGTGCACCCGCTCGATCCGGTCCACGTTGTTGCGGAGGTCGACCGTCAGCGCGATGGGACCCACATAAGGCTTGTCAACCGGCGCCGCGATCGGCGCAGGCATCGGCACCGGCTGCGGTTGCGGTTGCGGGTCGTTCTGCGCCACAGCGCTCGTGACCAGAAGGGCAGAGGAAAACAACACCAGGGGAACAGAACGTATCATCACAGGAGTGTAAATCTCGCTTCCTGCGATGCCCAAAATCGATTGAGGATTCAACCCCACGCGACAAAAACCTCTATCATGCTCGCAAGCCAACTTGTCCCCTGTTGAACAACTCCCGAACAGCGGACGGCGATCGGAGAGCAACACATGGTGCTTCTGTTTACCTGCCTCATCGCCCTGCAGTTTGCGGTCGTCGCCGCTCACGATCTGATTGATATCCCGGGCTGGGTTCATGGATCCCAGGTGCAGGCGTTGCATGGAAGACGCAAGGTCTGGCTCGCAACGCTCGCCAACTCCGTCTTTCCAGGAATCGCAGTTGGCTTCGCGGTTTACTTCTGGAACCGGCCTCGTCCCGCCTTCGTGCCCAGCTACTGGGTGATCTACTGCGGTATCGCTCTGCTCTCCGCGATTGGGATGTGGTCCATCCCTTACCTGCGCGGAGCGACCGAGAGCGAGAAGGGTGAATATCTCGCAATGTACGTGGGCACTCGCCATATCCTGCCAGCGCGGGGCGACAATCCCCGTCCCAATCTCTTCCACATGGGTATTCATGCATTGTTCGTCGCCAACTTCTGTTTGGCTCTGATCTTGCGCTTTCACGGTGCGTAGCGGCTATGGCCCGTACAACTCTTTCTCGCTGATGACGGGCTCTGCCGCCTCAGGCCGGGCAGCGCGATCCATCGCGCCGAACATCGCTCCGCGCGCCGGCGTCATCGGAGCGAAGCGCATGAACCCGATCGGCGCCGGAACGTCGTCGTAGATCGCCTCCATGCCGCCCCGCATCAGGTACGTCTCATGCCAGAAGCCGGTGCCTCCCGAGTCGCGGAGAAACTTCTTCCACCACAGCCGGTGCGGCTCCGATCGCGTCCACGACAGCAGCGACTCCAGATCGCGCCAGTACTGGCGCATTCCAACATGCATCGGGAACAGCGAATGGACCATGTTCTCGTGCGCTAGCAGGCCATCGGGCCGGGCGGCGACCGAATCGGCGATCCTCGGCCCGAATCCCAGCAGTGTCTTCAACCCGGTCATGCGATTGACCCGCATTCCGAGATAGATAACGACCAGGTTGGGGTACTGCGACAGATCCACGGTGCGGCGGTTGACGGGCGTAGCCATAGGCGGCCTCACAGACTCACGGCGATCGGTTCAGCGACGGCGTACGCGCCCGATGCTGCCACAATAGAGCCTCCCGGCGGCGGCAGCAAGCGCCGCGAGGCCCCCGGGTGAGAGAATAACAGTGCGCATCCTACAGGCAGAATGGCCGGCTTAATGGCCGGCTTCACGTCGGCCGCTAAACCATTCCAAGCGCGCGCTTCTGTGGTGGAGGGCAGGTCCGTCCATGCAGCAAGACCTGGTTGACGAGTTGGAGCAGCGTCTGGGACGAGCGCACGCACAACGGCGACTCGGACTCGAAAGTGAGCACGAGGCCATCTTCGGCCACGGGATCAACTTTTTTCACCCAGAGAACTGGTACTCGACCCACTCCATTCTTCGCCTCGCGCTTAAGCTGGCAGGCTTGTACCAGCGCGGCCACAGGAACACAGAACGCATCCAGATCCGGCACAACGTCATTGAGCTGGCAGGCCTGCCTGCGCTCTTCGATGGCTTCACCCTGTTGCACATCACCGACATGCACGCGGATATGAACCCCGGTCCCATGCAGCGTCTGGCCGACCTTCTCCCCGGCCTGAGCTACGACATCTGCGTCGTGACCGGCGACTTTCGCGGCCAGACCTTCGGGCCCTTCGCCGCTGCTCTGGATAGCCTGGCGAGGGTGCGCAAACAACTTCATCCCCCGGTGTACGCCGTGCTCGGCAATCACGACACCATTCGTATGGTTCCGCAGATCGAAGAGATGGGGATTTGCATGCTGCTCAATGAATCCATCGCGATCCGCCGCGGCGACCAGCAGATCCATCTGGCCGGCGTCGACGACGCCCACTACTATCGCGCCGACAACGTGCACAAGGCCGCCTCTGCCGTTCCGCGCAACGAGGTCGCCATCCTGCTCTCGCATACACCGGAGATCTACCGGCAGGTAGATGCCGCCGGCTTTCATGTCATGCTCAGCGGACACACGCACGGGGGACAGATCTGCCTGCCCGGCTCCATCCCGCTCACCCTGGATTCGGTCTTACCCCGGCGTATGGGGGCGGGCCCGTGGAGATACGGTTCCATGACCGGCTACACGTCCGTGGGGGTCGGATCGTCGATCGTCCCGGTACGCCTGAACTGCCCTCCCGAGATCACACTGCATCACCTGCGTAGCATTCCGCCCGCAACCCGCTAGGCCGTATCAACGTATAGGTCTTCGATACGTATCGGAGAGATGTAAGAACTGTCATCCTGATGAGCGGAGCGCTTCGCTCACAGGATGACAGCTTCATTGAGAATCAAACAGTTACGTCAAGCCCTACTGTTTCGCGGTGGATAGGACGGCTACGCCGTAGACGGGCAGGGTGACGGAGGTGGTGGAGGCGCCCTGGAGAACATCCTGCATGGCGGTGGGAAGGGTGACGGTCTCTGGGGATTTGGAGAAGTTGACCAGGATGAAGACCTTGCGGTCGGCGGACTCGCGCGGGTAGACGTCGACACCTTCGGGGACCTTGCCCAGCTTGGGGGTGACGCCGCTCATCGAGGTCATCCACTCGGCCGCCTTCTGCTGGCTGGCGTCGTCGAGCCAGGCGCCGATGTAGGTGATGCTGCCCTTGCCGACCTTGCGGGTGATGGCGGCGGGCTGGCCGTCCAGCCAGCCGTTGCTGGTGCCGTAGCGCATGAGGACCTGGGTGCCGGGGTCCTTGGCGCTAAGCAGTTCGGCCCAGTCCTTGCCGGTGCCGCTGCCCCAACTGCCGGAGACGGGGACCTGAGCCGTGAGGGCGTAGTACTGGTCTACTCTCCCGCCGAGCAAAGACACTAGCGGGCCGGGCTGGCGCTCGGTCTGGAGGCCGTTGTCCACGTTCTTCATGCCGGAGCGCTGACCGAGGACGAGGTTGCCGCCCTGCTGCACGTAGTCGATGAGGTTCTTGGCCTCGGCGTCGGAGAGGACGTTGAGGCCGGGGGCCACGACCAGCTTGTACCGGCTGAGCGGAGTGGAGGGGCTGACGATGTCGACGGATTGGGCGATGTCGCGCAGCGGCTTGTAGTAGCTGACGATCTCGGAGACGGGGTCGAAGTTGCCGTCGTGGCGCTGCCAGTCGATGGCCCAGCGGCTGTCGTAGGAGTGCAGGATGGCGACGTCGGAGTGAACGGAGGTGCCGGCGAGGATGGGGCCTGCCTTGGCGAACTCGGCGCCGAGCTGGGCGACCTCGGAGTAGAGCGGGACGGGGGTGCCGTCGGGGCCGACGAGGGTTCCGTGGTACTCCTCCTGGCCGTTGAGGGCAGATCGCCACTGCCAGTAGCTGACCGCGTCGGCGCCGTGGCCGATGTCGTGCCAGGCCATGGCGCGGACCTCACCCTTGTCGAGCGAGTTGTTGATCTTGGCCCAGTTGACGAAGCCGGGCTGGGTCTCCATGACCCAGAAGTTTTTGTGGAGGAGGCCGCGGGTGAGGTCGTGGGCGGCGCCGTTGCGGTAGCGGTCGAGCTGGCCCTCACCGACGTAGTCATCCCACGAGGCCATGTCGAGGTCCTGCGCGACGGTGTAGTGGTCGTAGCCGTCGAACCAGCCCATCATGTTGGTGGTGATGAACTGGCGGCGGTCGGAGTGGGCGCGGATGACCTCGAGCTGGTTCTTCTGATAGCTGCGCCAGGTGTCGGAGACGAAGCGCATCCAGCTCAGCAGCAGGCCGGGGTTGCCGTAGCGGGTCTCGATGGGGATTTGGTCCCAGCTCTGGTAGGTCTCGCTCCAGTAGGAGGTGGTCCAGCGACCGTTGAGGTTGTCGAGGGTGCCGTAGCGGGCCTTGAGCCAGGCCTGAAACTGGGCCTTGGTGGAGTCGCCGTAGGAGGCGTTGGCATACTCGTTGTCGATCTGCCAGCCGATGACCCAGGGGTTGTGGCCGAAGCGTTTGGCGAGCTGCTCGGCCATGGCGCGGGAGAGCTCGCGGTACTTGGGGTCGGACCAGTCGAACTGCTGGCGGTTTCCGTGGGCGTCCTTACGGCCGTCGGGGAGTGTGCGCAGGGTCTCGGGGTACTTCTGCGTGAGCCAGGCGGGCGGCGCGGCGCTCGGGGTTCCAATTACGGTGGAGATGCCGTGGCGGCCGGCGGCGGCGATGGCGCGGTCGAGCCAGTCGAGGTCGTACTGGCCGTCGGAGGGCTCCATCCGGCTCCAGGCGAACTCACCGACGCGGACCATGCGGACGCCCGCCTTCTGCATGAGGTCGAGGTCGGCGTCCCAGCGAGACTCCGGCCACTGTTCGGGGTACCAGGCGGTGCCGAGGACGAGCGGCGGGGTCGAGGTGGTGGTGCCGGCCGGGGTCTGGGCGTTCAGGACGGGAAGGCAGGCGGTGGCAAGGCAGGTGGAGAGGAGGGCAATGGTCAGGCGGAGGTTGCGAGAAGCCATTCGTTCGGTGCTCCTGGGATGGGTGCATTGCAAAGATGTGAGGGAATGCGTGGCAGAGAGACGGGATCGCGCGATGGCAGAAGACCGGCGACGCGCCGACGAACTGATAGGGACACGCGGAAGTCTATCGAAGCGACGACGAGACTGTCCAACTCGTCTGTCTCCACCCAGGGATGGAGAGACAGAGGATGAGGAAAACCGCTAGACTGGTCCATCTCAGGCAGCCATTCTCATTTTTGCGAGTGAAAGACGATCATGTTCGGTATGCAGCCAGTTCCTTGTAGACAGAGTGCCGGCCATGTGTGGCTTGCGGCGGATCTTCGGCGGTTGGCGAGCGTGGCGGCTGTTGGGCTGATTGTTGGGTCCACTGTTGGGTTGGTCGGATCGTCAGGGACGGTGATGTGGGCGCAGGCTCCCACTCCGGCCGCCGCACCTGTTGCGGCTACGGCCGGAAAGGCTCCGGCTGCTGCGGCGGCTCTGGTTCCGGGCAAGTTTGTGGATACGACCGAGGCCAGCGGCGTGCACTTTCAGGGCGTGGCCTCGCATACCAGCAAGAAGTACCTGATCGAGACGATGGGATCGGGGGCGGCGGTCTTCGACTACGACAACGATGGGCTGCTGGATATCTTCCTGGTGAACGGCGCGCCGATCGCGGACCCGACGGCGAAGGGCACGATTCCGCAGAAGTCCGGGCCGCAGGACTGGAACCGGCTGTACCACCAGAAGAAGGATGGAACCTTCGAGGATGTGACCGAGCGGGCCGGACTGAAGGGGGTTGGCTACGGCATGGGAGTCGCGGTGGGTGACTACGACAACGATGGCTACGAGGATCTCTATGTAACCGCATATGGTGGCAACCGGCTGTATCACAACAACGGCAACGGGACGTTTACGGATGTGACGGAGAGCTCGGGGACGGGCGGGGGCGGGTGGTCGACGAGCGCGGCCTGGATCGATCTCGACAACGACGGCCTGCTCGATCTGGTGGTGCTGCGCTACGTGCAGTGGGACTGGGACGATGTGTGGTGCGGGGAGCATCGCGAGGGCTACCGCGCCTACTGCCATCCGGATATCTTTCCGGCGATCACGCCGCTGGTGTATCACAACGACGGCGGCGGCCACTTTACGGAGGTGTCTGAGAAGACGGGGATCTCGGTGCCGGGCAAGGGGCTGGGGATTGCGATTGCGGACTTCGACCGCGACGGAAAGGTGGACTTCGCGGTGGCGAACGACTCGATGCTGGAGTTTCTGTATCACAACAAGGGCGATGGGACCTTCGAGGAGGTAGGGCTGACGGCGGAGATCGCTGTTGATGGCGACGGCAAGACCTACGCCGGGATGGGCATCGACTTCGCGGACTACAACAACGACGGCCTGCCAGGCCTGATCATCACCAACCTCGCGAACCAGAAGTACGCGCTTTACAAGAACAACGGGGATGGCAGCTTTACCTATGACACCTACATGGCGGGCATGGCGGGGATCACGCTGCTGCACTCGGGGTGGGGGATTCATTTTCTGGACTACGACAACGATGGGCTGAAGGACCTGCTGGTGGCGCAGGGGCATGACTCGGATAATGTGGAGCTGAACTCGCCGCAGATCCACTACAAGGAGCCGATGCTGCTGGTGCGCAATACCGGGCATGGGTTCGTGGATGTGTCGGCGATCTCGGGTGATGTGTTCCAGCAGCGCTGGGTCAGTCGCGGGATGGCGGTGGGGGACCTGGACAACGATGGGCGCATCGATGCGGTGGTGGCGACCAACGGCGGGCCGGCGCATATTCTGCACAACGAGACGGTGACGGCGAACCACTGGCTGACGCTGAACCTGGTGGGGCATCGCAGCAATCGCGACGCGATCGGGGCAGAGATCAAGCTGACGACCTCGAAGGGGACGCAGCTGGTGACGGTATCGACGGCGGGAGGCTACCTCTCGTCGAACGACAAGCGGGCGCACTTCGGGTTGGGTGGCGACAGCGTGGCCAAGGAGATCGAGATCCACTGGCCGAGTGGGATCGTGCAGAAGCTCGAGGATGTGAAGGGCGATCAGGTGCTGAAGGTGGATGAGCCGGTGACGGCTGCCGCGCCCGTGAAGGCTGTCGCCCCGGCGAAGACCGTTGCTCCCGTGAAGGCCGTCGCGCCGGCAGCGCATGGGGGGCATTGAGGCCGGGTTCGCTGCCTATTTCTCGACGGGTTCGGTCGTGGATGGCGTCAGCGGAGCCGTTGGCCGGCTGCGTCGATGCTTCGCTCCTCTGCGACGCGAGAGCAGGGGCTTCCAGCAGGAGGTGCACTCCCAGGGGTATACGCCGAGCCAGGTGTAGAGAGTTCTTTCGAGAAGGCTGCGGCGCTCTCTTCTACTGGTGCGTGGTGAACCGCATTTGTGACAGACCGGTGCATCCATAACATGTTCTCTCGATGACTTCAGAGCTCTACTTGGAATCGGTCCCGGGGCAGGGCTATGTTACTGCGGATGTGAGGATGTCCGCAAACCAAACCATTGCTATGGCGAAGTAACATGTTGCTAGATGATTTTTCCGGTGTACGCCCCTTTTCTGCTGCTCTTTCTTGTGGCTGCGAGCGTTGTGTTGATGCTGGTCCGGCCGCGCGGAATCGCTGAGGTGTACTGGATCGGCGGTGGGGCGCTGCTGCTGATCGCGCTGCGGCTGGTGCCGCTGCGGCTCGCGGGGCAGGCGGTCGCGGATGGGACTGACGTCTACCTGTTCCTGATTGGGATGATGCTGCTGTCGGAGCTGGCGCGGGAGCATGGGGTATTTGATTGGCTCTCAGCGGCCGCGGTGCGGCGGGCAGATGGGAGCCGCGCGCGGCTGTTCACGCTGGTGTATGGAGCGGGGACCGTGGTGACGATTCTGATGTCGAACGACGCGACCGCGGTGGTGCTGACGCCAGCGATCCTGAAGGCGGTGCGCAGGGCGGATGTGGAACCACTGCCGTAC
>DATMOB010000158.1:0-24347 GCA_035568455.1 Granulicella sp.
GTTGTAGGCGTAGCTGTGCTCGAGGTCGACGATGATGTGTCCCTGCTTGGGAGCATTTTCGCCGGTGGCGAAGCTGTAGCGGTGCAGACCGGTGCGCTCGGTGGCGGTCAACTCGGCGCGAACGCCGTAGTCCTTGAGCAGAACCGAGTAGTAGCCGGGTTCGGCGTGTTCGTCTTCGTGATCGAAGCGCGAGCGGTAGCCCTCGTCCGGATTACTGCGCGGGCCGGGCACGGTCTTGACTTCGCCGGTGCCGGGCATGACCAGGAAGTCGAGCAGATCGCCGCAGCCAGTGCCGCTGAGGTGGGTGTGGCTGAAGCCCATGATCGAGGTGTCGGAGATGTGATAGCCGGAGCACCAGTCCCACTGATCGTTGAAGGTGTCGGGGCTCAGCTGTACGGCGCCGAAGGGTACGGTTGCTCCGGGGAAGGTATGTCCGTGTCCGCCGGTGCCGATCCGGATATCGACCAGCGACGCGGGATCAAGCGCGGTTTGGCCCGATTTGGAGCCGGGGATCATCTTGCCGAATGCACTTGTCTGCGTTGCACCCACTGCATATGCTGCCGATACGCCGCCGAGAAACGTTCTTCTGGAAATCACGAATACTCCATGCCCCTGAGATCAAAAAATCGAAAGCCATGCCACTCCATCCGACTCGATTTGCCTGATGCCGGCTTCCCGATGCGGAGCATTGTTCAGGGTAGCGCCGCGTTACAGAGATGGGACCGCCGAGCAAATTGAATCGAGAGATGATTTAATCAAAAAACTGATCAAGTAGCTATCAAAAAATCCAGATCATGCACCTATCCAGAAACTCAGAAGGAATCTGCAGCGGGCGCGAAGGGGCTGGGAGGAGTACCAGCTGGCGTTCTGATTGCAGATGGGAGACCTATGCACTCTACGATGACACGACGCGAGATGTTACAGCTTGCGGCAGGCGCGGCAGCCACGGCTGCGCTACACCCATCCACTGCCTTGGCGGCCTCTACACCGACCTCGTTCGCTTCGAAACGTCCTGCGCCACAGGATAGACGATTCCATAGCCCTGCCGTCGAGGCCTATCTGTCGAGCGCAAAGCGGAGGATCGGCGATCCGGAACTCGCATGGCTGTTTGAGAACTGCTATCCGAACACGCTCGACACGACCGTCGAGGTGGGCAGCTTCGAGGGCAAGCCGGACACGGCGGTCATTACCGGCGACATTGCGGCGATGTGGCTGCGCGACTCCTCGGCGCAGGTATGGCCCTATCTTTCGCTGGCGGCGAAGGACCCTGCGTTGCGCCAGATGCTCGAAGGCATCATTCGCCGGCAGGCTCGGTGCATCCTGATCGATCCGTACGCCAACGCCTTCATGGCGGATCTGAATGCGCCCCCGCTGGAGTGGAGCCGGAGCGATGTGACGGAGCTCAAGCAAGGGGTGGGCGAGCGTAAGTGGGAGCTGGACTCGCTCTGCTACCCGATACGGCTGGCCTATGGCTATTGGCGCGCGACCGGAGATACAGCTCCCTTCGACCAGGGATGGAGAGCGGCGATGAAGCTGGCGGTCGAGACCATGCGCGTGCAGCAGCGCACGCAGGGCCTTGGGCCGTACCACTTTCAGCGAGTCTCGAAGACACCTACCGAGACCTTGGCTGGCGACGGCTATGGGTACCCGGTGCGGCCCGTGGGTCTGATCGCCTCCGGGTTTCGCCCCTCCGACGATGCCTGCACCTTTCCTTTCCTGGTACCTTCGAACCTGTTCGCGGTCACGGCGCTTGGCTACCTTGCGCAGATGGCCAACCAAGTCCTGCACGATGCCGCTCTCTCCAATGAAGCTGCGGCGCTGGCCGGCGAGGTGAGCAGCGCTCTGCGGGAGCATGCCGTCGTCAACACTGGACAGGGGACGGTGTGGGCTTACGAGGTGGATGGCTATGGCAGCCATCTGCTGATGGACGACGCCAACATCCCGAGCCTGCTCGCACTGCCTTATCTCAAGAGCTCTCCCGATGCCGGGCTCTATGGCCGTACCCGCAGCTTTGTCTGGAGCGAACGCAACCCGTGGTTCTTCCGCGGGAGCGCCGGCGAGGGCATCGGCGGGCCACACGAGGGCAAGGACATGATCTGGCCGATGGCGATCACCGTGTTCGCGCTCACGAGCCAATCGGAGGCAGAGATCGCACATGCCATCGCCATGCTGAAGAGCGCCAGCGCCGGATCGGGTTTTATGCACGAGAGCTTCGACCGCAACGTTGCCACCAAGTTCACCAGGAGCTGGTTTGCCTGGGCAAACTCCTTGTTCGGCGAGCTGGTGGCGACGGTGGCAGAGAAGCGTCCGCAGCTGCTCAACGCGGCCGGGTAGAGCGTATCGACGTATTCAAATCTGGCAGGAAAAAGCCGGGCAGAAATGGGCTGAGGTCTTGGCGAGGCACACTTCGTCGGGGTCCTTCGACTTCGCCTCGCACAATGCAACCGTGCGAGGCTTCGCTCTCAGGATGACAGCTTGATTGAGAATCCAATGGTTGCGTCCGAGCAGTAGGTCGATGCGCCCTAGGCAGAGCAGAGGAGCGCCTTTCTCGGAGGGCGCTCAGCCTCGTGCTTAATCCCCTCCGCAGGCCTCCGGTGGGTTAGAGATCCATCCTCAGACGCTAGCGATGAGACTGTGTCGTCCGTTCCCACCCTCCTCGAAATCTGACCGAATCTGCTCCAATTGCTCAGTTGATTGAGCGCTGATTTGACAATTTCATGCTTCAGCAAAGAAAATTATCCGAACCTTAGCAAGACGTTTATAGCGAAGGCGAGGATTTGCAGTAAAAAGCACCTCCCCCTGCTCTGCCATCTGAAGCGACCTTCGGAGACTTTGTCTTCGTTGCCGAGTCGCGTCCGGACGGCGGTAGCTAGCCATTTTTTCCTTACCAAACGTTGGAGGGCCAGTTTTGCGTATTCGAAATATTTTTTCCTTAAGTGCCATGGTCGTCGTAGCGAGCGGGCTCGCCTACGGACAGACGATTACGGGCTCGATCACCGGCGTCGTCACTGACCCGACCGGCGCGATTGTTGTTGGGGCCACGGTAACCGCAACCAATACCAGCACCGGAGTCGTGACCAGCGCAACGACCAACAGTGCTGGCGTGTATTACCTGCACTTTCTGCAGATCGGCCAGTACAAACTGACGTTCCAGGGAGCCGGCTTCAAGGAGCTCACGACCGACGCCTTCACGATCGAGGTCGATCAGGTGGCCAAGGTGGACGGCAAGCTTGAGACCGGCGCCGCCACTGAGACGGTCACCGTGACCAACGAGCTGCAGCCGATCCTCGACACCGACAACGCCACGCTGACCACGACGTTTACGGCGAACACGATCGAGAACATGCCGCTCAACGGGCGCAACTTCTCCTCGATCACCATGTTTCTTCCTGGTGCGGTCGACACCGCGCCCACGGGCATGTCGGACGTGAACGCCATCGAGCGCAGCACCGGCCCGGATGGTCAGGTCTCGGTCAACGGCAATCGCAATCAGAGCAATAACTATCTGCTCGATGGCATTGAGATCAACGAGACCATCAACAATACGATCGGCTATAACCCCAGCCCGGACGCGATCGAGAATCTGACGGCCATTACCTCGAACGCCGGCGCTGAGTACGGCAACGTGAACGGTGGCGACATCATCGCCGTTCTCAAGAGCGGCACCAATCAGTTCCACGGATCGGCCTTCGCGTTCCTCGAGAACTACAACCTCGACGCCAATACGTGGGCGAACAACTTCGCCTCGGTTGCGCGCCAGCCCTTCACCCAGACCATCTTCGGCGGCACCCTGGGCGGTCCGATCCTCAAGAACAAGCTGTTCTTCTTCGTGGATTACTCGGCCAATCGCTATCATCAGGGCGGAACTCAGGCGGCCTCGGTGATTCCGGCGGCCTTCCGCACCGGCGACTTCTCGTCGCTTCCGATTCAACTCACCCACTTCGTTGCCGGGCAAGGCCAGGTGAACTACGTCAACAACCAGATTCCGATCACCAATCCGGTAGCCCTATACATGTTCGCCCATCCGGAGCTCTACCCGCTGCCGAACCGGACGCCGACCGATGGCATCGCGCAGAATAACTATGTCGGCACCTACCGCAACACGGTGCGCAACGATCAGGGCGATGTAAAGATCGACTACACCATCGGCGCGCACGACTCCATCATGGGACGATACTCGCAGGGCATCGCCTCCGACGCCACCCCGCAGACACCGCTGGCCATCACCTTCCCGCCGAGCAACGACTACCCGTTCGAAGGCATTGCGCTGAACTGGGTGCACACGTTCTCGCCCATCCTCGTGAATGAGGCTCGTGCCGGATGGTCCCGGGTTCGCTGGGATCAGGGCCTTCCTCAGGACACCACCGGCGCCTTCGGCATGAACGGCAACTCGATCGTCGGCATCAACGCAGCCCAGCCCTACCCCGGCTTCGCGCTCCAGGACTTTGGTAATGGCCAGGGTCGCTCCAATCAGACCTACCTCACCTCCGTGGGCACCTTCGGCGGTGGCAGCAGCCTGATCGACAACACCTTTGCCTACGGCGATAACCTGACGCTGCAGCTCAACAAGCACAGCATCAAAGCTGGCGTTGAGGTGCTGCGCTATCAACAAAACGAGTTCTACCCCGGCAACGATGGCGTGATGGGGCGCATGGCGTACGCCGGCGCGTTCACCGGCGACACCATCTCCGACTTCGTCACCAACAACATCTGGTATGCCGGCATCTCCGGAAACGTCGGCCGTTCGGGCCAGCGCCAGTATCGCGATGCCGCGTTTCTCCAGGACGATTGGAAGATCCTTTCGAACCTGACGCTCAACCTCGGCATGCGCTACGAATACGATCAGCCGATCTATGAGGTCAACAACAAGCAGGGCAACATCGATCTGGCGACCGGTACGTATTACACCGCGGGGCAGGCTGGAGCGGGCGCCGTCTTTGGCGATGCTCGCGCGCTGTACCATCCGACCTATACCAACTTTCAGCCGCGCATCGGCTTCTCGTACCAGCCCAGGCCGCGTCTGGTGGTTCGTGGCGGCTACGGTATCACCAACTATTTGGAGGGTACGGGTGCGAATCTGCGGCTCAACTTCAACCCGCCGTTCCACCCGGTTTACTCCTACCAGGCAGTGGCCCCCTCCGCCACCAGCGCGGGCACTCCTCTAACCGTTCAAAACGCGATCCCCTCCGACGTTACCGGCTCGCTGGTGAGCAACACCTACCGTGCCTGGACGAACATCAAGCCTGCTTTGATTCAAGAGTTCACGCTCTCGACGGAGTACCAGTTGGATAACAAGACCTCCGTCGTCATCGGCTATGTGGGGCAGACCGGTCAGCACCTGGTCGATCCGCGCGCCGGCAACCAGCTGACCGCTCCCGGCACGGTCGCACCGTTCGCCAATTTGGTAGGTCAGACCGGAAGCGTCGTGATCACCGAATCGGAGGCCGTCTCCAACTACAACGCCGCACAGCTCCAGATGCGCCGGCGTCAGTCGCAAGGCCTGGAGTACCAGATCAACTACACCTTCGCCAAGGCGATGACCAATAACCCCGGCTTCTATGGCACTCCCAACGTCAGCGGCGCCGGCGCCTACTGGCAGGATGCCTACAACGGTCATGCCGACTACGGCCCCAGTGGAACCGATACACGGCACAGCCTGAGCGCGACCGCCGTCTACCAGCTTCCCTTCGGTCATGGACAGAGGTTCGGCGGCAGCTCCAACTGGCTGGTCAATGAGGCGCTCGGTGGATGGAAGATCACCGGAACGGCGATCGCGTTCTCCGGTCTGCCGGTTACCATCAGCGGTCCGGACACCACCAGCGTCAACAACCGCGCCTCACGCGCCAACCACTACCAGAACCTGAAGATCAGCAACCGCACGCTCAACAACTGGTTCGGCACCGGACCTACGGTCTACGAGCCGCTTCAGGTCACGACCATGGTCAATGGAGCTCCGGTCGTGAGCACGATCAACGGTTGTACCACCGGGCAGGCGCAGGCGCTGGGTTGCGCGTATGGTCCTACGGTCGGCGAGCAGTTCGGCTCCGCTGCGGTGGGCACCGAGCGCGCGCCGGGCTTCGAACAGCTCGACTTCAGCGCGGGCAAGCAGTTCCACGTCTATGAAAACCAGGCGCTGGAGTTTCGCTCGGACTTCTTCAACGCCTTCAACATCGCCAGCTACTCCAACCCGGACAACGGGATCACCGACAGCAACTTTGGTCAGATAACCAATGTGCGGGGAATCCCACGGACGATCCAGTTCTCACTGCACTACAACTTCTAAATTCAACTCGCAACATTCGGAGTTACATTCTGCCCCACGCCGCTCGATGCGGCTGGGGCAGTTTTTTTTGCGAGGCGTGTAGGGAACATTCCGGAACGATGAGCGGGCACAAGGATCTTTCTACTTCCAGCTCGTCTCAACAGGACTGTCTCTGGTTTGGTGACTTGACGGCGCAATCGGCATAGGGGGAGAGTTTCCTCTCCTCCCCTGCCACACCACGCGGCATGCGGGTCCGCACCGGGCGGTTCGAGAAGTTGAGGTCAGCAGCTTCGCTCCACGCTTCCTTCCCACATTCGGTCGCCCTCATGCAGTTGCGCTTCGCTTCGCTCGCTATGACCTGCTTGCGGCGGGACTTCCACCCGCAGGAGTGCGCCCATGCTGGGCACCAAACAGAAAAGCCCCGGTCAGCGCCGGGGCTTTTCTGTTTGATTCAATCGAGGACAAACTTGGGAAGAGCGAGGCTCGATCCGTTCTGCTTGCGCGGTCGCTTCCGCAGAGAAGAGACCGCGATCGGACAGGGTCGGATCGTGGGCCCCGCGCAGATCTTAGTTCGACCCCACGCGTTCCTTTGGATAGAAACGGATTCCAAAGCTGCTGGTGAAGTCGGTCTTCGGTCCTGCTCCCAGCAAGGGAAATTGCCAGCGTTCATACTGTCCCATCGCCGTTACCTCGACGCTTGGACGGATCAACCAAGTCAGGTTCCCGGAGACATCGGTCATGTTGCCACCTTCGAGGAACGACTTATCCGCGATCATCCTGCGGTAGCTGACCGTGGCCTTGTTGCGGGCCGAGAACCAGTAGGTGCTGGATGCCTGTCCGCCGCTGCCCTGTCTCCCCACCCAGCTACCCAGAATCTGCCCGTAGTTCGTGTATCCCTGCGGGTAGTGCGCATTCGCGTAGAAATAGGCTTGATACGTGAGCTTGGGAAGATTCGTATATGCCCCCTCCATGCGAAGGTCCAGCTTCTTGAGCTTGGGCAGATGCGGGATATAGACCCCAGGGGACATGGCATAGCGAGCCACAAACTTCCCCTGAATGGGGTCGTCCCAGGCCATCATCTCGGTGTAGAGAACGGCATTCTTTCTCAACAACGGCGGATGATAGGTGAGGTTGAACTCCGTCACGCGCTTGCCAGGATCGACCGCCTGACCATTGCCCAGCGGTGAGAACGAGTGGAAGAACGTGCCAAAGGTCAGTGGGCGGCCATAACCGGCAAAGATCGTGGTATGGGCAAATCCAAATTCGAAGTTGTCGGTCGGCTTGATCGAGAGTGCGAGACCCCACAGGTAAGGAGGTGGAGTGAGCGCCTGGTTCGGGCTTCCTTGAATAATGAAGGTGGGCCCGAGGCCAACATAGTGAACTCCCCCTTGCCGCGCCAGGAAACCGTCGATGTGGACTGGACCGAAGATGCCGAGGAAACCCGGCAGCTTGGCCGGCTTTACCCGGGCGAACCGCAGCATCGGCATGGCGGCCGCATTGTTGGACAGGATCAACGATGTGGTTCTGTCGGGCCCCCACCACAGGCTCTGCTGGCCAGCGCTGATCTGCCAGTTCGCAAGATTCAGAGAGGCATAGGCCTCGATGGGACGCATCCTGCTGGTCGTTCCATTGAGCAGGTTCCAGCCAAACGGCATTCCATCATACGCAGCGATGGTCTGCTGTGCCTGCGGACTGTAGGTCGGTATTGCGGAGGCGTACTGATATTCCCCGCGGATGTAGAAGGACAAGGGACCGGTCTCGGCGCGTCCGGAGATCCCGGCGATCGAATTGACGCCCTGGCCATAAGGCCGGCCATAGTCATCGACCAGCGTCTGGCCAAAGTGGTATCCATCGCGCATAGGCGTGCCGGCGATCGCCGTGAAGCGCTCGTAGGCGTTGTCTACCTGGGCCGCGGTGTTCCTTGCGCCGTCGATCACCTTGGTTTCGTGGGCAAATTCGAGGCCCAGAGCGGCAAGTAACGTCGTGGCCGTCTCATCCTCGGAGTCGCCGAGATTGTCGTGAGCCTCCGCGAGCAGCCGCGCGCACTCCAGCCTCGTCCACGGACGAATGGTGGCGGTGCTCGTCGGCAGATAGCCCATCGCCGCCAGGCGATCGAGATCGTCATAGATCCAACTATCCAGCGGTACGTAGCTGGAGGCCTTGTAACGCGTCCCGGGGGAATCTTCCCGGGCTTCATCGGCATCGGAGACGCGGGGCAGTTCGGCCCTCCAGTCCCCAGCGTTGCCCGAGACAGGACCACTTAGAGGACTGTTCTGGAACCCCGGAAGCCCCACTGCAGCGGCGAGGTTTTCACTCGGTAGAGTTGTTGGAGTTGTCGAAGTTGTCGTCGGCGCGGTTGAGCTTCCCTGCCCCGCCGGCGAGTTGGCCTGAGAGGTCAGAGACTGCTGCCAAAATTCCGGCGTCTTCGCCGCAAGAGATTTGACGTTTATGCCGCCATCGACCGCCATCTGCATTTGAGGTGCAGATGGGATCTCATGACCTGCCGTCAACCCTGTACTCTGTGCCCGCCCGGCCGAAGTAATGCCGGTTATCAATATAGCCACTATCCAACTACGCACTCGCGCACTCCCAAAGAAACGGATAAAAATCAAATAAGACAACAGCGCCGAAGGGTCATCACCGGGGCTTCGGCGCACTGTTCTTCCTTTGTCAATCGTAGCAAAGCGCTGCCGATTGGCGTCCGGAGCCCAGTATCTCCGCATAAAAGACGCGAATAGAGGGTCATCGGCCGCGCCAGAGCGAGGATGAACGCTGGGAGCGGTAAACTGGAGATACATGCAGTACACTTATATTCTCAGTCTGATTGACGCTCACCTGGACCGCCTGACCAAGGCGCGGGAGATTCTTGCCACGCTCGATACCTCCCAAGAGACAACACCGCAACCAGTACCTCGACCTGCAGCGGACTCGAAGGCGCTGAGAACTCCGGGCGGACGAAGCTCGTCTGCGCTGGAGACGGGAAGCCACGCGATCTCGCCGCGTAAGAAGGCAGCGCCCGCAACGATGGTGCAGAAGCCATCGGCGAGCAACCGGGCCTCTGCTCCTCTCGCGAAGGTTTCGGAGACTGCGGCCTTGGAATCGGCTCCTGTTGCGGATGCACAGAATCGCCTGGACGAAGATCAACGGCAGGAAACGCGGAAGACGACCAAGAGCCCCATCCGCGAGACTGCGACGTCGCATCTTGTCGACAAGCTTCCAACCAAGCGGAAGAGGCTGGCCCCCAATAAGCCATCGAGTACGCCACTCGCACGAGCACTCGGTGGTCCGGTACCGGCGGCGCCGATCTTCATTCCTGCCGGCCAGGTCAGCCAGGAGTTCCAGGAGCGCTCGCAGCGGCATCCAGAGCCGGGAGCCGAGGGCAGTCTGTCTGGCTCGGCGGCTCCTGTCACCTTGACAGCCGAGTTACTTGCGCGGCGATGGGTTCAGGGCCTAGCCTCTTAGGCCTGAGCTTCCCATTGTGCGGTGGGCGACGACTCTTTGTTCTGCGGCCGCCCGGTCACGGCAGAAGCGGCGCTCTGCTCTGGCGTCGAGCTGCGAACAGTGGCACAATTGACAGGTCACAGGACGCTCTCCATGACCATGCGCTACGCCCATCTCGCTCTCGATCGCACGCAGCATACGGTCGTGCATCTGCTCGCTGGCAGTGTGGCGGCAGGGGTGGCGGCAACGGGGCAAGGTGCAGGTGCTTCCGGCACCGTCTCTATGGTGAAAGAGACCGTCCAGAGACGATATCTGATTTACAATCAGCAGGTTCCCTCCACGCGAAAGTGGCGAAATTGGCAGACGCACCAGACTTAGGATCTGGCGGGGCAACCCGTGGGGGTTCAAGTCCCCCCTTTCGCACCACCTCCACCATCACCCATCCCACCCTCCGAGACCCCGAAGCCCACACCCGATGAGCCAGCCGACCTCCGTGAACGACCCCTCCGCCGCCAAGACCGCACAACCGGAAATCAAACTCACACGCACCCCCGACTATCGCGACAGCTACGCCAACAGCGTCCAGGTCAAGATGAGCGTCTGGGACCTGCACCTGCTGTTCGGCACCATGCGCCAGGACACCGCCGAACAGGTCGACATCGAGAACTTCCAGGGCATCTACCTCAGCCCGCAGCAGGCCAAGGCGCTGTGGAGCATGCTCGGCCACAACCTCGCGCAGTATGAACAGACCTTCGGACCGCTCACGCTCGAGCCCAAACTGCCTCAGTCCGGCGGCCCTGTCCACTAACGGTGCGCCCCTCCCCGCACCCGCCTGGCCTTCACTCGCCCACCGCGCCGCAACGCCCGTCGCCCGCCGGCATCCCGCTGTGGATGCTCTTTCCGGCCTTCTTTTTGGCGGTCTGGCTCTCGCACTGGGCGCTGCTCCGCCTGCCCTACTTCTGGGATGAGGCCGGCTACTATATCCCGGCGGCGTTTGACCTCTTCCGCACCGGCAGCTTGATTCCCTACTCCACGCTGACCAATGCGCATCCTCCGCTGCCGGCGCTTCTGCTCAGCGGCTGGTGGCATATCTTCGGCTTCCATATTCTCGCAACTCGCACGCTGGTTTGTCTGGTCAGTGCTGCGGCGCTGCTTGCTGTCTACCGCCTCGCGCGCAACCTGCTGGGCACTTATGCCGCCGGCGCGATTTCCCTGCTGACCGCGCTCTACCCGGTCTGGTTCGCTCAGAGCAGCCTGGCGCACGCCGACATCTTCGCCGCCGCCTTCACCCTGTGGGCGATCAGCTTCTACCTCGAGCGGGGGGAGTCGGCTTACGCCGGTGAATGGCAGCCGCGTCTCGTTTATCGGCGCCGGATCTACGCGGCCGCGCTGTTCTCGCTTGCGGCGCTCGCTAAGGAGACCGCGATCGTCACGCCTCTGGCGCTTGCGGCCTGGGAGTTTTTTCTGCTGCTGCGCGACCGCCGTCCGGGCCTGCAGCGTGCGCATCTCGGCTGGATGGCGGCGCTCATCGCGCCGATCGTGCCGCTCGCCGGGTGGTACGCCTACCACCGCGCCCGCACCGGATTCATCTTTGGAAACCCGGAGTTCCTGCGCTACAACGCCACCGCCAATCTCGACGCGCAGCGCATCCTGCTCTCGCTTTGGCATCGGCTCATCCACCTCACGCTGCACATGGACCTGTTCGTTCCCACCCTGTGCACGCTGGCGATCCTGTTCGTGCCCCGGCTGCCAAGCGCGGGGCGCCGCGCCATTCCACGGCCTGTGTTCGCGGCGCTTGGCGTCATCCTGCTGGCCAACACCCTTGCCTTCTCGCTGCTTGGCGGGGCGTTGCTCACCCGCTATCTGCTGCCGATGTACCCGCTGGTTCTGCTGCTGTGCGTTGCAGAGTGGCAGAGCCGTCTGCAGCCTGCGCGATGTGCCGGGCTGGCTGCCCTGAGCGCCGTCGCGTTTCTCTCTGCCCTCTGGATCAACCCGCCCTATGGCTTCGCTCCTGAGGATAACCTCACCTATCGCGACATGGTCGTGCTCCACCAGCGCGCCATCCGGGTGCTGAAGCAGCGCTATCCCAAGGCCACGGTGCTCACCGCATGGCCGGCGAGCTCGGAGCTGGAGCGGCCCGAGCTTGGCTACACCGCCACGCCGTTCAAGGTGGCTGCAATCCCGAACTTCTCCTACGACGTGATCCAAAAGGCTGCGACCGACCCCGGCGCCTACGACACCGCGCTGCTGTTCTCCACCAAGTGGACGCCACCGCCGGGCGCGTTCGACCTGGGCCGCGCCAGCCAGGCCAGCAACACGAAGTACTTCGACTTCCACAGCGACCTCCGCCCGGTCGCTGCCGCCGCACTGCTGCATGGCGATGTGGTGTGGCAGGCCTCCAGCAAGGGGGAATGGGTCGCCATCCTGCGCTTCCCGCGCGTCTTCGACGCCGCCGTGGTGCCGCTGCGCCGGTTCCAGACAGCGCGGTAGCATCGCAGCTTGAGTCCGGCTGCCGATCCTCGCGGCCGTTGTTGCGTCCGCAGGGCGGGGTATCAATTGCGGAAACGACCGTCCCTTACCCATCCCCGGCTCACCCCCGCCTCCTAACACCGCATTGCGCGAAGCACTATACTCAACCCTGTGCTCGGACTGACCCCATCGCGCTCGATCCTGCGTCATTGCTTCCTCCTTTGCCTGCTCGCGGCGACGCCCTTCGCACCGGCACTCGCCCGCGCGCAGAGCCCCGCCGGCCCCGCCAGCGTGGCCGGCCAGATCTCCGGCCGCCTCGTGCTCGTGCTTCCCTTCGAGAATCGCTCGGGTCAGGCCAATCTGAACTGGATCGGCGACAGCTTCCCCGACACCCTCAATCAGCGGCTCAACTCCGCGGGCTTTCTCACCATCACCCGTGACGACCGGCAGTTCGCGCTCGACCACCTGGGCCTTCCCGTCGACTTCCGCCCCTCGCGCGCGACGACCATCCGCATCGCCCAGACGCTCGACGCCAACTTCGTCATCGTCGGCAACTACACGGTCGAGAACGGCCGCATCGCCGTCCAGGCCCGGGTGCTTGAGGTCAATCAACTCCGCCTCTCCACGTCGCTTGAAGACTCGGCCGAGCTGGCCCGGCTGTTCGACATTGAAAACGCCATCGCCTGGAAGGTGGCCCGCCACATCGATCCGCACTTCCCGGTGGCCGAACAGACCTTCCTCTCCGCCTCGGGGGGAGTCGGCCTGAGCGCGTTTGAGAATTACATCCGCGGCACCGACGCGACGAACTCTGTCGAACGCATCAAGCGGTTGAACACCGCCGTGACCGAGGCGCCGAACTACTCCGCCGCACTGCTTGCGCTGGGCAAGGCGGAGTACAGCGCTCACCAGTACGATCAGGCCGCCGCCGTTTTGGCCAAGGTGCAGGCGAACGACCGGCTGGCGCTCGAGGCCAGTTTCTATCGCGGCCTGGCGCGGTTCAACACCGCCAAGTACGGCGACGCCGAGACTGCGTTCGCCTTCGTCGCCGCTCGCCTGCCTCTGCCTGAGGTGGTCAATAATCAGGCGGTCGCCTCCAGCCGTCAGGGCAAGGATGCGGTTGCGCTGTTCGAGCGCGTGACCACCGCCGACCCGAACGACGCCGACTACCACTACAACCTGGCCGTCGCCCTTCTCCGCCGCGGCGACGCTCCCGGCGCCCTGCGCGAGCTCGATACCACCCTCAAGCTTCGCCCGGGCGACAGTGAAGCCGTCGAGCTTCACGCACGCATTACCCCGGCCCTGAAGCTGACCGGAACGCCGCTGACCGACAGCATCACCGCCGGGGGATTCGCGCCGGTCGAGCGCATTCGCCGCTCGTACTCGGAGGCCTCGTTCCGCCAGGCCGCGTTCCAGCTCGATGAGATGCGCGCCGTGCGCATGGCCACGCTTCCGCCGGCCGAGCAGGCCACGCAGTATACCCAGCTCGGCCGCGAGTACCTGGCGCAAGGCCTGATTCCCGAGGCAGAGCGAGAGTTTCAGGCCGCTATCACCGCCGACAGCAACAGCTCCCCCGCGCACGCAGGCATCGCGCAGGTGCGCGAGCAGTCCGGCAGCGCCGATCAGGCCCGCTCGGAGGCTCACCGCTCGCTGGACCTGCACGCCAACGTCGATGCCTGGATGGTGCTGGCCCGCCTGGACCTGAAGGACAACAAGCTTGCCGCCTCGGTCGCTGACGTCACCAGCGCCCTTACGCTCGACCCCAACAACTCCGCCGCCCTGGGCATGCGCGAGGCCCTGCGCGCCCGCGGCCAGAGCCTGCCATGAGAAGCCTTGATCCCTGCCGGGTGCCACCCCTGCGCGACCGCCTTACCGCCGGGAAGAGGAGCATCGAGCGAGGCTCGACCGCATACCGCAGCAGGCTATTCTTCCTCGTTCTCTCGCTGTTTTTTCTCTGCATCACTCTCTCGGCGCCGATATCCCTGGCCCAATCCCCGACCGTTCTCAAGCTCAGCATTCACGACACGATTCAGCCGGTCACTGCGGGGTATCTTGAGCGCGGTTTGACCGCCGCGGCCACCGGCCCTCAGCGCCCCGCTGCCGTTCTCATCTCGCTCGGAACCCCTGGCGGCCTGCTCTCCTCGACCCGCACCATGGTGGCGGCCATCGAGCACTCTTCCGTCCCGGTGATCGTCTACATCTCTCCGCCCGGCAGCCGCGCTGGATCTGCCGGGTTCTTCCTGCTCGAGGCCGCAGACGTCGCCGCGATGGCCCCCGGCACCAACGCCGGAGCCTCTCATCCCATCGTCGAAGGCACATCGCTCGATCCCGTCCTTAAGCAGAAGATTGAAAACGATACCGCTGCCTTCCTCCGCTCCTTTGTCACGCGGCGCAACCGCAACGCCGCCGCCGCCGAAGACGCCGTTCGCAACTCCAAGTCCTACAGCGACAGCGAGGCGCTGAATCTCAAGCTGATCGACGTCATCGCGCCCGACGACCGCGCCCTGCTCGCGGCGCTCGACGACAAGACCATCCGCAGCTTCGACGGCGCCTCTGTCACGCTGCACCTCAAAGACGCCCGCATCGTGCCGTTTACGCCCTCGCTGCGGGAACGCCTGCTCACCCGGCTGGCGGAGCCTGACTTCGCCGTTCTGCTCATGGTGATCGGTGCTCTGCTGATCTATTTGGAGTTCAACGTGCCCGGCACCATCGTTCCCGGAGCGCTCGGCACGCTCTTCCTTCTGCTCGGAGCCTTCGGCCTTGACCTGCTTCCGATTCGCCACACCTCGGTCGCGCTGCTGGTCGCCGGGCTGCTGCTCATGCTGCTCGAGGCCAAGTTCTCGAGTCACGGCGTGCTCGCCTTCTCGGGGGTCTGCTGCCTGGTATTCGGCCTCGCCACGCTGGTCGACGGCCCCATCGCCGAGCTGCGGGTGCATCTCGCCACCGCGCTGGCCGCCGGCATCGGGTTTGGCACGGTGTCGTTCTTTCTGGCGTGGATCGCGCTCAAGGCGCGGCGCAACAAGGTGCTCACCGGCCCGGAGGCCATGCTCGGCCACGCCGCCATTGCGATCACACCGCTCAACCCCTCGGGCGAGGTCGAGATCCGCGGCGAGCTCTGGCGAGCCACCCTGCGCGACCAGCTTGCCACGCTGCCAGTTGGAGCCCAGGTTATCGTCCGTCACTTTGAAAACCTTCGCCTGATCGTCGAGCCCGCCGGCACCCCAACGGCCGCCAGTGCTCCGACGCAGGGAGAGCCTCACTCGACACCGCCCCCAAACCGCCCAGCAGGGTAGACTTGAGCGAGATGATATAGTCGTCACGCTGCAAAACTGGTGCTTTACATGCACATTCCTCTGCTTGTCGTCGTTGCCATCCTCGTGCTCTACGTCGTCAACTCCATCAAGATCCTCAAGGAGTATGAGCGCGGCGTCGTCTTTCGCCTGGGCCGCGTCCGCGAGACCGCCAAGGGTCCGGGTATCATCCTGATCTTCCGCCCAGTCGACCAGATCGTCCGCGTCAGCCTGCGCCAGGAGGCGATGGAGGTCCCCCCGCAGGACGTCATCACCCGCGACAACGTCACTCTGAAGGTCAACGCCGTCATCACTTTGCGCGTCCTCGACCCCACCCGCGCCGTGATCGAGGTGGCCAACTACATCTATCAGACCTCGCAGTTTGCCCAGACCACGCTGCGCTCGGTGCTGGGCGAGGTCGAGCTCGACGACGTCCTCGCCCACCGCGATCAGCTCAACCTGCGCATCCAGAGCATCATCGACGGCCACACCTCGCCCTTCGGCGTGAAGGTCGTCTCGGTCGAGGTCAAGCAGGTGGACCTGCCTGAATCCATGCTCCGCGCCATGGCCAAGCAGGCCGAGGCCGAGCGCGAGCGTCGCGCCAAGGTCATCCACGCCGAGGGCGAGTTCAACGCCGCCGCCAAGCTGGTCGAGGCGGCGGCGTTAATGGCAACGCAGCCCATGACCCTGCAGCTGCGCTACTTGCAGACGCTCACCGAGATCGGCGTCGAGCGCAACACTACCATCGTCTTCCCACTGCCCCTGGAGCTGATGAACTTCCTCAACCAGACATTCGCCAAACATACCCTGGCGGAGAAAAAGGACTGATTCCGTGAACCCCCTCGGCCAGCGCGACCGCGATCTCGCAGACTACCCCTACGACAACGACCACCACCAGGATCGCCGCCACGACCGTCAGCCGGAGCGGGAGATCTCGCTCGGCACCGGCACCATCCTGGCCATCTTCTTCGCGCTAGCCGTGGTCTGCGCCGTCTTCTTCGGCTTCGGTTATGCGATGGGCCGCAAGTCCGCCGCCAGCGCAGCGGCCGCCGCCGCGCCCGCGCCCGATGCAGGCGCCACCAGCAACAGCTTCAGCGGCTTCAAACCGGCCTCCGGGAGTCCCTTCCAGACCACTCCCCAGGCAGCGGCAAATCCCCCGGCATCTCCCTCCTCGAGTCCGGATAGCGAGGCGCAGCCGACCGCCGGCCCTAGCGCCGGAACCGACCCCAGCTCAGAGGCCTCCGCGGGCACAGCGCCGGCGGCAAGCCAGGCAGCAGCTCAAGCCCCCGCACCAGCCGGGCAGGCCGCCGCGGCCGCACCCATCGTGCACCCGGCTCCGGCTGGCGCTGAAGCGGCCGCCTCCCACGCCGCCGCGCAGCCGGCGCGACCCGCTACAGCGTCACCCGCTCCGGCTGCGGCTGCGCCCTTGCCGGCCATCGCCAACAGCGGGACGGCCATGGTGCAGATCGCCGCCGTCTCCCACCATGAGGACGCCGACCTGCTGCTGGCTGCGCTCAAGAAGCGGGGCTACGCCGTCTTCGTCCGCCAGGAGCCGCAGGACCACCTGATCCACATCCAGACCGGGCCGTTCGCCACCCGCAAGGATGCGGAGGTCGTGCGCCAGCATCTGCTCACCGACGGCTACAACGCCATCCTCAAATAAGCTAGAACAAGAGAAAGTTTGGACGGATCGGATGCCCCATCCATCGCAGCTGCAGCGCGATGGGCGGGAGTGCACCACGAATCAGCCGGCCACCGTCTCGAGCGGCTGCATCTCCTTCGGCAGAGCCTCCGCGATGGCTCCCCGCACCGCCGCCATCAACTCCTCGCGACTTGCGTACGCCGACGGCTCGACCGGCGCCAGCATCTGCACACGCGCCACCCCGGGCGTGATCGCCGCGCTGCCCTTGTGCATCATGCGCTCCGTGCCTGAGATCGCCACCGGAATGATCGGAGCATTCGCCCCCTCGGCCAGGAAGAACGGCCCCTTCTTGAACGCCGCCAGCCGGCCGTCGCGCGAGCGCGTGCCCTCGGGGAAGACCAGCATATGCAAGCCCGCCTGCAGCGCCTCGCGCGCCGCGGCTACGCTCGCCTTGGCTGCCTCCACCTTGTGCCCGCGCTCGACCGGAACGAACTGCCCCATGCGCATCGCCGTTCCCAGGATAGGAATCTTCATCAGCTCGCGCTTCAGCAGCACCGAGCTGCGCCCCGGCAGCACCGGCAGCAGCACCGGGGGGTCGAGGTTCGAGACGTGATTCGCCATGAAGATGCAGCTGCGCCCGGCCGGCACCTGGTCGAGCCCGATCACCACCACCCGGATCCCGGACGCACGCAGGCCAAGACGCACAATCCACATGGCCACGCGGTAGAGCGGCCCAATATCGCCGATCAACAGGGAGAATGGAATCCCGATCACGCCGGCCACCGAGCCCAGCGTGATGTAGACAAACAGCAGCTTGAAGGAGGAAAGCATACCGCTACCCAGAATAGCCCACCGCCGAGCCCGAGCTCACCTGTTCGGGGAGGGCTACGCGCCCAACGCCGTCGGCAGCTTCTCATAGATGCCGCCGAATCCGCCGTTCGACAGGATCGCCACCACGTCGCCCGCCGCGAGCTCCGGCGTCAGCGCGGCTACGATCGCGTCGGCGTCGGCGTAGACAGCGGCTGGAACGCCGCGAGCCGTCAGGGCCTTGGCGACGCGCTCCGGATGCAGGCGTTCCGCCGCCGGAATGTTCTCCGACTTGAAGACCGCGGCCAGGATGGCTCGGTCGGCCAGCGCCAGGCTGTCCACCAGAGCGTCGGAGAAGACACTGCGGCGCAGCGTATTCGAGCGCGGCTCGAGCACCGCCCAGAGCCGCCGGTCCGGGTAGGCCGTGCGCAGCGCCCGCAGCGTCTCACGGATCGCGGTTGGGTGATGGGCGAAGTCGTCGATGATGGTGACGCCCCCGATCTCGGCCCGCACCTCCAGCCGCCGCTTGACGCTGCGGAAGCTGGCCAGCGCCTCGACGATCGCGGCCACCGGGACGCCCTGCCCGGCCGCTAGGGCCGCCGCCGCTGTCGCATTCAGCGCGTTGTGTTCGCCGGCCATGGGCAGGCTGAGTTCGGCGAAGAACTCTTCGCTGCGGTCGAGCCCCCAGTGCGTTACCCCGCCGGCCTGGCGCAGCCCCACGATGCGCCAGAAAGAATCGGGAGCGAAGCCGTAGCGTTCGACCGTGCAAAACGCCTTTGCCACGCATTCGGTTACATTCTCGCTGGCATCGAAGGCGACCAGCCGTCCGCGCCGGGGAATCAGGTTCACCAGCCGCCTGAAGGCGTTCTTCACCGCCGCGAGATCGGGGTAGATGTCCGCGTGGTCGAACTCGACGTGGGTGAGAATGACGGCGTCGGGGAAGTAGTGCAGGAACTTCGGACCTTTGTCGAAGAAGGCGGTGTCGTACTCGTCGCCCTCGATCAGGAACGGCTGCCGAGACGTTTGCCGGCTGTCTTCCAGCTTGCGGACCATGAAGCTGGTGCCGAAGTTCTCGGCCACGCCGCCGATCAGGAACGACGGCGCAAACCGGCTATCGGTTCGCGCCGCGACCTCGTAGATCCAGGCCAGCATGCTGGTCGTGGTGGTCTTGCCGTGTGTTCCGGCGACGACCAGCGATTCGCGACCGGAGAGAAACTCCTCATGCAGCAGCGCGGCCATCGAGCAGAAGGGAATGCGCGTGTCGAGCACATGCTCGAGCTCGACGTTGCCGCGCGATATTGCGTTGCCGACGACGACGAGATCGGGAGCGGGATCGAGATTGGCCGCTGAGTAGGGCTCGAAGACGGAAATGCCCAGCGAAGCAAGAAGATCGCTCATCGGCGGATACGCCGCCGCGTCCGATCCGGTGACGCGATGCCCCTGCTGCTGCAGCATCCCAGCCAGCGAAGCCATCGCTGTGCCGCAGATGCCGATCAGATGAATGTGTCGTGGAAGAACTGTGAACTCTCGCATCGGTCTGAGTTACAGGTTAGCCGTTTACGCGCCGACCGTCACGGCCGACTCGAGGAAGGAGAGCCGCGGCTCTCCCGGATCGGCAAGATCGAGGCGCACGCGCACCCCCAGCGGCAGCGTGACGTTCGGCCCGCCGACATGTCCGCTCGGCAGCCCCATGGCGATGGGACCGGCGAAGTCGCGCAGGGAGTGCAGGATCGCGGCCTCGAGCAGGTCTTGCTCTTCCGGACCGACGCACTGTCGCATGTCACCGAAGACGATGCCCTGCACGCCCTCGAGCAGACCGGCATAGCGCAGATGCAGCAGCAGACGGTCCCACTGGAAGGGCTTCACGCCGATGTCCTCGAGGAACAGCACGCCTTGCACAGGACGCGGAGCGAAGGGTGTTCCAATCGCCTCCGCGTAGATGGACAGACAACCGCCGTCGAGCACGCCCTCGGCGACTCCGCCACGCAGCACGCGCAACCCCTCTGCGGCGCCGAGCGACCAGCTGTCGCTTCCGCCAAGCGCATGGTTCCAGCTGGCCAGATCGACGCCGTCTTCGACGCGATCGCCGCGGCCGAAGTCCGCCGCACCCATCGGCCCATAGAAGGTCACCAGGTTCGCTTGCTGGCGCAGCCAGCAGTGCAAGGAGGTGTGATCGCTGTAGCCGATAAACGGCTTGGGATGCGTGCGGATCAGTTCGACATCGAGGTAGGGCAGCAGCTCCGCAGAGCCCCAGCCACCGCGTGTGCAGAGGATGCCGTCAATGGCAGGATCGGCGAACGCGTCCTGCAGGTCGCGAAGCCGCTGCTCGATGGTGCCTGCGTAGTAGAGCGGTCCGCGATCGAGCGCATGCGAAGCCAGCGCGGCGCAGTAACCGAGCGCCTCGAGCCGTTCGATGCCCTGCCGCACCAGCTCGGGCTTGGGCGTGCTCGCCGGCGATACCACGGCGAGCGTCACGCCGGGACGTAGCGCTGGCGGCTTGATAAGCGCGGGCACGTTCAAACGCCCAGCGCCTCGCCCGTGCAGATGATCTCGGCCCAGCCGGTCAGGCGCATGACGGCTTCGTTCGCCGGCCACACTGTGCGTTGCGCTCCGCCCTGTGCGATGGCGTTCAGCTCGCGGTTGGAGCCGCGCAGCACCATCGCCGCGGCCGAGGACGCACAGGTGCCGGTGCCCGAGGAGGTCGTTGGACCGCAGCCACGCTCGTAGATGCGGAAGGCGATCTCGTCGGGTGAGAGAACGCGCACGAATTCGACATTGGTGCCATGGGGGAAGAGGGGGCTGGTGCTGATCCGCTCGCCCAGCTGCTGCCAGGTCTGTCCGTGTGCGCTGAAGTCCTCGCTATCGACGAAGACCACAAAGTGCGGATTGCCGACGTTGACCATGGCGCCGGCGACGTTGCCGACACCTTCCACCTCGATGGTGCGCGGCATCACGCGAGGAACTCCCATCTCGCTCTCGATCAGGTAGCGGGGATCTGCATCTTCGATCACGACGCACTTGCGCGGTCCGCCGTGCGTCCCCAGAACTACCTGCTTCAGGCCCTCGCTCAGAGCCAGCCAGGCAGCGACGCAGCGCGTTCCGTTGCCGGAGAGCTCGGCCTCGCTGCCGTCGGCGTTGAAGAGCCGCAGAAAGAATGCACCGTCCTGCTGCCACTGGAGGAACTCGATGCCGTCGGCGCCGATGCTGGTGTTGCGTGCACAGAGCGTGCGCGCGAGCGCGGCATGGTTGCCCTGAGCCAGCGACTCTTCGAGAATCAGGAAGTCATTGCCACAGGCATGGGCCTTCACAAAGGAAATCATTCGCCTTACTCTTCCTCCTCATCGCGAAACGCGATGACCTCGTCGGTTTGGTCACTCTCGCGCAACTCTTCGAGCAGCAACTCATGTCTTTTGCGATCCGTCGTAATCAGAAACGTAAGCCGTTCCAGCTCCGCGACGCTATCCCTATCCACTATGTTAAGCCGCAGCGCAAAGCGATCGAGCACACTCAAGACCGCTCTGTAAATCTTACCTTGGTCCCTGCCGCGCACCTCGTACAGCAGCGGGTAATGCTTCCAACCCAGCTTGGACTCGAGCAGCCCCACAAGCTGCAGAGCGATAATCGCGATCAAGGTCGCCAACCCAGCCTCGACATACAGACCCGCACCGCAGGCCATGCCGATCGAAGCAACCGCGAAGACCGACGCCGCGCTGGTCAGCCCCAACACCCGGTTCCGCGTATGCAGGATCAGACCTGCGCCCAGGAAGCCTATTCCCTGCACGATATTCGAGGCGACCCGGCCCTTGTCGGGATTGCTGTCTCCTGCCAGCACCGCCGACAACATCGTGAAGAACGCACACCCCATGCAGATCAGCATGTTGGTGCGCAACCCCGATGCCTTGTGGCGCCACTCGCGCTGCAGACCGATCACCCCACCCATCGCCACGGCCATCAGCAAGCGAGTCGCGGTTCCGCTCGAGAGCAGCATCTGATCGATTTGGCTGAAGTTATACGGCGTGGGTACATGCATATGGTTATGGCTGCGATAGTAGCACCAACAGTTACAGAAGCAGGCGGAAAATCAGGGTCGCGGCGCCGCGTGCACCACGCCGTAGCGGTCCGACTGATAGATGCGGGCGCAGGGCTGGCCGGTCGTGCACAGCACGGTCAACTCGGTGAGTCCGTCCGGATGCTTTGCCACCGCCTGCGCGACGGGATCTCCGGCGATCGCGACGATGTACATTGCCTTGTCCGCGGGTGCGGCCAGCGCGGCCTCCCAGCTATCGCGGTCACCTTCGTTCAAGGTTTGGCGTAGAGGAATCCCGGCCCGCTGCAACGCGCCGATATGGTCGGAGTTGGCCATGAGGATCGGCGCTCCGACCCGAAACGATTCCAGCTGACGCGCGATTGCGGACTCAAACGGAACCCGTGTGGTCGAGTTGACGATGCCCTCTTTCAGAACCAGCGGCACGGAGTAGATCATCGCAAAACTGTTGACGACCACGAGAACGAGCGCAAGAGGATTCATCCATTGCGCGACCGGAGGCGTGGAGTCGGCCCACACTCGCTCGAGGCCAGTGAGGGCGACACACGCGAACAGCGCCAGAGCCGGCAGCATCTCCATGCCGTAGCGTGCGTTGTAGTACGAGTGCGGATAGAGCTGCGGAATAAAGATCGGCACCGATCCGTAGGCCACCGAATACAGGTAGAACGGCAGCGGCAGCCAGAGCAGAATTGCGGCGCGATGCGCTCCCACGAAGCTGCGGCGCACGATCATGTAAAGGCCGCAGAGCGCAGCGGCCAGCAGGGCGAAGCCGGTCTCCCACGCGGCCGCATCGACTTGCGCGGTACGGGTGTAGAAGATCAGCGCCCAGCCGAGATTGTGCCAGCCGCGGTAGTGCGGAGCGCCGGGAGGGGTTGTCTTCTTCTCAATGGCGGCGGCAGAGTAAGGCCCGCGCATGAAGTCGAGCGGGTCGTGAAAGAAGTGCTGGTTGTAGGCGAGCCAGAGCAACGGCCCGGCGACGGTGATTACGGTGAAGATCGTGAAGGCGGGAGCCACCGCGCGACGTAGTTTCTTGTCTCGCAGCACCATCCAGGCGAGCATGCACCAGATGACCGCACCCAGGATCCAGCCATCGTAGCGGGTGAAAACAGCGGCAAAGATCAGCAGCGCGATCTGGATGAGCTTGCTGCGAACCACCGGCACGCTGGCAGAGCGAATCGCGTCGACGCATTCGAGCGTGAGCAGCGTCAGCCACACCAAAAGCGCGAGAAACAGCGGCTCGGTCATGGCCGTGGTCGAGAGATACAACAGATTGGGATTGAGCACGTAGAAGGCGGTCGCGACGATCGCCCATCGAGGCACCAGCAGGCGCCGCGCCAGGCGATAGAAACCGGCAGCGCCGGCCACGAAGCACAGCAGCGATGGCCAGGCGCCGGCGAGTCCGTCCTGCCACCAGGCCATCTTCTGCACAAACGGCAGGATCAGCAGATGCGGCAGCGGCAGCCATACTCCGCCGAGCTGCGAAAGCCCCGGGTTGCGCGAGTCGAGGATGCGGCGCGCGTTGCCTAAATGCGCCACCGCATCCCCGTAGAGAAGCATGTAACCGTGCTGGTAGCAGAGCAGAAGAGCGACGAACGCCAGCAAAACCGCAATCATCGCGATGGGAAGAGTCTCTTGCCGGGTCGCAGCGCGAACCTCGTCGGGATTGTCGGGAATATCTTTGTCCGGCCCCCGAAGCACCGAGGTTCGCTGCGTCTGCTGCCTGCTTCGCCTCGCCACTTATGCCTCCAGGTGGTCCAGGTGAGAGATTTCACGGAAGAGCTTGAAGCGCGCGTCGATCTCCTCCTTCGTCACCGCCTGCAGGCGCTCGGTACCGAAGCGCTCGACCGCAAACGAACCCATCACGCCGCCGTAGAACATGGCCGTACGAAAGACTTGAGGCGTCAGCTCAGGCTGCGACGCAAGATAGCCGTAGAAGCCGCCGGCAAAGGAGTCGCCCGCGCCGGTAGGATCAACGACCTCGGCGAGAGGCAGTGCCGGGGCACGAAATGGCCGCGAAAGTTTGGCATTACCGAAAGAACGGTCGCTGAAGAATGCCGTAGCGCCGTACTCCCCATGCTTCACCACCAGCGTCTTCGGCCCCATGGCAAGCACCTTTTCCGCAGCCAAAACAATGTTGCTCTCACCCGCCAGCATGCGCGCTTCCCCGTCATTGATCAGCAGCACATCCAGTTCGCGCAGCACCTTGCCGAGATTCGCCGCGTGGTCGGCGATCCAATAGTTCATCGTGTCACCACAGACCATGCGCACTTTGGGCATCTCACTGCGGACGCGCGCCTGCAGCACCGGATCGATGTTCGCGAGGAAAAGGTATTCACTGTCTCTGTACGCGTCCGGGATCTTCGGCTCAAACGTCTCGAAGACATTCAGGTCCGT
>DATMOB010000159.1:0-15859 GCA_035568455.1 Granulicella sp.
GTCATGTCCAATGACCGCCGCTTCGAAGTCGACTCCATGGGCGTCATGACTCCCAAGCCGGTTGAGATCGCCGAGCTCACCGCCGGAGAAGTCGGATTCTTCGTCGCCACCATCAAAACGTCGCCGACACAAAAGTCGGCGACACCATCACTTCTGTCGAAAACCCCTGTGCCGCAGCGCTCCCCGGCTTTGAAGACATCAAGAGCATGGTCTTCGCCGGCCTCTACACCGTCGACTCGCACGAGCATGCCATGCTGCGCGACGCGCTCGAGAAGCTGCGCCTGAACGACGCCAGCTTCTCCTTCGAGCCGGAGTCCTCAGCGGCGCTCGGCTTCGGCTTCCGCTGCGGCTTCCTCGGCCTGCTGCATCTAGAGATCATTCAGGAGCGTCTAGAGCGCGAGTTTTCGCTCGACCTGATCACCACCGCCCCCGGCGTGCGCTACAAGATCACGCTCACCGACGGCAGCGTGCTCGAGGTGGACAACCCCTCGCGCTGGCCCAACCCGACCGAGATCGAGAGCGTCGAGGAGCCGGTCATTATCGCGAAGATTCTGACCAACGAGGAGTACGTCGGCGGCATCCTCAAACTGGTCGAGGACAAGCGCGGACGCCAGGTGAACTTCGAGTACGTCTCCGAGACCCGGGTGCTGCTCACCTACGAGCTGCCGCTGAACGAGATCGTGCTCGACTTCTACGACCGGCTCAAGAGCGTCTCCCGCGGTTACGCCTCGCTCGATTACGTGCTCTCCGGAACCTGGGTCTCCCCCATGGTGAAGATGGATATCCTGATCGGCGGCGATCCGGTCGACGCGCTCTCGATCATCGTGCACCGCGACTTCGCCTACGACCGTGGCCGTGCCCTGGTCAGCAAGATGCGCGAACTGATTCCGCGGCAGATGTTCGAGGTCGCCATCCAGGCGGCCATCGGCGCCAAGGTGATCGCCCGTGAGACCGTCACCGCCATCCGCAAGAACGTCATAGCCAAGTGCTACGGCGGCGACATCAGCCGCAAGCGCAAGCTGCTCGAGAAGCAGAAAGAGGGCAAGAAGCGGATGAAGCGAATCGGCAAGGTCGATATCCCGCAGGAAGCCTTCCTGGCCGTGCTGAAGGTCGGCGAAGAGTAAACCCAGCGCGCGCGAGCCTCGATGCACTGATGTTCATGCAACGGAATCGGCCCACATTTGTTACCCCGGCGCGAGCGGGCGCCGACCTGTATGTAACCAGCATGTAACTTCGGTTTGTGGGAAACCCTTCCCATCCAAGCGCTTAGCGCAGCGTCAAGAAATAGCTTTCCACAGCTTTTCCAACTCCGCTGCATGTTCGTGAAAATAAACGAAAGACCGCGTCATTCCTGCGCCGGGAGCTGCGCCAGGTGAAGCGGTTAGAGCAAAGTTGGCGGAAGATCGCCCCCAGAAATCAACAGGAATTTCCACAGATCAGGCCGGGTCCTCTTTGCGGGAGAACGGTTCTCTGGTGGCGGCTGTGTTTTCCGCTCGAAACGAGACTCACCTGCGGCTCCTAGACCGCGATGCCACGTCCAGTCAAAAGCAACGAGGAGGCCCGAAGGCCTCCCCGTTGGAACTGAGATTGCTTCCGACCCGCTTACTGCTTGGGAGCGGGCTTGGGAGCGGTTGCCGGGCGTGGACGGTTGGGCGCGGGCGCGGACGGCGGCGGCGCGGCCACTCCGGAGGAGGTGTTGTACGCGCCGATGACCGCTTCGGTGACATCGGTCGAAGGCAGCGCCCACATCACATTGCTCTGCTGTCCGCTGACATCGAGCAGAACGGTGAAGCCGTTCTCCGCGACATACTTCTTGGCCGCCACCGAGACCTTCTGCGCGATCTTGCCATACACCTCTTGCAGATCGGACTGGTACGCCGTGCTGGCGTCCTCGGCATCGCGGTTCAGCTGCTTCTCCTTGGTGTCGATGGTCTTCAGACGCGAGGCGCGCTCCTCATCGGACAAGGTCGTCGGCGCGCTCTGCAGCTGCTTCTTCAGCGAATCGACCTCCTGCGCCATGGTGTCGATCTGGGCCTTCTTGGGCTCGTACTTCTTCTGCACGTCCTGAACGGCGCGCTGGCCTTCATTGGTGGCGAAGACGGCCTGCTCGAAGGCGATCAGCGCGATCTTTGCTGGAACCGCCTGCGGTACTGCGGGTGCGCTGGCTGCTGCCGGAGCTGCGGCAGGGGCTGCGGGAGCTGCGGTCTGGGCGGTTGCAGCCATGGTCATCAACCCCGCGCCGAGCGCGGAGACAACTGCGAGAGTGCGATTCATGCTATGTGAAACTCCTTGAGATCATTGAAAGCCGTTGACACCGATTCCATTTCGTTCCGCCCGTCAGGGAGCGCGCCCGCGATTCCGATTGACCTGTTCCTGACTTGCAGCCCCTTACTGCCCCTCCACCTTAAAGCTTAGAGCAATTCTGTCACAACGCTAGCCGCGACGCTGCGCTCTGCATCCATCCTGGCCATCCAGTTTTATTTGGGCGGGTAGGTTGGTGCGAGAGGGCTGCCAGAACACCGACAATTATAGGGGGGACCAGGTACCCGGTCAAACCAAGATACGGTCAAAAGACCAGAGCGCTCGGGCCGAGCTCAGCGCCGCAATCTCCCGAAATCTGGAGTGCAGTGCCGCGAATCTTTTATTTTTCGAGAGGACGTCCCCGACAAATCCGTCCAAATCCCTGGAAACTCTGGGGAATAGACAGCATTCCGATTTGGCAGCGGGATTGCCTTTACAAGTTAAACAGAGCAGGCAATAACTCCTGTTTCGCCCCCGTCCAGGGAGTGCCAGCGCCCACGTATGGCGCGGTTCACCGGCCGGGGAGAAGGCACCAGAACATACGGTTGCCCTTTTTGGAGGCCGTGACAGGCCATCGGATCTGGACTTGGTTCTCTAGACTTGGTTCTCTGGACTTAGTTCTCTGGACTTGGTTCGGATCGTTTTGAACTCAAACAGGGTGCGGCTCCTGGGGGAGCCCCCCATCCCCGAGGGCTCCCCGTCGGGCGATTGCACCCATTCATCGGGGCGACTTGCCGGGCGACTTGCTAATTGAAGCCGCTGCGCGTATCATCGAGTTGCGTTCTGAACCGGCTGTGGGTGCCTATCGTTCCGCGCTGTCTCTCCGGAGATATTCCAGGCAGTCTACGCCGCCAGCGTGGGGTGCTCACTGGATTCCACGAATCCCCTAGACGGATCCGTGGTGATCCGAGGTTAGTCATCGATCAGGTCACAGAGTTCGTTTTGGGGTTCGCTATTGTTGAGTGAACCTGGCTTGCCAGCGGTGGTCGTCTGACCGGCGCGCGCAGCCAAATAGATGCACAGACGTTTCCTTCAGAGTAGAACTTGACACTGTTTCTTCCGACGCTTACATCCCGGCTTGGTTCGCGCTCCGCACGTTTGGCGGAGCCGCTCCTGCGGATGGCGTGGGTCTGGAAACGCTAAATCTTGCACGTGCAACAGGAAGTGGAAGCATGACTTCAGATCAGAATGTGTCCGAGGTGCAGCCGCACCAGGATTCCCTTGCGCCACCCCCTCCGCCCTCCCTCCATGGAGACTCCGGGCAGGATGCCGGTCAGGCTGTGCCCCGCGGTATGGGGCAATCCAAGAGCAGTCGTCGTCGCCGCCGCAAGCGGAAGGGCAAGAGCCTGGACTCGGTTGCGGCCAGCGGATCCACGCCGAACGGCGAGTTCGGCCCCGCGGAGTCTGGATCTTCCGCCGCCCCCGCGTCGTCGGATGTCTCTGGTTCCTCTGCGCCAAGCCAAGGCGGCCGGCAGCAGAACTTCCAGTCGGCGAACGGGCAGCAGCAGCAGAACGGGAGTACCGGTTCCACCAAGCGCTGGAAGAAGAAGTTCCGCGACCGCGACCGTCAACGCCCCGGCGACAACCCCGGCAACCAGGCCAGCAATGGCAACGGGGGTAACGGCGGCGGCTCGCGTGACCGCGACAGCCATCAGTTCGGGAACACCGCCGGCGGCTTCAAGCGCAAGGGTGGTGGCGGCGGCAAACAGCAGCGTGGTCCGCGCAGCTTCGTCGGTCCGATGGACCACAGCTACCGCGTCGTCAACGGCAACTTTGCCGAGGCGCCTCCCTCCACCATCGAGGCGCACGGCAACTATCAGCCGCGCTCGAACGGCGGCAGCCGCGGCTATCAGAGCGACTCCCAGCCGATCGACTACTCGCAGGGCCGCGCCATTCCCATCCCGGAAGACGCGCAGACCAAGATCTTCTTCTTCATCGACGACCTGTTCTTCGTCGCCAAGATCCAGGAGACCGCGCGCAAGCTGGGCGTCAAGATCGAGTTCGTCAAGAACGATAAAGAGGTGGTCGCGCGGCTCACCGGCGGCGAGGAGGCAGACCGTCCTGGGCTGATCGTCTTCGATCTGAACAATACCAACGCCAAGCCGATGACGTTGATTCCGAAGCTGAAGACGAAGCTGAAGCGCAGCACCTCGATCGTCGGCTTCCTCTCCCACCTGCAGGGCGACCTGAAGGCCAAGGCAGTGGAGGCGGGCTGCGACACGGTGATGCCGCGCGCCGCCTTCAGCCAGAACCTGCCCAACCTGTTGCGCCGCTACGGCATCGCCGAAGAGGAAGAGCCGAACTACAACCAGTAGCGCCGGAATAGTATGGCGTCAGCCAACGCAGAACCGCCCTGAGCGACAGCATCGCTCAGGGCGGTTCTGCGTTGGAACCCGGCACTAGCCCGGAGGCCACGCCATGTGGCGTCCGCCCAGCAGATGCAGGTGTAGATGGTCGACTGTCTGGCCGCCGTCGTCACCCGTATTCACCACCACGCGGTAGCCGGCCGCGAGCCCCTGGCTCCGCGCCAGCTCCGCGGCGACCGCCAGCAGATGGCCCAGCACCGGCGTATCCTGTGAGCTCGCGTGCGCCAGCGACGCAATGTGTTGCTTGGGAAGAATCAAGATGTGCTTGGGCGCCTGCGGGTGGATGTCCACGAACGCAACACTGTGCTCGTCTTCGTGGAGACGCCGCGATGGAATGGTGCCGGCAACGATGCGGCAGAAGAGACAATCGGTAGCCATGGCGTGATTTTATCCTCCTCGGCCTGCTCGGGGATTTGGCCCGCATCAGGCCGGACGCCTGCGCCGCCATCCGTACGCGGCAAGCGCCAATTGGTTACACTCGCTTGCAGCCACTGTCTCAGAATCGGGGAGCTTCATTTGATTGCACAGCGTCTGTTCGTGGGTTCCATCGCCTGTACCTGCCTTGCCCTGGCAGCGATCCTCGCTCCACCGCAAAGCGTGAGCGCAGCGGACAATCCGCGGTCGGCGGCGACCTCGACCAGCTCCGATCCTGTCCTGGTGCAGGCGATGGTGGCGGAGTTGAACCGCGCGATGGCCTCACTCGGCGGTGGCGATACAGCCGAGCCCCGGCCCTACTTCCTCAGCTACGCGGTCTCCGACCGCACCAGCGCCTCGGTCTCGGCCGAGTATGGAGCCATCACCGCCTCGACCGAAAACCATCGCCGCATCGCCGATGTTCAGCTGCGGCTGGGCAGCGCCGCCCAGGACAACACACACGGCGACCACCGCAACTCCGCGCTCACCACCATGGCGCTGCCGCTGAACGATGACCGCGCCGCGCTCGCGCACAGCCTGTGGTTCGCCACCAATCGCGGCTACGCCCGCGCGCTCGACAGCTACATGAAGGTGAAGACCGAGCAGCAGGTCCGCGCCAAGGAGGAGGACGGCTCCGCTGACTTCTCCGAGGAGCCGGCGGTCGCCAGGCTGCTTCCCCCCGCGCCTGCGCTTACGCTCGACCGATCCGCCTGGGAGCAGCGCCTGCGCGAGATCTCCAGCCTCTTCCGCCAGCATCCCGAGGTCCTCGACAATCGCGTCTCGCTCGAGGCCGCAACCGAGACCGACTACTTTGTCTCCTCAGAAGGAGCCCGCGTCTCGACTCCCAGCCACGTCGCCCGGCTGGTGATCGTCGCCCGCACCCGCGCCGCCGATGGCATGGATCTCTTCCGCATCGAGACCTTCGAGGCCGACGCCGCGGGCAACCTGCCCACTCAGAAGGTCCTGCTCGCCAAGGCAGCCGAAATGGCCAAGAGCCTCGACGACCTGCGCCATGCGCCCACCACCGAGCCCTTCAACGGTCCGGCGATCCTCAGCGGCCGCGCCTCTGCGGTCTTCTTCCATGAGGTGCTCGGCCATCGCCTCGAAGGCCAGCGCCAGCGCGGCGATGACGAGGGTCAGACCTTCACCAAGCTGCTCGGCAAACCCATCCTTCCCAGCTTCCTTTCGGTCGCCGACGATCCCACGCAGGCCAGCTTTGAGGGCACACCGCTCAGCGGTCACTACAACTTCGATGACGAGGGCCAGCCCGCGCGGCGCGTCGACCTCATCGCCGACGGCGTGCTCAAGACCTTCCTGATGTCGCGCGAGCCGGTTGCCAGCTTCGCCAACTCGAACGGCCACGGCCGGGCGGAGGCGGGCCATATGCCAACGGGACGGCAGGGAAACCTGATCGTCACCTCTTCGAAGTCGGTCAGCGACGCCGAGCTGCGGGCCATGCTCATCGCCGAGGCCAAGCGCCAGAACAAGCCCTACGGCCTCTACTTCGAGGACATATCCTCGGGCTTCGCCGTCACCACGCGCCGCACCCCGCAGGCTTTCTCCGTCATTCCCCTGGTGGTCTATCGCGTCTATGTCGACGGCCGGCCGGACGAGTTGGTGCGCGGCGTCAGCATCGTCGGCACGCCGCAGGCCGCGCTCGCCCGCATCCTCGCCACCAACAACCGGCAGGATATCTTCAACGGCATCTGCGGCGCGGAGTCGGGGCAGATCCCGGTGAGCGCCGTCGCACCCGCCATGCTGGTTAGCGAGATCGAGACCCAGCGCCAATCGCAGGGCAGCGCGCGCCCGCCAATCATTCCTCCACCCACGCCCGTCTCCCTCGCCACCGGCGCAAGCGCAGCCATTCAGGTCACGAACGAAGGAGCCCGCCAGTGAATCAGCTCCTCCATCAGTTACATATCTGCCGACAAATCACGCTCGTTGCGATATTCGCAACCTCGTTGGGTACAAACAGCGCGAACGCGCAGGCTAATCCAGCGGAAGACCCGATGTTGCACGCGATGAAGACCGAGCTGGCTCGCGAGCAGTCGCTGCTCGTGCTGCCCGGCATGCAGCGTCCTTACTTCATCGAGTACCGCCTGGACGACGTGGCCAGCTACGATGCCGTGGCCAACTACGGCGCACTCACCCGCGAGGACGCCAACCGCCAGCGCGTCGTGCGGGTCACCGTGCGCGTAGGCGACTTCGCCTCCGACAGCTCCCAGAGTCGCGGCGACGGTTCGGTGCAGCTTGCGCCGCTCGATAGCGATGGCGACAACGCCCCCGCGGCCCTGCGCTATGCGCTCTGGGCCGCCACCGACGAGGCCTACAAGGCCGCGCTCCGTGGATACACCGCAAAGCAGGCCACGCTGCAGCGCTTCCAAACGCCGGCGACGGCCGACGACTTCTCGCCCGCCAAACCCATCACCTCCATCCAGCCGGTCGTCGCCCTCGATCTCGATCGCGCCGAGTGGAAGCGGCGCATCGTCCAGGCCAGCGGCCTCTACGCCTCCGAGCCGGATTACAGCAAGGACGTTCAATACTCGACCGCCAGCATTCGCGGCGTCGCCATCAACCGTTATCTGGTCAACACCGAGGGCACCGTCGTCCGCCGCGGCTACACCGGCTACAGCGCCAGCATCAGCGTCGGGGGCCAGGCCGCTGACGGCATGCAGCTCAGCCGCGACAATGGCTCGACCGCCGCGCGGGCTGCCGATCTCGAATCCGGGCCGGCCTTCCGCCAGCGCACTATCGACGATCTCAAGTCCTACGAGGCTCTGCGGCAAGCTCCCATCGTCGACGCCGACGACTACCACGGCGCCGTCCTGTTCAGCGGCGACGCCGCCACCGACGTCCTCAGCCATCTCTTCCTGCCCAACGTCGAGGCCGACCGTCCCGACGTTGGCACCACCGCCCGCACCCAGGGAGCCTATACCTCCGGCCTGCACGCCCGCGTTCTGCCGGACTTCATGAGCGTCTCCGACGATCCTCTGCTGGCCCACTTCGACGGCCAGACGCTGCTCGGCGCCTACGATGTGGATGACGAGGGCGTGCCCGCTCAATCGGTCGACCTGGTTCGCTCAGGCAAGCTGATGAACTACCTGATCGGCCGCGAGCCGGTGAAGGACTTCCCGAACTCGAATGGACACGGGCGCGCAGCTCCGGGCCAATCCGCTCGCTCGCGCGCAGCGGTCACGGTCTTCCGCTCGAGCGAAGCCTTGTCCGATGCGGCGATGACCGCTCGCCTCGAGGATCTCGCCAAGCGCCAGGGCACCGACGCCTACGCCGTCGAGACACTCGGCGGCGAGCTAACACCGCGTCTGCTCTATCGCGTCCGCCCGGACGGCACCCGCACCCTGGTCCGCGGCGCCGTCTTCGACGAGCTCGACCTCCGCAGCCTGCGCAGCGAGATCGTCGCCGCCGGCGACAAGCCGTTCGTCGCCAACAGCCTCGGCGCCGTGTCTCAGACCGTCATCGCGCCCAGCCTGCTCTTCGGCGATGTCGCCGTCAAACGCGCCTCCGAGGAGCAGCAGAAGCTGCCCTACTACCCGCCGCCCACACGCGACCAGAAGTAGCCTGCAGCACTACCGCAGACTTGAGGTAAAGTAAGCAGCGATGCATCTCGATCCGAACCTTCTGCGCAATCTCGTCATCGTTCTCTTTCTCGTAGCCCTCTTCGGCGGCAAGATCGCGAAGGGCAGGTCGCGCACGACCGCCGAGGGCCTGCTCTTCCCGATGAAGCCCGTCTTCACCGGCATGCGCTTCTTCGCGCTGCCGCTCTATTACGGGTTCTTCTTCTACTGGTACTGGCAGGCGCACCACGCCTTCTCCTGGCCGATGACGGTGCTATTTCTGCTGGTCATGGCCCTGCTCGCCAGCCAGGCGCCCGGCACCATCGTGCTGACGCCCACCGGCATCGAGCAGCGCTTCTGGTTCCTGAAGGATAAGGCGATCCTCTACCCCGAGGTGATGGCGATCCAGAAGACCCAGGCAGGCCGCTCCATCACGGTGGTCGGCGACAACCGCGTCCGCATCACCCACACCCCCAATCACAGCGATCAGGCGGGCTTCGAGCAGGCCATCGAGCAGCGCACCGGCAAGAAGGCGCTGCTGTAAGCTAGTCGGTCCGGATCAGGTAGGGCTCCGCATCCGCACTCTTGGGATGAATGCTTGCCTCCACCTGGTCAGCGTGCTTCTTGTCGGGATACGCCGGATTGATCCTCACCCAGTAGCCGGTAGGCCCTGAAAACTCGATCACCTTGGCGGTCTGGTAGTGGTGCAGCAGCTCCTGCTTCAGCTTGATCGCTTCCTTCTCTTTCTCGAAGGCGCCCACCTGCACGCACCAGCGCCCACCGGGAATGCCATTCGGCTTGGCCGGCGGTTCATAGGCCTCGAGCCGCACCTTCGCCACGCCCGCGCGGTAGATTCCCGTCGCCTTGGCCGCGGCCAGCGACAGGTCGATGATGCGTCCGCGCACAAACGGTCCGCGATCTGTGATCCGCACCACCGCGCTCTCATGGTTGGAGAGATTTGTCACCCGCACCAGGCTGCCCAACGGCAGCGTGAGATGCGCCGCGGTCATCGCGTTCTGGTTGTAGACCGATCCGTCCGCGCCCCGGCGTCCTGCATACGGAGGACCGTACCAGCTCGCCAAGCCAACCTCAACCACGGCGGGCTTTCCCCGCGCAGCCTCCTGCGAGAACTGCCGGTCCGCATCGCCGGTCGCAGCCGAACTCCCTGCGCCCGAACTCCCAGCGGCGGAACGGCCAGCAGATGAGGTTGCGGATGACTTGGAAGGCGCCGGCGTGCTCCCCGCCGCAGGTGGAGGAGGAGGGCGATAGGCTTGGGTCGGCTTCTTATGGCAGCCGGTAACCGTAAATACCGAGAGCAGCAGCGCGAGACTCGGCGCTCCCGTCAGCCCGCGCGGCTGCTGCCCAACAGCCCGGCCCGATGTGCCGCAGCCGCGCATCAACGCTTCGGCTCACCGGTGGGCGGCGGAGCTTCGCCCGATGGCGAGACCGGAGGCGGTGGCGGTGGAGTGCGGCGCTGAGCCTCCAGACGCTCGGCCAGCTTGTGCAACTCCTGGGCCGCGACCCGCAGCGCCTCAGAGCCATGCCGGCGCACATCCGGCACCACCTCATCATTAATGTAGGAGACGACGCGGCGCAGATCCTCTTCCACATGCGCGGTCGCTTCGTGCAGACGTTCCTGCCAGGGCTGCTTTGGTTCTCCGGGATACGGACTCATAGCGGCACTCTCCTCCATCAAGTATGCGGAGCGGCAAAACGGCGGGTCAACAACGAACCAGCCCTATCTGGAATCGCCGCACCGAACTGGTAACCGGGCCAGACGGGCGAATTGCTCGGTCGCGTCGCAACTGGTCCCAACTCTTTGGCCACCATCCTACCCGACCTCACCCGGTCTGTTCTTCCTGCCACCTATTCCTTCCTCGATTGGATGCAAATGCAACGTGCCGCAACCATCCAGCGTCCGTTCCTGCTAGTGGCGAGCGACATCCAGCACGCTGCTGGATGCGTCGTCCCGGCCCGCCTCCCGTTACGACAAGTACATCGCGCCCGACCAAATTGCGCCGAAGCCCTCACCCCGCGACAAGGTCGTCCTTGGCCTGCGCTCCTCGGTCACGCCCTACACCCTGGCCTCCGATGTCGCCGCCGCCGGGTGGGAGCATCTACTCAACAGCAGCCCCAACTTCGGCACCAACTCGGGCGCATTTGCCGGGCGAGTGGGCGCTGCCGCCGTGCGCACCGGCTCGTATCACCTCTTCGCCGACAGCCTGCTCGCACCGCTGCTGCATGAGGACCCCCGCTACTACGAGCTCGGCTCAGGCCACCGCATACTCGCACGCACCGCCTACGCCATCTCGCGGGTATTCGTCACCCGCACCGACGACGGGCGGACATCAACCGAAGCTTCAAGCAGACAGCCGAGGACTACGGCGGCTCGCTCGGCGGTGCAGCCTTCGGCTTTGGCGTGCGCGAGTTCCTCGATCCGGCGTTGTCGGCCGCTCACTTTAAAAGGAGAGAGTAGAGAACCAGCTTTCGTCCCCGGGCCGATCGCGACCAAAACTCGCCTGAAAACTGGAAAAACTCCACCCTAAGAACGATTTGTAACCCCATGCGATCGGCAAAGGCGTGCAATCCAGGTGCGGTCTTTCCCCATTCAATGCAGATTCTCGCCGTCGGACCCATTTCCCTTCCCGCCCCCTGACACGCTGCGTACTCTGATACTGGTCTGAATGGGGTGAGCGTTACCGATGCCGCCCCTTACGCTTCAGGTTCTCCCGTCCCCTGTTGTCTGCAATTCGTTGGCACACGCTTCGGGACCTGTCGCCAGGCTGTTCGCACATGCGCTCCGAATTCCGAACTCGTTTGACGCCCGATCACAGAGATGTCCGATCACGACGCCCGATCAACGACCAGTTCTCAACGACCTCTTAATGGAGACACCAACGCACATGGCTAAACCAGCAAAATTGACTGAAAAAGCTCTCGTCCTCGCGGCCAAGGGTGGGTGGGCGGTATTCAACAAGCTCAACTCGATCAGCCCCAACCCCAGCTTCACCCCCAAGTGGAGCGATAAGCCCCTGCTCAAGAGCTACCAGAAGGAGAAGCCCCCGCTGGGATGGCCGCGTACCACCGACTCCCTCTGTCCCAAGTGCATCCCCGAGATCCGCCAGCAGATCGTCGACGGCAAGCTGCCCCACGAGATCCTGCTCAATGAGAAGGTGGGCGAGATCAAGGCGCAGATCATCGAGCGCGACGGCCAGATCCTGATGGTCAAGGACTGCCCCATCCACGGCCACTTTGAAGACGTGATGTCGATCGACACCGCCTTCTTTAAACACCTCGAAGAGGTCTTCCCCGGCCGCGACATCAAGGCGCACAACGATGAGAAGCTCCACAACCACGGCACCTCCACGGTGACCCACGGTCGTGGCTCGGTTCTGACCATCGACCTCACCAATCGCTGCAACATGATGTGCGATCCCTGCTTCATGGACGCCAACCAGGTCGGCTTCGTCCACGAACTCACCTGGGACGAGATCAAGACCATGCTCGACAACGCCATCACCATCAAGCCCAAGCGGCAGATGTCGGTGCAGTTCTCGGGCGGCGAGCCCACGCTCAGCCCTTACTTCCTCGACGCCGTCGCCTACGCCCGCAAGGTCGGTTACAACTCCGTGCAGGCCGCGACCAACGGCATCGAGTTCGCCAAGTCCAAGGAGTTCTCGAAGGCAGCCGCGGAGGCGGGTCTGCGCTATGCCTATCTGCAGTTCGACGGTATCGGCAACGCCGCCAACTCGCACCGCAAGGTCGGCAACGCGTTCGACGTGAAGCTCCAGGCCATCCACAACCTGCATGAAGCCGGCGTCGATATCGTGCCCGTCACGACCATCATCAACGGCATCAACAACGAGCAGGTCGGCAACATCATCAACTTCGCGCTCGACAACCCGAAGAAGATCAACTTCCTCAGCTTCCAGCCGGTCAGCTTCACCGGCCGCGACGAGGACATCTCCGACGAGCGTCGCAAGGCGCAGCGCTACACCCTGTCGCACATGGCGCACGACGTCAAGAACCAGACCGGCCTGGGCGAGCCCACCCGCGACTGGTTCCCCATCTCCTTCATGTCCACCTTCTCCGACTGGGCCGACCTGGTGCACGGGCCGAACCACGACTGGGGTCAGCTCTCCTGCGGCTGCCACCCGAACTGCGGCATCGGCATGGCGCTGATGATCGACAAGGAGACCAAGGAGGCCGTTCCGGTCACCGCGTTCCTTAACGCCGATCGCCTGGCCAAGGACATCGCCCGGGTCAACGACGCCGCCCGCGGCAAGACCCTCACCATGATCGGCGCGGCGCTCGCGCTGATGCGCAACTACCAGCCCTCCAAGGCTCCCACCCACTTCAAGATCAAGGACCTGCTGCAGAAGTTCGACAAGTGCTTCGGCGCGACCGGCCGCAACTACGGCAAGGTCACCGGCGACCGCACCATGGAAGACATCAAGATGCGCCGCGGCGACCGCTGGAACTTCCTGTTCATCGCCGGCATGTGGTTCCAGGATCTGTTCAACTACGACTTCCGTCGTACCGAACAGTGCATCATCCCCTACGCCACGCAGGAAGGCGAGATCAGCTTCTGCGCCTACAACACCGGCGTGGGCTGGCGCAACATCATCGAGAAGATGCACATGACCGCCACCCTCACCAAGTGGTACGAGGAGCACGGCCGTCACGAGATCTTCGCCGGTGGCAAGAAGGTCGGTCTGGAGCGCGAGGCCAAGTACGACCTCGTGCTCAACGAAGAGCACATCAACGCCGCTGCCAACGATACCTTCGAGAAGTCCGGTATCGCCAAGAACGCCCGCGAAGAGAAGATCCGGGCGCGCGACGCGAAGATCAAGCAGGACGCCGAAAACGCCCGCATGGCCAAGCTCTACCGCAAGGAAGTGCTCGGCGAGCAGGAGCAGCCCGGCTTCATCTCGATCGGTGAGATCAAGCCAGCAGCCCCCGTCGCCCCCAAGGCCGAGGTGGAAGAGACCGTCTCCGGGGACTGAACTCCGCGTTCGGCGAATCGAGCTTCGTGCAAACCCTAAACAACCGCAGCAACGACAAAGGCCGCCATTACTGGCGGCCTTTGTCATTTGCCATTCCACTATTGTGAGCCGATTCAATCACGATCTCAGGCCGCCGCCCCCAGGTAAGCCAAGGCTTCAGCCTTGGCACTCGAGCCCAGTAGCAACGCGGGCTTCAGCCCCTGGGGTATGCTCTCGAGTGCAACACTCATTTGCGGGGTCCAGAGGAAATCCCACAAAGAGTCCCCAAATATCCCGCCAATCGCTTCCCAGTGGCATAATGGCATCGAACAATCGGGGCTGCTTGCAAGCGCACGTGCATCTGAGGGCGATGGGGAGGCCATACCGCGATGCTCACGTCAGCAAATTTGGAACGGCCGAAGGTCTTCGATGCACTCTTCAGCGGCTACGCCGGTCCTGCGTTTTCCATCCGCCTCTGGGACGGCTGGCAGTGGTCTTCCTCAACCCAGGCCGAGCCGCGCTGTTCTCTGACATTTAATTCCCCGCGCGCCTTCGAGGCTCTCGTCCTTCGCCCCAGCGAGATCACACTGGGCGAGGCGTTCCTCGCCGGCGACATCGACGTCGACGGCGATCTCTTCTCCGTCTTCGCCGTCACCGAACACATCTTCCATTGCCCTCAGGGCCGCCGGCGCAAGCTGCTGGAGACGCTCTCCCGCGTCCTCTTCGAGATCGCCCGCTGGTGGAACCAGCCGCACTCGGTCGAGCGCGACCGAACCGCCATCTCCCATCACTACGATCAGCCGGTGGAGTTCTTCCGGCCCTGGCTTGGGGAGTCGCTGGTCTACTCCTGCGCCTACTTCCGCTCGCCCGCGGACGATCTCGCCACCGCGCAGGCCAACAAGCTGGAGTTGGTCTGCGGCAAGCTGCGGCTTCGTCCCGGCGACCGCTTTCTCGATATCGGCTGCGGCTGGGGGAGTCTCGTACTGCACGCCGCCTCCCAGCACCAGGCCAACGCTCAGGGCATCACCATCAGCCAGGAGCAGGCCGCCGTCGCCGCAGCACGCATCCGCGAGGCCGAGCTCGAAGTCGCCCAGAGCTGCAGCGCGGAGCTGCTCGACTACCGAAACGCCCCCGGCCGCTTCATGGCCTTCGACAAGATCGCCAGCCTGGGCATGTTCGAGCACGTGGGCATGAAGAACCTGCCGCGCTACTTTCGCACCGTCTACGGCCTGCTCCGGCCACGCGGGCTCTTTCTCAATCATGGAATCGCGCACGCCCAGAGCTCCCCACCCCGCGACGCGCGCCCCGACGCGGAGCAGCATCGCGACAGGGCTCTCTTCGCTCGCTCGATCGATGCCTTCCTCAACCAGATTCCGCCGCTGCGCCGCGCCCGCAACTCCTCTTTCATCGACAAATACGTCTTCCCCGACGGCGAACTGGTCACCCTCTCCGAGGCCATGCAAGCCGCCGAATCCGCCGGCTTCGAGGTCCGCGACGTCGAGAACCTGCGCGAGCACTATGAGCTCACCCTGCGAGCCTGGGTCGAGAATCTGCAAAGGAACGCGGGTCAGCTCCTCAGGCAGGTCTCGCAGACCACCTATCGCACCTGGCTGCTGTATTTGGCGGGGTCAGTGGCGGCCTTTCACCGCGGCGATATCGCCGTGTATCAGATGCTCCTGAGCCGTCCCGATGGCGGCCCGAGCGGCCTTCCGCTCACCCGCGAGGACCTGTACGCCCCCGGCACCTAGCCTCAGTCCTCAGCCAACTATGCCCGCCCGATGCCCCTGCGTTGCGCGCTGTTCCCAGTTCCCTACTCCATACCCCCTGCGTTTATGGCACTCTGGACGCATGACCCTCGATCCCGTCCAGCTCCGTGTCCTCGGCTCCCTGATCGAAAAAGAGATTGCCACGCCGGAGAACTACCCGCTGTCGCTCAACTCCCTGATCAGCGCCTGCAACCAGCGCTCCAGCCGCGATCCCGTGCTCGATCTCACCGAGGATCAGGTCCGCCAGGCGCTGCATGCGCTCGAGGAGATGGGCATCGTCACCCCGGTTCGCGACGCCCGCGTCCCCAAGTACGAGCACCGCCTGCGCACCATCCTCAACCTCCGCCGCGACGAGATCGCCATCCTCTGCCTGCTCCTGCTGCGCGGCCCGCAGACGCCCGGCGAGCTGCGCGCCCGCGCCGACCGCCTCTACAGCTTCGACGGCATCGATCAGG
>DATMOB010000160.1:0-9024 GCA_035568455.1 Granulicella sp.
AGCATGATGTGCCGAGACTCCGACCTGCCCGCCTCCTTGCAACGTGGAAGCCGCATCCCGTCGCAATACACCCCAGCCCGGCAATAGCCCGAAGAGCAGTGTCGACACACTCGCCAGCAGGAACGCAAAGCCGGCAGGCAACCACTCGTTTCGCTGCATCGGCGGAATGGTTATGGGGGCAGTCGCCAGCAGCAGCGGAACGGCCAGTCGTGACAACCAAAGCCCCAGGCCGCCACCCACCAGCGCCAACACGAGGCTTTCGCACATCAGCAACCGCAGCAGGTCCCCGCGACTCGCGCCCAGCGCCCGACGCACCGCCATCTCCCGCGCCCTTCGCCAGGTTCGCGCCGTCATCAGCACCGACAGATTGAGGCACGCCACTAGAAGCACCGCCAGCACCGCTGCCAGCATGGTCGACAGACTTGTCCGAACATTGCTTACGACCACCTGTTGCAACGGCCATACCCGAAATTCGTGGATCGCCTTGCTGCGGGTTGTCCAGCTCAAATAGCCCGGAAACTGCTTGTAGAAGGGCTGGTTCAGCGAACTCAACTCCTGCTGAGCCTGCTCCAGGGTCACTCCCTCCCGCAGCCGCGCCACCATCTGGTAGTTATCGCCCTCATAGCCTGGGTCCTTCACGCCGAGTTGCAGCGGCTGCCATACGTCGACGCGCGTGGCGGTGCCAGGCGCGGACTCACTCGCCACCTCGAGCGACGGTGGCATCACCCCCACCACGGTAAAGGGCTCCTCATTGATCCGAACCACACGGTTCAGAACACTGGCATCGCCGTTGAACTCCCGCTTCCAAAGCTGGTAGCTCAGAAGCACCACTCTTGGCCCACTCGGGAGGTCTTCCTCTGCCGTAAAGTTGCGCCCCAACATCGGCCGCACCCCGAGCGTCGGGAAGTATCCTCTCCCCACCTTCATCGACGCGATCTGGAAGGCATGGCCTGCTCCCGCCGCCAGATTCACGCCGGCCGCTCCATCCTCAGATATGCCCACTGCCTCAAAGCTCCGGTTATGGTCCTTCAGGAAATCCGCACTCGTCCCGGCCTGCTCCGCATTTGGCTTCTCCTGCGGAAACGTAAAAGCGACACCCACGAGTCGCTCCGGCGCTGAATACGGCAGCGGGGCCAGCAGTACCCCCTGTACCACGCGACACATCGCGGCGCTCGCGCCAATCCCTAGTGCCAGCGTCACGACCGCCGTCAACGTAAATCCTGGCGACCTCCGCAACTGCCGCAATGCGTACCGTAGATCCTGAATTGATCGGGTCATCGCTTTCTCCTCTTTACTCGCTGCACAACGCCTGCAATCGCATCGAGCGGCTGCCGCCCGCTGCGCGTCGGTGAATGCTGTCGGCAGGCACACTACCGTGGCGAATGTCGCAGTCGGGCGTGGCCAGCGAGGCTACGTCCCCTTCTGCGTAGTTCTTCCATGAGCTCATTCACTTATGCCCGGACCTCGGCCAACAGCTGGCTCAACTCACCCTCGGCAACCACTTTGCCGTCGAACAGATGCACCTGCCGCTCCGCATGAGCCGCGAAGCGCGGATCATGGGTCACCATGCAGATGGTTGCGCCATCCTGATGAAGTTCCTGAAGAAGCGTCATCACGGCCTCGCCGTTTGTGGAATCCAAATTCCCCGTCGGTTCGTCCGCCAGCAGAATCGAAGGAGAACCCGCCAGCGCCCGCGCCACCGCCACCCTCTGTTGTTGTCCGCCCGAAAGTTGTGCCGGATAGTGCCGCATGCGATGCGCCATATTCACGCGCTCCAGCGACTCCTGCACACGCCTCTTTCTTTCTGCCGTCGGCATCCCCGCCCGATAGGTGAGTGGCAGTTCAACATTCTCGGCAACGGTCAAATCGCCAATCAGATTGAAGCTCTGAAAGATAAATCCAATCTCCTGATTCCGTATCCGCGAACGATCGGCGAAGTTGAGATTCGCCACCTCCTTCCCGTTCAATGTGTACCTCCCAGCCGACGGTGTATCCAGGAGTCCAATGATCGATAGCAGCGTGGACTTGCCGCATCCCGACGGCCCGGACATCGCAACATACTCTCCGCTTCGGATGGTGAGGTGAATTCCGGATAGCGCATGCGTCTCAATCTCGTCGGTGTAAAAGACCTTGGTCAGATCCTCAATCTCAATCATGTGTTCGGCCATGCTCCATCTCCTTGTGTCCGGGTTTCTGTTTGGTAACTGCTCTCCGACCTGCCACAGCCCACAACTTAGTTCAAGCGAATCCGATCCGTGCCGTCCCACCGGCTCATATCCGACAGGATCACCGTATCTCCCTGCTGCAATCCCTCAATCACCTGAATACTGTTTACAGATGCGCGTCCAACCTTCACTGGAACTCGCACCGCAGTCTTTCCATCTGCACCCAGCTTGAAAAGGCTGATGGTGCTGTTCTCGTTCCCGAATGCCGGCCGCCCTACATAGAGCACGTCCGTCAGCCGGTCCAGGTCAATCGTCCCATCCACACTCAGGTCCGGCCTTGCGCCTTGGGGCAGAGCTCCGGCAAGTTCTACGTCCACAGTCACCGTACCGTTCAACACCGCCGGATCGATTCGCATCACCCTCCCGGAGATCACGCCGTTGTGGGTATCGATCTCCGCCGGTTGCCCTATCTGGATATCCCGCGCCTGGGTCTCGGCAATCTTCAGACTCGCCTTCAACTGGTCCGGCTGCACCACCTTCGCCAGCGTCGTCCCCGGAGCCACGTGCTCTCCCACCTGATGCGGGAGCTCGACGAGCACCCCACTGATCCCGGCACGAACACTCAGCGCATCCTGCTGCTTCTGCTTCAACCCGAGGAGAGCCTTCGCCTGATCCACCTTCGTCTGCTGTACTGCGAGCTGCGTCTCAATCGCCTTTTCATTCAGGGCAAGCCGCTGCTTCTCCAGGTCATTCCGCGTAGTCAGCTCATCCGCCTTGCCCTTCGAAGCGCTGTAAGTCAACCCGCTGATCACCCCCAGGTCATATAGGGACTTGTCCGTCTGTGCCTGCAATTGGGCCTGATTGTGGTCCGCACCCACCGTCGCTGCCGCGGCCTTCTGGTCCATCAAATCGCTCTCAACCTTGGCCCGCGTATTGATGTAATCCGCCTGCGCACCCTTCAGTTGCAGCTGCGCATCCAGCAACTCCTGCTGCAACGTCGGGTCGACCAGATCCATCACGACCGTATCCGGCTCCACCTTCGCCCCGGGCAGCACTCGAATGCGCACCACCGTCGCCTCGGTCTCCGCCGGAATCAGCCGAATCCTGTCTTCCCGGGGTATCAGCGTGCCTGGCCCGCGTACCTGCCGCAGCAGCGGCCCACGCTTCACCTCATCGGTCCACACGGTAGCCCGTTCCACCTCAGGAGCGGCGGGCTTCAGCCGCGTCACGGCATAAGCCGCCGCCGTCAGCACCAACACCCCGCATCCAGCAGCAATCCACTGCCGGCGCATCCTCTTACGCTTGATATCCGGTCTGGAGATGTCCATTACACACCTTCTAAAGCATGTAGGTATCCAATCAAGTTGACGTCTTTTCAACAACTTGCATGAAGCTAGCCATGCCAGAGTGTCCACAACCAGAAGGAGGCGTCCATTTCCGAACACCTCTTCAAGTCTTGTTCGCTCTGATTCATCTTCATCCGGTTCATCCGCCTACTCGGCCCTCAGCGCCACCATCGGATCGACATGAGTCGCTTTCCAGCCAGGCGCAAACGCCGCAGCCAGTGCCGTTAGCAATAGCAGCAATGCCGCCGCCCCGAGGCTCATGGGGTCCATCGGATGGACTCCCACTAACATGGCCATCACCAGCCGTGCAAGCATCAGGCTCAGCACGAGGCCGGCCGCAATGCCCCAACTGGCGAGTTTCGCGGCATGCTCCAGCACGGCGCGCAGAATTGCGCCCTTCTCCGCCCCAAACGCCATCCTCAGGCCAATCGCGAATGTCTGTTGTGCCACCGAATACGCCATCGTCCCATAGACGCCCAGCATTGCCAGCAACAGTCCAACTCCGGCAAAGGTGGAAATCAGCACCGCCCGAAAGCGTTCCGCCTCCATCGACTCATTCACCATCTCGTCCATGGTCGTAAAGCGCAGCGCGATGAACGGATTCACTCGCGTAATCTTTTCTTGCACCACGTTCATCAGCGATAGCGGTTTCACGTGTGTTCGCAGAACAATGTGAATCTGGTTGCCATAGAACGGATGTTGCGTCATCGGCATGTAGAGCGTCGGCCCCGGATTCTCCGCGGGCGAGTCCTGCCGCACGTCGCCTACTAGGCCCACCACCGTCATCCATTTGTCCGAATCGAGCCCGCACTGGATCTGCTTGCCCAGCGGATCGGCATTTCCGAAGCTTTGCTTCGCGAGCGCCTCGCTGATCACCGCCACAAACGGACTTTCGTAAGTATCCTGCGCACTGAAATCACGTCCGCGCTTGATTGGAATCCCCATGGCCTCAAAGTAGCCTGGACTGGCAACGCTGAAGATTGACGAAGTTTCATGGCCAAGATCAACAGGCAATCCGCCTCTCGTCTTGTAATAGCCATTGGAACCATAGTCCCCAGTGGGCAGCCCCATAACTCCGGCTACATGCTCAACACCCGGCACCCCCGCGAGCTGCACAAACAGATTGTTGAACTGCTGTACCGCGCGATGTGTATCCTGTTCCGAGTGCGCTGGCGCATCCGCATCCACCACCAGCAACTGGCGGGTCTGATACCCCATATCCCGTGATCGCAGAGTCATCATCGTGTGCAGCAGTAGCCCCGCACCCATGGAAAGTACAAACGTCACGGCTACCTCGGCGATCACCAGTCCATCACGGAGCGCCGCCGCGCCTTGCCGGTTCATGCCGCGCGAGGCGTCGCTCTTCAACACCCGCGCTGGATCAAGCCTTGACGCCCTCACCGCCGGGAGCATCGATGATACGAGCGCCGTTAGCACCGCGAGCCCAAGCGTAAACACCAGGACCAAGCCATTCAGGTGAATCTCATTGGCTCGCGGCAGATCCTTCGGAGCCATTGCTACCAACAGGCGAACGGCAGGGAATGCCAGTAGCACCCCGGCTACTCCGCCGATCAGCGAAACCAGCAAGCTTTCGAGCATGACCGGTTGCAATACTTGCCATCGCGAGGCCCCGAGTGCCTTCCGAATCGCGATCTCCCGCTGCCGCTCCATCGAGCGCACCAGCTGAAGATGGGTCACGTTTACGCAGGCGATCAGTAGAATGAGCCCGACCGTAGCCCACAGAAGCAGAAGCGTCGGCCGAGCATCTCCTGTCAAGGCCTGTTGCAGTGACAGCGCCAATATCTGCTTGTTTCGGTTCGCATCGGGATATGTAGTCTCTAGTTGCCGCGAGATTCCCTCCAGCTCGGTCTGTGCCGTCTGAAAGCTAACGCCAGGACGAAGCCGTGCCACGGCCTTGTAATTGAACGCGGTCCGCGACTCTGATTCCGGCCGTAGTGGGTACGCTTCCCACACCTGCGTCCTTGCAGGGAAATCGAAGCTCGCCGGCAACACGCCCGCAATTTCCAACGATTCATTCTCCACGCGTAGCGTTTGCCCCAACGCGGCCTGCGCGCTGCCGAAGTTATCGCGAGCAAACTGTTCGCTGACGAGGACAGCATGATGCGCATCGGCATCCGTAAACAAACGACCTGCCACTGGCTGCATGCTGAAGATGCGAGCAAAGTTCGCGTCCACAAAGGCCAGCACCGTGTAAACCGAGTGATCACGCAACTGCACGCCAAGAGTTCCATTGGAGTAGAGGCTTACCGCATCCATGTTCCGTGCCTGGTCACGAACGTCCACTGCATCCGGCCCCGTGACCCGCCGCGTGGTGTGCCCGCTATTCGTCCAATGCGTGTCCAGAACAACGAGTCTATCGGCGTTTGGGTAAGGAAGCGGCGCCAGTAGAATCGATTGGACCGCGGTAAAGATTGCGGAGTTTGCGCCGATTCCTAAAGCCAGGGTCAATGTTGCCGTCGCAGTGAACACCGGGTGCTTAAGCAACTGGCGCCCAGCAAAACGCAGATCGCTAGCAAAGGCTCTGGCGGTATTCTCCCAGCCATACGAATTGACTAGTTCTTTGACCACGGCCATATCCCCTGCCTCCAGCCGTGCGGCCCTCCTGGCGTCCTCAGCAGAGAGCCCCCGTGCCATCCACGCCGCGGCTGTTTCCTCAAAGTACTGCTCGACTTCATCCGCCACATCCCGATCGCGTTTTGCTCGGTGAGCGAGGCTACGTAGACCATAGGTAAACTGCCGCCAGAGTGACATATGTCAACCCTCCGCTTTCAGCAATCTCGCGATCGCAGACGCGCGCCGCGTCCAGTCCGCAGTCTCTTGCTCCAGTTGCTTCTTCCCTGTCCGCGTCAGCGTATAGAACTTCGCCCGGCGCGAGTTCTCAGTCTGGCGCCACTCGGCATCCAGCCAGCCAGCGCGTTCGAGTCGCTGAAGTGCGGTCAGCAGAGATCCTGGGTTCACCTTGAAAACTCCGCGCGAGACTTGCTCTACTCGGCGGGCGATCCCAAAGCCATGCATCGGCTCCAGGCTCAACGTCTTCAGAATGAGCATGTCGAGCGTGCCTTGTATTACATCTGTATTCAGATCGGTCATTTGGAGGAAACCTTAGCATCGCCTCATTATGACTGTCAAGATATGATTGTCATACCTATTACTATTTAGACTGCAGATCGTGGGCCAAAACTAGTCGGAACGCAGCGTTTGGATGGGATCCAGATTGGCGGCTCTTCGCGCGGGTAGAAGGCAGGCAGTCATGGAGCAAACCAGGAGAAGCAGAGTAACCGACAAGAGCACCCAGGGCGTCGAGGTACTGGCGGGTGTCCAGTGCCGTAGCGCCCGTTCCAACGAAAGATGCAGCAGAAGGCCAACGGCGATCCCGCTCGCCACGGTCGCCAACGTAGCTCTGACCGCAATCCACACAATGTGCGACCGCTGCGCACCTAGCGCCATGCGAACGCCGATCTCCTTCGTGCGTCGCGCGATGGCGAAGCTGACCGTGCTGGCGATCCCGACCAGGGAGAGGACGAGCGCGAGCCCCGCAAAGAACGAGAACAAAATAGAGAAGAGACGCTGCTGCGCCCATACCGGCTCGTGTTGTAGTCCCTCTTCGAGTTCGTCGACCTCCGTGGCCGTGCGCTGGTCAGGGCTGACAGAATGCAGCGCGGTGCGGATCGCCTTGAGCAACGCGAGCGGTGAGTTGGCCGTGCGAATGAACAGCTGCGTGTAGTCCCACATAAAGGTGGTATACGGGACATAAATAGCCGGGGCGGTCGGTTGCTCGAGGCCATTGTTACGCGAGTCGGCGACAACACCAACAATTCGCCGCCACTCGCCGCTTTGCGGAGAGGCCGCAGCGAGTGGCGTGCCATCGTCCTTCAGCGAGGCGGCGCGGATTTGATGGCCGATCGCATCTCCCTTGGGCCAGTAACGCTCGGCGAGCGTCTGATTGACCACGGCCACGAAGTCTCCTCGTCGGTTTTCGGTCTGGTCCCAAACCTTGCCGTGGAGCAGAGGAATCCTCAGTGTGGAGAAGTACTCAGGACTGACCAGAGAGATGGCTGCATTTGCTTCCTGCTGTGATTGCCCGCCGAGGATTTCGAACGGCGCCTGCGTTCCTAGTCCGCCGAAGGGCGGAGAGGGCGGAATTCCCCTGTTGGTCACGGCAACGGAGACCACACCTGGTACGGCGGCGACACTCTCGCGCAACTGATCGATGTAGGCTGCACGCTCCGCTTGATTCTTCTTTGTGTCTCGCTTGAGCGGGATGCCGACGACCATCACGTGGTGTGGATCATACCCGAGCTGGGTCGACGTAATCTTCAGGAAACCCGCAATTGCCGCTCCCGCAAGGCCGAGCAGAACCAAGGTCAGAGCGACTTGCCCGCCGATCAAGACCTTGAGTGTGCGTTTACTTCCGCTGCCGCCAACAGCACGTGTTGTGCTTTGAAGAGCCTGCGCGACATTGGGACGCGACAGACGCAGCGCCGGAGTGAGACCGAAGAACAGACCCGTGATGAGGGCAAGGCCAACGGAAAAAGCCAGGATGGGGAGATTGACGGTAATGGCGGCTTCTTGGGGAAAAGCATCTGGCATCAGCCGCAGCGGAAGCTCCGCCAGCCAGAAGGATGCGGCAACACCGATCGCAGCCCCTGCGCAGGATATGGCCGTCGATTCGACGAGTAACTGTCGCACCATGCGAAACCGGCTGGCTCCGAGGGCACTGCGCATGGCGAACTCGTGCTCGCGAGCCTCGCCGCGTGCGAACAGTAGGATGGAGCAATTGGCGCAGCCGATGAGCAGCAGCAGCAGGACCGACGCAAACAGCAACACCAGAGTGCGCCCCGTGCGATGCACATAGGGCTCGGCGATCGGCTGAACACTGACATGGAAGGACGCCGGAAAGTGTTTCGGCGTCTCCTGCTTGAACTGATTGAGGAAGGATTGAAACTCGGCATTCGCAACGGAGAGGCTTACACCAGGCTTCAGCTTGATCCACGGAAGCAGGAAAGGATTTCGAGCTGCAGTCCAGGGGATGTAGACGTCGGCGTTGCCTACCGTCTCTGTGAAGGTGAAGCGCCGCGGCATCACCCCGACGACGGTATAATTCTCATGGTTCAACTGAAGAACCTGTCCAACGGCCTTTGGGGCGCTGTTGTACTTCCGCTGCCAGAATTTGTAGCTGAGAACAACTGCATTGGATAGCGGAACCCCCTTCGTCACATCGAACGGTTGAATCCCGCGGCCGAGTTGCGCCGGTATCCCGAAGAAGCCGGAGGCATTGCTGGTCACGTACGCCACCTGGACATCCTCAGGAAGATCGTTGCCCGTCGCCGTAAGTCCAGCGAGACCGAAGCCAATTATGTCGTCGATCGAACTCGCTTTACGGAAGCCTTCAAACTGCGAGGGCGTGAGGGCGAACCAGCCAGGGACTTGAGGATGCGCCTCGTCGATGACTGCGGGATTCACGATGCGCTCAGCCCCGGCATAGGGAAAGG
>DATMOB010000161.1:0-18356 GCA_035568455.1 Granulicella sp.
CTTTGCACTTCAGGGTTTTGGCATACTGAAGGCAGGGCATGGCGATCTATCACCTCACAGCGCAGGTTGGGTCACGCAGCGGCGGGCAGAGCGCCGCTGCCAAGTTCGCCTATCTGTGCCGCCAGGGGCGCTATGGCCGGGACACCTCGGAGCTGCTCCACAGCGAGAGTCAGCTGCTTCCCGCCTGGGCGGTGGGCGACCCGGCTCTTTACTGGAAGGCTGCCGACCGGCATGAGCGGGCCAATGGCCGGCTCTACCAGCAGGTGGAGATCGGGCTGCCGCGGGAGCTGAGCCGGGAGCAGCAGATCCAGCTGGCGCAGAGTTTTGCCCTGGAGCTGGCTGCTACCCCGGACGGATTTCTACCCTACACGCTGGTGGTCCACCGCGGCCAGGACAGGAATCCGCACGCGCACATCCTGCTGAGCGAGCGGGTGGCGGACGGCCACGACCGCACCCCGGACACCTGGTTCCGGCGGGCGGCGGCGGCCGGCAGGCAGAGCCCGGAGCTGGGTGGCGCGAAGAAGACCGCCGCCTTCCAGCCGCGGGAGTGGGTGAGCGAGCTGCGCGAGCGCTGGGCCAACCGTGCCAACGCGGCGCTCGAGCAGGCGGGAAGCTCGGAGCGGGTCGATCACCGCTCGCATGCGGCGCGCGGGATCGAGCAGCGGCCTACCGTCCATGAGGGTCCGTATGCGCTGCGAGCGCGGGAGCGCGGTGTGCCCGACGATCGCGTGGCGCGCAATGCCGAGATCCGTGCGGCCAACATCCAGCTGACCGAGATCCGCACGCACTCGAAGACGGCGCAGATGCAGCTGGACGCGCTCGAGCGGCAGCTCGGGCTGGAGCAGGCGGTCCTGCCGTCGGTGAGCGCCGCGCCCGAGGCCAAGCCCGATCCTGCTTCCGAGGCCCGGCGCTTCATCGAGGCGCATCGGACCGACTTCAGCACCAGCGCCGAGGCGGCGCGCTGGTTCGATCGCGAGGCCCGCAGACTGGGAACGCTGCGGAGCCCGGCCACGGCGCGGGGTCTGTTTGAGGAGTCGCTCGCGTCGGTCGAGTCTGCCAAGAGCGATTTTCTCGATGTTCTGCAGAATAGTCTGGTCATCCGCCGCTGGCAGGACGCTCCCTTATCTGTCGGCGCCAGCATCCAGCAGGCGCGGCGGGAGATGTTGGAGTGGAGGCAGACGGCGGCGGAGATCGAGCAGCAGATCGCCGGGCACAACGACCCGAGGAGCTTCTGGCGGAGGCTGTGGGGAGCGGATCAACAGCTGCTCAGCCTCGAGCGGGAGAGAGACTCGGCGCTGGCCCAGATCGAGCTGCACCGGGCGACCGTCGACCGGCTGGAGACGAGGTGGGGTGCGGAGCGGCCGACGTGGGAGCGGGAGGCCGCGGAGAAGAACGCCCAGAGGCTGGAGAAGCAGCACCAGGCGGCCGAGCGGCTGCGCGCGCTGCGAGCGGAGGTGCTCGGGAAGCTGGAGCGCCGCGAGGCGGTGCCGCAGTCGAAGAGGCGGTTCGACACGCAATACGTGGAGGGCATTCGCAGAAAGCTGCGCAAGGGACTGACGCCGGAGGAGGTCTGGCTCGACCTGCTCCTGCTCAAAGACTACTCGCGGCAGGAGCAAGACGATCTCGAAACCCTCATCTGCCAGGTGCTGGCCGAGGGGAAGAACGGGCCGGGGAGAATGAGCTGGTCGTAGGAGGCGGGGCTCCCTATTCCCTGCCCTTCGGGAACCTTTCCTCCCTCACCGGAGTCTACCTACCAAGCAATCGCACTCCAGCCGTACGAAAGGTGCCAGCCCCGTGCGCAACTCCGCGATCCCTGCTCTCCTCTGCTGCTCTCTTCTGCCTAATCCGATCGTCCCCCAATCCCAAACCAAGCCGCACTCGACCATCGCAGCGTCCAAGCTGCCTCCTGCACCCAAAGCCGGCGAGCTTCCCATCACCCGCGTCTCCCTCTACAAGAACGGCGTTGGCTTCTTCGAGCACTCCGGCCGCGTCACCGGCGACCAGACCGTCTCCATCGCCTTCACCACCGCCCAGCTCAACGACGTCCTGCAGTCCCTTACCGCCATCGACCGCAACGGCGGCCGCATCTCCGGCGCCGGCTACAACTCCACCACGCCGCTCGACCAGCAGCTCAAGTCCCTCCCCTTCGCCCTGGGCAGCGACGGCAGCCCGGTCACCGCAGCCGACCTCTACAGCGCCATCCGCGGAGCCCGCATTGAAATCACCGGCGCCGGCCCCAGTCTCACCGGCCGACTGCTCGACATCGAGATGCGCGACACCAGCCAGCACACCGGAGACACTACCAACATCGTGCAGCGCCCCTTCCTTACCGTCGTCTCCGACTCCGCCGCCGTCCGCACCTTCGAGCTCACCGGCGCCACCCAAGTCCGCCTCCTCGACACCACCCTCCACACCGATATCGGCCGCTACCTCGAGCTGCTCGACGCAAACCGGAACCAGGGCCTGCGCCGCCTGACGCTTACCGACACGGGATCCGGCACCCGCGACCTCCAGGTCTCCTACCTCTCCGAGGTCCCCATCTGGAAGTCCACCTACCGCATCCTCTTCACCGGCAGCCCCACCCAGTCCACCGCCACTCAGACCGCCACCCTCCAAGGCTGGTCCGTCGTCGACAACACCACCGGCTCCGACTGGATCAACGTCCAGCTCTCGCTCATCGCCGGAGCCCCGCAGAGCTTCCTCCAACCCCTCTCCGTCCCCTACTACGGCCGCCGCACCGAGGTCCCCCTGCCCCAGGAAGCCCAACTCACCCCGCAGACCCACGGGAGCGGCACCACGATCGCCATGCTCAAGGAAGACGCCGCTCCCCCGCAAATGGCTGGCATCGCCGGCATGACCGGTCCTGCCACGGGTCCTGGACCCGGCGGCAACTACGGCGGCGGCAACCGCAGTATCGGTGGCAGCGTGGTCCATGGCGGTGTGAAGGGTGCTCTGGGAGGCCCTATCGCCAAAAACATCCTGATGCTGCCCGAGTCCGCCCCACCCATCCCCTTCGAGACCTCCGCCGCCGACTCCATCGCCCCCGCCACCACCACCCACGCCTTCGACGACTACTTTGCCTACAACCTCACCCAGCCCGTCACCATCCGCCGCAACCAGTCCGCCCTGGTTCCCATCCTCCAGACCAAGATCGACGCCGAGCGCCTCACCCTCTGGTCCCCGCGCCAGCCCCAGGCGCTCCGTGCCCTCTCGATCACCAACACCTCCAACCTCACCCTTGACCGCGGCTCCTTCACCATCGTCGAGGACGGCAGCTTCGGCGGCGAGGGCCTGCTCGACCCCATCCACCCCGGCGAGCGCCGCCTGCTCTCCTACGCCGCCGACCAGGCCGTCCGCGTCACCACCGACTACTCCCACAACACCCAGCGCGTCCAGCGCATCACCATCAGCAAAGGCATCCTTAAACAAACCACCGCCGAGATCGCCGAGGTCGAGTACCTCGTCCACAACGCTGCCCCCGAACCCCGCACGGTCGTCGTCGAACACCCCGTCCGCCCCGGCTGGACCATTGACTCCGACCCCAAGCCCTTCGAGTCCACCCCGACCGAGCATCGCTTCCGCCTCGCCGCTCAGCCCGGAGAGACCGTCCGTCTGCACATCGGCGAGCGCCACCCCCTCAGCCAGTCCTACTACCTCACCAACACCAGCGATGAACAACTCGCGCTCCTGCTGCGCAACGCCAACGCCACCCCGGCGATCCTGCAGCAGCTCGAGCCCGTCTTCCAGGCCAAGCGCGCCCTGGCCGGACTGGATCAGCAAATTACCGCAAAGCAGCAGGCCCTCGACGACCTCGTCAAGGACCAGTCCCGCCTGCGCGACAACCTTACCGCCCTGAAGTCCACAGCAGCCTCCGAGGCCCGTCCCCTCGCCAGACGCTACACCGCCGAGCTGCTCCAGCAGGAGGACACCCTGGCCGCCCTGCGCAAGGATCTCGACGCCCTCCAGCAGCAGCGCCATGCCGCACAGCAGCAGCTCAGCACTGCGATTGACACCCTGACCCTGGACGAACCCCTCTAGTAGCGCAAGACAGAAGGAGGCGCAGCCGAAAGAACCCTGTCTTAGCGCAGCTCCCATTCAACCCGAGGTGATCGCACCGCCATCGGGCGCGGTCTGAATCGCGCCCCGCGACGCCGTCACTGGTAAGCTGAAATCGTGTTCGCCCACGTCCAATCCGCGATGCGCTGGTTCCTCTTTGGACGAAGCCAAACTGCTCTGTTTCTTCGGGTTGGCTGCATCGTCGGACTCATCTCACTCGCCGACTGGAAGATCTCAGCCGAGGTGCCGCTGGGTTTTCTCTACCTCTTACCCATGCTGTTGGCCAGCAGGGGGCTGCAGCGCTATCAGATCCTGATCCTGGCCGCACTCTGTACCCTCCTGTCCGAGTGGTTCGACGGTTACCCATGGACCCTGACCAGTGGTTTGCCTCGCGACCTGCTCTACTTCGCCGCCTTCGCGGGGATCGGCTCCTTCGTCTACGAGGCCAACCGCAGCCGCCAGGCCGCCGCCGCCCACCTACAGCTCCTCGAAGCCGAGATGAGCGTTCGCCGCGGCCTCGAGGAGCAGCTCGAGCACCTCATCGAGACCAGCCCCGTCGCCATCCTCAGCGCCGACGGAGACGGCCGCATCCTCCTCGCGAATGACGCCGCCCACCGCCTCTTCGCAACCTCCGCCGAGGCCTTCACCGCCACCCCCATCAGCCTCTGGCTGCCCTCCTTCGCGACTGTTCCGCACCTGCGAGAGAGTAACCGTGGCTTCCGCACTCTCATGCAGTGCAAGGGCCACCGCGCCGATGGCAGCATCTTCATCGCCGACGTCTGGTTTTCCACCTACCAGACCACCCTCGGCCCCAGAATCTCGGCCATGATCGTCGACTCCTCCGAGGACTTCCGCGATCGCGAGGAGGATGCGCTGCAACAGCTGCTCTCCGGCTCCCGCATCGTGGTTACCGCCATCTCCCACGAGATCCGCAACGTCTGCGGCGCCATCGCCATGGTGCATCAGAATCTCGTCCGCTCCGGCGGCATGTCCCATAACCCCGACTTCGAGGCGCTCGGCACCCTCATCCTGGCCCTCGAGAAGATCGCCTCCCTGGAGCTGCGCGTGCCGCGCGAAACGCCGGAGTCGGCCGCCAGTGTCGACCTCCGATCCTTCATGGAAGAGCTGCGCATCGTCGTAGAACCGGCACTCGCCGAGGCCGACACCCAGGTCCTCTGGGAGTTCCCCTCGGCCCTGCCCACGGTCTGGGCCGACCGCCACAGCCTGATGCAGGTCTTTCTCAATCTCGTCCGCAACAGCGCCCGCGCGCTTGCCCAAAAGACCCAGCCGAAACTAACATTTCGTGTGACCGAAACAGCAGATTGCGTCTCCGTCGCGGTCATCGACAACGGCGAAGGCGTCGCCCACCCGGAGCTGCTCTTCCGGCCATTCCAGCCCCACTCCGAGGCCTCAGGACTCGGTCTCTGTATCTCCCGCGCCTTGATGCGCTCCTTCCGTGGCGAACTCGACTATCAACCCTCTACCGAAGGAGCGACCTTCGTCGTCAAACTCTCGCGATCCTCAAACTAATTCCCCATCGGATCGCATCCTCTTATGGATACCAGGCAAACCATCAAACTTCTCCTGCTCGACGATCACTCCCTCTTCCGCGAGAGCCTGAGCCGTCTGCTGCAAGCAGAACCAGACTTCGAGATGGTCGCCGACTATCACTCCGGCCAGGACGCGCTCGCCGCCTTGAACACCCTACACGTTGACGTCGTTCTTCTCGACTACGATCTTGGCTACGACCTCGGCCACCAGAATGGATTAAGCTTCCTCGAAGCGCTGAACAGATCCAGTTTCACAGGAAAGGTCCTATTCGTCACCGCCGGCATGAGCGATGAGGAAACACGCACCGCACTCGACCTCGGCGCCTCCGGCATCTTCCTGAAACACAGCTCGCCCACCGACCTGCTCACCGCCATTCGCCGCGTCGCCATGGGCGAAACCTGGCTCGACCCCAAGGCCATGCGCGCGCTCGTCGCCCACCCCTCCCCCGCGCAATCCAATCCATCCGAAAGGTCCGACAAAACCACCGACAACGCCTTCTACACAGCGCGCGAGCGAGCTGTCCTTGACGAGATCTTCAATGGCCTGACCAACAAGGAGATCGCCGCCAAGCTCAACATCTCCGAGGCCTATGTGAAAGCCGTACTCCAACAGCTCTTCGCCAAGACCGGCGTCCGCACCCGCAGCCAGCTGGTTCGCATCGTGCTCGAAAGCCAGTTCGCCCACCACCCCGAACGCAGAGCCCCCAAATAACAAGCCCCAGATTCATAGCGCCAGACAAGAGCCTCAGACGAGAAGACCGGATAAAGACATAGGCCCTCGGGCACGGATCGGGCAAACGTAACACCTGTCATCCTAAGCGCAGTCTCTTACCGTCTCATCGCAAGAGCGAAGTCGAAGACCCCGAGAATCTCCACACACCGCATACCGCCAGCATTTTTCAGCCCAGACTCCGGCTTCTAGCGGCGTTCCAACATATCTGGGATCCGTCTGTATCGATACGGACGAGTGAGTCCAGGACGCGGCGTCATCGCGCTTCTCCTCTGTTTCGCGCGCAGGCGTATGACACTACTGCCACCGGTTGAAGAATAACCTTGCGCGCAATCGCAGGAGTTGGGAGCGGACTGCTCGATGCCTCACGCACCCGCCACTATGCCTTCGTCCGTGCTCTCAATGCGCCATCCCTTGGGATACTCCCGCCGCATTCCCCTCCTCTTATTGGCGATCGCGTTTTCGGCATCGCCCTGCGCTTGTATTTCTTCAATCCTAGCCTCGTCCGCTCTCCGGATGAGCCACCTACACCCGGCAAGCCAATGTTGTCCTTGCACAGGGCGCTGCGGGCTTCGGATTCCTGGCCCGCGAACTGGCTAACGATCGCAGTGTGCTCTCGCTCCAGCCATCCCCCACACGTGCGGGCTACCTTGCACTGCTCGCCCTCACCATGCGCCTCACCGGCGATACCTCGATTCTTGCCGGCGCCCATCTCTCCCTCGCCTGCGGCCTTGCGTCGCTGCTTCTGCTAACGTTCCTCGCGTATCGTCTTCTCTCCCCCACCGTGGCCATCGTGGCCACGCTCTTCTACACCGTGCTTCCCTTCGACCTCACGATCTTTCGCCGCACCTGGCAGGAGTCCTTCATCGTCCTGCTCTCCCTCGCCTTGATCGCGCTTGCGGCGTGCATCGCACGAGCGCCCGCAGGGCGCCGCATGGCTTCGCAGATCGCTCCCGCCTTGCGCAACGCAGACTCTTACCTGGCTGAAGGCCTCAACTATCTCCACACCGGCGACTACGACCAGGCCATCTATGCATGGCAGCGTGTCCTCAGTCTCGATCCGGCAAATGCTCTCGCCGCCAACAACATCGGCACCGCCTACATGCTCAAGCAGCAGCCCAGTCTTGCCGCCACCTGGTTTCAGAAGGCGATCGCCTTGGACCCGTCACAGCAGATCGCAAAGAACAATCTCGCCTGGGCTCGCAACGAACTAGCCAAGTCAAGCAAATAGCACGATCGACAAATTCGCAGCAGATCTCCGCCTACTCCTCCCGCAGCACCTCCAGCGGCTTCTGCCCGAGAATCCGATGGCTCGCCACCCATCCCGTTCCCACCGTCAGCGCGGCCGTCCCCAGCAGCGCCGCCACCGTCCACGCCCACTGCACATGGAACACCACATCCATGCGGCCCAGCAGAACCCGCGCAATCACCAGCGCAAACCCCACCCCCACCACACCCGCCACCAGCCCCAGCACCGCGAACTCGATCGAGAACACCGTAGCAATCCGTCCCCGCGTCGCCCCCAGCGTCTTCAACACCACCACCTCGCGAATCCTCCGGTAGCGCGTGCCCGCAATCGAGCTGGCAAGAATGATCACCCCCGCGAAGATCGAGAACGCCGCCAGAAACTGGATCACATACGTAATCTGAATCACCACGGCCCGCACCGTCTCGAGCGCCGCCGCCACGTTGATCACCGTCACCGTCGGATACGCGTCATACAGCGCCCGCTGCACCTGCCCCACCCGCGCCGGATCCACATGCACGCCGCCGTACCAGACCACCGGCAGCCCCGCCAGCGCCCGCTCCGGCAGCGCGAACTCCACCCGAGAGTAGGCATGCTGCCCATCGGCTCGCGTCAGCGCCACCACCTTCGCGGCAAACTGCGTATCCTGTGCCGCGAACACAATCGTCGACCCGATCTTCACCCCCAGCCGCTCGGCCGCACGCTCCGCGACCGCCACCTCGGGCGTCGCCTCATCCGCCGCCCACCAGCTCCCGCTGACCACCTTCGTCCCCACCGGCGGCGCCCCTGACCAGCTCAGCGACACCGACTGCAGCATCCGCCGCGGAAAGTTCTTCAGCTTCAGTTGGCTCGCCGGAACCCCGTCGATCGCCACAATGCGCGACGACACCACCGGCACCAGTTCCGGAGCCGCCGTCACTCCAGCCTGCCCGTGAAGCAGCCCGCGCACGCCGTCCACCTCCGAGGTCGTGATGTCCACCAAAAATACATTCGGCAGATTCGGTGCCGACGACACATGCAGCTCCCTCACCACCGCCTGCTGCACAAAGTACACCGTCATGATCTGCATCACGCCCATGCCCAGCGCCGCCAGCAGCGCCGCGCTCGGATTCCCCGGCCGATACAGATTCGCCAACCCATGCCGCAGCGACGAAGGCAGCCGCAGCCGCGTCCGCGCCAGAAACCAGCGCAGCCCCGCCAGCACCGCCGCCGAAGCCCCCAGCAGCACTCCCAGCACCACCACCAGCCCCAGCGAGAACACCTTCCCCACCTCGGCCGAGTCACTCAGCGTCGTCGCAATTCCCGCCAGGCCCGCCAGAATCAGCGCCGCCGCAGCAATCTGCGCCAGGTTCCTCGTCACCCGGCGAAACATCGCGGTTACAAATGGATCGCCGCTCGCCTCCACCTCCACCGCTCGCCGCAGGATCAGCAGCGGCCGCACCCGCCGGATATCGAGCAGCGGCGGCGCCGTAAACAACAGCGTCGTCAGCACACCCGCGCCCAGCCCGGTCAACACCGTCCGCAGCTGGATATGCAGACTGGTCTGCAGGTTGATCAGATGCGCCAGCAGCAGAGGAAACGCCAGCTGCACGCCCACGCCCATCGCCACTCCCAGTAGCCCGCCCGCCAGCCCCAGCAGCAGTGTCTGGATCAGGTAGATATTCATGATCTGCGCCGACCGCGCACCCAGCGACTTCATGATCGCGATCGTATCCAGCCGCTGCTGCAGATGCGCCCGCATCGCCATCGCCACACCGATCGCGCCCAGCACCAGCGCCACCAGGCTCATCAGCGACAGCAGGCTCGTCGCCCGGTCCAACCCCTGCGTCAGCGCCGGATTGGTCTCGCGATAGTCGATCACCTGCGCCTCCGGCAGCAGCTTCTCCAGCCGCGCCTTCAGCTCTCCCACCGCCGCATCCGAGATCGGCGCCCCATTGCTCGGCGGCGGCACCTTGAACAGATACCGCTGCCCCGCATGACTCCCCGGAGCCACCAGGCCGCTCGCATCCAGCCCCTCCCGCGACAGCAGCACCCGCGGCCCCGCCGCAAAGTTTCCCATCAGCCGGTCCGGCTCATTCGTCACCACCGATGCAATCCGAAACGCCTTGTTGCCCACCTTTAGCGCATCGCCCACCTTCAGATGCAGCCGCAGCAGCAGATCGTCCGCCACCACCACCGTATCCGGCCCCAGCACCGCCGTCAGACTCCCCGCCGGCTGCAGATCGACCGACCCATAAAACGGATACTTCGCCGGATCCACCGCCTTCAGCGACACCAGCAGCGGATCCATCGTTTTCGGCGAGCTCGCCATCGACAGCAGCTCGGTCACCGGCGTCATCTCCACCCCGCTCGCCGCAATCGCATCGAGCCCCACCTGCTGCTCCGGCGTCGGCTGCTGAAACATCCGCGCCGACAGGTCCGCCGCCATAATGCTGCGCGCCCGCGTCAACAGCGTTCCGCGAAACGATGCGCTGAACCCACGTACTCCCGTCAGCGCCGCCACCCCGATCGCCACCGACAGCAGAACAAAGAAAAACTTCCCCCGCGAAGACCGCATCTCGCGAGCAGCAATCTTGGCGGCCGAACGATACGACAGTCTCGCCATCGCTAGCCTGCCACCGTCGTGGTTTGTGCGCTGTCCGTCGTCTGTGCGTTGTCCGAACTCACCTCATCCGACACCACCAGCCCATCCCGCAGCACGATCCGCCGGTTCGCATACCCCGCCAGCACCGGATCATGCGTCACCAGAACCAGCGTCGTGCCCTCCATCCGGTTCAGCTGCAGCAGCAGCTCCAGCACATGCGCCCCATTGGTCGTATCCAGATTCCCCGTAGGCTCATCCGCCAGCACAATCGGCGGCCGCAGAATGAACGCCCGCGCCAACGCCACTCGCTGCTGTTCTCCGCCAGACAACTGCACCGGATAGTGATCCATCCGGTCGCCCAGCCCCACGTTCACCAGCAGCTCCCGCGCCCGGCTCTGCCCCGCCGCCGCCTCTCCGCCCTCGCGGTTCAGCTCATGCGGCAGCAGCACATTCTCAAGCGCCGTCAGCGTCGGGATCAACTGGTACGACTGGAAGACGAACCCGATCGTCTTGCCCCGCACCTGTGCCAGCCTGTCCTCCGGCAGATAACTGATCGCCGTCCCATTCAGGTGCACCTGGCCGCCCGTCGGCGTATCCAGCCCCGCCAGCAGACCCAGCAGCGTGCTCTTGCCCGAGCCCGACGCTCCCATGATCGCCACAAACTGCCCCGACGGCACCCTGAAGTCGATGCCCTTCAAAATCTCCACCGTGCGCGACCCGGTGCGAATGGACTTGCGAAGATCGCGAACCTCGATCATTGCGGTTGGAACTTGAGTCACTGACCTACTCCCCTCAGCAGCCAAACGCTGCCCTGTCTCGAATAAAAAGAAGAACCGTCATCCTGAGCGGAGTCTCTTGCAGTCTCGTCGCAAGAGACGCAGTCGAAGTGCCTGTCCTGAGCGAAGCCGAAGGAACCCCGAAGATGTTAATTTCCCCAATGCCGTCAGAACCTTTCTACCCCAGCCCGCCCGGGTGCCCCATCTTCGCCGCGTCCTTTGCGGCTAAGGTGGGCATCGTTTGTGGAAGCAAACGACCGCTTTCCTCCCAACCGAACTCTGCCCTGCGAACCGCCCCAACGAACTCCATGCACCGCTCTCGTAAGACGCTCCCCAACCTCACCCGATAGCCCGCGACTGCGCTTCGCCAATCCCCATATAGCTCTCAGATAAACCCGATGTTGCTCTTTTGGTAAATTGGTCCCATGCGCCAACTGTGGCTCCTCAGTATTCTAGCCGCTCTCGGAGTCGTCGCCGCCGGATGCAAGACCGATCAGCCGGCCCGCCACGCCAGTCAAATCAACTCCCGCGTCTCCGAGCGCACCCCGGCAACCTCCCTCAATCCCTCCGTAAGCTCCGCAAACTCCTCAGCAAACGAAGCGCCAAAGGACGATCGCCCCCTCATCGTCTGCTTCGGCGATAGCCTAACCGCCGGCTATGGCGCGGATCCTGGCGAGTCCTACCCCGACCACCTCCAGGCCGACCTCGACGCCCGCGGCTACGCCTACCGTGTCGTCAACGAGGGCATCAGCGGGAACACCACCAAGGACGCCGTCGACCGCCTCGACCTCATCCTCCGCCTCAAGCCCGCCCTGGTCGTCGTCGAGTTCGGCGGCAACGACGGCCTGCGCGGCCTGCCCATCGAGCAGTCCCGCGCCAACCTCGACCTCATCCTCAAGCGGCTCACCGCCTCCGGCACCACCGTCGCCCTGGCCGGCATCACCCTGCCGCCCAACTACGGCCCCGACTACATCCATCAGTTCAACGAAACCTACGTCCTGCTCGCCCGCAAGTACCACGTGGCCATGCTGCCCTTTCTGCTCCAAGGCGTCGTCGGGATCCCCGGCATGATGCAGGCCGACCACACCCACGCCACCGAGGCCGGCAACAAGATCGTCGCCGAAAACGTCCTCAACCTCATCACCCCCCTGCTCAAACACTAGACCGTCGAGACGACCGCGAACAATGGTTGTCTTGAAAAGGCTGGGCTTCAGCCCAGCCAGACGTTTGATTCTTTTTCTCGATGAAGCTGTCATCCTGAGCGCAGCCTCGCCCGGCCGTATTGTGCGAGCCGAAGTCGAAGGACCCCGGTACCGCCACCCCACCCGTACCGCGGTACCTTCAAACCCAAACAAAGGAAAGAATTTAGATCCGGGCAATATGGGGGGCCACCCAGGGCCCCCCCAAAAAAAAATTAGCCCAGCACCACCATCGGCTGCATCAGCGTTCCCGCGATCCGTCGCACGATGGCCAGCAGCTCCGTCGGTCCGCTGAACACCTTCACCAGCGGCGCCGATGAGAACTCCGGCAGATTCACCTGCATCCCGTTGCGCAGCCGTCCGGCCAACTGCTCATCGGCCGTGACCGACGGCAGCTCCGGCAGCAGCGTTCGCGGATGCGGCAACAGCAACTCGATCGCCGCCGTGTCGCCCGCCAGCGCCTTCAGCCGCTCAACCGGGATCGCATCGCCGAGCGTAAAGTCGCCCGCCTGGGTTCGACGTAGACTCGCCAGGTGAGCGCCACATCCCGCCGCCTGCCCCAGCTCGTGCGCCAGCGCGCGGATGTAGCCGCCCGCCGAGACGCTCGCCTCGAACGACGCCACCCCGTCCTCGAGTCCGTTCAGGACAAAGCGATGCACCGTGATCCGGGCCGGCTTCACCGGTACCGGCTCGCCCGCGCGCGCCAGTTTGTGCGCTGGCACGCCGTTGATCTTCTTCGCCGAAAACACCGGCGGAACCTGGTCGATCGTCCCATGAAACCGCGCCGCCAGCTCGCGCAAGCGCTCCAGATCGGATTCGAGCGGCTTCACAGCCACCTCGGAACGAGACTCCGAAGTCTCCGGCGTCCCCTCGGCATCGAAGGTGTCCGTCGCGAAGCCGAACCGGATGGTTCCCGTATACGACTTGTCGGCATGACCGTAGAACTGGGCCAGCCGGGTGTACTTTCCCAGCAGCAGCGGAAGCACTCCGGTAGCCATCGGATCCAGCGTTCCCAAATGACCGATTGAGCGCTCGCCGGTCGCGCGCCGCACGATCGCAACCACATCGTGCGAGGTCATACCGGCAGGTTTATCAAGGACTAAAAGACCGTTCATCACTTACCAGAGTAACCGGCTTTGCCCGCGCGCGGAGGCGATCCCGGCCCCTAGACCGACGCAGGCCGCCGCACCAGCGAAAGAAATTCATTACGGGTCTGCATCTGCGTCTTGAACACGCCCAGCATCGCCGAGGTCACCGTCGCCGAGTGCTGTTTTTCCACGCCGCGCATCATCATGCAAAGATGCTGCGCCTCGAGAATAATCGCGACGCCCTGCGGTTGAATCGCACTCTCGATCGCGTCCGCAATCTGCCGGGTCAATCGCTCCTGAACCTGCAGTCGCCGCGAGAACACATCGACGAGCCGCGGAATCTTGCTCAGCCCGATCACCTTGCCGTTGGGAACATACGCAATATGAGCCTTGCCGAAGAACGGCAGCAGATGATGCTCGCACATCGAGAAGAACTCGATATCCTTCACGATCACCATCTCGTCGTAATCGACGTCGAACAGCGCGTCATGCAGCACCTCGGTGACATCCATCGCATAGCCGCGCGTGAGGAACTTCATGGACTTGTCCATGCGTTCCGGCGTTCGCAGCAGGCCATCACGAGTCGGATCCTCCCCGATCCGGATCAACAGCTCGCGGTAGAGCTCTTCGGTCGAGAGCGAGTCCAAGGTTGCGTGTTCGAGTGTCGCCTGCGTGCCTGCCATAAGGTGCCTTTCTAAAACCTGCCCGAAACTGCCGTGTCTTCTCCGGCAAAGTCGAAGGAGTTATTGCTGGTCTCCTCGACATGAACCTGCTCGAGATGCGCCAGAGGGAATTGTTGGAAGATACGATGCACCTCCATGGACAGATTCTCCGTCGTCGAGACCCTGTCCTGGAAGCAGTCCAGCGTATTCAGATTAGTGTGGTCAAAGCGATCCAGCAGATGCGTCCGCGCGAAGCCATCCAGATCGGCGAGATTGCAGACCATTCCGATCGCCGGATCGAGCTGCCCGCTGAACGTCACCTGAACCGTGTAGTTATGGCCATGACCATGCGGATTGTTGCACTTGCCGAAAATCGCGCGGTTGCGCTCCTGATCGTAAGCCTCGGTATGAAGCCGATGCGAGGCGCTGAAGTGATAGCGGCGTGTGAGATAGACCTTCATGGCTCACCGTAGTAGTCCGCGAACAGGTCCTGCAATTCGTAGACGCGAATGCGATGCAGCCGCGCGTTGGGAATCTTGCCCTCGAGACGCTTCCAGATCGCAACTGCGATGTTCTCGGTTGTCGGAAGCGCTGTCTTGAACTCGGGAACCTCAAGGTTCAGATGGCGATGATCGTAGACGCTGATCACCTCCCGCTCAAGAATGTCCTTGACCTGCTTGAGGTCGACGACAAAGCCGCTGACCGGATCGACCTCGCCCGCAACCGTCACCTCCAGCGTGTAGTTGTGGCCATGGCCATTGCGGTTCGCGCACTTGCCGAAGACACGCTCGTTCTCCTCCTTCGACCAGGCGTCGATCCAGTAGAAGTGCGCGGAGGAGAACTCGACTTTGCGGGTGAGGAAGATCATAGAGTCTCGGTCAATCAATACCTAGAGTTAGACGGCAAAAACCGGGAAGTCGATTCAGCCTAGCCTCGTGTCGGATAGCTTCGTCCCTTCCAGGACACCGCCTTGTGGACACGATGATGGATGAAGCTGCGGACCAGAAGATAGACAAACAGCGGAACGCCCAGAATCGAAAGGCCGCAATCGAGTGCGGGAAAGTTCGACCTCGCGACCCGGCTGTAGAAGCGCCAGAGTGTTCTCGCCCAGATCAGCAGCAGCGCGCCGCGCTGCCAAGCAACCAGGTAAGGCAAGCTCAAGGCGACGATCGGGATGCCGATGAAGAGGACGAGATCAAGAATCCGCCAGGCGGCCAGATACAAGGGACGCGGAAACAGCACTGCCAGGTTCTTGGTCCAGCCCTCGATCATCTCCGGCAGGCTTGCGTACATCCGCGCCGAGAGCGCGTCGGGCGCGTAGCGGAAGCGGAGGAGACGGTCGCTCTGCTTGATGTTGCGGGCGAGAGCGACGTCCTCGAGCACCTCGCGGCCAACCGCTCGATGACCGCCGACGGCGAAGTAGGCCTCGCCCTCAACCAGCAGAAACTGGCCGTTCGCGGCAGCAAGACGGCTTGCCGGATCACCGACCTCCTTCGGCGGATATACGCTGGCGAGCTCGGAGAAGACCAGCGGCATGACCGCGCACTGCCAGAGGCCGGTGACAATCTGGCGCGGCGAGTAGGACAGCAGCGCGGCGCGATGCTTCTCCGCCTCGTGGAGCGCACGCGACAGGTCACCTGGTTCGTGGATCGTGTCGGCGTCGGTGAAGAGTAGCCAGCGACCTTTGGCCTGTTGCGCTGCGGTCCAGCAGGCGTTGTTCTTGCCGGTGAAGCCGGGTTCGAGCGGCAGCGGCGCGAGGACCGTCACTCCGGCATGACCGCGGGCGGCTTCGGCGGCGATCTCGGAGGTGCGATCCTGCGACTCGTCGTCGACGATCAACAGCTCCCATTGCTGGCCGAGAGCGAAGCCCCGTTCCGACTGCACGACGAGCGACGCCAGACATGCGGGCAGAACGCGTTCCTCGTTTCTGGCGGGAAGGATGACGCTGAGTTCAAGAGTTGGGGCGGTTTCGCTCACTGCTTCGTATTATAAGAAGCAGGAGTGTGCCGTGCGGCAATTAGCGATCTGGGCAGCGTTTGCTTTTTTGTTCACCGTGGGATGCGACCGGGGCGACCACCCGGGAAGGATCGACAAGCCCGCGCCGCAGTTCGCGGTCAACGACGGGGTGACTGCGGTGGATCTGAGCAAGCTGCGCGGGCGCGTCGTGGTGCTGAACCTCTGGGCGACGTGGTGTCCGCCGTGCCTTGAGGAGCTGCCGAGCCTGCTCGCGATGCAGCGCGAGCTGCCGCAGGTCGCGGTCGTCGCGGTCAGCATGGACGAGGACGATGCCATCTACCGCAAATTCCTGGTCACACATCGGGTGGACCTGATCACGGTGCGTGATCCGAGCCGACGCGTCAACGCCCTGTACGGAACGGTGCAGATTCCGGAGACGTATGTGATCGACCGGCAGGGTGTTCTGCGGAGGAAGTTCGTCTCCGCCCAGGATTGGACCAATCCGGAGATCCTGAAGTACCTGCGGTCGTTATAGCTCTACCTGCGCCGGCTTCTCGGGCATCTACGTGTGGGTGAGGGCGGCAATGAGGCTGGCGTGGTCCGGCCAGGCGGCGCAAAGACTCTCGCGGTCGCCGGATTCGTAGTCCTCGTACTCGAAGCCCGGGCTGACGGTGCATCCGAGCAGGGCCCAGGCGCCGCCGGCGACCAGGCGCGAACCCTGCCAAACGTCGCGTTCGACGACCACCTGCGGGCGTTGGCCGGCGAGCAGGTCGTTGCCGATGAGGACGGTTTCACCCACGCCATCAGGGTGCAGCTGCAGCATCTCGACCGGATCCCCGGCGTAGAAGTGGAAGATCTCATCGGAGCGAAGGCGGTGCATCTCGCTGAAGGTTCCCGGCTCCAGCAGGTAGAAGATCGCCGTTCCGGTGCGCCGTGGCGAGGCGTAGCGAGAGAGGGCGACGGTCTCGGAGGACTCGTAGGTGCGGCGAAACCATCCACCCTCGCAAGGATGGGGCTCGAGCTCAAGGAGTTTCTTCACTTGGTCTGCGGTCATTCGGGGTGCGCTCACGCTATTCTGGCAGAACCTCTCTAGTTTCTCTATCTTACGTTGTACAGCGAGATGGCCCGACGACGCATGCGCTCTAGGAGCTTGTCGGGGATAGAAGAGCCTATCCTGGAGGGGTGGGCTTTTCCTGCTCTGCTTTAATAAAATGTCTTTATGGGTAAGAGCTTCCGCGCGGACGATCTGAATCAGTCGTTGTTATTTCCTCCTTCGCTGCATGATTGGCTTCCGGAGAATCATTTGGCGCGTTTTATGGCGGATGTGGTGAACGCGCTTGATCTGGAGGGGATCTACGCGTCGTACAGCGAGAAGGACGGTCGTGGGATGTCGGCGTATGCCCCGGCGATGATGGTTCGGGTGTTGCTGTATGGCTACGCGACCGGGGTTTACAGTTCGCGCAAGATCCAGGCCAAGACCTACGACGATGTGGCGTTTCGCTTCCTCTCGGCCGACGAACACCCGGACCACAGCACGCTGACGGAGTTCCGCAAGCGGCACTTGAAGGCGCTGGCCGGGCTGTTTCTGCAGGCGGTGCAGTTGTGCGCGAAGGCGGGCTTGGTGAAGTTGGGCCACGTGGCCATCGATGGCAGCAAGATCAAGGCCAACGCCAGCAAGCACAAGGCGATGAGCTATGCGCGGATGGGCGAGGCGGAGCGGCGCTTGAAGCAGGAGATCGATGCGTTGCTGCAGCAGGCCGAGGAGACTGACGCTGCCGAGGATGCGCTGTATGGCAAGGGCAGGCGCGGCGACGAGTTGCCCGATGAGTTGTCGCGGCGCGACAGTCGCCTGAAGAAGATCCAGCAGGCCAAGGCGGAGTTGGAGAAGGAGGCCGCAGAAAAGGCCGAGCAGCAACGCGCCGAGGCGGAGGCCAAACGCGCCGCTCGTCGCCAGCAGGAAGGGCAGACAGGCAAGAAGCCGCGTGGCCCCGAGCCCAAGGTCCCGGACCCGGAACCGGCGCAGCCCAAAGCCAAGGCGTAGCGCAACTTCACCGATGGGGACACCGGATCATGCCGGATGGGGCCAACAAAGGCAGCTTCCTGCAGGGCTATAACGCACAGGCGGCCGTGGACTCTACAGCGCAGGTGATCCGTGGCGGCCCTCGACGCCTGGACGGGCAAGATCATCGGCCAGAACCAGCAGCGCCACCGCTCGACGGAGTTCCGCAACTTCCTCGACACCATCGAGAAGAATGTGCCGGAAGAACTGGACGTTCACCTGATCCTGGACAACTACGGCACCCATAAAACGAAGCTGATCCGGGACTGGCTGGCCAAACGGCCTCGCTTCCACGTGCACTTCACGCCCACCTCAGCCTCATGGCTCAATCTGGTCGAACGCTGGTTCGCGCTGCTCACCGAACGACAACTCCGCCGCGGCGTCCACCGCTCCACCAAGGAACTCAAAGCCGCCATCGACGACTTCATCCAACACCACAACCAAGACCCA
>DATMOB010000162.1:0-18287 GCA_035568455.1 Granulicella sp.
GGGCATATTGTTCTACGGGCTCAGAAAAGGCACCAGTCAGGTGTACGTATGCCGCCGGCGGGCCAGATTATCATTCGGGGTCAAACCACCAATATGCGAGCGACCCTTTTGCCTGTGCGCAAGGGAATTCTCGCCGCCCGGCGAACACAGGTCAAGGCAAACCTTCTCATCCTCAGGTGCGGCCGCCCCGCGGCCATTTGGGATTATCATGCGCGAAAATAAACATTTTTTCGCCCTTCCATTTGGGGCTACTATCGTGGCCTCCGGCCCTAGAACAATTGACGGTCTTCAACACTGGTCGCTCTTCGCCACGTCGTCCCAGACAGGGTGACGCCAGGGCCCATGTCGAATATTGGAAGGAGACAATCTCTCTCGCAATTGGTGAAACTGCAGGTCGCGGCCCCTTCCTGAAGCATTGTCCCTAGATGTGCATGAAACGACGATGCTGGATCAGAGCATGACCAAACGAGGAAACAAGTATGCTCCTGCGTATTTTTGCGTTGGTGATTTTCGCACTTCAATTTGTGTTTTGCATGGTTAGGCCAACGGCGGCGCAACAGGAAACTGCCGCATTGACGCCATTGAACATCGACAAAGCGGATGCCAAAGCATTTGCCATCTTTTTCAGGCGTGAGAACAGCTACTTGAGGATCGCCCGGTCTGCGGCGTCACCCGACAAGCCTGACGCTAACCTTGCTTATGTGATACCCAAACAGTTCCAACTCGATGCCGCCGATTTGGCCAGTGTGGAACAGGTGGCAAGTGATTGGGAGCGTGACACCAAAATCTTACGCTCCGAGTTTGTGAACGTTGTGGCTCAATTCCACAGTTCCTTCCCGAATGGAAGATTACGTCCTGGAGTAGATACAATTCCCCCGCCTGACCTCGCGGATCTGCGAGCAGAGATGGACGCGGTTACGCTTAAGTACCGTGATGAGCTCCGCAACGCAATGCGGGAGTCGGATTTTCAAAGACTACAAATGAACGTGCTGAAGGCCTTTACAAACAACACACATGAAAAGATTCCTCCTGTGACTACCTCGTCGCTTGCAACCGGGGAGGTCAAATAATGAGGATAGTTCTGGCACTTGCCATCGCTATCATTTTTGGCACGCCTGCACTTGCCCAAGATATAACGGGATCTACGACGATTCAGATTGACCCAAGCTTACACATCGTAACTGCCACCTGTGAAACAGACCTCGGTTCGGCTGACGACGGATATTATGCTGCCCAGGTCATATGCGTGGTTCGGGATTCTAGCGGAATCCAGCAGGCTTCCGGCGCATATAGCGATGACGGTGACCGCCAAGGCTCTGCCGCGGTGACGTTGACCTTCACAGGAGTTCCGGGCGGGACATACACCGCGATAGGACAGCATACAGCTGCGTTAACCGTGCCATTCGATGTTCCGTACGGGCAACCGGCGATGTATTTCGATGAGCTGAACTTTGAACGATACACTGAATCACCTCAGTCTTATAGTTATAGCTACGAATGGTATGGTCCTGGTCCTGAACAGACAACGCAGCATAAGTCTTTACACATCGGGAACACCATGGCCACGGCGACTGAAGTAAGCAATCTGACGCCAATCCAGCATAGGTATCCTGGTAATCCTCTTCCTAACGCATGTTGGGTTTCGCAATTCTTTGACAAGATTGGGGCAAATGCAACGGCTCATCATGCGCAAGATATTACCAATTCGGATGGAAACGGAAGTCATTCCTCTCCTGCTTACGGAACGTCTGTGTCTGCGATGGAATCTGGAACAGTTACAAAGATAGACGGTTCCGAAGGGCCTGCTAGTCCTGCGTATCCTGCATGCCAAGGATTGCGCAAGTTAGCCAACACTGTATGGATTCAGGGCAATGACCTGTATACGACAAGATACGTGCATGTTACGCCTGTACCAGGACTGGCGGTCGGTCAGTCGGTAACGCAAGGACAGATCATCGGCACCCTCGACAACTCAGGTTGCCAGAGTGGCGCGCATCTTCATGTAGGCCGTTATCCAGAAAATGGCCCAGCAGTTAACTTTTCAATACCTTGCGTAAATGCACCCACAAATCAACTATGGGATGGGACAGTTGATGATGATGACACCGCCATTACTCCGTAATTATTTAAACCAATGAAAAAACTAGGTATATTGCTATTAATCGGACTATTGGATTCACCCGTTCAGAAGTCTATTACACTCGCTGACCCAGGAGGAATAGACACGGTTACCTTTCCGGTGGCCTCTTTCACGGAGGGTGAAGCGAAGGCTATCATGCGCCTGTCACCTAGGCTACGCATGCAAACTAGCTACCCTGTTATCTATCAGATTGAAATGTGTAACAAAGAAGATAACGCATACAGAGGATGCGGTAAGCAGGTCGAGCGCCAACGATGGTTTGAACGAAACGCAAAAGTTAATATCTGTCGCATGAAAAATGCGCTCACGGAGTTGGATGACCTACCTCACACTTGGGGTTTAGAACCTATCATTCAGTACATGAGATCGCTGCAAAAGTTTTACATCGCAGTTAATGAAGTGCGACTTCACTTTCATTATAAAGGGGACGTGTCGCTTCTCGAAAGGCCGATTGAAGGCATAGATCCCCGCATACATTGCGCTGATAGCCTTGTCAATGTGACCAATGCCGGATCACGACAGGCGGCAGATGAAATTGTGTTACACAACTGGTACAACTGCATGAATGGACAAATGCGAACGAGGTCTGGGGCTTATCCGATGGACGCGTGGATCGCCTTTCTACAGAAATCTGGTATTAGAGAGACCTATACGCCTGTAGATGAGTGAGAATTATGGACCAAGTAGGTAGCTCCTCCCCCAGAAAGTCAGGTCGCATGGGACGGCCAGTAAAGGTCAAGTAGCTCCTGCATCGTGGGCGATCCGGAAGATAAGCCCACTCGGGGGCATCGGCGACTATGACCTGCCGGAAAATTGCCCACGACAAATAGTAACTTATCGCCCATACTTGGAGCTGCTTTGGCCTCAGTATTCACATCTGGGAAGGATGACAATCCCTTGAGCATGTCAGGAGCTGAACTACTCGTCCTTCCGATTCAAGGAATTCCAATATCGTTTGAGCAGTTCGAAGAACATGCCGTCAAGCTCGACGACGGTACATTTGCAGTCAAATTCGTAGTCGCAGGCAGAAACTATCGGGACTCCACCGGAAAGCTTCTACGAGAATCGGAGACCCGAGATAATGCCGGTAACGTGTTGGCTTCGTTGAGCATAGTAACTGACCCGGTGAACGGCTTTCAGACCGTTCTCTTAGGCACCGAGAGGATTGCCGCTCGCATGAAGATTCCGATTTCGACTGCGAGTGAACCTAGATTTTCGTTCGCTCGTAGCTTGGATCCGTCTCACAAATGGAAGACTACAACCGAAGATGCGGGGAAGCGCACCATTGAAGGTTTTGCATTTGAAGGTGCCCGGTTTACCCAGACTGCGGATGACAACCCCCATTTAGTACACACAGCTGAGCGGTGGTTTTGCGACGAACTAAAACTGATTGGAGCAGTCGCTAGTTCTGGTCCCGAAGAGGCATATACCATCAGAATTCAGAACTTGCGCCGCGAGGAACCTGATCCGAAACTCTTCGAAATCCCCGCCAACTTCACGATCGTAGAAGCGAAATAAGCTTGCATCGATATCACCGCTAGGGTTGCTCTTCCGGGATCGGCTTGGCCTGGGTCGGCTTCACCCCTGCCGACCGACCTAGATGGCTATGCTGGCCCGGCGGCAGCGGGTCTGGCTTCGGGGCCGGCTTTTCGATCACGACAGTCGAGCTCCTCAAAGTCTGCTGCATGGTTTGGATGGGCAGCATGGCATAGAACAGAACGAACACCATGCCGGCGATCGCTCCAAGTCCGAAATACGTCACCTTCTGGACCCAATCGATCCTGTACCCCGCCAGCCTCCTGGCGGCGGCCTCCGCTTCCCGCGTGGCGGCGTTGAGCTTGCCCGTCTCGACCTTGATGCTGTCGAGGGTTGGCTGCGCTGCGGCTTTGATCTGCGTACCGATATCGACCTGGGCGACCTCCTTGATGGCCGCCTGCACGCCCTCCTTCGCCTCTTTTTCAACCTGGCGAACGGTCGTGGCCGCGTAGTTCCGAAGTGTGGCGGTCATGGACTGCTGCTTTTCGATGGCCCCGTTTAACGCCTCGATGCTCTGCTGTGCGGTTTGAAGCACGCCATGCGCGGCCTTGCGCATGGCGAATAGCTGCTCTTCGACGTCCATGACCCTACCTCTCGTGCCCGATTTTTTTCCTATTTCTATCGATAGCTCTGGTATGTCTCTCTGCCTTCGTTCCTGTGCCTGCTGTTGCTCCTGCGGCGGTCGTTCCTTCGCCGCTTACTTGGCCTCCCATTCCCGGTAGCGGGCCTCGTACGTCTGCTCGCGCTCCTGCCGGGCCTCCCACTCCCGGTACCGCGCCTCGGCCAGCTCTTCGGCCGGCTGCGGCGGCGACTCGGGCTGAGCTACCACCGCCTGCGCTCTTTCCCCAGGAAAGAACTCGTGCAGCTTCTCCGCCGCCCGCTCGAACACCGCCTTGGCGGCTTCCTTCACGGCTGCGATCATCCGATCCAGAAGGCTCAGCTCCTCGTCCCGCTTGCGTTCGATCTCGGCGATCTGCGCCTCGGCCTCCCGCTCCAGCTTCTCGACCACAGCCGGACCATCGAGATGCATCGCCGGCAGCTCCTCCCGCAGCCGGCGCCGTTCCGCAATCTCCTCCAACCGCGCAGCCGCCCCCCGCCCCTGCCGCCGAGCGTCTTCGGCTCGCGCAACTCGGCCAGATCCTCGCGGCCCTGATCGGCCCAGGAGCGCGGATCGACCCGCAGCTCGATGCCCTCGCGCTCCATGGCGCGGTTCATCATCTCGCACCACCGGGTACGGATCTCCTCGGGCTTATCCCGGTTGTGCCAGGTTTCGCGATCCTTCTTCGCGCCATTGCGCTTAAAGAACTGCTCCTCCGGCAGCGCACGTGTGGCCACATCGATGGCCCGCTCGGAGAACATCAGGTGCAGATGCGGCTGCTCGATGTTGTCCTTGGCCAGGGGAGTGTGGAGCGCCAAGGTGTAGGCGAAACGATCGCCCATGAACTCCCGCGCCGCCTCCCGCGCCAGCTCGATGCGCTGGGCTTTATCCAGCTCACGGGGCAGCGCAATTTGCAGCTCCGTGTAGGAGCGACCGTTGGCGCGTTCGTGCGCATCCGCAGCCACCCAGAAGGCGCGCGGATCTGCCTGGGCGAACTCCGGCATATTGGGGAAAACCCAACAATACTGTCACCAGGGGCAAATCTGTGCCCTCAGATTGCCCGCCGCTGGGTGCCTGCAAGCCGAAAAGTCCTGCCCCATCGCAAAACATATAGCGATAGAAGCCGCTTTCGAGGCCGACTTCTGCGACACGCGTTTGGCCTCTATATCTGGAGAAGCAAGAATCGTCGCAATACTTGTAATTTTTGCGACTAAAGTCTCCCGCAGCCTCGATCTTCCCCCATCCGACGCCGGAAGATCTCCACAAGCGCCAATGAACACCCTTTCAGATTGCCCCCGGTGACAGTATTGTTGGGTCCACCCCTTCCAGCGTGCCGAAGCAAATTCCTCTCTGGCCAGAAAGCTGCACAGAACTAACGCTTGTAAACCAGGGGATTACCCACGACATTGCCCCTTCAAGGAAGCTGTATCTCAAGCGCCGCCACTGCACATCGCATCGACGGCGTGTTTCCGACCGGCGCTTGAGATACAGCTCTAGACCTTGTCGTAGGTAATCCTCGCGCCCTACGGGACAAACCTTTTATGGACGTATCCCAACCGCAGCGAAGGCGCCCGCTTTAGGCCAGCCTCCAGTCGGCCACTAGGGCTCCAGGGCTTTTAAGGCGCCGCTCCCCAGCCTCCGCCAACTGCTGCCGGTATAGGCTGGACGCCTCTAGACGCCACATCACTTGCCGATACAGAAGGTAGAGAAGATTAAATTTAGGACGTCGTCGCTGGTGGTCGTGCCGGTCAGCAGATCGAGGGCGTTGAGCGCCTCGTAGAGATCGAGCAGGAGCATCTCGTGGGGCGTGCTGGCGGCTGCCGCCGCTTGTGCCGACTCCAGGCTGCGCACCGCGGCTGACACTGCTTGGTGCTGGCGCAGATTGGTGAGGATCGTCGAGTCGGCGCTGGGCGGGGTCGAGCGTAGACGGTCGAGGATGGCTTGGCGGAGCGCGGCGATTCCGGTCTGGACACCGGTCTGGGCGCCGTGGAGGGCGCAGGTGTGGACGATGGTGTACGGGTGGGCTTCGGGAGCAGGTGCGTGTTGGGCGAGCGATTGTTCGGCCAGGGTCGGCGGAGGGCTCAGGTCGATCTTGTTGATGACGACGATGAGGTTTCCCGCGCGCGCTCCATGCAGCTCCGCGTCGCGCAGCAGGTGGATGTCTTCGGCTTGTAGTGGCTCGTTCGCGGCCAGGACCAGAAGAACGATGTCGGCCTCGACCATGGCTTCGCGCGACTTGGCGACGCCATGGCGCTCCGCCTCGTCGGTGGAGGCGCGCAGTCCGGCGGTATCGATCAGTTCGACGGGAATGCCGGCGAAGTCGAGCTGTTCGGTGACCGGGTCACGGGTGGTGCCGGGCTGGGCGGTGACGATGGCGCGGTCGCGCCGGATAAGGCGATTGAAGAGCGAGGATTTTCCCGCGTTCGGCCTGCCGGCGAGCGCCAGGCGGAAGCCGTCACGTAGGATCCGGCCGTAGGTAAATGTGTCTTCAAGGGTCTTGAGCGGAGCGGCGATCTGCAGCATCCTTCGGCCGATCTCCTCCTGCGGGAGGAGATCGAGGTCGTCCTCGGCGAAGTCGATGCCTGCCTCGAGAGCGGCGATCAGCGCGATGAGTTGCTCTTTGACCGGTTGGACCTGCTTCGAGAGCGCGCCTCCAAGCTGCCGCGCGGCGGTACGCGCCTGCTGCAAGGTGCTCGACTGGATGAGGTCGTGGACCGCCTCAGCCTGGGTCAGGTCGAGGCGTCCGGAGAGGAAGGCTCGCTGGGTGAACTCGCCCGGCTCTGCAAGCCGCGCGCCTTGGGCGATGCACTGGCGCAGCAGGGCGTCGAGCAGCACTGGGGCTCCATGGCCGGCGATCTCGACCACGTCCTCGGAGGTGTAGGAATGCGGCGCGGCGAACCAGGTAACGACGGCCTCGTCGAGGACGGGGGCAGCTTCGGGCGCGGCGTTTGAATCTTTGGCGCTGGGGTCGGCGGGCGTCCGGTCGAGAATCTCGGCGAAGCGGGCGCGGCCGGGTGCCAGCGGTTGGCGGAGTTGGACCATGCTCTCCCCGATCGATCGTGCTCGCGGGCCTGAGAGCCGTACGATGCCGATACCGCCGCGGCCGGGCGGGGTGGAGATGGCGACGATGGTGTCGTTCGTGTCTTTGGACTGCTGCTGCACTCTATCAGCTTAGTGCGGGAACGCGGTCGGGCGATACCGGCTCTTGTCTGGGCGGTGGCGGCGGAGCGAGGGGAGACGGCGCTGTCCCACCGCGGATGCCGGCGAGGATCTGAGCCATGAAGTCGTGGGCGGCGCCGGGGTTGTTGGGCAGGAAGAGGGTATTGCTGCCGCTGCGGGTTCCAATATCGCGCAGCGTGTCGAAGTACTGGGTGAGCAGCACCAGTGCCATGACGTCCTCCGGGGTCGCTCCCGGCACGGAGCTCTGGAAGTTCTCGATTGACTGCCTGAGCCCGTCGATGATGGCCTGCCGCTCGGCGGCGATGCCCTTGCCCTGCAGCGCCTTCGACTCCGCCTCGGCCTCGGCCTGCTTGACCTTGAGGATCTTATCGGCCTCGCCTCGGGCCTGGGCCGCCACCTGCGAGCGCTGCGCGGCGTTGATATCGTTCATGGCCGCCTTCACCTTGACGTCGGGGACGATGTCGGTCACCAGCGCGGTGAGGATGTTGAAGCCGAAGCCGGACATGATCGAGTCCAGCTCGACCTTCACGGCCACGGAGATGCCGGACTGCTGCTCGAAGGTCTCGTCCAAGGAGAGTTTGGGTACGTGTCCCAGGATGCTGTTGAAGACGAACGACTCGATCTGCTTCTGCGGCGCGGAGAGCTTGTAGAAGGCGTCGTAGATCTTGTCGTCCAGCACCTGGTACTGCACCGAGACCGGGATCTGGACGAAGACGTTGTCGCGGGTCTTCGTCTCGACCGAGAACTGCGCCTGCTTTACCTGCAGGTCGACCATGTAGACGCTCTCGGCGAAGGGTACCAGGACATGCAGCCCCGGGCGCACGATGCGGTGGAACTTGCCGAAGCGTTCCACCACGCCGGCCGTGTAGGTGCGGACGGTAAAGAGGGTCTTGAGCACCAGAATCAAGAAGGCGACGGCGGCGATGACGATCAGAATCAGCAGACCGGAGAGCGGTTCCATGAGTACCTTCCTTATGGGTGCAATGAGCATACAGGATGCCGCTTGCCCCCAAAAGGCTCATGGCGGGGACATCTCCGGGTAGCCGATCAGATAGGTGACCGGCAGCAGGCCGCTGCGCTCCTCGCCCAGGAACCAGCGGTAGCTCGCCTGCGAGAGCCCGGTCGGCTCGCTGCCGAGCTGTGCGAGCATCTCCTGCAGTTCCTCGGGCGCATACGCCCGCAGGCAGGAGACCAGGCCATCGAACCAGATGACGAACGGAATCACTGGAACCACGTAGGTCCAGAGCAGGCGGGACCAGCGGAAGGGCCGCATCCTGGGCGTGAGCAACAGAACCAGCAGCGGTGCCAGGCACAGAACCAACACGGTTTTGAGCTCGCGCCGCGCCAGTTCAAAGATGCCGATGCCGCGGTTGGCGGTCATGGCGCTGCGCAGCACCTCGCGGGCCTCGGTTGGGGAGAAGTGATGGAAGGAGGAGAAGATGGTGCGAAAGCCGGAGAGTGCGGGGTGAACGTGCGCCGCATCTACGGGCTGGGGAACGTAGTCGAGGTGCGTCTCTTCCTCTGCTGAGCGCGGCCGGGCGAGCGCCTGCAGGTTCGGGTACTTGTCGGTCAGACAGACGCGCACCGCTAGGCCGTAGTCGCGCTCCAGATCGCGGGCGAGCCGCGGCCATGGGCCTCCGCCGCCGGAGCAGAGATCGAGCACGTCGACCTGCTCGCCGGCAGGCTTGGGCGGGCTTGGAGCGTCGGCGGCCGATACCCCTGCGGCTGTGAGCCCGCGGTGCAACTGCGGCAGGATCGCGCCGTAGGAGTTGCCGAAGCGCCACAGCTCCTGCAGCGTGTCGGTCATCAGGTCACGTAGCCGGGCGGGAAAGCGGGGATGATCGTGCAGCTCGATCAGTTCGGTGCGGCGCATGGAACGTCTCCCTCACGGTTGGATGCGTGCTGGCAGGCTACATGATGTCGAGAGTTTGGTCTTCAGCTGCGACGTAACGAATCAAGGATGTAGAGGATTGAGGCGCGTCGGCCTTGTCGGATCGCAAAGGTGGCAACGGGCTGGGCGGTATCGACCTATACGGAGTTCTGGACGGATTCTGCTGCTGCACAGCACTCAGAAGAGGCGGAGTCCGGTAGAAAGGTGCGAGCGGCTATGTGGGTATGGATATTCTTGGGGTCCTTCGACTGCACCTCTCGCGATAAAGCGGCGAGAGGCTTCGCTCAGGACGACAGCTCTTTGATTGATTCGATACGTACCGAACGCCTATATGTACGTCGATACGGGCTAGGGCAGCTTCGCGAGGGCTTCGGCGGTGGCGTGGCAGCGGGGGCAGAGCAGGTTGGTGTTTTCGAGGGTGTAGCCGGCAATAGCGCGGGCGCGGTGTAGTTCGGCTCCCTGAGCGGGTAACTCCTCCTCGCAGGAGGCGCAGAGGCCGCGCTGCAGCTCGCGTTTCTGCTCCTTGAGGCGGCGGCGATGGGTGGGGGTGCCGCGCTCGTCGAACTCCAGGCGCTTGGCGATGTAGCGCTTGATCTGGAAGCGAAGCTGCTCGTCGCCGGCGCTGGTTTCGTCGATGCGCGCCCGCAGCTCTTCGAGCAGAGCGATGGCCTTCTGGCGATCGGGCTCGGAGAGTGCGGGCATTGGGGTTTAAAGCTCCACGGATCTGGAGGCGAGGGTTTGTTGGGCGCGTTCGAGGAAGGCTTCGAGCGTGACGCTGCCCTGGTCTCCCAGGCCGCGGGTGCGGACGCTGACCGACTCGGTGGCGGCCTCCTTGTCGCCCAGGATGAGGACGAAGGGGACCTTCTGCAGGGTGAACTCGCGGATCTTGGCGTTCATCTTCTCGTTGCGCTCGTCGAGCTCGACGCGCAGGCCGGCGGCTTCGAGCTTGGCCTTGACCGAGCGGGCGTAGTCGAGGTGCTTGTCGGAGGAGATGGGAACGAGGCCGACCTGCACCGGCGCGAGCCAGAGCGGGAAGGCGCCGGCGTAGTGCTCGATGAGCACGCCGAAGAAGCGTTCGACGCTTCCGAACAGGGCGCGGTGGACCATGACGGGCTGGTGCATCTCGCCGTCCTCGCCCTTGTACTCGAGGTCGAAGCGGGCGGGCAGGTTCCAGTCAAACTGTACCGTCGACAGCTGCCACATGCGGCCGAGGACGTCGACCAGCTTGATGTCGATCTTGGGGCCGTAGAAGGCGGCTTCGCCGGGGATGATGCGGTAGGGGATGCCCTTGCGATCGAGCACCTTGGTGAGCGAACCGACGGCTCCGTCCCACTTCTCGGCGCGGCCGATGAACTTCTTGTCTGCGGGGTCCCAGGTGGAGAGCTCCACCTTGAACTCGGCAAAGCCGAAGGTCTTGAGCACGGCCTCGGCGAAGTCGATGCAGCCGGCGATCTCGTCCTCGATCTGCTGCGGGGTGCAGAAGATGTGGGCGTCGTCCTGGGTAAACCCACGGACTCTGAGGAGTCCGTGCATCGTGCCGGAGCGCTCGTAGCGGTAGACGTTGCCGAGCTCGGCGTAGCGCTGGGGCAGGTCGCGGTAGCTGCGCGGGGTGTTCTTGTAGATGAGGATGTGGCCCGGGCAGTTCATGGGCTTGAGGCGATACTCGGCGTCGTCGAGCTCCATGGGCGGGTACATGTTTTCGCCGTAGTTCTCTTCGTGGCCGGAGATCTTCCAGAGCTCGCGGCGCATGATGTGGGGGGTGTAGACCATCTGGTAGCCGCGGCGGATGCAGTCGTCGCGCATCCAGTCTTCCATGGTCTTGCGGATGAGGCCGCCCTTGGGGTGCCAGAAGATGAGGCCGGCGCCGGCGACCTCCTGGATACTGAAGAGGTCGAGCTGTTTGCCGAGCACGCGGTGGTCGCGGGCCTTGATCTCTTCGAGGTGCTTGAAGTGGGCTTCGAGGTCCTTGGGATTGAAGAAGGCGGTGCCGTAGATGCGCTGCAGCTGCTGGTTCTTCTCGTCGCCGAGCCAGTAGGCGCCGGCGATGGACATGACCTTGAACGCCTTGACCCGGCCGGTGGAGGGGACGTGCGGGCCGCGGCAGAAGTCGGTGAAGCTGCCGTTCTTGTAGAGCGAGATCATCTCGCCGGGCTGGGTGAAGCGCTCGATGAAGTGGACCTTCATGAAGTCGCCCTGGGCGGCGTAGTCGGTGAGGCCTTGTTCGCGCGACTCTTCGGCGCGGAGGAAGGGCTCGTCGCGCTTGACCACCTCGGCCATGCGGGCCTCGATGGCGGCGAGGTCGGCCTCGGTGAAGGGGACCTCCCGGTAGACGTCGTAGAAGAAGCCGGCGTCGGTGGCGGGGCCGTGGCCCAGCTTGGTCTCGGGAAAGAGCTCGAGGATGGCGGTGGCCATGACGTGCGCGGCGGAGTGGCGGACGACCTTGAGCGCGGCGGCGTCGTTCTCCTTGAGCAGCTCGAGGGCGACGTCCTCGGTGAGCGGGGCGTTGAGGTCGACCAGACGCTCTCCGCCTGCGGCGGCGGCGCCGTACATGGCCTGCTCGGAGGCGGCCTCGTCGTCGGTCGTGGCTGCGACCGGCTTGGGCGTCAGCGGGCGAATCCGTGCGACCACCACGGCGGCGGCCAGCCGGGGGGAGATGCTCATTGCCACATCGTGCGGCGTCGTTCCCTGCGCAACCTCGCGCACCGAACCATCAGGAAGCTCGATTCGAATCATCTGCTCGTTTCCGCTGTTTGCTGTCATGAATTTGCCCGGGCGCAGGCGAGAAAGCCCACACTCGATGCATACCAGCATATTTGCTTTGCCGGTCGCACACCAACTTTGCGCTTGCAGGACGGATCGGGAGCAGCTGTACACTGCTTGTAGAGCACGGTGAAGCATCCCCTGTTTCGGGTGTGGTCCGGCAAGCGAACGCGCCTCCACTTCGGAGGGCGCCAGGGGAAGTACAGCCGCATAGTTCCCAACCAATCCAGCTCTGCCATTCCTCCCATCCCTCCCATCCCTCCCAGGAGACGTGTACGTGCACGAGGTTGTTTGTAAGTTGTCGAATGAGGCCAGCGATGTTCGCTGTGCCGTCTGCGGCCAGGGCTTTCTCGTCTATTGGTCGCGGTTTACCCGGGCGGAGCAGGACCACGGCCGGCGTGTGATTCAGGAGCAGCTGCGCCAGCATCATGCCGACGGCCTGCGGAGCGGCGAGGCCCATGAGGTCCACCCGAAGGAGAGCTTCAGGGTCTTCGAAACCCACTGCGAACGGCCGGGCGAGACGGGCGCCGGGGTGGTTGACGAGACGCTAGACGAGCTGGTCGATGAGGTCGACCCTCAGGCGGTTTAAGAGCCGTTTCGCCGCGCATCGCCTAGAATAGTCCCCATGGCCTCCAGCTACGCCGACGCGATCGAACACCTGTACGCGCTTGGGCAGGAACTCGCGCCCGCACCGCCGCTTGCCGACGGCACCCCGGCGCCGCGGCGGAAGTTCGATCTCGAGTACATGCGGGTGCTGTGCGGGGCTATGGGCGATCCGCAGAGCCGGTTTCCCAGCGTTCTTATCGCGGGGACCAACGGCAAGGGGAGCACGGCGGCGACGCTGGCGAGCATCGTCGCCGCGGCGGGGTATAAGACGGCGCTTTACACCTCGCCGCACTTGATTCGCGTCAATGAGCGCATCCAGATTCTGGGTGGTGAAGGCGCAGAGCGCGGCTCTGGGTTGCGGACGCCGGTTCCCTTCCCTGTTCCCATTGATGACGATAGCTTTGCGCGGCTGTATGTGCGGGTGGACGATACGGCTGCGGCGCTGGTCGCCGATGGCTCGCTGCCGCATGGGCCGAGCTTCTTCGAGGTGCTGACGGCGCTGGCTTTTCTCTACTTTGCCGAGCAGGAGGTGGAGCTGGCGGTGCTCGAGGTGGGGCTGGGAGGGCGGCTGGACGCGACCAATATCGTCGATCCGCTGGTCTCGGTGCTGACCGACATCGCACTCGACCACCAGGACTACCTGGGCGACACCATCACGGCGATTACGCGGGAGAAGGCTGGGATTCTGCGGCCTAACGGCGTGCTGGTCACGCTGCCGCAGCATCCTGAGGCCAATCAGGCCATCGGCGAGGCGGCGGCCAGCTTGAACCTGCGGGCGCGCAGCGCGGCGGACTTCGTTCCTGCGCGGGAGGCCGTGCTGTCCGAAACGGCTTCGCCGCTGGGCTCGAATCGCTACTCGCTGATGGTTGAGGGCGAGCCGCTCGAGGTCGACTCTCCGCTTGCCGGGCAGCACCAGCAGCGCAATATTGCGTTGGCGATCGCTACCGCGCTTGAGCTTCGCCATTTGTCTGGAGTAGGGAGAAACGACGGGGGACAAGCTGGTTACGCGATACCGGTAGAGGCGATCGCGGCGGGGATTCGAGCGACGCGGTGGCCGGGACGGCTCGAGCTGGTGGCTCCTGACCTGCTGCTGGACGTGGCCCACAATCCGGCGGGGACTTGGACGCTGCGGGCTGCGATCGCACAGCTGCCGGAGGAGCGGCCGCGCACGCTGATCTTCAGCTGCCTGCGCGATAAGAGTTTGACCGAGATGTCGCGCATTCTGTTTCCGCTGTTCGATGCGACCGGCGGGCGTCCCCAGGACCATATTGTGCTGGCGCCGATCGCGAATCCGCGGGCGGCGGCGGTGGAAGAGCTGGCGGCGGCGGCGGCGGCACTCGATGTGCCGGCGCAGGCAGCGACGGATCTGGCCGGGGCGCTCGCGCTGGCGCGGCGGATTACCCCGGCGGGCGGGCTGATCGTCGCGACCGGATCGGTCTATTTGGTAGGCGAGATCCGGCAGCTGGCGGTCTCGGCATGACGCCCGTGGCGCCAGGAGCTCCAGAAGAGAGGCAGGACGACGCGGTGACCGGTGGGGCGCCGGTGTGGCAGCAGCCCCGACAGGTATCACTGGGGCTGCGCATGCTGACCTACTGCCTGTTGATGCCGCTGATTGCGGTGTCGACGACGTTCTTTGGGTGTATCTCGCTGGTCTTCGGGCTTTGGGACCGGTCGGGGCGGCAGCAGCACGCGATCGCCCAGGTGTGGGCGCGGTCGCTGCTGCGGCTGAGCCTGTCGCCGGTGACGGTGATTGGCCTGGAGAGGCTGGATGGCGCGCGGCCGGCGGTGTATGCGTCGAACCATTTGAGTTACTACGACACGCCGGTGCTGTTCGCCAAGCTGCCGTTCCAGTTCCGCATTCTGGCCAAGCAGAGTTTGTGGAAGATTCCGTTCATTGGCTGGTATCTGAACCGCTCGGGGCAGGTGCCGGTGGACTCGAATAGCGCCCGGTCGGCGATCGCCAGCTTGAACCGCGGGGTGACGGCGCTGAAGGCGGGGATGCCGCTGGTGCTGTTTCCCGAGGGTGGGCGGACGGAGACCGGGGGGCTGCGACCGTTTATGTCGGGCTGCGCGTTCATGGCGATCAAGGCGCAGGTGCCGCTGGTGCCGATCGCGCTGGTGGGAACCTATGAGCTGCTGCCCATGCACACCTATCATCTGACGCCGCGGCCGCTGGTGGCGGTGATTGGAGACCCGATTCCCACGGTGGGTTTGACTACGCGCGACGCCGATGCGCTGACCCAGCGTCTCTACGAGACGATTGCGGCCATGTACCATCAGTATGCGGTGCCAGAGCGGCTCTGATCGCAGTCTGGCCTACCCCCAATTACGACCATGATGACCAAGCCCCGCATCGCTATCCCTGTTCCCACACGCAACGATCTTGCATACAACCAGCGCTCGTGGCTCGAGTACGCCCAGGCGGTGGAGCGCGCGGGAGGGACGGCGGTGGCGGTGCCGCTCACGCTGTCGCCGCGGGAGATTGCCGACTTGATCAACGGATGCCAGGGGGTTCTGCTGCCCGGGAGCCCGGCGGATGTGAATCCGCAGAAGTATGGGCAGGAGGCGGAGGAGAGTTGCGCTCCGGCCGACGCGGCGCGGGAGAACGTGGACGAGCTGCTGATCCAAGACGCGCACAACCTGTATAAGCCGATTCTGGCGATCTGTTTTGGGCTGCAGTTTCTGAATGTGTGGCGGGGCGGGACGCTGCTGCAGGATCTGACGGTGCTGCCGGTGAATCATCGGGCGGGCGGGTCGGTGGCGGTGGCGCATACGGTGGCGGTGGCTCCGGAGTCGCTGCTGGGCGGGGTGGTTGCGCGGGAGGAGGCGCCGGAGGAGGGCGGGTTTCTGCGGCTGCCGATCAACTCCAGCCACCACCAGGCGGTGGGGATTCCGGGGGATGGACTGCGCGTGACGGCGCGCTGTCCGCAGGACGGGGTGATCGAGGCGGTCGAGGGCGGCCAGGCCAGCGAGGGCGCTACGGCGCACTTTGTGCTGGGGCTGCAGTGGCACCCGGAGCGCAGCTATGAGCAGAGTCCGACATCGCAGGCGGTGTTTCAGCGCTTTGTGGCGGCGGCGGCGGCGTGGCAGCCTCGGGCGATTCGCGTTTCGGTGGGCTGATTCTTCGTTCTTTTTGACTTTTCGCTGCATTGTTCCACGTGGAACAATGGACTGGCGCGATGTAAGTTGCTGAAACCAGGGCGGCAGAGGCTTTGGTTTTGGCATTTGCGGTTTTCTGCGGGTTACTTTCGGCTGGTCGGCGCTAAGCGGCTTGGTTTGTTAGCGTAGGCTGGCGGGTGGGCGGCGGTTCGCGGGTAACAAGGGCATGGAGAAGATGGATATTTGTATGGATAACGTGGACATGAGGCGCGGGCGATGACGGCCGGGATGAGTACGCAGGAGATTGGCGGATTGCTTGGGCCTTATCTGGATCTGGGCGGGCCGAGGCAGGCGGAGGTGCCAGAGGCGGTGTTTGAGCAGCTTCGGGTGTATCTGGAGCTTTTGGTAAAGTGGAACGCGAGGACGAATCTGACGGCGATCCGGGAGCCGAAGGAGATGGTGCGGCGGCACTTCGGGGAGAGCCTGTTCGCGGCGCGGCATCTGCCGGAGGCGGAGACGCTGCTGGACTTTGGCTCGGGGGCGGGGTTTCCCGGGCTTCCGATTCAGCTCTATCGGCCGGGGCTGCGGGTGACGCTGGCGGAGTCTCAGAACAAGAAGGCGACGTTTCTGCGCGAGGTGGTGCGTACGCTGGGGCTGAAGACCGAGATCTGGGGGGCGCGGGTGGAGGCGATGGCCGCGGGGCGGCAGTTCGATGTGGTGACGCTGCGCGCGGTGGATCATATGGAGCAGGCGCTGGCGGCGGCCGAGGTGCGGACGGCGCGCTGGCTGGCGATTCTGACGACGGGTCGACAGGCTCCGGTTGAGGTGAAGGGGTTCGAGCTGCTGCCGGCGGTGGGGTTGCCGGGGTCGACGGATGGATGTCTGTTGCTGGCTCGGCGGGTGGGTTTGTAGGTCCCGCGTGGTGCTGACGTTCGGAACTTTTTTTCGCGGGTGGAGCGCCTTGCGTTTTCCCTGGAACAGATCGGTCGTTGCTTCCGCAAACGATGCCCATCTTAGTCGCGATAAAACCGCGACTAAGATGGGGCACCCCGGGTTGGGTGGGTAGAGTCGGTGGGTTTGGAGTGTTCCACGTGGAACATGGGGCGGCTGGCGGATTCTGCGGCATGCGAGGGGCGCGTGGGAGGCGGAGCGGGTTCAAAAACCTCGAAAACGCGCGAGGATGGCCTATACGGGGCTGGTGACGTTTCGTGAGGGGTAGGTATGCCGAAAAGTGTCCTCGAGGCAGGGCTTGCACCCTTGGCTGCGTCTCTGGGCGATTCCGCCGACCACTCTGCTCGGGTTCTGTTGCCTCAACTGTCGAAGATGGTTGCGCTGCAAACCGACAACAGGTTCTTCGGCAGGCTCAGAACGGGCTCTTCGACTCCACTGCGCGCGGCTTAACATAAGACGACACGTTCTCACATTGATCCCATGGTTGCCGAAGGCCGATATGTCGGTACGGCCTAAGACCCCAACCACCCTCTGGAAGAGATGGGCTGCGATCTCGAGATCTCATGCCTCAGAGGAGGGGCATGGAGCATTCGGAGCTTGGGACAGGGAGAGCGGTCGTTTGCTGCCGCAGACGATGCCCACCTTCGTCGGGATAAAGATCGCGACGACGATGGGGCACCCAGAGTCGGGTGGGTTTGGAGTGTTCCACGTGGAACAATCGGCGGCTGGCTGATTCTGCGGCATACGAGGGGCGCATGGGCTGCGGAGTGGGCCCGAAACCTCACAAACGCGCGAGGATGACCTATACGGGGCTGATGGCGTTTCATGAGGGTAGGGCATGAAGGAAAGCGTCCTGGGGGCAGTGTCCCGCGCGCTGTGACTGCGCCTTGGGAGGGTGGGACGGCCGGCCGCTAGCTCTCGAACATGGTTGCACCGCAGATATACAGCAGCTTCCATTGGCAGGCTCAGGACAGGCTCTTCGACTTCGCTGGGGGGCGCCGGCGTTGGACTGATCAGGGTTGCTGCCCACCTTAGCGGCGGTGGAACTGTCACGATGATAGGCTTGCGCTTGGAAGGCTGGGTCCTGAGCGGTGAGTGGCGGCTGTTGCGGCACACCTGAAGGTGTGCCCTTCCGGTCTCTCCCTGCCGGGATCTTTTTTTTGACTTCGCAGCAGTCGCGAGCAGGAGTGCGACGAAGATGGGCACGCGCAGCTGGGCGGTGTTCCAGATGCAGCAGCGCTGTCCTCTCCGAGCCGCACCTAGGGACAGCAGTGCGAGGGGCCAGAATCACAAGGTCTCGCGTCTGAGGGGATACATAGGGCACCCGGAGATTGGTTGACGGGGAGATAGCGGTCGTTTGCTGCCGCAAACGAGGCCCGCCCGCGCCGCGATGAGACCGCGGCAAGGATGGGGCACCCGGTTCCTGGGTGGTGCATTAGAGGTGAGCCCTTCCGGTCTCTCCCTGTCGGGATCTTTTTTTTGACTTCGCAGCAGTCGCGAGCAGGAGTGCGACGAAGATGGGCACG
>DATMOB010000163.1:0-26153 GCA_035568455.1 Granulicella sp.
TCGGCAACAAGCAGGTAGCTTAGAGTCCGCATCCCCGGTCGCGGCGACCAGCGGCATCAGCAGCTGAAAGCTGAAGAGCAGCAGAAAGGAGATAGCGAACAGTCGACGCACATTTTTGAGTCTAGCATTTGCTCGTGGATCCGATCCGTGTTGTCAGCCTTGTCCGTCGGCGGCGGGGGTAACCGGACTGCGTTCCCTTTAGCAACTGTGCGCGTATTCCATACGCAGAGGTCAGGGCTTCCCCTTCGGCTTACATCTACTCTTCGCATTAGGCTTCGGTCGCAGGGGCCAACACGCCTCCACCGTAGGGCCATCCTTGAAGTGGTCATGGAATGAGCCATCCATCAGGCACTCTCTCACGGTCAGGCGTAGAAGCGTCTCTAGCTTCTGGTACAACACCGGCTGGTCGATGACGGGCACGGATGCGTCCAACGCGTGCAGGAACCTTTCCCCATGTACGAGCCGGGAGCGTAGATTGTATGCCTTATCCAGGTCGTCCTCAGTGAGGGAGATACCGAACTGTGCGGCAAGGCGACTCACGCGATCAGTGAACTGCCAAGTCACCTCTTTCCTGCCCGTATTGATGAGCGCCTCAAAGCCTCCAACGATGAGCGGCCATCGCATATCCAGCTCGTAGAGGCGTAGCGCGTACTCGTGGTTCCAATACGCCCGGCGGACGCGTTCGTGCATATCCCTGCCCAGCCACACCATTAGCTTTTGTACCTCTGTCCCATCAGCTTCGGTGAGCCAGTCTCGCGTGCCTGGGCCTAGTATCACGTCATGACTTATGCCTTTGAACGGTATTGCTCGAACGACGCGAGCGTCCGGTGATAGGTCGGAGATGTACGCACAGTACCGAAGCCCTGTGCTGGTGGGCTGAATCAGGCGCGAAAGAGCAATTGCACCGAGCATGGGTTGTAACCCCTCGAATGACTTCGACTCGTAGCTCGGCACGCGACGGACCCACGCGTAGAGGTGATAGTCGTGTTCGATGGCGTTGATGCCGTGATGCGGTGGGTCACACGCACGGATAATGAGCTTGGCAAGATCGGCGTCCAGGCGCTCAACCCAGATGTCCGGCGTGAGGTCGAATCGCCCTGCATCTCCGATAGCAGTCAAAGAGACATCTTGAAGCACGGTGCGGCCTGGGCCGATGTGCAGCACTACGTAATGAGCGTCCGGAAACATAGTCATATCCCTGTGCCTCGAGAGTAGCAAGGAAGCACTTCACCATGAACTTGCGGCGGGTGAAAGCGTAAAGGCATGGAAGCAAATTGACGTGTACCCCAGATATACGCCCGAGGCGATCAAGATGGGCAGGGTGAAGCCCGGACAGTGGCCCATCTTTAGATAACTAGCGGAGCCTGACACCCCTTGGCAGCGACGACCTCGAATAGCTACTGCCGCTGGCCGCGAGCCCTGTGTAGCTACTGCCGTTGGCAGCGACAGCTATGGCCGCTGGCCCCATGATGCCGTGGATTCCTCCACGGCGGGGCGAATGCTGCTCCCGCCTTTGCCTGTAGTCAGTACCAGTCCCATTTTCGCCTCCTGCTACACTTGAGCACTTGCAATAGAGGAGGGTGGTGATGCTCGCATTGTCTTTGGCATTGTTGACTTCCCTGACCCCGCAGTCCCAGAGTGTGCCACCACCAACCGATGTTCCCCCGTTTGCCATCGCTATCGACCAACCGGCCTACACTGGGCAACCGGTATGGATTCACGCGGTGGATGGCCCACGTCAAAACATTCGCTACCCCTTTCGCCCCGCAGCGGGAGACATCGGGTGCAATCGCTTGGAACTGAAGCATAATGGAGTGCTGCTCACGCCGCTCCCCGTACGAGGCCCAGCCAACATGGACGGGATACTATGTGGCTCTGCCGCGCCACAAGGATCTCCGACGTATCGGCTTCCTCTCCACATCCTTTATCCATTCCAATCGCCCGGCACCTATTCTGTGCGTTTGACGGTGTTGGCTCCTCTTCCGGGAAACGCAGCCGTGCTGCAGCCAGAAGCGCGATCCGAATGGCTGACGTTTACTGTCCCTAAGGCGACGCCCGAGCAGCATGAAGCCTGGATCCGTAACTTGCTCGCCAATGTGCCGGAAGACGATGGCCATCTCGCTGGAGACTTTCTTCCATCCTTACTTGCTGCGGCTCCAGATCCACGCGCTTTGGAAACATTCGTGAAATACCTCCATGCGGAGAATCCGATGGCCTCCGGGATGGCCGCGTCCGCGCTAGAGGCATTTCCGCAGCCGGAGGTGCTTCGCGTTGTCGCCGAGTCACTCGAAGAGCATGGACCCAGCGATGAACTTGCCTATTTCGCCAGCTATCACACGGGTTGGACGAGGGAGGATCAAAGCAAGATCGTCCACGCCACACTTGGTTATCTAGAACCAACTCCGACGCAGACGGCGGCAGCGAATCAAATTAATCCTATTCATTTTTTACGTTCCCAACCACGCTTGGCCTACCAATCCTGAGCTAGCGACTTACGCAGACGCGCAGGTCCTTCAGGCGGCACCGAACATTATGGCGAATGCGAATATGAATGCGGTTAGGGAACTGGCCTTGTACTTGGGATCAATGCAATCTTCTCCCCGCGCACACGAGCTTCTGCTTCACATTGCGGAACGCTCCGACGATGCTGGTAAGCAAGCTCGCATCTGCCTCACTCGGCATCCGCAGCCCCGGTGACGCCAGATACCCCGAGTAGTCGGGACAAGAGAAGGTCATCAGCAGCTCCCGTCGGGCTGTATAACGAACCGACGGTGCTGGAGCTTCCTTACAATGTACCGATTAGCTATACGGTACGTTTGGCAGGGATTGGGAGAGGAAGTCGGAGGGGACGCTGGTAGCTACTCGTGCCGCGTGGGATTGCGGTGATGCCAGCGTGGGAACAATCTGGGAACAATTCGGGAACGATAAGGATTTCGACCGGTTGTTTCCCGTTCAAAAGTGCTTTGTTTTGTTTGGCTAAGTTATTGAAAATGCGTCAATAAGCTATTTCGCAACGAGGAGGTCAGCGGTCCGATCCCGCTCAGCTCCACCAAAAGACATTTTGTTTTGTGCTTTGCACGGGTGAGGCTCGGAGATTCTTCTTCAGGCTTTTTCTTTTGCGTGTGTGAGTTGGAGAGCCTGCGGGGTGGGGTCTTTGAGGGCGGTACCGGTCAGCGAGAGACGGCGGGCCTCGTGGATGTAGAAGGCGATGCGCTGGGCGGCGGCGGCGGGGTCGAGGCCGCCGGTGCGGATGTTGGAGACGCAGTTGCGCTGGGCGTCGGTGCGTCCGGGGGCGGGGGCCCAGGTGAGGTAGGCGCCGAGGGAGTCGGCGGCGGAGAGACCGGGGCGTTCGCCGAGCAGCATGAGGGTGAGGCTGCTGCCGAGGGCGAGGCCGATCTCGTCGCCCAGAGCGACGCGAGCCTGCTCGGCGAGGATGATCGGGGTCAGATGCCAGGCGGGGTGGGCCGGCGCCTCGGGACGATCGGGAACGGCGGGACTGTCGGAATGATTGGGGGTGCTCAGCGGCGGCGCGAGATGCAGCAGGGGGAGCAGGGTGTCGAGCAGGGGGATGGAGTGGCGGTCGGTGGCGAGGGCGGAGAGGCCATCGGCGAGGATGATGGTCAGCTGTGGAAAAGCTGTGGGAGATGTGGGAGCGTGGGATGCCAGCAGGGCTCGGGAGGCGGCGCTGAGGGTGCGTCCGAGGTCGGGGCGGCGGATGTAGGTGGGGCGGTCGGGGGCTGCGCTCTGGACGGTGAGGATGGGGAGGTGGCGGGCGTGGAGCTCGGCGAGCAGCGTGGGTAGGCTGAGGGCGGCGTGGACGGCGTCGCGGGCCTGGGCGTGGGCCAGGGCGAAGTCGAGCGTGTCGCGGGTGGTGATGCTCGAACCAGCGCGGGCGAGGGCGATGCGGGCCGGGGTGTAGGCGCGGAGGTTCGCCAGCGTCGATTCGGTCTTCGGTTGATCGGACATCGCTGGGCTCTCCTGTGTGTCTGGCGAGATTATCTCGCGCGCCGTGTTGGGGATGTTTTGGGTGCCTCCCCTCCCCTCCCGGGGGTAAATCCTAAAATCTTCGTCGAGATGACGTCTTGTTTTTTGTTTTGCTTGAGTGTCTTGGTTGAGTTCAGACGAGGAGCTCGGCGCCGAATTTGGCTTCGGTGCCGAAGACGCGGCGGTAGCGGTCGATCTCGGCGGGTGGGCCGGTGGTCTTGCGGCGGTTGTCGGAGAGTTTGACTGCGGGACGGCCTTCGACGCTGACCAGTTTGCAGACCAGGCTAATGGGATCGAAGGAGGCCTGGTTGCGAGGGTGGCAGCCGCGGAAGTCGTTGGTGAGCAGAGTGCCCCAGCCGGCGCTGAAGCGGATGCGTTGGTGGAAGTAGGCGTGCAGGGCCAGGATCTGGTCGACGTCGAGGCCGTCGGAGGCGATGAAGCGCTTCTTGCGCGGGTCGCGGCCGCGGGCCTCGAGCCAGGCGATGTACTCGTCGCCGGCGAGGAAGGGGTCTTTGCTGTCGCAGCGCTGTCCGGTCCAATCGGCGGTCCAGTCGGGGGCTGAGGCGAGGAACTGGGTGGTGCCGAAGGTGTCGGGCAGCATGATGAGCAGCTCGCCGTGGTAGCTCTGCTGCCAGAGCTCGAGCACGCGGTACTGGGCGGCGTGGAGCTCCTGGTCGGAGTTGGCGAGCGCGGCCAGGGCCATGGGCAGCTCGTGGGCGTTGGTGCCGATGGCCTCGAGGTCGTGCTTGTAGGCGAGGAAGGTGTTGGAGGAGCCGGAGAAGCTGGGTCCGATGGAGGCGTGGAGGGCTTCGACGACATACTCCTGCCAGAGGAAGGAGTGGCGGCGGCGGGTGCCGAACTCGGAGATGCGGAGGTCGGGTGCGGTGCGCAGGAGTTCGATCTTGTCCCAGAGCTTGGTCTTGGCGCGAGCGTAGAGGACGTCGAGTTCGAGCTCGCCGAGCTCGGCCAGGGCGGCGCGGGTGCGCAGCTCGCTGAGCAGGGCGAGGGCGTAGATCTCCCACATGGTGACCTCGGTCCAGAGGCCGTGGAAGCGGAGGAGGAACTGGCCGTCGGCCTGGGTCACCTCGTAGGGGGAGAGGATGAAGTCGTGCTCGAGCCAGTCGAGGAAGGCGGGCTCGAAGATGCTGCGGGTGCCGTAGAAGGTGTTGCCGGCGAGCCAGATGAGCTCGGACTTGCGGAAGCGCAGGCTGCGGACGTGCTCCATCTGCTGGAGCAGGACATCGATGCCGATGCGGTCGGCGAGCCGGACCTGGACGGTGCGATTGAAGATCTCGCTGGTGACGTGGGTGGTGGGGAAGTTCTTCCAGATGAACTGCAGCATGAGCAGCTTGTAGAAGTCGGTGTCGAGCAAGGAGCGGACGATGGGATCGAGCTTCCAGTTGTGGTTGTGGGCTCGCTCGGCGAAGTTGACCTGCATGGGGAGATTGTCTCAGAAGGCAGGGAGTAGGGAACAGGGGATAGGGCAGAGGTGGGATCGTTCGCTCCCACCCTTTCGCGATGAGGCTGCGAAAGGGTGGGGCACCCGGGCGCATGGAGTTTTCATATTGCCATTCTGTCGGTGAGGCAGCAAGCGATGGAGCCTCCGGTTGGCCTTTATGGGATCGTTATCCGTCTTCCCTTACGATCGGTGTTGCAGTAAGAAGGGAGGCATTATTCAATGCCTATTGTGCACGGTATCGAGTTCTCGGCGAATCAGTCGGAACTCGTGAAAGACTTGATCCGCGAGTTGCTGAAAGATGGCAACTGCGTGGTGTATGCGTTGCCCAACATGAAGCCAGACGGGGAGTTGCGAATGGCTGCAGTCTCGCCGAATCCGGGGCCGAAGAGCGCCCGCGGCGTGTTTGTCCGAATTCGACCTGGACTGCATGAGGCGACGTTGATTCGACCGATGAATGCAAAGGCGGGCGAGCCGTTTTCGAAGATCACAAAGATCTCTCAATCCGAGCTGCTTCGCATCGTTCGCATCTGGCGCAAGGAGGTACCGTCGGACGTCGCGCCGGTGGCTAAAGCAACTCTTCCTGTTACTCATTCGGTAGTGTAGAGACGAGAGAAGGATCGCGGGGTGCAGTCTCGCCGTGCGATCCTTCTCCGTTGGAATCGGGTCGTAGTGGTGCTCGTCGGCGGCCGCCCTGGTGATATGCTCCAGAAATCTTCTTTGGAGAGGTTGGCGGTTTGCGACGAGTTTTTGGTTGGATGGTAGTGGGGTTGGGAGTTGCGGGGCTGACGGCGCGGTCCGGAGCGCAGCCTGTGGCGCATAAAACGGCGGTGGTGAAGACGGCGCAGGTCGATCTGGCGTACGAGACCTTCGGGAGCAGGAATGCAGGGCTGCCGATCCTTGCGATCAACGGCGGGCCGGGGCTGGCGCACGCGTACATGGTCGAGAACGATATCTGGGAGAGGATCGCCCGGCACCGGCTGGTGGTGCTGTACGACCAGCGCGGGACCGGGGGATCGAAGCGGATGAGCGCCGGGGCGCCGCAGACAATGGAGGCGCAGGTGGCGGATCTGGAGGCAATCCGGGCGGCGCTGGGGATCGAGAGGGTCGCGGTGCTGGGGGACTCGTATGGGGGATTGATCGCGGCGGCGTATGCGGCGGCGCATCCGGAGCATGTGGCGAAGCTGATTCTGTCGGACTCGCCGGGGGCTTCGTGGACGGGGATGGTGCATCTGCTGCCGGATGTGTTCCCGGATATCGAGGAGGCTGACGCGGCGGATGAGAAGCGGCTGGGCGAGGATACGGACGCGGCGGCGCGGGCGGGGCTCAGGAACCACTTCAAGATGATCTTCTACTCGCCGGAGAAGCGGGACGAGTACATGGCGAAGATGGGCGACCTGGGTTATGAGCCGAAGGTCGGCGAGGCGGTGTCGAAGGCGACCGAAGGGCTGGACCTGTCGGACAAGCTGAAGGACTTCACCCAATTTCCGACGCTGGTGCTGAGCGGGCGGTATGACATGAACGTGGCTCCGCTGACGGCGTGGAAGCTGGCGCATGCGATTCCGGGGGGCAAGGTGGTGTTCTTCGAGAAGAGTGGCCATCTGCCAGCGTATGAGGAGGAGGCCCGGTACCAGAGGGTGCTGGAGGAGTTCCTCGACGCGAGGTAGGTTGGAGTTTGAGTTGCGGCTTTAAATACTCTGGGTCCCCACTGGCTGTGGGGACCCAAGGTGTTTAAGGGGATGGCCGGCGGGGTTAGTCGCGGCGGCGACCGCTCATGAGCTGCAGGACGGCGAGGAAGATGTTGATCGCGTCGAGGTAGATGGAGAGGGCGAGGGAGACGGCGGACCGGCCGTCTCCGCCGGCGCGGATGCGGGCGAAGTCGCCGACGGTGAGCAGGGTGAAGATGCCGAGCGTCATCCAGGAGTAGACGGTGGGCGAGAGGAAGTGCAGGAAGATGCTCAGGATGCCGAGCAGCAGAAGAACGAGCAGGCCGGCGAAGGCGATGCCGGTGAGGCGGCGGTAGTTGATCTGGAAGAGATAGGCGACCGATCCCATGGCGGCCATGCCGCAGCCGGTGGTGGCGGCGGCGTTGAAGACCAGGGCCGAGCCGAAGGCGGCGACGTAGCGATGGATGAGCGGGCCGATCTCCCAGCCCATGAAGTAGCTGAGGGCCATGAAGAGGCCAAGCGCGAGGCCGGGGTTGGAGCGGCGGGCGGCGTTGATGGCGAAGACCAGAGCGAAGACGGCGATGATGCCGGGAAGGGCGCTCCAGACGGGAGCGGTGGCGACGCCGAGGGCGGTGACGAGAAAGCCGAGGGCGGTGATGGCGAGCACCTTGGCCAGCAGCGAGGCGGTCTCCTCGCGGGGGACGTCGAGGATGCGCGGATAGGCGTTGAAGCGGGATTCCATCATGAAGTGCAGCTCCTGCTGCCGTGCCGGGAAGGCCACGGGTATTTGTAGGAAGGACGTCAAGCGACCGTTGGAGGTCACCTGCTTAGGGTAGCGGAGAAGTGGGGTGTGGGGGATGACTTCTTGTGGGAGTGGAGAACCCAGGCACCCGGATTCTTGCCTCCCACCCTTTCGCGGTGAGGCTGCGAAAGGATGGGGCACCCGCTGTTTTGTAGTGGTGCGTTATTTTGCGGTTTTGGCCATGAAGTCGATGAGGTACTGCTTCCAGACGATGGCCTGGGTGTGGGTGCCGTGGCCGCGGGTGGCGTCGGAGATGGGGATGAGGATGAACTTGGCGTGGGGCATGTGGGTGACGAGTTTTTCGGCGACGCCGAGCTCGGGCGGGTTGATGAAGTCGTCGGCGGAGTTGATCCAGAGGACGGGGGCGGTGATGGAGGCGAGTTTGGGCTCGGGGTTGTAGTTGCGCGAGGCGTTGACGTAGTAGAGGAAGTCGTTGGCGTCGGTGCGGGCGAGGCTGGTGGTCATGTAGCGGTCGACGTAGGCCTCGGCCTGGGCGCGGGTGGGGTAGTTCTTCTGTTGCTGGAGCGGGGCGCTGCCGGCGATGAGGATGAGATCGTTGGCGCCGCGCAGGCCCTCGACGGGTTCAGAGATGTAGTCGCCGTTCTTCCAGGCGGGATCGTTCTTGATGGACTCGATGGCCATGTAGCGCCACATGCGGTTGCGGCCGGCGAGCTCGACGGGCAGACAGGCGAAGGGGGCGAGGCCGTCCATAAACTGCGGGTAGGTCTCTCCCCAGACGAAGGACTGCATGCAGCCCATGGAGGTGCCGAGGATGAGGCGGAGGTGGTCGACGTGGAGGCCGTCGGTGAGCATGGCGTGCTGGCTCGAGACCATGTCGTCGTAGTCGTACTGGGGGAAGTGCATGTGGAGGCCATCCGATGGTTTCGAAGACTGGCCGTGGCCGATGTCATCGGGCAGGATGAGGAAGAACCTGGTGATGTCGAAGGGCTGGCCGGGGCCGAAGAGGACGTTCGAGAAGACGGGGCTCATCAGCGAGTGGGCGTCGCCGCCGGTGCCGTGGAGCAGGAGAATGGCGTTGTCGACGTGGCCCCGGGCGTCGCGATGCGGTGTGCCCAGGGTGAGGTAGTGGAGACGGAGCTGGCGCATGGATTCGCCATCCTTGAACTGGAAGTTCTGGATGGTGTAGGTGCCGTCTTTTGCGGGCCACTGGGGGGTGGAGGAGGCGGTCTGCTGGGCTGGCGCGGCGAGGGTGAGGGCGAGAAGGGTGGCGGCAAAGGCGCCTGCGCGGGGCTGGATCACGCTGAAACTCCTGAGAAGAAGATGGCCGGACGATAGCCTACAGCATAACTTCTGGCAAATGAGGTCACAAGGTGTTGGGGCGCACGCACCTGGGGCGAGGGATCGTAGGGGTTGACCTCACTTTCCTGCGGATTTCCAGAACATTCAACCAGATGGTTGACTCGTGGCGGAGCCAGGCGTCTGGTTCCAGCAGATGGTTAACTCAAGTGCAGTTCGTCTCGACTCAATCTTTCACGCGCTTTCGGACGCCACGAGGCGCTCCATTCTGCAGGATCTTGCGATCCAACCCAAGACTGTGGGGGAGATAGCGAAGCCGCACAAGATGTCCCTGGCTGCGGTCTCGAAGCATTTGAAGGTGCTGGAGTCGGCGGAACTGATTGCGCGGGAGAGGCGAGGCAGCTTCCATCTTGTGCGGTTACGCGCAGCAACACTGAGGCCGGCCGAGGAGTGGCTCGCCTACTACGAAACCTTCTGGAGCCGTCAGCTTGATGGGCTCCAGAGTCACCTTGAGAGTCAGCTAGAAGGAGAGGACGATGGCCACACCGACGGTTGAGATGCAGGGCAGGAGCGAACAGGCGGAGGAGATCAAACTCGAGTTGAAACGCGTAATTCGGGCGAGCCGGCAACGGGTATTCGATGCATGGACCAGGCCGGAGTTCATACGGCAGTGGTTTGCCCCGGGGACGATGAGCATGGCGAACGCGGAGATCGACCTAGGGGTGGGTGGCGGGTATCACTTCCAGATGAATCCGCCGACAGGAGGCGGTGAAGAGGTCGGGCATGCGAGCCGCGGAAGCCGCGCCAGCGGGACCTACACTCGGGTGGAGCCGTATGACGTGTTGGCGTTTACGTGGTGCGGCGACTGGGATCCCGGCGAGGAGACGCAAGTGACGATCACCTTCAAGGATGTGGAAGGGGGAACCGAGCTGACGCTGCTGCATCAGCGGTTCCAGAGCGAGGTCTCGTGCGGTAAGCATACCCAGGGCTGGACGAGCACGCTCGAGAAGCTGCAGCGTTTCGCCGAGGCATAGAGAGCGGGCGGCTGAGGATCGAAAGACAGGAGGCGTGGAGATTGGACCTCCACGCCTCCTGTTTGTTTGCGACCGCTACTATTTTATTTCGTTGCGGGCGGGGTGGTGCGGGGTTTGGTGATGTCGTCGAGGTAGTCGGGGGTGCCGTCTACGCGGACGAGGACGGGGTAGCGTTCGCCGTCGTGGTAGTTCAGGTCGGCGAGGGTGACGAAGCCGTCCTGCTGGAGGATGAGGTGGATGGACTCGGAGGTTCCCTTGGCCTTGCGGATGGCGGCGATCAGCTTGTCGCCGGAGAAGACCTGTCCGTTGACGGCGTAGATCTTCTGGCCGGGGGCGAGCTTGGCGTCGTCGGCGGGGCTGGACCAGCGGACGTCGCTGATGACGCCTTCGCCGTTGACGCGCAGGCCGAGCGAGTACCAGACGTCGATGCCGGCACCGCGGCGGCTGCCGACCGAGGCGAGGGTCTTCTCGGACTTGCTAGGGGTGTCCTTGTAGACGAGCTTGTAGCCGCCCTGCTCGATGCCGGCGAGGTCGGCGCGGGGGTTGACGTTGTCGATGTGGTCGTGGAGGAAGGCAGCCCAGTCATAGGCAACGACCTGGTTGAGGTCGGAGATGAGCTCGGGGCGCTCGTAGGGGACGATGGTGGGGCCGGTGTTGCCGCCCTTGCCGAGGAAGATGGCCTCGAAGTCATCGAGCGACTTCTGGTTGTTGGTGAGCTTGCGGATCAGGGTGTCGGCGTCGAGCCAGAAGAGCTCGCCCTCCTGGTAGTAGTCCTGGCCGCGCTTCCAGTTGGACCACATGGGGTTGCCGCCGCGCAGGATGCTGGCGGCGATGGCCGTGTCCTCTGTCGACCGCCACTCGCGGCCGACCTTGCTGTCGAGGTTGGCGGCGGAGAGGGCGAGCAGGTCGCGGTACTGCTCCTGATTCTTGAGGCCGGAGCGGGCGGCGAGGACGTTGCCGAGGTATTGGGTCATGCCCTCATAGACCCAGAGCAGGTCACCCTGCTGCATCTTGGCGAAGGTGTCCTGGTAGAGGCGCGCGGGGCGGCGGTACTTGCCGTTCCAGGAGTGGGTGAACTCGTGGGCCAGCAGGTCGGCCTCGCCGAGCTGGTGGGCGTCGTCGGCGAAGCCCTTCTCGCCGATGCCGTTGTCGGAGGACTGGCCGTGCTCGAGGCCCTCGCCGCCGGCGACGTCAGAGAGCGTCAGCAGGAGGTGGTAGGTGTTGTAGTGGTGGGATTTGTACTCGGCGTCGGCCTCGCGAACGAGGTTGTTGACCTCGGCGAGGGTCTGGGGGCGGACGTTGGAGTCGTCGGGCTCGTCGGAGACGACGTCGAGGTAGTGCTTGGGGGAGATCTCGGGGGCGAGCGCGAACTCGTGGAAGTACTGGCCGGTGATGACGGGCGAGTCTTCGAGCTGCTCGACGGTGGTGACGGCGTACTTGGTGGTCACGGTGGAGGCGTCGGCGGTGTGGTCGCGCTCATCGATGCCGGTGTTGACGGGAGCGGCGACGGGACCGATAGGCTCGAGCGCGGTGCCGGTGCCCCAGCCGGCGGGAACGGTGAGGCTGGGCTGGATGGCGATGTCCTTGACCGGCATGTTGGCGGGGTAGAGCAGCAGCTTCTCCCACTCGAGGACGGCCATCTTGGTGGTGACGCGGGCCGGGGCGATGGTGTCGAGGTGGGCGTGCAGGGTGGTCACGCCGACGGGGACGGTGACGTGGAACTCATAGAGGTCTTCGTTGTCGCGGCGCCAGGGAAGGACCTTGCCGTTGGCGGTGAAGACGACGCCGGTGATGTCGTCGACCGGGCCGGTGGGGCGGTGGTTGCCGGGGATCCACTTGGGGGTGATCAGGGTGACGGGGCCCGGCTTGACCGGGATCTCGATCTCTGCGTGGTAGAGGTGGCGTGCGCCTTCGGAGAGGTCGGCGGTGATCTGGATGGGGGCTGTCTGGGCGACGGCTGCGGCAGCAGGCAGAAGCGCGGTGAGCAGAAGGGTGGTGTGGCGAAGAAGCTTAGCCATGAGCGGGAATGGATCCTCTCTCGAGTGCTGGATGGGGGAATGCTTTTTGCTGTTTGACGGATGGGGGCCGGTGGAGGACGCAGGAGGGTGTGGGTGCGGAAGGAGGCGGTTCGGCCGTGGCTACCCAGCGACAAGAGACGTCCGCCGGGGGCCGGCCCATGTCTCAGCATCGAGACATGGGGCCGCCGGGTTTCAAGGTGTTGATCGCTACTGCTTCAGGGCGGCTTCGATGGCGGCTGCCACGAGCGGGTCGTCGGGGGGGAGTTCGGGCGAGAAGCGGGCGACGACGCGGCCGGAGCGGTCGATGACGAACTTCTCGAAGTTCCAGAGGATCTCTGGTTCGGGGTTGGTGTTGAGGCCGTAACCGGCGAGCTTCTGACGGAAGGCGCCGGGCTCGTTGGCGGTGGCTTCGGGCCTGGCGGCGATGAGTTCTTTGTAGAGAGGATGGGTGGCGGGGCCGGTGACGGCGATCTTCTGGAAGAGCGGGAAGCTGACACCGAAGCTGCCCTTGCAGAAGGTGGCGATCTCCTCGTTGGAGCCGGGCTCCTGGGCGGCGAAGTCGTTGGCGGGGAAGGCGAGGATCTCGAAGCCATCGGCCTTGCGGTGCTTGTAGAGCTCTTCGAGTGCCTCGTACTGCGGGGTGAGGCCGCACTTGGAGGCGGTGTTGACGATGAGCAGAGCCTTGCCGCGGTATGCGGCGAGCGATGTGGTCTCGCCGGTGATCTTATTGACGGGAATGTCGTAGAGGTTTGCCATTCCGTTATTATGGCCCAAACGGGCGGCTTGGGCAGAGCGGAAGGCAACGCTGCAAGTTGGTGAGATCCCGTGACATGTGGGTCGGTATCGGTGGCCGCGGTGGGGCGAGTCAGCGCGCGGCGTCGAGATAATCCTACGGGGATGGGGGCCGAACAGGTACCATGGAATAACCATATATGTCCTTCGGAAATGTCCTGTTTGGTCGCCCCCTGGCAACAAGTGAAGAACGTGCCGAGCACATCGGCGTAGCGGCGGGAATCCCGATCTTTGGGCTCGATGCTTTGACCAGTGCGGCCTACGGTCCGGAGGCGGCGATGGCGTTGCTGATTCCGCTGGGGTTGTCCGGGGTGCACTACATTGTGCCAATCATCACGGCGATTCTGATTCTGCTGGTGATCGTGTTCTTCAGCTACCGGCAGACGATCGCGGCGTATCCGACGGGCGGTGGGTCGTACACGGTGGCGACCGAGAACCTGGGCGAGAAGGCGGGGCTGCTGGCGGCAGCGGCGCTCATGATCGACTATATCCTGACGGCGGCGGTGGGCATCTCGGCCGGCGTGACGGCGGTGACCTCGGCGATCCCCGGCCTGCAGCCGCATACGCTGTCGCTGTGCCTGGTGATTCTGGGGGTGCTGGCGGTGGTGAACATGCGCGGCGTGAAGGATACCGGAGCGGCGTTCATGGTGCCGACGTTCCTGTTTATCGGAACCCTGCTGACGGTGATCGGGGTGGGTGTCTACAAATCGGTGATCAGCGGACTTCATCCGGTCCCGGTGGCGGCCATGCCGCCGGCGCTGCCGCAGACGATGAAGCTGCTGGGCATATGGATGTTGATGAAGGCGTTCTCGAGCGGATGCGCGGCGATGACCGGGGTGGAGGCGGTGTCGAACGGGGTGATGGCGTTTGGCGAGCCGCGGGCGAAGCGGGCACAGATCACACTGACGGTGATCATCATGATTCTGATGGTGCTGCTGTTCGGGACGGCGTGGTTGGCGAAGACCTACAACATCATGGCGATGGACCCGGATGGGGTGGGCTATCAGAGTCTGTTGAGCCTGCTGGTGAGCGCGGTCCTGGGGCGGGGATGGTTCTACTACACCACCATGGGCAGCGTCTTTCTGGCGCTGGCGTTGAGCGCAAACACAGCGTTCGCGGACTTCCCCCGGCTGACGCGGGCGATTGCGCTGCATGACTATCTGCCGCATGTGTTCATCCTGCGCGGACGGCGGCTGCTGTTCTCGCACGGCATCTATGCGCTGACCGTGTTCACGATGATCATCCTGATCTTGTTCAACGGCGTGACCGATCGGTTGATTCCTCTGTATGCGATCGGAGCGTTTCTTGCGTTTACGCTCTCGCAGGCAGGGATGGTGCGGCACTGGCAGAAGCAGGAGGGCGAGCATAAGGGCCGCGCCTGGCACATGTTCGTCAACGGCATCGGCGCGCTGGCGACGGGGATCACGACGGTGATCGTGCTGGCCTCGAAGTTTATGGCCGGCGCCTGGGTGACGGCACTGCTGGTGCCGACGCTGATTCTGATCATGTACAGCGTGAAGCGGCACTATCAACGGGTCGAGAGCGAGATGGTCGACCGCACGCCGCTGAGCCTCGCGAATCTGCAACAGCCGCTGGTGGTGATTCCGATGGCGAAGTGGGACCGGATCACGGAGAAGGCGCTACGCTTCGGGCTGCTGCTGTCGCAGGAGATCAAGGTGGTGCATGTGCACTCCGAGGACGAACCGGACAGCCTGAAGCCGTGCTGGCAGGAGATGGTGCTGGGGCCGCTGAAGAAGGAAGGCATGCAGGAGCCGGAGCTAGTGACGATACCGTCGTCGTTCCGCTTCATCATTGCTCCGCTGATGGACTATATCCTGCAGCTGGAGCAGGAGAATCCGGACCGGAAGATCGCGGTGCTGCTGCCGGAGCTGGTGGTGCGCCACTGGTGGGAGTACGCGTTGCACGGACAGCGCGTCCAATTGTTGAAGCTGTTGCTGCTGTTGCGCGCCAAGCAGCGCGTGATCGTCGTGAATATTCCGTGGTATCTGTAAGGAGCCACGGCGGGTAATTGGTAATTCGGGACAGGTAATTTGAAGTTGAACGCGAATACAGAGAGTGTACGGGGCGACGAGGGACGAGGAACGATCGCCTGGTGTTTGTTGGCTTATGGCTTGCTGGTCTTCCTGCGTTATCCTTGGCTGCTGCTGCATGGCCGCCTGTGGGGTGAAGAGGGGCCGGTCTATTTTCGAACCGCGTGGTCGGGCAGCATGGCCGCGGCACTCTTCGCGCCCCACCAGGGGTATCTGGCGGTGTGGCCGAATCTGAGCGCGTTGATCGCTGGCCGGTTCTTTCCTTTACCCTTTGCGGCGTTGATCCTGACCTGGAGCGCCTTTCTGGTGCAGATGCTGGCGGGGTATCTGGTGCTGCGGTGTGAGCGGTTCGCGACGCTCAAGAGCAAGCTACTGGCGCTGGGGGTTTTGCTGGCGGCCTCGAGTTATGAGGTATGGCTGAACACGATCAATAGCCAGTTCTTCTTCATGGCTTGTGTGGCTGTCATCTTTTTGTCTCGTCCGGAGCGGCTTCAGATCCGGCGCAATCTGGTTCTGGTGTTCGCCGGGCTGACTGGACCGGTGAGCGCGTCGCTGGCGCCGTTCTTCGTGCTGCGGGCGTTCGTGAGGAAGACAAGAGCCGCCGCAGTACAGGCTGGGGTGTTGTCGGCTTGCGCGCTTGTCCAGGCGGGGGTGATGCTCCACGTGCATGCCGCACGGGAGATCCTGTTTCAGCCGTCGGCCATCGCGCCGGTATACCTGGTGCGATTTATTGTGAGACCGTTCTTGAGCGGAGTGACCGAGTCGCTGGCGCAGACTGTCATTCTGGGACAGGCGAGCCCGTTTTCGCGGATGAGCTGGGTGCATACTCTGCCGCTCAGCTGGCCGTTTATTCTTCTCTGGGCGATTCTGGATCTCGCCTTTATCGGTTGGTTGTTTTATCTCACCGCAGAGACGCCGGATCGTTCGTCGTGGTGGCTGCTGCTGATGGGGTTGTGGCTAACGCTGGTCACCATGTATGGAGCGTATACCGGCACCATCACGGTCGGGGGACGCTATGTTTTTCCGTCGACGGTGCTGATTGGATTTGCGCTTCTGCTCGCCACGATGAAGAGGAGGATGACATCGGTTCGGAGGGTCGCGGTGCTGACTCTGCTGACTTGCCTCCTCCTGTCGGGGACGAAGGATTACTTCCAGTATCGGAAGTGGGCCGCCATGGAACGCAACGGGATGCCCACATGGGAGACACGGGCGGAGAGTTGGGAGCATGATCCTACTGTGAAACTGCCGGTGTGGCCAAAGGGGTGGCCGGGGTTTAGCCTGCCTCCCGATCATCGCTAGGAAGCGAATGATCGGGATCGGCAGGAAAAACCGGGCCCCGGCGCGCCCTCGCCGCTCACCCTGCCGATGGGTATTGAGGCTGCTGCTGTGCCGCTCCGGGATAAAGGGCAGCATTGGGATCTGTCTTCCAACGCGAAAAGGCAACGACGTACAGCATGACCAAGCCCGCAATGGGCACCCAGAGCAAGAGGGAGAGTGGAGCAGGAAATCCCGCCTTCTTGAATATCTGCCAGCAGGGGACAACCACTAAGGGGTCCGCAAGGATGGGGCTGACGATTCCAAATAGAACAAGAAGAACGACCAGATGCGTTGGCAGAATCAGCTCGCCCATGGGCATATCCCTCCCGGATCTCTTTGACGAATGCCTCAGCTGATCATCCAGATAGAGCTATCTCAAGAAGAGAGTCCGGCCAGGGCGGGGTCGGGTTTGCGCCAGGTGGGGGAGAGGGTGCGCAGGCGGGCGACGGCGGCGGGGAGAATCGCGAGGGCGTAGTCGATGTCTTCGGGGGTGGTGAGGCGGCTGAGCGAGAGCCGGATGCTGGCGCGGGCGCGGGCCGGGCTGAGTCCCATGGCGGTGAGCACGTGCGAGGGCTCGGTGGCGCCAGACTGGCAGGCGGAGCCTCCGCTGACGGCTAGTCCCTTAAGATCCAAAGCGATGACCAGGGCCTCTGCCTCAACGTGATCGAAGAAGAGGTTGGTGGTGTTGGCGACGCGGGGAAGTTCGCGGCCGTTGACGCCTGCCTCGTCGAGTTGGGCGAGGATGCCTTGCTCGAGGTGGTCGCGCAGAGCGGAGAGCTCCTGTGGGCCCGCCTCGGCGCCCGTTTCGGCGAGCCAGCGCTGGGCGAGCTCGGCGGCCTTGCCCAGGGCGACGATGCCGGCGACGTTCTCGGTGCCGGGGCGGCGCTGGCGCTCGTGCGATCCGCCGAAGAAGAGCGGAGAGAGGCGGACGCTGCGGCGGCAGAAGAGGACGCCGGTGCCCTGAGGGGCGTACATCTTGTGGCCGGAGATGGAGAGCAGGTCGACCTGGGCGAATGCGCCGGGCGTCTTACTCGAGGCTGGGGACAGGTCCAGCGGCAGTTTGCCCGCGGCCTGGATTGCGTCGCTGTGGAAGAGGGCGCCGTGTGCGTGAGCGATGGCGGCGAGTTCGGCGATGGGTTGGACGACGCCAGTCTCGTTGTTGGCGAGCATGATGCTGACCAGCTTTGTGTGGGGGCGCATGGCGGCTTCGAGCGCGGCGGGCTCGATCAGGCCGCCGCGGGTGCAGGGCAGGAAGGTGACCTCGATGCCGCGGTCGCCGAGTGCCTGGGCAGCGTGCAGGACGGCGTGGTGCTCGATGGCGGAGGTGATGAGGTGGGCGGGTTCCTTGGAGACTAAATAGGGTTGCAGGACGCCGAACAGGGCGAGGTTGTCGCTCTCGGTGCCGCCGGAGGTGAAGACGATCTCGGAGGCGCGGCAGTGGAGGAGGGCGGCGACCTGCTCGCGGGCCTGCTCGACGGCGGCGCGGGCGTGCTGGCCCTGCTGGTGGATGGAGCTGGCGTTGCCGAACTGCTCGATCCAGAAGGGACGCATGGCGTCGAAGACCTCGGGGAGCAGAGGCGTCGTGGCATTTGCGTCCATGTAGACCCTACGCATAGCTCAAGTTTACGCCTGTGGGAGGCGGACGATCTGTTAGGCTAGGGGCGTTTCGATGCAGGCAGTAGGCCAAGACAAGAATTTAAAGGAGATCGCGATGATGAAGCGGACGATGATGGCGGTGGCGCTGGCAGTGTGTTTGACCGGCGCCGTGGGGGTTCAGGCACAGATGGGCGGAGCGGCGGCGAGCGCGACGGTGACGCCGGTCGACCCGGCGAAGAGCTTCGATGCGGGCCTGAGCGGATTCGAGAAGGAGATGATGGGCTTGGCCAAGGCTATGCCGGCGGAGAAGTACGACTTTGCGCCGAGCGCTGCGATCTTCGTTCCCAGCCAGACGACCGAGTACAAGGGCGTGCGCGGCTTCGGGCCCATGGTGGTGCATGTGGCGCAGGCGAACTACTTTTATGCGAGCACGTTGAGCGGGATCAAGCCCGATGTGGATGTGAAGGCGCTGGGCAATCTGAAGAGCAAGGACGAGATCGTGGCGGCGCTGGGGGCTTCGTTTGCGTTTGCGCACAAGGCGATTGCGACGCTGACGCCGGCCAATGCGTTCGACGGAGTGCGGGGGACGCAGACGCGGGCGAGCATGGCCGGCGCTCTGGTTGCACACGGATTCGACCACTATGGGCAGCTGGTGGAGTATCTGAGGATGAATGGGATGGTGCCGCCGGCTAGTCAGAAGTAGCTGTCATGCGGAGCGGGGAATCTGAGTCCAAGCAGATTCCTCCGCTGCGCTGCGGAATGACAACCAGACAGGCGGGCGAAGCCAACTGCGGCTAGGCCCGGTTGGCCAGGGGGATGTAGGGCGCGGGGTAGGCGGGGCCGACGTAGTCGGCGCGCGGGCGGATGAGGCGGTTGTCGTCGTGCTGCTCGATGACGTGGGCGGCCCATCCGGCGATGCGGCTGACGGCGAAGATCGGGGTGAAGAGATCGATGTCGATGCCGAGCGTGGTGTAGGTGGAGGCGGAGTAGAAGTCGACGTTGGCGTTGAGCTTCTTCTCGGCTTTAACGAAGAGCTCGATCTTGCGCGAGAGGTCGAACCACTTGGTGCTGCCGGCGGCGCGGCCGAGCTCCTCGGACATGCGGCGGAGGTGGGTGGCCCGGGGGTCCTCGGTGTGGTAAACGCGGTGGCCGAAGCCGGAGATCTTCTTCTTTTCCGCGAACATCTGCTTGACGTACTCGACCGGGTCGGCGCCCTCTTTGTCGATGGCATAGAGCAGGCGCATGGTCGCCTCGTTGGCGCCGCCGTGCAGCGGTCCCTTGAGCGCGCCGATGGCGCCGGTGATGGCGGAGTGAATGTCAGCCAGGGTGGCGGCGATGACGCGGGCGGCGAAGGTGCTGGCGTTGAGCTCGTGGTCGGCGTGCAGGATGAGGGCGATGTCGAGGGCGCGGGTGGCGGTCTCGGAGGGCTTCTCGCCGTTGAGCATCCAGAGGAAGTTGCCGGCGTGGGAGAGCGAACGGTCGGCCTCGACGATGGCCTTGCCCTTGCGAATGCGATCGAAGATGGCGACGATCATGGCGATCTGCGAGGTGAGGCGATAGCTCTTGCGGACGTTTGCCTCGTGGGTGGAGCTCTTCTCGTCTGGGTCGTAGATGGAGAGCAGGCTGACGGCCGTGCGGAGGATCTCCATGGGCGTGGCGTCTACGGGGACCCTGCGGAGGAAGTCGATGATGTGCCCGTCGAGGGTACGGGCGGCGGCGAGCTCGGCGGTGAAGGCGCCGAGCTCGGCCTGGGTGGGAAGCGCGCCGAACCAGAGAAGATAGGTAGTCTCTTCGAAGGTCGATTTCTGGGCGAGCTCATGGATGTCGATGCCGCGATAGGAGAGGACGCCGGCTTCGCCATCGATGAAGCAGATGGCGGAGGTGGTGGCGACGATGCCCTCGAGGCCCTTGGGTGCGACTGCATTTGGCATTCGATCTCTCCACGGTACCCATCGGACGTTCTGCCCAGGTACTTGAATCTCCATTCGTTATAGCGCAGGGGCGAAAGCGTTGTCTAAGATTGGTGCGAATATCGATGATGCTGTGCGATTTAGGTGCGGCACGGGAGGTTCACGCCCGGGCGCACGAGAGGCGCTGGGGAGGAAGCGGGCTGGCGAGAAGGCGGAGAGGTCCAGAGACGGATTGCCGGACTGGCGATCGTCCGGCTGGTTGAGAACCAGATCCGCCATCATCTGGGCGGTGGCAGGGGCGAGCAGGATTCCATTGCGGTAGTGGCCGGCGGCGACGAAGTGTCGCGCCTGCGTGGGATGAGCGCCGAGCAGGGGCAGGCGATCGGCGGTCGCCGGGCGCAGTCCGGCCCAGGTCTCGAGCACTCGCGCGCCGGCCAGCGCCGGCACGAGCGCTGCGGCCTCGGCGTGCAGCGAGGCGATGGCGGAGGCGTGCACGGTTTTGTCGAAGCCAACGTCTTCGACGGTCGCACCGATGATGGCGCGGCCAGCGTTCGGGCCCAGCAGCCGCGGGACGATATAGAAGTGTGGCGTGCGCAGGGTGAGATCGAGCGGAAGGTGCGGCGGGATCGCGACGGCGAGCATCTGGCCCTTGATGGGGATGACGGAGAAGGAGGGTTCGCGCGGGGGAATTTGCGCTTGGTCTCCGCTCGGGCTGACAGGATCGATGCTCCGATCCTTCGACCAGGCGCCGCTGCAATCGACGAAGTGCGCGGCTTCAATGGTGGTGGTTGCGGTCTCGATGCGGATTGAGGAGGGTGTGGAACGGGTGGAGCGGACAGGCGAGCCGGCGAGGATCTCGATGGCGGTCGCGCGGACGGCTGCGAGCAGAGCGGGTGCGAGCTGGCGAGGATCGATGGAGTGTTCGTGCAGGAGCTGGAAGCGATCGAGATGAGCGGTGCGGGGGACTAAGAGTTGAGAGAATTTTTCCTCAACGCCCGAGGGCAGGGCTGCATCTATGTCGTCTATAGAAGCGATGGCCTGAGTCAGGTGTGTCGGGTTGTGCTGCTGCAGTGTCAGGCTGGTCTGGAAGGGGACGGCGAGTCCGCCCAGTTGTTCGATGTGGGCGAGAAACTGGGGGTAGAGCGCGAGACTGCGGCGGGAGAGCTCGAGCAGCTGGGTGGGATTTTCGGGATCCTCGGCGGCGAGCATGCCGGCGGCGGCGGTCGAGGCTTCAAGAAGCGGGAAGGTGGCTTCGACGACGATGACCCGGGCGCCGCGACGGTGGAGTTCCAACGCTAGAGAGAGCCCGATGATACCGGCGCCGGCGACGCAGATGTCCGCGTACAACATAGGATCAGTTTACAGGTCTATAGTCTGTATGCAGGACAGTCCGTAACTGGTTGCTGTAGCCGAGGGCGTTGAAAGATCTTGGGTTGGTTGGCAACAGTCGTTAGACTTGAAGATTCTGGAGGAGAGAACGATGAGCGAGACAGAGTATGGAGAGCAGCGGTCGGCCTCGGGCGCGTTTATCGCCGCGGTTGCGATCACGTTGCTGGCGGCGGTTGGCGGGCTGGTGTGGTGCTACGGATTGCAGCACCACCTTGCGGCCACGGAACAGAAGCTGGCGGCGCAGGAGCAGAGGAGCGGAGAGCTGCAGGCGAGGCTCGATGCGACCAATGCGCGTCTGCGCGCGACCTCCGAGACGCTCGGACAGAGCGTCGGCATGACGCAGCGGCAGATTGAGCTGAGGACGCAGACCCTTCTGGCAACGCAGCGTGCGGAGAGCGCGCGGCTGGAGAAGCAGCAGGCGGCAACCAACAAGCAGATTGGCGCGGTCTCGAGCGACGTCGCCAGTGTGAAGACGGATGTGGGCGGCGTGAAGACGGACGTCGCGGCGACCAAAAGCGATCTGGAGACGACCAAGTCGCAGCTGAATCGCGTGGTGGGCGATGCGGGAGTGATGAGCGGCTTGATCGCCACGAATCATTCGGAGCTGGAGGAGTTGAAGCATCGTGGCGATCGCAACTACTACGAGTTCACCCTGCAGAAGGGAGCGAAGCCGACGCTGCTGGCGACCATCAAGCTGCAGGCGAAGAAGGTCGATGAGAAGCGCTCGCGCTACACCCTGATTGTGAGCGCGGACGATCGGAACATCGAGAAGAAGGATCGCAGCCTCGATGAGCCGGTGCAGTTCTACACGGGCAAGGACCCGGTGCTGTATGAGCTGGTGGTCAATTCGATCGAGAAGAACAAGGTGTCGGGCTATCTTTCGACGCCGAAGAACGCGCCGCATCCCTCGGGTGCATCGCAGTAGAAACAGGCTGGATTCATGCAGGCAAACGCAGACGGGGGGCGCTGAATTCAGCGCCCCCCATCTGCGTTTGCCTGTTTGCCTGTTGGATTTACTTCTTTTTTGCCGCTGCCTTTTTTGCCGTCTTCTTGGCTGCTTTCTTGGTTGCCATTTGCCTGTTCTCCCTATCGATCAAGCTTTGGAGCTGCAACACAATCGTTGCAGCTAACGAAGGTATAGATTTAGCGAAAAACAGTGTCAAGAGAAATCGATAGGTTGTGTGATTTTTTTTGTTGGGTATCCCGCTGTGGGTGCGGGCTTGCGCATGAGGAAAGGAAGTACTTCGGTCGGACTGCTGCCTGAGCGAGTGCCAACGCGAGCCTCCGCGCCGTATACTTCGCGTCGCGATGCGGATGCATCGTAGAGGATCGGATGATGCGAGATGAAGCGAAGCGCGAGGTCGTGATTGTGTCGGCGGTACGAACACCGGTGGGTAAGTTTCAAGGGGCGCTGTCGGAGATGACGGCGGTAGAGCTGGGCGCGATCGTGGTGAGTAAGGCGGTGGCGCGTGCCGGCGTCGAGCCGGCCAGTGTGGAGGAGTGCGTGATGGGATGCGTGCTGCCGGCGGGGCTCGGACAGAATCCGGCGCGGCAGGCGGCGCTGCAGGGCGGCCTTGCGGATACGGTGGCGGCGCTAACCGTGAACATGGTCTGCGGCTCGGGGTTGAAGGCAGTCGCGCTTGCGGCGCAGGCGATTGCGACGGGCGCGGCGGAGATCGTAGTGGCGGGCGGGATGGAGTCGATGTCGAATGCGCCGTATCTTCTGCCGGGAGCGCGGCGCGGCCTGCGCTTGGGCGACGCGGCGGTGGTGGACTCGATGATCAAGGACGGTCTGTGGTGCGCGTGCGACGACCAGCATATGGGCATGACCGGAGAGCTGGTCGCGGAGAAGCACGCGATCACCCGCGAGCAGCAGGATGCGTTTGCGCTCGAGTCGCACCGGAGAGCAACGGTCGCGTGGCGAGAGGGCCGGTTCGATGCGGAGGTGGTGCCGGTCGCGCTGCCGTTGAAGAAGAGGGGCGGCGAGCCGCTGTTGGTCGCGCGCGATGAGAGCGTGCGCGAGGAGGCGGTCGATGATCCAGCGGCGGCGATGGCTGCTCTGGCGGCGCTGCGGCCGGCGTTTAAGAAAGATGGAACAGTGACGGCGGGCAACGCTCCGGGGTTGAACGATGCGGCGGCGGCGCTGGTGGTGATGTCGGCCGAGCGCGCGGCGGCGATGGGGCTCAGGCCGCTGGTGAGGATTCGCGCCCAGGCGATGAGCGGAGTGGCGCCGCGCTGGGTGATGCTGGCTCCGGTGATCGGCGTCGAGCGGGTGCTCGAGCGGGCGGGCTGGTCGCTCGAGGACGTGGACCTGTTCGAGTTGAACGAGGCGTTCAGCGTGCAGGCGCTGGGTGTGACGCGCGAGCTGGGGCTGGGGCTCGAGCGGGTGAACGTGAACGGCGGTGCGGTGGCGCTCGGGCATCCGATCGGAGCGAGCGGGGCGCGCGTTCTGGTGACGCTGATTCACGAGATGCTGCGACGGGATGCGAGGAAGGGTGTGGCAGCGCTGTGTCTTGGTGGAGGGAACTCGGTGGCGCTGGCGGTAGAGAGGAGGAGCTAGCCGCTCGGAGGGAGCGCTGCGCGCGGGGATGCTTACTTTATGCAATGCTCATCGGCTATGCAAGAGTCTCCACCACAGAACAGGACACCGCTGCCCAGACCGCCGCGCTGAAATCGGCCGGTTGTGAGAAGATCTTCCGCGAGAAAGCATCCGGCGGTCGGTGGGACCGCCCCGAACTCCAGCGCCTGCTCGATCAGCTCCGTGCCGGCGACATCCTGGTCGTCTGGAAACTCGACCGGCTATCCCGATCACTACGCGACGTGCTCAGCATCATGGAACGGCTCGGCGAAGCCAAGGTTCGTTTCCGCAATAAAGAAGTGCGACAAATAATCTCAAAAAGCTACACTCAGTGAGCGATCACTTGCTCGTCTTGGCCAAGGGCGATTTCGCCAATACGTTCTTCAGCGGCGGCAACGAAAAGAGCGGCCTCCTCGCGACCCTGGTTCTCGGCGTGAATGAACGTCACGTCGGTGAGTCCGATGAGAGCCAGAATGTGGAGCAGGTAGGGTTCCTGAAAATCGAAGGCTTCCCGCGCAGTGCCCTTTTCATAGGAAGCTCCACGAGAGGTGATGACGACAACTTTCTTTCGTGCGAGAAGGCCTTGCGGGCCGTTTGGCCCGTAGCCAACCGTCTTCCCGAGCCGCACAATCTGATCGATCCATGCTTTCAGGGGCGACGGGATCGATGCGTTGTACATGGGCGCGCCGATGACAACCGTGTCCGCCGCCTGGAGCTCTTCGATTAGCTCATCCGAGGTCGAAAGATACGCGCGCTGCGCCGGCGTTAGTTTCGATTCTTCGAGGTGGGTTGCGAGCCAGTCATCCGTAATCAGTGGAAGTGCTGTTGCGGAGAGGTCTCGCTGGATGACTTCGCCATCCGGGTGATTCTTTCTCCATTCTTCCGTAAATTTGGCAGTGAGTCGCCGGGTCACGGAACTTGCTCTGGCGCTGGAATCGACTTGCAGCAATTTCATTTGAGGCTCCTCGTCATCAAGATTCATCTAAACTTCTAGATGTCCATGCTATTGGACTTGAACAGGCTTTCCGTCCAGATAATTTGTCTGACTGTCTAATTGGAGGCTTTAGAGTGGAACCGATTACCGATCTCTTTCAGAGCCTGCAAATCGTCAGCGTGGTATACGCCAGACTGGAAGCTACTGCACCCTGGGGACTGAAATCAGGAGCAGATGCCGAAGAGAAAGGCAGAGAACACTCTGCTGCACGGTCGACATTCCAGTTCGCACATTTCGGAATGGTGACACGCGGCAACTGCTGGCTCAGCGTAGGAGGCATGTCGGAGGCGCTGCCCCTCGCCGGCGGCGATTGCTTCCTGCTTGCATCAGGGATCTCATACGCGCTCCGGGACAATCCGCGGACCCGTACCCGAAGCTTCTGTGACGTTGCACCGAAGGACGGAAGTAAGCTCATCCACTACGGTGGCGGAGGAGCGCCGACCACAATCATTTCGGGATGGTTCAGATTCGGTGCGACCAGCTTGAAGCCGCTTACGCGTTTGCTTCCTCCTCTCATATTGGTTAAGGCCGATCAACCGCAGACTCTGGCATTGCGCACGACGGTGAATATGCTTGCGTCTGAGATGGCGGAGCCGATGCCTGGGTCGGATCTCGTTGTCAACCGTCTGGCAGATGTCTTGTTCATACAGTGTCTGCGTGCCCACATCGCTTCGCGATCGGAAGGCTGCAACAATGGCTTGCTGCGAGCCATCTTCGATCCGCAAATTGGTGTAGCTCTGAAATCCATGCACGAGAAAGTTGACACCCTCTGGACTGTCGAAACGCTGGCTGCGGCATGTGGAATGTCTCGTTCCGCTTTTGCATTGCGTTTCAAGCAATTGGTTGGGGAGACTCCACTGGAGTACCTGACCAGTTGGAGAATGCAGAAGGCCGCAGCTTTGTTACAGAAAGGTGACCGAAAATTGATCGACGTCGCAAGGGCTGTCGGCTACGACTCCGATGCCGCGTTCAGCAAAGCGTTCAAGCGAGTCGTGAACGTGACGCCCAGAGACTTCCGTCGAGGGCAAGGATACGTTGGGGATGGTGCCGCCCTGGGTGAGCCACCCGCCGTTTCCTAACTCAAACACGATTCCGGTCCGAGAACCGGCAAGGCGGTAGCGCACAGGCACGAGGAACCGGAGTGCTGCTTTCGCGCATGATAAAGGACATTATCATGCGTGAAAGTCGGTCGTTCCGATCCCCTCCTAGCGAAGCAGCAGTTCTTTCTTCCGGTCGGCAGAGGCCGTCCCGCGAGGGACGGCCGGCGAAGCGGCTGCTCGACAGCATCAAGTCCTCTTCGTCACCTCT